>JBBAKM010000008.1:0-101271 GCA_040403495.1 Bacteroidia bacterium
AAAAACGCCATTTGATTTAAATATTTGAACAATTGTACCTCCTTGATTATACCATAAAGTATTATTGGTCAAAGTGGCTTTGTTAAGTGTTTTGGTAGGGGTAGTGTTTGTAGGTGGTGGGGTGTCATCATCTCCACATGCTGTAAACCCAATGATTAATGCAGGCAATAATGCCCAAACTGTTTGTTTAATTGTTCTTCTGTTCATATTTATTTTTTTAAATTGTTAAATTTTTTAATTGATATTGTTAATGATTTGATATTTATTGTATGCAGGTAATGGGCTAATTTTCTTTCCTTTTATACTTACAAATTTTTGTGCTTTGAACGTTGAAAGGTAATTGTTGGCATTGCTGTTTATATTAGAATATGTGATTACCAGTTTATTTCTAATAGCCCCTTTTTTTGCACCATCTCTGTTGTCAAAAAAATAAATATTTATTTTTTGAATTAGTTTACTGGAATTGTTATATATAATTTCACAATGAGAAATGCCCGACAATAAACTGTATATGGTGTATTGAGAGTGATTCTTATCTAATGTAGAAAAACTTATACTTTTATAGACTTTAGTTAAACTGTCTATAAAATTTATTTTTGATAAAATATTACTTTTATTTCTGACTGTATCAATCATAATGGTTTTATTGTCGTGGTCCAAAATACAAGTGTATATACTGTCAAAACTAAATTCTATACCATTCATTTTGTAATAAACCATCCCGTTTTTTAATTTCACATTCCCTTTATAGAAATAATCAGGCACTTTGTTTTTTACATTATTATAGTAGTCATATTTTATATCAAAACTAATATCACCTCTCAAATAGGCTTTGTTGATGGCTTTAAAATCTTCTGCAAAATTTTGCCCGTAAGTTTTCATTTGAGAAATAAAAACAAAGCCCAACAATGCTACAATATTTATATACCTGCTTTTACTAATTTTTCCCTTTAACATGATTTCTTGTTTCTTTTAATGTTACAATTCCTTTTTCTGTTTCCTTTTTTACCCTAATTAGTGAACCTTCTTGGTCGTATTCATAAAAAGTAGCGTAATTGTTTTCATCTAATTCTGCTCTCAATTTCAAATGTTTAGCATCATACACATAGCTTTTCATATTACCATCATACGTGTGTACCCTAACATCATCAAACCAAACAGCATTTTCACCATCAGATTTTAAAATTATTGCAATAGATTTTGTATTTGCTGGCATTTCAAAAATGGCTTCCACTCTTTGCCATCCTTCTATTATTTTACCAATTGTATTAACTTGTATAGTTGTAACATTATTGTTATTATCTGTAACTTGAATTTCGACAAGACCGTTATTGTAAGTTGTATCAGCAATTTTTTGTTCAGATTTTACCCATGCTCCAAAAATATACTTTCCTTGTCCAGGTCTAAATACACCTAAATCATCCGAAAGTCGTGCTACTTTCATTTCATGTTCGGTTGGTAATGAAGTAGGGTTTAAGTTCAATGTAACATTTCTGGTTATTTGTGCAGTTTTATTGGCATTAACTTTTAAGCTATATTCGCCTGAATGTTGTTGTGTATTATCCAAAATCACTCCAGAATTAGGAGTAATAGAAGTCGCAAAATTAAAGTGACCCTGATCACACAAGCCATCGGTGTTGTATAAATAGTCTTCAAATCCATCAAATGCTAATTGATTGTATCTGCAATTAGAAGCTACAGCGGTTGTTAATGTATTTTTGTATCCAAAAATTGCTGCACTGTAATTGCCTAGCGCATCTTTATTTTCTACCTCATTGCCAAATGGTGTATAAGCTGTAATTTCTGATGCGTTAACCCATTTTGGGTCAGTAGAACTAGGCTCATATTTTTTAGTTGTTGTATTATAATTCCAAAATGATGAAAAAGTTGTGTATTTTCCATCTGTTCTTGTATTAGGAGAACCAGATTGAAAGGTTCTTTCCCCTAAATATTTATACGATTTATAGGGTCTCCAATTGCCATACATTCCTACCCTGTATGGATTTACTACTTTTTCTTCAGTTAAATTTTCATTACAAATCCATTTACAATCCATTAATTTAAAGCAATTTGTTTTAACAATGGTGTTGAATGTATCTTTTGTGTTTCCTACTAATTCAACCACTACTTTACAATATAAACTCATGCTGTCTTTTGGTTTGAAATCATAAATCTTTAAAATAGAATTGATTCTATTTGGTTGGTCAAAAATCAAATCAAAACCACATACACAGTGGTTATCATCATTATGAAAATGATACTTAAAGTTGTAAAGATTTGATGAAAAAGTATAATTTACAGTTATATTGTTGGTGTTAAAATCAGGAACTCCAATTCCACAATATGATATTTTTTTGGCTATAGAATCTTTCAATCCATTAAAACTACTTCCCATTGTGTTGATGTATTTATATTCTTTAAAATTATTGTAAGGTTTTACAATTACCCAAAATTCATCATATCCATCATAAAGCAAATAACTAGGTCTTGGGACAACATTTTTAACCCCTGCAATTTCAACAAATTGTAATGGATAGTATTTTACAGAATCATTTTTATTTAAATAATGTAACTGTAGAAACACACTGTCATTATATAAAATCGAAGATGCTGTTTTTTTCAGCATATTTCTTGAATATAATTTAACAGTAAAATCAGTATCATTTCTTGTAAAATTTGAAACCCCAGAACTATATTTTGCTTTAACTAAATTTTGGTGATTAGGCAAAACTTTCAAAAAGTTAACAAAGTTTTTATAATTGTCGTTTCCAAAAGTATCACACTCAAATGTTTGAATTAAGTCTAAATGTGTTTTCCATGTTTCTTTGTATTCAATAGCTTCTGTATTTACTACATTTGCAATAGATAGGCTGTAGTTGTTGCCAGTTTTAATAAGTGGGTTAGAAAGTGTTGTAAATGTTGCAATTGGAGATTTGTGTAAGTTTCTTCTACCAGAACGAATCACTTTGAAAGTAACATTTTTAGAATTTACTAAAGGCATTCCATGAATGTCTATAAAGTTTAGTTTATTGCCCGTACCAAGATAAACCCATGCCATTGTTTTTTCTCCATTTGGGTATTGAACCAAACATTCATCACCTGGAGTTAAAAAATTAGCAGACAGCAAATTAGATGGTAATTTTATGTTATCACTTTGGATTTCTACACCAGTCAGACTTAACCCTATGTTTTTGTAGGCTTGCCCCATTCCATCATAAGCCCAATGAGCAGGGAAAGTTAAATTATAAACATTGTCATTAAATTCATTTTGAACACTTGTCAAAAGCACTTCTCCAGTTTGGTCATCATATAATAAATTCGAGGTTTTTATTGTACTACCCTCTTGAAAAGCAATCGTTTCTTTGAGAACAGCATACTTTTTAATTACTTTAGTTCCAACAGATGACCTGAATTTTATTTCTTCTTTAGAATATGAAGGCAAAACACAAGTAGCGATAATAGGTAATATTAATATAGCCATTGCTTCTGTATTAAACTCTATACCAGCACTGTATGTTAAACTATTTTGCTTTCGAGCATCAATTACAAAATCATATTCAATTCCAATTTCTTTTTCATTAATGGTTTTATCAGGTGCTATAGTAAGCACTTTATTGTTTAATGAATTAGGGTAAGTCGTACTATCTGTTTGATATATAGATTTAGTCCAAGACAAAGGCGTTTTTTTACCTTCAGCGAAGGTGTACTGTGCTTTGGGTTTTCCATGCATATCGTTTAATTCTATGCTATAACCTTGAGAAACTTTTACACTCGTTTCAGTTTTAATTTGAAACATTGAAAAGAAAGGCAATGGTTCAATTGATTGTGAATATAGGTCAGTCTGTCTCACAATTGTTGGATAATCATAAGCGGTATAAAATTCATTGATTGTATACCCTGCTGCAGTTCTTTTTACATTTGGACTTTGTAAGCTTTTTACAGTAACTTTTTGATAACCAACATTGGCGCCCTGAAAAAAAGTTTCACCTATCGGCCTATCATTATAAGATTCAGCATCAGGTATCATTATGTTTTTAACTTCTGTAAATATTGGTTGAACCAATGGATGTTCATCTCCGCCTAAAGCTGGTAAGTTACCTGCAACACCAGAGCTAATTATCCATTTTTCGCCATTGGTTTGAACTTCTTCCATTGTATAGTCATATTCCTGTCCATAGTTAGTAGTCGCATTATTATTGGATGGATATGCCATATTTTGCCATTCATCCGACATTTCAATTTTTTGAACCCGATGACCTCCACCAAGTCTTTTTTTATTGGGTGAATTTAATCTTAACCAAGATTTACTTGTAGAAATAAAAGCACCAAATTGTTGATCTTCTAAAGATTTGTTTATTCCTCTGATACCACGATAAAAATCAGAACCTAAAACATGGTATAATGAAAGTATTTGTTCAATAGTGTTTTCAGTTTCATTGTCAGGTTCAGGATAAATTAATTGGGGCGTATACATTTTGGCATAATTCCAAATAGTTTTGGCCAAAGGACTAATTCTATGTCTTGCATCGCTGTCTTCAACATCTTTATCATTAATATGAACAGTTTTTATCGCAACCCAACCTTCATTATTAGCACTAATACCACAACCCTTATCCCAATCTATTTCACAATAGCCTTTTACATACTCATGATGGTTATTTTTGATTTTTGCTAATAAAGTAAATTGCAAATATTTTATATCCTCTAAATAATGTTTTTTAATATATGCGGCATTGTTATTTCCGTTATAGTTATCCTCTAACTCAAAAAATATAACATCCATGTGTCTTTGAACTCCATTTTTATAAAACAATCTATTGCCTTTGTTTACATGATCTTCGGAGCGCCCAAAGCCAGTAATTTTAACCATCTCCATTGCTCTTTTATTTTCCACATAAGCATAATCATCAGATTCATAAGTAACTTTTATTTTTCCACCAGATGGTAATTGAATTTGTGTTAAACACCATGCAAAAGAATTATTATCCGCAACAGCTTTATCTTGATCAGTGTATGGAAAATCAGAATTTGATAAATTGCCATCAAAATTTTGATTATTCCCTAACATTTCTTTATAGGTTCCCCAAGCATCACTACCCTTTAGATTATAACTTGGATTAATACCTGGTTGAGAATTAATTCCAGAATATTCAAATAAATATGGAGATACTCTTCCTCTGTGAGAGGTTCCATAAGAAAACCATATTTTTTTCAAAGTTAGTTTGCCTTTGTTACTATTTCCAACAACATTAGTTGAGCCTGAATTATTCTCAACATTGGGACAAATGCTATAATCATAATCAAAATGAACGGTTTTTACTGGTTTTGCATTTATACCAAATTTTTCTATTTCCTGCTTAGAATACAACTCTATTTTATCCAATTTGTAAGAACGCATTTTTAAATCCATACCCCCGTCTTCACCTTCTACTCCCAATGCATCTTCTCTAGGAGAAATTCTAAAAAAAGCTACATGTGTTTTACTCTCAATTGTTGACATGTGCCAAATCTCTTTTTCCCCATATACATAAGAACCTTTATCGTCTAAAATAGTATGTCTTAATCCTTCTGAAAGAGATGCCGTTTTTGTATTATATGGTATTCTCCATCTATAAGCTGACTGTACTTTTGAATAATTTATTTTTACAGATGTACCATAATCATCGTCAGTAATCCCATTGTTAGTTAAATCAATATAATCATTACTTACTATACCTGTTAGTAAATATGAATGAGCATATCCGGGGGTTTCTGTACTAGAATAAAAATCATCTCTTCCTCTAGTGTTTCCAATAGTATTATCTCCTTCAGCATATTCTGCTTGTCCATTTGAAATATTTTTTGCGCAACCTGAAATATTAAAAGACTTATCTTTTTGAATATTATTATATGCAGGTATGCCATAAATATATCTCATTCCATCTTGACCTAAAATAGTAACTTCAGAAGTGTGATGTAACGGTTTTTCATTTGCCCAAGCATTTAAAGCATTTCTTTTATACCTATTGATTGGTGGATTAATGGGCATATTTAAAATAAACTTCTGTTGTCCAGCTATTTCTCTATCGCTATTGTTTAAGTATGAAAACACATCATTTCTTTTGTCTCTTTTCTTTCTTACAACATTATCTCTGTCTTGTATTCGGAAGTTAAATCCTTTAGATAATAAATTTGATGTATAAGAGATCGATGGTGTTACATTTTTTGTAGTATAAAAAATCGAGGCGGATGATTTGTCAAAATTTGTTGCTGCAGGAACTACAGGAAGATCTCCTTTAAATAATTGATAATGAAAATTATCAATTGAACCCATTTCACCAGATTTCTTAAAGTAAGAGGGTTCATAATCTGGACTTGTTTTTCCTATTTCATTTTTTCTAAAACCCAATATATCTCTTGTAATATTCGCAAAACTGCTCTCTGGGTTATTGTCATTAATCCAAGCTCCAGATTCACTTAAATGATATGTCATATTGACATTTGCGCCCAAATGGACTATGTTTCCTAAACCTATTTCAATACCTCCACTAGCACTTGTGCTAGTGGTTTTGGAGTAGTCGTCACCAACTATTCCTATATCACTCCTAAATGGTCGATAAGAACCTCCAACACCATGACCTGAAATAGAGTAAATATCGTATGTATGGCTTGCTAGTGGTAGATTTCTAGTGTTTTTTGAATAAGAACCGTCATTTTCCCTATTGAAATCTAATAAAAAATCGTGGTCCTCCATTGTTTCAACATTAGGATGTTCATGTTCATACAAGTACCCATATGCTGCCTTTTCAGATTTTTTAATAGCTAAGTTTTGTTGGCTATATGTCCCTGTCAAACTTGCACTACTAAATGTCCCTAAAACTTTCCCTCCAAATGCTAAGTCAAATGTAAATGCATGGGTTCTCATAGGCATTGAAATACTAGGGGTATAGGTCTGAATCCCAAATGAATGAGAACCAGATACACTTTTACCATGTGATCCATAAGCTTGGTTATTTGATTTTGCGCCTTGTTGTTGTGCAGAAGAACTTAGTCCAAAATTCAGTGCTTGCAATCCATATCTAGAATTAAAACTTGTTCCTAGATTGGCTCCATATCCAATATCATATGTTTTGTTATCATCAATAGCATCTGTAACTTTAGTGCTAAAGTTTAAGCTTGGAGATACATCGAATCCGCCAGATGTTCTGTAATTTAAGCCTAATTTTGCAGTTAATATTCCGGTACTTTGTTCACCAAAACTAAAGGAAGGTGCTGCTCCATAACTTATTCCTAATCCTTTATAATTGTTGTAATTTATTCCTGAATTTAATCCTAATCCTGAATTTACTATCTTTTTTCCTATTTTCAATCCAAAAAATTCTGTTGCATCTAACCCAACAGCAGCGCTTAATCCCCATGTTTTATTGGGTCTTATGTTAAATTCTTTTTTAATTTTGTCTCCTTTAAAATCATCTGGCAATCCTCTCATACTTCTATTAATTACTCCAGCATTTATATTCCATCCAAGTCCTACCCAACTAGCTTCTTGGTCCATGCTTACACCAGCATGATAGGCGATATTAATTGGATAACCTCCAACATCTAGTAAAGGAATATTATAATTAAAATCACCTGAGAATAAATCAACCATCTCACTGGTTCCAACAGGTTCAAAACTTTGAACTTCGGGTTGACTTGGTCCTCCAGTTAATCCATAACTTAAAGTAGGATATGTAATTTGAAGAATTTGAGTAAATAATAATACAAAAGAGGTAACTTTTATTCTAATAGTTTGTCTTTTTTTGTTCTTGTTCATCATACTTTTTTTGAATTTCATAGTTTTAATTCTGGGTAAGTTTTATTTTCAATTTTCATTTCAGCAGTTTTATTGTCAAATGGTAATTTTATTATGATTTTTTTAATTTCTTTTATATCACTTTCAAATGAAATAGTAATATTGGCATAAGGTGTTATATTATATGTTCTTTCATAATGATGAAAAACACATTGTATAGTATCGTTTTTTGAATTTATGGCTTTAATATCATAATTAATATAAGATATGAAATATTGAAGTCTTTCATAATACTCGCTCTCGTTATTCGTTAAATACTTTAAAACATCTTTTTCTCTTTCTTTTGAAAATATCTTTAAAGTAAAGTTTGAAAACATATTATACTCATTAATATACTTATTCAAGGAGTCAATGTTGCCATCAAATTCCATCAATGCCAATGCTTTTGGCGAAATGTAACGTAATTCAAATTCATAATTATCTGTATTACCTTTGTTTAAATTCTCATTTGAAACCTTAAACCAATTTATATATTGATTTACAGGTAGTCTATTGTTACAACCACAAACTAAAAAAATTAAACTTGTATAAATATATTTTATTGACATTATAAGGCTATAAATCTTAAAGTATATATTTCATTATTTAGATTTAATACTTTCAATATGTATATTTCTTTTTTATTTATATTCAAATTGTTTAATAATATTTCGAATGAATTCTCTCCCCGAATTGTTTTAAAGTCCGTTGAATTATTAAAAACAAGCTTTCCATCATTTGAATAAATATTAATAGTTAAATTTTGAGGGATATAACTCTCAATATATGTAATATTTAAAATTTCTCTTACATTGTATATGTTTTGATCATCTGTCTTTAAAATAACATAACTTGGTTTTTCAACTTTCTTTTCCTCCTTTTTTACTTTAAACTTCCATTGTTCACTTTGGGCAATGGGTGTATTCCCCACAAAGGCTTCTACTTGCCAAGCATACCATTTGCCTTTCTCTAATTCAGGAACATCTAAAGGATGCATCAAACTTGGTTGACCAATACCGCTCATTTCAATAATTGGTCTATTCATTGTTAATGCATCCGATTTATTTTGACCCTCCATCATTTCAACAAGGCGCATCGTGTAATTCAAATTTGAGGAACGTGCCACTGGGCTTGGTGGAATCCAAGTATACAATGGTTTGGTTTCTTCTATCTCTGATTCATCCTCAGGGTGAGCTAATATTAATGGAGTCGGATTTTCTATATTAACATTAATACAAGTTATTTCCTCAGAACTGCTAGCAGTAGCTCCTAATCCATTACAATCTGATGTGGCACATCTAACTTGAATACAAATACTATATAATCCATACGGATAAGATCCTGACTTTTCCTCTATTTCAAGAATGTCTGGATTAAGGTAATTTAATTCACTGAAATCAAAGTTCATTGAATTTAATAGATTATTACCTTGGTTTAATGTTGTTGTATTGGTTTTAAATTCTACAACTCTTTGGCTTTGACCATCTTTAATAAAACCAATAAAATAGACATCTACAGGTTTTGTGTTCAGATTGATGACCGATAAGTTTAAGACTTGTTTGGTGTTAAATAAATATTCATTAATATTATTAAATTGAATGTTTATTTGTGATTTTAAATTTGTGGCAAAAACGCACATCACTAAAAATAGTGCCAGTGTTTTTCCCAATAGTTTTACTTGTGTCATTTGTACTACTGTGTTAATGTTAAAAATTTCGTTTTCATATTAAAATAAATTTACAGAAAATGAAAATTTATTTTCACAAAACTAATCCATTGATTTTCAATGCAAAAAGGTACATCGATATGCACCTATGGCACAAACATGCCATATCCCAAAAAGTTGTTTTCCATCATTTATTTTCAAAAATGAGCAAAAAGTCACACAATATTTTTATTAAAAATAAATGAAAAAACAGGCTTTTTAAAACTTAATTAAAATAACTTTAAAAACTTTGTTTGTTGCAACAAATGAGGCACTTACGAATCAATCTTTTTTTAAAACTTGATTTAAAATAATACCAAATTATATTAATATCAGCATTAATTGATTTAAGAATTAATTAAATTTAGTACAATTAACATTGAGATGCGTTTTGAATTAACACATCACCACTTCCAGCTTGCGGTCAACCTGCCTGTAAACACATTGGCATTTTGCAAATTCCAAATCCCATTAATTCTATCATACCTTGAACTAATACCGATTGTGAAGTTTTTGAAGAGTGTACTATTTACTTGTAAGCCCATGCCAGCTTTGAATGCCGACCTTGCAAATTGTGTGTATTCGCCAATACTACTTAATGATAGTCTATGATTCATTAATAAAGTATGTGTAATTTGACATGAGGATGAGTTTAGAGTGTCTACAAAAGGTGCTGTTGTGTTCTTCATCAATGCTATAATGAATGTGTTTTTATTCCCGACTTGAAAGGTTTGCATACTGTTTAACATCTTGTATGCGACCGTTCCTGTATTGTTTAGTTCCATAGCAGAACGGGTATATGACAATAAACTCATCCAGTTGACAGACTTAAATCTTTTCTTATAGGTAATAATGGCACTACTTATTGAGAATTGATTATTGGTTCTGAATAAAGAATCAGGATGATTGTTGCCTTGTTGGTATGGGCTGTAACTTAAAGTAAAATTAGGCAATTTTGTAAAAGCACTCGATGCTTTAAAACCATATCCTTTGATTCGATTTGTGGATGGACCTAAAGCAACTAAATTATCCCTCATTTCTTTGTAATTAGCTTGAAGCTTAATTTTGTTTTTGAATAACTTGTGTTCTACTTTAGATTCTATTTCTCTAAAATTTCTTCTTAAAAACGGATTACCAACGGTTCTAAAACCAATACCAGTTTGTTGTAAGTTAATCTCAATTTTTGTATTTTCTTTGATTAAATGACTTGCCTTTATTTGATAGGATTGAAATGCAGACCTCTTAAATTGATAGGTTGATGGCATTTCTTGTTTAATTATATAGCTTTTAGATTCTCTGTAGCTACTTTGTGCCAAATGACCTTGTATGGTAGTGTTTTTTAAAAATGTTTGTTGGGCAAACAAATTATAAACGGTATTCTTGATTGGATTTAATATATTGACTTGGTTTTGTGGATCAAATGCATGCATGACTTCCAATCCAACATGATTCTTTTTAAATTCTCCTAAACCCAATCGAACTATTCCAATGTTTCTATTAAACTCAGGTGTTGTATTTGAAAACAATCCTAAAAACTGTTGGGTTGTCTTTCCTAATGTTAAATCATAAAAATAGTTCTTTTGATTAACGCCTATATCTACCCCTTTGATAGAAATTGCTTGAATGGTGTTTTCTGAATACTGCGGATTTACGATTCCAATTCCAAACCTATCGACCGCCAGTATTTGTTTCATCCATTTATTTCCTTTGAACTGTTCTTTTGCAAATTGTTTTAAATCGTCTGAATTTCTTACCTGATCCATTTTCTGCATTAACTGCGCTGAATCACTTTGTCTTAATTGTTCTAGTTTTTGTTTCTTTTGTTTTAACTCTTCTAACTTCTCTTGTGCTTTTAATAGCTTGGCTAATTGTGCTGAATCAATATTATTTTTCTTTATGTCTTCTGAACTAAGAAATGAATCGTTTACCTGTTTTTGATAGTGTAATAAAATAGAATCTTTTTGGTGTTGCAGTTCTTTTTCTAATTTAGCTTTTTCCTGTTCTGTTGCATTTTTAAGTTTTTCTTTTACAATTTCCTCTTGCTGTGCAATTAGTGCTTTACTCTTTTCTTCAGCTTTTTGTTTTAGATTTTGTTGAATTTGTTCTGAATTTGGAATATTGTTTTTTAACTGTTGGTATTCATTTTCAAAACGTTGAGATTCTATTTGATTCTTTTGTAAATCAAGGGCTCTTTGTCGGTCTATTTTTTTGGCTTCATTGATTTGATTTTGCATTTGTTTTGCAGCCATTTGCCTGTATGTATTGGCATCAAAACGAAATGTAAAAAAATCACTTCTATAGGTATTGTTGTTTTCTGTTGTTAAAAACATGTTTCCTTTAAATGGCAATCCAAATAAAGTGACTGTAGGCGCAATATATAATCGGCTGTATTGGGGCTCGTTCCGCATTAATGGATTTTGAGCTGTGGTATAATAATTGTCGGACTTAATTTCTCCTGAAAAGGAAATATTCTTTTTGTTTAATATGGCTTCTTTGGCTTTTTTGATTGGCGCCTTTAGTGTTGATTTAGATTTTGATAGGTTATTTTCTATAGGTGAAACTTGTTTTTTTAACTGTGTTGAAACACCTGATTTGAGTTTCCCTGTTGTATTACTATCTATTTGAATCTTGGATTTAAGATCAGGCTTTTTTAATTGACTTGTATCAATGCGAAATTTAACCTTTCTTAATGAGTCTATTTTTGAACGTTCGTTATTAACAACATTATTTAGGGTGAGTTTTACGGCTCTTTCAACTTTAGGCTTCTGATTGTCGGTAGTATCTTGATTTTGTGACCAACACAACTTTGTCGTTAAGAAAAAAAGAACAATGAATATTACGTGTTTCATGTTGTATTGTTTATTCAAAACTAAAAACATTAAATTGAATAAACAAATTTTTTATTGTAGTTTGCTATAGAATAACCATAAAAGGAGGTATTTTATCAAAAATCAGTATGCAAAAATTTTGGTTCAAATGAATTTTAATAAATTAATTCAATATATAGTTTGGTTAATATGAATTGAATTAACTTTGTCAAAATTCTATAATTGGATAATGTGAAAGATTAATTAATATTTATAAATTACCCAAAAAATCTATATTACAATCAAAAATAAAATGAAAAATAAAATTAGTTTTATTAAATTCAATATATTTGCGAACAATCTTTAAGATTTGAGTTACATGTAACAGAGGAAATGAGAGAATTTGAAAGGAGTTAATAAAATAAATTTGAAAAAAAGCCTAGGTTGTATAAGCTTATGAACCAAAACTATACAAATAAATGTATTTTAAAATTTACAATAATTAAAAACTTTATATAATTCTACTTTTATAAAATATTAAACGGTAATGGAATAATGGATAAAGCAACTCAAATATTAGAACTTAAGAAAAAACTAACTGAAGAAATTCAGAAGGAAAGTTCTAATAATAGTATGATTTTAGCTCTATCCAGTGAGATTGCAAAACTTGATGATAGTCAAGTTAGATTTTCTGTTGACGCGGGAATAATTAACAGACTTGGAAAAGAATTAGTAGGGAAACACGAAACAGCGGTTTCTGAATTAGTAAAAAACGCTTTTGACGCTGATGCTACTGAGGTTAATCTCGTTTTTGAAAATGCTTGGAATGCTGGCGGCACATTGACTATTGAGGACAATGGAACTGGGATGACAAAAGTCCAATTGATTAATGGTTTTATGAGATTATCATCCTCAGATAAAATTCATAACCCAATTTCTGATAAATATAAAAGAACAAGAGCAGGAAGAAAAGGAATTGGTCGTTTTGCAACACAGAGATTGGGAAGTAGATTAACGATTATTACTCACACAGCTAAGAGTGAATCATCTATTAAAATATCCATCAATTGGAATGATTTTGAAACGGACAAGGATTTACTAAGTATCTCAAATAATATTGAAGTAATTCCGAAGACGAAACAAGAAGGCACTACATTAATTATAGAAAACCTCAGAGATGGTTGGTCAGATGCAATGATTAAACGAGTTTTTAAATACACCTCTGAACTATTGCAACCTTTTCCCTTATCAAAAAAAAATATAGATGAAGCAGAATCTTCAATTGATCCAGGTTTTAAAAGCTACTACTTCAGACAAGAAGGGCAAGAATTAATTCCAATTATTGACGAAGAAGAAGCAATTTTCAAACACGCACTTGCAGAAATTGAAGGTTATATTATGGATGATGGGCAAGGATGTTGGGCATTAAAAAGTGATAAACTTAATTTTCATCAAGAAGTCTTTCTTATAGGTAATGATGAAAACAACAGAGAAAATACTGATACAAAATTTAATCTTATCAAAGGGCTACATTTTAAGACTTATTATTTTATTCTTGACTCTTCATTATTTGATTCCTCAAGGTCATTTAGTTTTATAAAAGAAGTTGGCTATGAAAAAGGAGGTATTAAGCTATATCATAATGGTTTCCGAGTTCTTCCGTATGGTGAAAACAGTGATGATTGGCTTGGTTTGGACAAATCAAACAATAGAAGTATAGTTTTAGGACCTCACCCTAATAGGAACTTCTTTGGATTTGTTGAACTAAAAGATGGAGAGGGGCTTTTTGAAGAAACTTCAAGTAGAGAGGGGATTATAGAAAATGATGCGTTCAAAGAATTAGTCAGTTTTATATATCGTTCAATTATAAGTGCCGTAATCAAGGTATCCGAACTGAGAGGAAGAAAAGCCACAGCATCGCAAAAAAATTTCACAAGAAAAGAAGATGATCCAACCGAAAAAGCAGATAAAGCAGTAGAGGAATTAGAGGAGTTCTTTACAGAACAAGGACCTAAAGATGATTTTTCTAATAAAACCGATTCAAGCAAATCAAAAGAAAAAGCAAAGAAAGTTTTCGAAGAGTTTAAACAAGCTCGAGAAGAAGAGAAGAAAAAAAATCAAGCACTAATTGATGAAAATAATATGCTTAGAATTCTTGCTGGGCTGGGTTTAGTTATCGGTGAGTTTATTCACGAAGTACATAGGTTTCTCCCAGGTTTTGATGCTGAAATAAGCTTTTTAAAAAATGCCGTAAAGGATATAAAAGGGGTATATGAAAGAGTTGAATTATTAGGCACAAATATTAAATCATTCACATCTTATACTTCGTATTTTGATAAAGCAATTTCTAGAAATGTAATTCGAGAACTCCAGCCAATAGAATTAAGAGATGTAGTTAAAGACTTTGCTATTGTCATTGAAAACAATCTCAAAAGGGCTAAAATAAAATTAGAAAAACCTGTTTTTGATGGTTATGACTTGTTCACTACACCTATGCACCCATCTGAATGGGCATCAATATTATTTAATCTATATACCAATTCAAAAAAAGCGATTTTAAGAAAAAAAGTAGATGGAGAAATCTTTATTCGATGTGGAAAGGATGAAAAGATTGTTTTTCTTGAATTTTCTGACAATGGTGATGGAATCCCAAAAGAGAATGAGGATTTAATTTTCAATGCCTTCTTTACAACTACATCTGCAGCAAACCACTCTGGGAATGATGCAGAAAGTTTAGTAGGAACAGGACTAGGGTTGAAAATTGTAAAAGACATTGTTGAATTCTATGGAGGAGATGTATTTGTAACTAGCTCTGCTGGGTCCTATAATACCACAATAAGAATTGAAATTCCTAAAAATCCAAAAGAAAATGAGTAAACCAAGATATTTATACATAGATGATGAAAACGGAAGTTCCGAGATATCAACTCTTAATGGTTTTAATGACACTAAAATTGTTGAAGTTACTAGATTTAACTTAAACGCTTTTCGTGATTTCGGAAATTTGAAGAAAGAGCTTGAAAGAGCTTGTAATAATAATGAGTTTGATGGGCTAATAATTGATTTGAGATTAGATGGTGCAGGAGAAGACAGAACTGAATTTAACGCCACCGCAATAACCTCAGAACTTCGCTCAATTTCCGCACGTAGCGATATTCGGTCATTCCCAGTTGTTTTATGTTCTACAGAGGAGAAAATTAAACAAACATATGATTCAGATAGAACTAGCCACGATTTATTTGATTACAAACTAAGCAAATCGAACCCAGAGCCTGATTGGATAAAAATTTCAACCAAATTAAAATCACTTGCTGATGGGTATAACTGGATTCAATCTGCAAAAAGAGACCCTGCCGAAATCATTGGTATAAGCAAATTAGAAGTCTTAGATGAGAGAATCGTGGAAAAGCTTTTAAACTTCTCCGTTACTTATGATTTTACGCATTTTGTTATTAAGAATTTTTTTCATCAAACAAATCCTCTCATAAACGAGAGGACGTTAGCAGCTAGATTAGGTATTGATCTTTCCCAAACACCATCAGATGTTTGGGAAAGATTTTGTGTTTCGGATTTAGATGACTTTAGATATAAAGGTTTATTTGCGGAAGGCTGGAAACGTTGGTGGGCGGATGGATTAGTTGAATGGTTTAGCCAAATTTCAGGTGAAAAGCTAGCTTTTTTGAATGCGGAAAATCGAGTAAAAATTTTGCAAGTCAAAACTGGTTTTCAAGAACTTGTACACGCTTCTCCTTTGGAGTTTTGTACAAGTTCAGAATTTTGGTCAATCTGTGAGGGATACAAAGTGCCAATTGATCCTTTGGAAGCTTTCAAAATTCATACAACTGCGGATTTAAAACCTTGGCAAGAAAGTAAGGTAATATCACTTCTCGCAATTTTAGAAAGAGAAGGTTTTGTCGATAGAGGATTAAAACCACATCATTCTGAAATGGAAAGAATAGAATTTATTAAGAAAGAAATAGGATTATAGAAGATATGAAAAATGAAGCTTTTATATCTAAAAGGAAAAAGGATGTTACTGATTTCCTGTCAATCCTTAGCAACCTCTCCATATCTTATGGTTCAGTTGATTTTAAAAACCATTTACCTAATGAATTCTGGGGCTATACTATTTCAAATATTAAATTCAAGGTTGATCAATCTACTTTAAAACATATAAGCCCAACAGGATTTACAAATGTTGAAGTTATTATAGAGTTAGACGTAGAATCTAAAATTAGTGAATGGGAAAAGTTAAATGACCCTTTTTGTTCTTTAAATTTTAGAAGTCTTATAAGAGGTACTAATTCAAAAACCGGCAAAGTCCATTACTTAGGATTTCATATAGATAGACATAATGGTGGTAAAACAAATGAAATTCATCCTTTGTATCATTTGCAATATTTTCAGAACAGTAAAATAAAACCCAAAGAAGAATTTGACCACGGAGAAACATTGCAATTAGATGTTCCAAGAATGATGCATTTACCTATGGAATTGATTCTTGGAGTCAGTACTATTTTATCAAATTTCTCTCCATCAACATATTCAAAACTTATTGAAAATAGACAATTTGTAAACCTTTGTAAACATTATCAAGAAAAAATTTGGCGACCTTATTTTAAATCGCTGGAAAACTTTTGGATAAAGAACCCAATGGAGTGGGATCCTAAATTAAATTGCCCATATTTAGTATGAGAAACGCATTCAAATATTTAAGTCATTATTCTACAACTCCAAAAGATGTGGACATGCTTATTATTTCTGCATTTCTTGAAATCAACAAATTAGAGCTTAAGAAAAATAAGTTACTCAAGGCATACTTAATTAATAGCAAAAATAAGGAGGAACATTCATCTCTTCTTGAATTTGTGTCAGCAATCTATTCAGACACAAAAGTATTTGGATTCGAAGAACTCATTGAGCTTTTTGAGTTTGTTATCTCTCCTGCCGATAGAATTATAAATGGTGCGATTTATACCCCTCAAAATATTAGGGCTTTTATCGTTGCAGTAGCATTTGATAAAATCAAATATATTGAAGATTCTATTAAAATCTCTGATATAGCAATGGGCTGCGGCGGTTTTTTGTTTAATGCATCTATTGAATTAAAAAAGAGAACAGGCAAAACCTATTCAGAAATATTTAGTAAAAACATATTCGGGTTAGACATTCAAGAGTATTCCGTTAATCGAACTAGGTTACTTCTTTCTTTATTAGCATTAAAATCAGGTGAGGATAAAGAAGAATTTAAATTCAACTTATATAAGGGTGATTCATTAGATTTTGAATGGTCAACTAAAAACATTGATTTCAATGGTTTTTCCATCATACTAGGAAACCCACCTTACGTATGTGCAAGAAATCTTGACAACGAAACTAAAGAAAAATTAAAGAATTGGGAGGTTTGTCAATCAGGTAACTCCGACTTATACATTCCATTTTTTCAGATTGCAATTGAGAATTTGGCTGCAAATGGTACTCTAGGATTCATTACTATGAATTCATTTTTCAAAAGTCTTAATGGAAGGGCTTTAAGAGATTATTTCCAAAGAAAAGAACTTGCCATTTCAATCATAGACTTCGGATCTGAACAAGTGTTTAAATCAAAGAATACATACACTTGTATTTGTTTCATTGAAAACAGGAAACAGCAATTCATTTCTTATACGGAATCTGAGACAAAAAAGCTGGACGATAAATTATCTTTCAAAAAAGTAAAATATAATATTCTTGATTCAAAAAAAGGATGGAATTTAAAAGACAACAAAAAAATATCAAAAATTGAATCAACTGGTATTCCTTTTGGCGAACTTTACCAAACTAGACACGGTATAGCAACCTTAAAAAATGATATTTATATTTTCAGACCAGTTGACGAAGACGAGAACTATTTCTATCTACAAAATGGAAGTCTTTACAAGATTGAAAAAGGCATTTGCAAGAATATTGTAAACTCCAATAAATTAAGTAGAGAGGTTAGTTTAAAAAAACTTAAGGAAAAAGTAATTTTCCCTTATGATGAAAAAGAAAAACCTAAACTTCTTGATGAGAAGTTAATTCAAGAAAGTTTTCCTGAAGCCTACAAATATCTGCAAAACAAAAGAAATATTTTAGCAGAAAGAGACAAAGGAAAAGGAAACTATGAAAACTGGTTTGCTTTTGGTCGTACACAATCAATAGAGAAGATTAAAAACAAAATGTTCTTCCCTAAATATTCGGACAGGACTCCCAAATTTATTATAAACTCTGATGATGACTTGCTTTTTTACAACGGGCTTGCGGTAGTTGGTAGTTCAGAGACTGAAATGAAAATCTTAAAAAAAATAATGGAATCAAGTATCTTCTGGTATTATATCAAGACAACAAGTAAACCATATTCTTCTGACTATTATTCATTGAACGGAAATTACATTAAGAATTTTGGTATTTGTGATCTAACTGAGAAGGAAAAGGAATTTTTAATTGAAGAGACTGACCAAAGTATATTGAATGAATTTTTTGAAGATAAGTATGAATTAATAATAACTTAAGTTAAGCGTTTATTTAATAAAAACGTAAGTAAAAGCAAATTATGAAATATTGTTTTTTTTTAAAACTATGGTTACTACAATTCCAAATCAACTAAAAAAAGTTCGACATTTCGCTTATTAGTTCCACCCCTTAAAAACCTCCTAATCGGAGGTTTTTTTATTTACTATTTTTATGAAAGATATTTGTGCATACATATTGTATTCAGTAGAATTAGGCAAGTACTATATTGGTGCCTGTCAAGACGAATTGCAAAAAAGAATTGACAATCATAATACTGGTTTTTATGGTTCAAAAACATTTACATCAAATGCGAATGATTGGATTTTATATTTAAAAATAGAAACCCAAGATTACGCTCATGCAATAAGAATAGAGCGAAAAATTAAATCGATGAAGAGTAGGGTTTATATAGAGAATCTTAAAAAGTATTCAGAATTAGTAGAAAAGGTATTTAATAATACTTTGTAAATAATGCAACTGACTCTCCCGATAGCTATCGGGACAGTGGGTGGCTGGTTCGATTCCAGCAGGGCCCACCCTTAAAAACCTCCTAATCGGAGGTTTTTTTATTTACTATTTTTATGAAAGATATTTGTGCATACATATTGTATTCAGTAGAATTAGGCAAGTACTATATTGGTGCCTGTCAAGACGAATTGCAAAAAAGAATTGACAATCATAATACTGGTTTTTATGGTTCAAAAACATTTACATCAAATGCGAATGATTGGATTTTATATTTAAAAATAGAAACCCAAGATTACGCTCATGCAATAAGAATAGAGCGAAAAATTAAATCGATGAAGAGTAGGGTTTATATAGAGAATCTTAAAAAGTATTCAGAATTAGTAGAAAAGGTATTTAATAATACTTTGTAACAACTCTACATCACTCCTTCACAACCCTCATAGAATGAATCTCTCCTGTGCTAAGCCTTAAAGTGATAATATACAAACCTTGGGATAAGGAGCTGATATCTATGGTTTCATGTTCTTTGCTTACTTGATTGGTTTGGATGAGTTTACCGTCAGTTGTGTACATCAATATTTCTATAACTCCTTTGCCCTCAATTGTTAGTTGTGATTGACTAGGTGATGGATAGATTTTAATACCATAAATTGCTTGCTTTGAATGGATGCTACTATTGGCTTTAATATAAACATAAGCTGTATCAGTTTCTGTGCAACCTGTGTTCTTTATAGCTTCTACACTAATGGCATGTTTGCCCAATGTGTTAAAGGATGACCCTTTTAGTTTCAGGATTGGTGAGGTGGCTCCTGTGCTCCATTTTATTTGGGTGTAGTTCTGACTGACTGTACTAAATTCAACTGTGTCTTTTTGATAAAGGGTGTCTTTGTTTTGAGTAATGCCTTTTTTTACAGGAGAATTAACAGACACAGAAAACCAAGCACTACTATCCTTAAGAGGTAAACATTCATTATTAATGACTTGTAAGCGATATTGATAGCCATTTTGTTTTATATTGCTGAGTGATAAAATACGGGTATTGGCGATAGTAGAAATAGCATTGTTTTGTTTTTGTTGCCATTGGTATTGCTGAACAGCTCCTGAAGTTTTAGAAGAGTAAGTATTATTACCACCATAACAAAGTGTGGTATCAGAGAATGATGATAGAAGTTTTAAATTGCGTTTGTTACCTGCACTCTCATAGCAGCCAATATCAAGTGTATCATCGGTAACACGTGGATTGCCTGCCAAATCTTGGCTATGGTAGATATTTATACCATAAACAGACAAAAGGGTGTTATAAGGATATTGCGACAACAGATTGCCTCGCATACCTTTGTTGATAATTTGAGATTGCTGATTGCAATTATTGGTAAGTTGATAATTGCCTATACTTGAATCTACAAAGTTGGGAGAAGTTCCAGAGCTATTTAAGTAAGTGAGTTGATTACTTGTAAGTTGGAAGATGCTATAATCATCACCATCTGCTCCCACAATTCCCTTGCTGCTATCACCTTGAATAACACAATGGTTAAAATCTGCTTTTACTACCTTATCTATCAACACAACGCTATTACTATTACCAAAACTATCTCTATTGCCCCAAAGCAAACAATTGTAAAAATAGGGGCGAGAATTGTCGAATTCTCTCACAACTGAAACTCCACCAAAATAAGGGGCATTATCTTGTCTTACAGGAACATTCTTAAAATAAAAATGCTGTAAATCTGAATTTCTAGTTATATTACAATTTATTAAAACAGGATATCCTTCAATGCCAAGTGCCCTTGATTTAAATCTATCAAACAAACAATTTAAAAAAAAAGGACTCCCTGAACCATTTTTTTGGTTAATTGATACCCCAAACTTATTGTCTAAAAACTTACAATTATAAAACAACGGACCTGTGCTTGATAAATTTAAAGATGGAATCAATGGATTAGAATTAAAATCTCCACAATTCTCTACCAAACAGTTTTCTATGACTGTGCCTGTACAGTTGCCAAATGTTTGAAATGCTCCATTTCGACTGTTTTTAATATTGATGTTTTTAAATTTACTATTTCTTAAATCTCTAAATCCCACAGAAACATACCCATCCATTTCAATATCTAAAATTTCCATGTTCCTACAATTAATAAATCCTAATCTTCCAAATGTATTTGGTGAATTTTTAATATTTTTCAAATATCCTAAAACTGAATTCGAAACGGCTATTCCTGATATATTTATTTTTAAATTTAAAATATTGAAATTAATATTACTTATCCAAAAGCCTGTCGTACTGTCTATATCTATTGAACCTCTTTGAACCGATGTTGTTGCACTACTGAAAATGTATATACTGTCAATTTTACAACTATTCCTTCTTGTATAAATTGAAATATTTTGTTGTTTATTGGTATAAAAAAAATAAAACGATGTGTTTTTAACTACTAATGGGGAACTATTTAATGAGGCTATTCCTGAATTGAAAAAACCATTGTGAAAACCTTCTCCAACATTTTCAAATCTACAATAATTAAATACTATCGTATCTACTTCAAAGTTTCTTACATACGAAATTCCAGCCCATACCAAGCCTGCTCCTGCTTTATAAACAATACTATCTCCTTTTTTGCCTATGCTATTTAAAACTCCTTTTACGGTTAAACCAAAATTACCCTGAAACTCTAATACAGTGCCAGGCTCTAATGTTAACACAGTGCCTTTTGCCACTGTAATTTCTCCCTGTATGATGTATGGGCTTGCAGCCTTTGTCCATACACCACTTACATTGCCTGCACTGATTGTTGTTTGGGATTGAAGGGTTAATGTAAATAAAACACAAAAGAAAATAGTAAATATTGTTTTCATGTAGCGAATATAATTATTTTTAATTTAGTTTATAAGTGGAAGTTTTAGAAGTTGTAGTTTCTTGCAATTGAGATGTAATTCAATAATATTATTTAGAGTATTTTTTTGTAAAAACATATCTTAAATTTAGATAACATTTGGATTGACAACCATAGGCAAAGTTACAAATCACTCACAAGATGTGAGCGAGGAAGATTTATCAATCATATACTCTAATTCCCAATTATTTATATACTATTTTTTTATTAATCGCTTTAAAATGATAGTTTTGCGTCTTTAAAACAAGATGAAACTAACCATAACAAGTATTGAGTTAAAAGGAATTCTAAAGTTTTTTATTTTGTCGCAGCAAGCTTTTTTTATACTAAAACAATTGCGAAGCTCTCAATGTAAAGGGTTTAAGAAAAAAGGAATTTGGACCACTCATTACACCATGACACTATGGAATTCGGAGCAAGAAATGAAAGCTTTTGCACACAGTGGGGCTCATTTGTCTGCAATGAAGTTAAGCCAAAGTATTGCCAAAGAAATTAAAATATTAACGATAGATGCCAATGAATTCCCATCATGGAATCAGGCTATTGAATTGCTCAATCGTCAGGGGAAATCTTTTAAATATTGATTTAACTTTGTTTGAAAATCAAATTTAAAGAGTTCCTTTAATAGCATTATTTTTGCCAACATTGAAACCTACTATTCCTTTTAGAATACAAGACCATATTCTTTATGAGGACAATCATTTGATTGCCATTTTTAAACCTTCGGGCGTTTTGGTGCAAGGCGACCAAACAGGTGATGTGCCACTTTCAGATTTGGTAAAAGCATTTATAAAAGAACGTGACCAAAAACCAGGTAACGTTTTTTGTGGGGTTATTCATCGAATTGACAGGCCTGTAAGCGGTGTTGTTGTGCTTGCAAAAACCAGTAAAGCCTTGTCTAAAATGAATGAACTGTTTAGAGAAGATGCAATAAAAAAAACATACCGAGCTTTAGTCAATGGTCATCCCGTTGAAGAAAAGAAAGAATTAAAAGCCTTTTTAAGAAAAAACAACAAAACATTAAAGGCGGATGTGTTTATGAAAGAAGTAGACAATAGTAAAGAATCAATGTTGTCTTACCAGTTGTTGGAAAAAAAAGGAACTCAATCGCTTTTAGAAGTGTATCCCATTACAGGTCGTTTTCATCAAATCAGAGCAATGTTAGCTTCAATAAAATGTCCAATTGTGGGCGATGTAAAATATGGAGCTCCAAAAGCGCTGAAAAACAAGTCAATCTGTTTGCACGCATACCAAATTGAATTTATTCATCCTATAAAACAAGAACTTGTGAAAATAACTTGCAAAGAACCTTTTTGATTGATAAATTCATTTTACATTTGCACTTACTTTAAAATCAAATGCCCAATTTGGATTTCAACAACACCGAAATTGCCTTTGCACACAAATCTAATGCTGAATTAAAAAAAGCACGATTACTGTTTCAAAGTTTTAGTTACCCTTTTATCATCAAACAAGGTCCTAAAATAGCCAACTTATTTATTGATATTTTACCACCTGTCAAAAGTTTAATTCGCCATACCTTGTTTGCCCAATTTTGTGGTGGAGAAAGTATTCAGGACTGCCAAAAAACAGTTCAAGTGTTAAGCAAATCGAATATTGGGACGATTTTGGATTATTCCGTTGAAGGGGAGGAGTCTGAAAAGGTGTTTGATGAAACGATGAACGAGGTTATCGATACCATTGCAATGGCAGCAAAATATAGAAATGAAATCCCATTTTCGGTTTTCAAAACGACAGGTATTGCCAGAATGGAATTGTTAACAAAAGTGAATGCGAATGAGCAACTAACTGATGTGGAAAAAGAGGAGTTTGATAGGGTTAAGTCAAGGTTTGAGCGAATTTGCGAAAAAGCATATCAAAACAAAGTACGTTTATTTGTCGATGCCGAGGATTCTTGGATTCAAGATGTAATAGATGATTTAACGTATCAAATGATGGCAAAATACAATAAAGAGTCGGCCATTATTTACAATACCATTCAATGTTACAGAACGGGTAGAGTTTCACATCTTCAGTCAATATTAAGTACAACGGATTATTTTTTAGGATTTAAGTTGGTTCGTGGAGCCTATATGGAAAAGGAACGTGAGCGTGCTTTAAAAATGGGATATGTTTCTCCCATTCATGCCAATAAAGAGAATACAGACAAGGAATACAACGAAGCCTTAAAATTTTGTATTGAAAACATTGATAGAATTAGTATTTGTGCAGGGACTCATAATGAGCAAAGTTCTTTGTATCTAGCCAATTTATTAACCGAAAAAGGACTTTCAAGTCAACATCCTAATGTTTTCTTTGCTCAATTATTAGGGATGAGCGATCATATCTCTTATAACTTAGCAAAAGGGGGTTACAGGGTTGCAAAATATGTGCCTTATGGTCCTGTAAAAGCAGTATTGCCATACTTAAGCAGAAGGGCACAAGAAAACAGTTCGGTAAAAGGACAAGCCGGTCGCGAACTAAATTTAATCAATATTGAATTGAAAAGAAGAGGGTAAAAGGGGGTAGTAAAAAACTACCAGCCCAATATCCAAGCAAATATCAATGGAGATACAATAGTTGCATCACTTTCCACAATGAATTTAGGCGTGTGGATGTCTAATTTACCCCAAGTGATTTTTTCGTTTGGTACTGCACCTGAGTATGAGCCATAACTTGTTGTTGAATCAGAAATTTGACAGAAATAGCCCCAAAATGGAACGTCATGCCATTCTAAATCTTGGTACATCATTGGCACTACGCAAATAGGGAAGTCACCTGCGATACCTCCACCAATTTGAAAGAATCCTACACCTTTGCCTGAACTATTGTTTCTATACCAATCGGCCAACCAAACCATATATTCAATACCACTTTTCATTGTGGAAGCTTTCATTTCATTTTTGATAACATAACTGGCAAAAATATTTCCCATAGTGCTGTCTTCCCAACCTGGAACGACAATCGGAATGTTTTTTTCTGCAGCTGCTAGCATCCAACTGTTTTTTGGATCTATTTCGTAATATTGTTCTAAAACGCCACTCAATAACATTTTATACATGTATTCATGCGGAAAATAGCGTTCCCCTTTGTCATCTGCGTCTTTCCAAAGTTGATGAATGTGTTTTTGTAATCTTCTGAATGCTTCTTCTTCGGGAATACAAGTGTCTGTTACTCTGTTATAATGGTTTTCCAATAAATCCCACTCGTCTTGCGGACTTAAGTCGCGGTAGTTAGGAACACGTTTGTAATGGCTGTGAGCTACCAAATTCATGATGTCCTCTTCTAAATTTGCCCCAGTACAACTAATAATAGCCACTTTGTCTTGTCTAATCATTTCGGCTAAGGATAATCCAAGTTCAGCTGTACTCATGGCACCAGCTAAAGTAATCATCATTTTTCCGCCTTCATTTAAAAAGGTTTCATAACCTTTGGCGGCATCCATTAATGCTGCTGCGTTAAAATGTCTGTAATGGTGTTCAATAAAATGTGAAACTGGTCCTTTGCTCATGATTGTATTTTTTTGACGTATTTGTGGCTGCAAAAGTAACCATTTTTGTAAATTCATTCAAACAAATTATATTTGTGCCGTGTTAGTGGTTAATAGTCCCGATAGCTATCGGGAAATAGTTAAGGGTTAAGGGTTAATGGTTAATAGTTAATGGTTAATAGTTAATAGTTAATAGTCCCGATAGCTATCGGGAAATAGTTAAGGGTTAATGGTTAATAGTTTTTGAAACAATTATGTAGAATAGCAATTTAAAAATCAACCACAAAACAATATAAAATCAAAAATAATAAAATCAACAGCGAAACAATATAAAATCATTCCGATAGCTATCGGAACAAAAATTAAAAAATCAACTGCGAAACAATATAAAATCAAAAATTAAAAAATCAAAAATAATATATGCCATATCCAGAAATGTTAGTTGCTCCAATGAGAGCCGAGTTAACCAATAATGGTTTTACTGAATTAAAAACCCCCGAAGAGGTAGATGCTCATTTGAGCTCAGCAACCGGGGTAAGTTTAGTCGTTGTGAATTCAGTTTGCGGATGCGCTGCTGGTTCTGCCCGTCCAGGTATTGTTAGGTCCCTTAACAATGACAAAAAACCTGATAATCTATTTACTGTTTTTGCTGGTCAAGATACTGAAGCTGTTTCAAAAGCTAGAGAATATATGTTGCCATTCCCTCCATCTTCTCCTTCTGCCGCTTTGTTCAAAGACGGTAAATTGGTCCATTTTATCCAAAGGTTAGAAGTGGAAGGTCACACCGCTGACCAAGTCGCTGAAAATTTAAAGAATGCTTATAACAAGTATTGTTAATTAGATAAATTTATCTCTTTCTAAAAGGTCTTAACGAAAGTTAAGGCCTTTTTTTATAAAAGGAATAACTTTGTTGTTATTGACTTTCAATTAATTAAGTAGAGTTATATAAGATTGACCAGATTCGGCGCTACCAATAGTTCGGGGTTAACTTCACATTTTATAGTGTTTATTTTTTTGAGAGAATACATGACATTTTCAAGCATTTTTTCACTCACATTCTGGTCGGTTGTCCATTCGGTACTATAAAACCAATCGTAACTGTCTTCAAGTTTAAGGTTAAATCGATGATGTACTTCTTCAATGCTGTTTGGGGCTTTCATGAATTGTTTAGCCGAAAAATTGATAACTTGATTTAGTGCTTTAATTTCTGGTGAATGGTTTTTGATTAAATCATTACTAGCAATCATTTGAAAGCAGGACCAAGGCGTAATAAATTCACCAATTCTTTTTAGCTGACCATCGTCTACACAAGGTTTAGTGGTGTATTTCTCCCAAAAAAACACCTGAGAATTGTTTTGTTTTAAAGAGAGTAGCGCGCCATCTAAGTTTTCAACTAAGGCGAAGTCATCATCTTGAATAGATTTACCCCTGATTTCGGCATCAATAAGTGCCATTAAATGGCTTCCACTTCCTAATCTACTAATGGCATATTTTTTCCCTTCACATTCGCCAATAGTTTTCAAATTGGAGTTACAGCCAGTATGAATGCCCCAAATAAGAGGAGTACTAATGTATTGTTTTATGATTTTTGCTTCAAGTCCATTAATAATTGCTGCAACTACACCTTCAGTTAGTCCAACGGCAATATCAATCTCATTATTAGCGATCGCCTTAGTCATTGCGCCAGTTCCAGCAGGGAAATAGTGCCATTCGAGCTCAATGTTTTTGTTTTTGAAAAAGCCAAATTCATTAGCAAGAATTATAGGTAAATTAAAGTGTTCGGGCACACCGCCCATTCTTATTTTTAGCATGTTTAATAGAGTAACAAAAAAACACTCTTTTGGTTTGAATTCAGGGTGAAACAATCACGGAAATAGGGTTAAATAGTATAATTTGCAGAGAGTTAAAGTAAGGTTTGGTTTTTAAGATTAATTGATTATCTTTGCAGCCCTTAAAAAAATAAATATACAAAAAAGTATGAGTTTAGTTAACTATGAATCTGCAATCATTTTAACACCCGTACTGTCTGAAGCGCAAATGCAAGAAGCGGTTAAAAGCTACAGACAGTTGGTTGCGGAGCACGGAGGCAAAATGGTACATGAAACCAATTGGGGTTTGACCAAATTAGCTTATCCGATTAAAAAGAAATCAACCGGCTTCTATCATTTCTTTGAATTTCAGGCAAATCCTGAGTTCATCGCTAACTTAGAAACAGTTTATCGTAGAGATGAGCGAGTTTTAAGATTTTTAAACACCAAATTAGACAAACACGGTGTATTGTTTAATGAACGTAAACAAAAAGGAGAAATTGCACCAGCTCCAAAAATCGTAAAGGAGGACGCTAAAGTATGAGTAAGCAAGCATCACAAGAAACTTTCGGTTTCAACACACAACCAACCGTTATAAAAAAGAAATATTGTCGTTTCAAAAAACACAATATTAAGTATGTAGACTACAAAGACGCAAATTTCTTATTGAAATTTATGAATGAACAAGGTAAAATTCTTCCAGGAAGAATCACCGGAACTTCAGATAAATACCAAAGAAAAGTGTCTACTGCAGTTAAACGTGCTCGTTTTATGGCTATTTTACCTTATGTAGCTGACGGTTTAAAATAATTTTAAAAAAGGAGGATTAAAAAATGTCAAACATGAAATTAATTTTAACCCAAGATGTTAGAAATCTTGGACATAAAGATGATGTTGTTAGTGTTCGTCCAGGATATGGAAGAAATTACTTAATTCCACAAGGAATGGCTAAATTAGCAACTTCGTCTGCACTTAAAATGTTAGCAGAAGATGTTAAACAACGTGCATTCAAACAAGAAAAAATCAAAAAAGATGCTGAAGCTCTTTCTGTAAAACTTGAAGGAATCAAAGTGATTCTTAAAGCTAAAACAGGAACAAGTGGAAAAATCTTCGGTTCTATCACAACTCTACAAGTTTCTAATGCTCTTAAAGACATGGGAATTGAAGTTGATAGAAGAAAAATTGTTTTTACTGAAGAGCCTAAAGCAATTGGTGAATACAAAGCAAATATCAATCTTCACAAAGAGGTTACCAAATCTATCGATGTGGATGTTGTTGCTGAATAATTGATTTTCAATACAACTTTTTAAAAAAGGGATGAAATTTTTTCATCCCTTTTTTCGTTTTCATTATTTCTAAGCTTATCTTTGAACTTCTGTTATGTTAAAAAAACTCTTCATCTTTATCTCTCTATTGATTGTTTCTAACATGAGCTACGCTCAACTTAATAATCAAAAAGGCCTTTTATGGCAAATTACTGGCAATGGGCTTAAAAAGCCAAGTTATGTCTATGGCACTATGCACGTAAGTCAGAAAATTGCCTTTCACTTAGGCGATTCCTTTTACATTGCCCTTTCTAAGTCTGATGTTGTTGCTTTGGAACAAAATCTAGACAGTGTCATTCACAAATGGATTACCGATGATGAAGAGGCCTCTGAAGTTAATAAGGTTGAAGAAAAAAGTACTTATGGTTTTCTTAATCTCTATACTTTTGGATTAAGTAGCTATAACAAAAAATTGATAGCTAAGAAATTGAGCGCCGAAGCCCGCGAAGTTAATTATTTACTTAAAAGAGGTGATCAAGATGATTTTGAAGAAGATGCTTGGCTCGATTTATACATATACCAATTGGCCAAAAAAATGGGTAAGGATTTTACAGGTGTTGAAGGGTTTGAAGAAAGCCGTGAATTAGTGAAAATAGCAGCCAAAGAACCTAAAGATGCAAAACCTAAAAAGAAATTCAAAAGAAGTACTTATCAACTGAGACAACAAATGGGAGATGCCTATCGCAAAGGGGATATTTACATGATTGATTCTATTGATAGAATGACCGAAAGTGAACACTATTTGGAATACATGCTTTACAAACGCAATGCAAATATGGTTCGTCGAATGGATTCTATAATGAAGTTAGGTAAAGTCTTGTTTACAGGTGTTGGTTGTGCCCACTTGCCGGGTGACAAAGGAGTACTAAATATGCTAATAGCGCAAGGATATAAAGTTAGAGCTGTGCAAAGTATCGCAAAGGAAAAAAGCAAAATGGCTAAAAAGTTTGAAGAGAAAAACTACGTCCATAAATACAATACTTTTACTTCCGACGATGGCTTAATTTCTGCCTCTTTGCCTTCAAGATTGTCACAAATTAATGACAACAACTATTTTACAACATACCTTTCTCCCGATTTGGCCAATAGTCACTATTTTCAAATCGAAAAAATAAAATCGAATGCAATCTTCTCGGGAAAATCGCCTGAAGATATTTTAGAAGAAATCGATACGATGATTTTCGAAAATATTCCTGGTGAAATAACCAACAGAAGGGCCATTATGTCCAACGGTTTTAAAGGGATTGAAATAGTAACTAAACTGAAAACAGGTGATTTGAATCGTTTTCACATTCTTGCTTCACCATTCAATATCTACATAGTTAGATTGTCAGGGAAAAAGAATTTTGCGATTTCTAAGGATGCTAATAATTTCTTTAATTCATTGAAAATTAATGAAGGCCAAAATCTGAATTGGAACCCTACAAGTAGTCCTGATAGTGTTTTTAATATACAACTCCCTGTTTATAACAAAGCGACTAAGTTTGCTTCAATTAATAAAGCTGACCCATCCTATGAACATTTGGTTTATGAAAAAAACACAGGAAATACCTATCTAATTAAACAATTGGAAGTTGTTAATCAAAATTATTTGGAAGAAGATACTTTCGAATTACATGTAATGTCTTTAGGATTTGCTTCAACGGATAATTTTAAACCAATTAATCGCCAGTTTATACAATTAGAGGGTTACCAAGGCATGGATGTAACTTATGAAAACAAACTTAAAAATAAAATTCTGGCCCGTTTTGTTTTAGTAGGAACAAGATACTTAATGTTTGTGCTAAGACCTTCACAAGAAGCCGATTTTAACCATATTTTCTTCAAGTCAATTTCTTTTAATCAAAGACCCAAATATCAGTATTTTGAATATTCAGATACTTTAATGCATTTTAAAGTAAAAACCCCAATCAATCCAAGTTTAGTAAAAGAAAGTTCTAATGATGACTACTATGGTTATGAACCTGTTGATGACGATGAAAAAAAACGCAAAGATTTTTATCAAGGTTCCTACAATGAAATGTATTTTATTCCTGAAAATACCCACGATTTTATAGCCGTAAAAAGATACCAATATGGGTACTATGAAAATCAAGGTAAATTGCCAACGGCGTACTACAATTCTTGGAAAAAAACAGCTTCTTTAAAAGTGACAGGTGAGAGTTATTTTGAAAAGAATGGGGTTAAATACAGCTTGTTTTCATACACTGATACCAACACCCATCGCATCATCAAAGTGCTTAATTCTTTGAGTGGGATTAATCGTTATTATGTTGAAGCATACACTGACTCAATTAAAGGGAATAGTGATTTTGTAAATACATTTATCAATACTTTTGAAATTGTTGATACCGCTCGTAAAGGAGATATTTTTGAGAAAAAAGGCTACCGTTTTATCCAGGATTTTGTAAGTAAAGACAGTATCAAAAGAAAGTCAAGTATCAGCTATTTAGAAGATATTGAGTTTACTAAAAAAGATTTTAAAGATTTGTGTAACATCATTGATACCATTTCTATGAAAGGAGATGCTGCCCCAATAAGAACCTCACTGATTGAAAAGTTAAGTGCAATTGACAGCGCATCTGACATAACAATTCCTTATTTGCAAAAATTGTATAATCGCTTTTCAGACACTGCTTATTTACAAATCGTTATTTTAAAAGCAATAGCGTCTCAAAAAAACAGTATTGCTTATCAAACCATTAAACCCATTCTTGCCAATGATTTGCCAATCTCGGATGATGAAGATGAAATGGAATCTATGCTTTATGCCTTTTCTGATTCATTAAAATTGACTAAACAAATATTGCCTGAATTAATTGCTTTAACCAGTATTTATGAATACCGAAATACCGCTTATAGAATGTTGTCTATAATGAAGGATAGTGGAATTATCAATGAAAAAGATTATGCCAATATTCATGACAGATTAGTGTTTGAAACCACTATTGAATACAAGCGGATGATGGCAGCTTTGACTAAGGATGATAATGCCGAAAATGTCTACGAAACGAGGTCGTTTTATAATATGATGGGGTATAAAATTCCTGAAAAAAACAATAATGAAAGCTATGATGATGGTGGTTTTTATTCTTACGATTTGTTGTCAGACATTCTTGATTTGTCTCTTCCGCTTTATAATAAAAGTAATCCTCTTAAAGTAGTTGTAAATAAAATTTTAACCATCACCAATAATACTAAGCGATTAAGCCTTATGCCTGTTTTACTTAAATATGATTTGTATTTCCACGATTCTGTTTACATGTCATTGGCAAAAAACAAAGACACACGCAATGAATTATATTCCATTTTGCATCATGCTAAAAAGTTAAATAAGTTTCCTAAGGAGTATCTTAACCAAAAAGATTTCGTATTAGCTGAGTTATATGCCATCTCAAGTGAGTATAATAAAATTGATACGGTTGAGTTTCTATCAACCCAAACACTTATTTTAGGTAAAGACACAAGTTTGGTTTATATGTACAAATTTCAAGTTGAAGAAGAACCAAATTGGTATTTGTATGTCTCTTCATCATTGCCAAACGATACGACACAATTAAATACAGATTTGAGTAAGGTGTTGTTTGAAAGAGAATTTAGAATGATCAGCCCTTCTGAAACAATAGAAGAAGTTTACGCCTCAATAATGTTTGAAACATTAATGGCATACAAACGCACAAGTAACGGTGGTTACTATAACCAATATGCTAATTCCAGAAGGTACAGAAGCTCTTTTAGCAGATATTAAACAAACAGCTTTGATGCTATAGCATCGGCATATAACATCCCTTTAGGACTTAATTTTAAGGCTTTGTCATTTAAAAAGACAAAGCCTTTTTTTATTTCTTCAGTTAATTGTTTTTTTAGGTCATCTACTTGAATGTCTAATTCATTCAATTTCTCAATATTTATGCCATCGCTCGTCCTTAAGCTAGTCATTAGGTATTCATTGATTCTATTTTCTTTGCTCAATTGTTCTTCTTCAAACGGTCGTTTATTTATGGACAGTGATTCTATATACTGTTTAATGTCAGAAATATTCCAACTACGCGTAATCAGATTGTATGAATGGGCAGATGGTCCAATGCCAATATATGGTTCTCCAGCCCAATAGGAAGAGTTGTGCTTTGCTTTTTTGCCTCTTAATGCATAATTGCTGATTTCATAATGCTCATATAGGTTTTCTTGAAGAATACTATCTGCCATTTCAAATTGTTCGGCACTTAAATCATCATTGGAACTTGGATATTGTCCTCTTTTAATCAGTTTTTCCCAAGGTGTGTTTGGTTCAAGTGTTAATCCATAACATGAAATATGATGAACCCCTAATGCAATAGTTTTATTTAAATTGCTCAGCCATTGTTCATGGGTTGAATTGGGAATTCCAAAAATTAAATCAATACTAACTTCAAAGTTGAGTTTTAAAGCCTCTTTAATAGAAGATTCAGCCTCTTCGCTATTGTGAGCCCTGTTCATCCATTTGAGATGGGAATCGAAAAAGCTTTGAACGCCTATACTCAATCGGTTTATCCCCAATGATTTCCACTGATTAAGTCGTTCTAAGTTAATATCATCTGGATTAGCCTCTAGTGTAACCTCAGCGATTTCAGTTAAATCATAGTTTGCTTTTACCGACTTTATTATTTGTTCGAGATAGTTAAATTCAAGATAGGAGGGAGTGCCTCCTCCAAAATAAAGTGTTTTGATAGGTTCTGTGATTTCATTGTTGCGTAATTCTATTTCTTTAACGAGGGCATCTACCAATAGTGATTGGTTTTTTTTGCCTTTTTCGAAGTAAAAATTACAATAAATGCACGCTTGTTTACAAAAGGGGATGTGAATATAAATGCCTGCCATTTTAAAAGGCAAAGTAAAGGCAATTAAATTACATTTCGACTGAAAATGAGCACTTAAATCTCAGTTTTTTGAAAATAAAATAAAGATTTATTTGGGTTTTAAGGAAAAAATATGCTTAATTTGTTAAAAATAAATAAAATAGTATGGCTACAATCAACAAAATTCTCGTGCCATTTGCCAATTCTCCATCCGCAATTGGTGCTCTTAAAACTGCAATCTCAATTTCAAAACTTTTGAATTCTAAATTGTACATTATTCATGTTGTAACGTCTTTGTCTGAGTCAAATATTATTGACCAAATCAGAGAAGTTTGCAACGCCGAAAATGCACAGTTTACATTTATTGAAAGAAGTGGGCAAATCCACAAAGAAATTATCAAAGCCGAAGTCGAATTAAGTATTGACTTAATTGTGATGGGTGCTTATGGTGTTTCTGGTTGGCAACAATTGTGGGTAGGTAGCAATGCTTTCAAAGTAGTAAGTACTTCGCATTGTCCTGTTTTAACTTTACAGGGTGATGTGTCTTCTTTTGTTGGATTCTCCAAAATTATGTTGCCTTTGGATGACAGTGACGAAACCAGACAAAAAATCAATCACGTTAAATTATTTGCAAAAGCATTTGATGCAGATGTGTTGATTTTTAATGTTTCTAAAGTGATGAAAGAAGAGTCTAGAGTTAAGTTAGCTAAATATGCTCATCAGGTAGAAGAATTGTTGAGTAAGGAAGGGATAAAAACAACCTTTGATGAAAGTTATGGTAACAATGTTGCCGAGGATTGTATCAAATTTGCCCAAATGCATAAATGTGACTTGATAACAATTATGACGGAAACAGAAAATACAAATAGTTTTTTTATGGGCACCTATGCACAACAATTGGTAAGCACATCTACAATACCTGTTTTAACGATTCACTCTCGTTCGGTTACTAAATTACAAAGTTTAGCATAGAGTATGGTTAATTGTCCCGATAGCTATCGGGAAATTGTTAATGGTTGATTGTTAATGGTTGATAGTTGAAATTTAGAGACACCATTCTTGGCTTCTTTGAATGATAGGGAATGGATAATAGGTTACAGTCATTCTGGAAAATTTTGTCCTCAAAATTTATTCAGAATCTCTCTAGTTAATAGTTTCACATCTTTCAACATGAGGTTGGATTGTTACCCGCGTGAAATGCAACCTTTGCGAGAAAACCCTCTGTAATTTTAAAGTAAATCTTTATGTTTTAAATACACAGGATGTTCGTTCCCAACTACTTATTAACTAAGGGCCATGGCATAAATAACATAAAAGTGTTTATACTGAGCAACAAGTTAAATTATTTTTAAGGTAAATTGCCATATTAAAGCCCAAAAAAGAAAAAATGAAAATAAGCAATTTAATTCTGTTAATTTTTAATCTTACTTTGATTTCATGTTCGTCTAAAAGAGATAAACTTGGAAATAATCCATCCATTCAATCTATCTTTAATGAAAAAGAAATTAATGACTTGGAAAAAATGTTGGATTTTTTTGAATATCAAATTAGTGAAATAGAAAATAGACCAATTGAAAACTTGCAAAATTGTTATGAGAGTTTTTTTATCCGATTGGAAAAAGCTGAAAAAACAGGGTTTATTGAAATTAAAATACCATTTGGGAAGCAATTGAATTTGTACAACGAAATTGATAAATCAACTTTTAATCAAATTTGGTGTTTTCATAGAAGTTGGAAATGTGGTTTGTCAGATACATTGAAATCAATATCCATTAACTTAAATGGGAAATATGTTGTTTTTTTAGAATCTCTAGGAAAAGAATACAGTATAATAAAAAGATATGATGAAATGCTGAGAGGATGTGGTGATATTTCAGGTGGAATGGTCGCTAGTCTTTTAATGCTTCACAAAAAATACGATACAACCGACATAAGAATTCGTTTGTTTATAGCCATTCATTACTTAACTCTTAATGACCAATTTGAACGTAATGAAAAATATTAAAAAGACAATGATTTAATCAACTGTTTTTTTTAATGCAGTTGGCAATTTCTCTTGATGGTTTAAGTTTTCCTAAATGGGAAATTAATCCAATAGTATTAAGGATTTTTTTTAATTTTTTCGTAACATTGCACCTATCAATAATGGTTACAAAAGAGATTTTACTTAAGGCTTATCTACTAATGTCGAAAGCCAGATGCATGGCTGCGATATATGACGAGAACCGACCTATCACAAAATATGTTCACTCCACAAGCAAAGGACACGAAGCTATTCAAATAGCAGCAGGTTTTTTGTTGAAATCTATAGATTATGCAGCTCCTTATTACCGTGATGAAAGTATGCTTTTGGCTATCGGTATGCAGCCTTACGAGTTGATGTTGCAATTATTAGCGAAAGCTGATGATCCCTTTTCTGGTGGTAGAACCTATTATTCTCATCCTTCGTTAAAAAGAGAAGGAATGCCAACCATTCCACACCAAAGTAGTGCAACTGGTATGCAAGCAATTCCTGCAACAGGGATGGCGCATGGTATAAAATACAAAGAAAGTCAGGGTTTGTTAGATACCATCGAACCACCAATTGTATTGTGCAGTATTGGCGACGGAAGTATGACAGAAGGTGAAGTGAGTGAAGCGCTTCAAATGGCGGTTTTAAAGGAATTGCCAATTTTGTATTTAGTTCAAGACAATGATTGGGGTATTTCTGCGAGTGGTGATGAAATGAGAGCAATGGATGCCTATGAATTTGCAGCAGGATTTAAAGGACTCAAAAGAGCACGAACGGATGGAAGTGATTTTGTAACGTGTTATGAAGACCTTCAATCTGCTGTGTCTTGGGTAAGAAAAAACCGCAAACCTATGTTGTTGCATGCCAAAGTGCCTTTATTAGGTCATCACACAAGTGGTGTAAGAAGCGAATGGTACAGAGATGATTTAGAACAAGATATTGCAGACGACCCTTTTCCAAAATTAAAAAAGGTATTGTCTGATTTGGGAGTGTCTATCCAACAATTGGATGAGATTTATAAAGAAGCGGAATTAGAAATCAAAGAAAGTTTTGAAAGAGCCGTCAATGCGCCACAACCTCTGCCTGAAACATTATACCTCCATGAATTTGCAGAGACTCCAATCAAAGAAGAGGCCGGAGAACGCTGTCCAGTAGGAAAAGAACCTATTGTAATGGTTGATGCAGCATTGTTTGCGTGTGACGAAATACTTAAGACCCATCCTGAAGCATTACTCTATGGTCAAGATGTTGGAATAAGATTAGGAGGTGTATTCCGTGAAGCAGCAACTTTGGCCAAAAAATATGGAAAAGACAGGGTTTTTAATACCCCTATTCAAGAGGCTTATATCGTTGGTTCAACAGCAGGAATGAGCGCTGTTGGTTGTAAACCAATCGTTGAAATTCAGTTTGCAGATTATATTTGGCCAGGTATCAATCAGTTGGTCGAGGAGTTGTCAAAAAGTTGTTTCCTTTCTAACGGTCAATTTCCAATTCAATCATTGATAAGAATCCCTACAGGGGCTTATGGTGGTGGAGGTCCCTATCATTCTGGTACCGTAGAAAGTAGTATTCTACAGATTAAAGGTATAAAAGTAGTTTACCCAAGTAACGCCGCCGATATGAAAGGTTTGTTAAAAGCCGCTTTTTATGACCCTAATCCAGTGGTGATGTTTGAGCACAAAGGGCTCTATTGGAGTAAAGTCCCCGGAACTGAGTTGGCCAAAATGCCAGAACCATCTGAAGATTATGTGATTCCTCTTGGTAAAGCTAATATTGTTCAAACCGCTAGTGAAGATGCCGTAAAATATGGAGAATCAATAGCTGTAATTACTTATGGAATGGGCGTTTACTGGGCTTTAAATGCTTCTAAATCTATGAGTGAAAATGTTGAGATTGTGGATTTAAGAACACTAAATCCTTGCGATGATGAAACCATTTTTAAAGTTGTGAAAAAACATGGTAAAGCCATTGTTTTGACCGAAGAAACTTTAAGGAATTCATTTGCCGAAGCTATAGCAGGAAGAATTCAAAAAAATTGTTTTCAATATTTAGATGCACCAATAGAAATTGTGGGGTCAGCTAATTTACCAGCAATTCCTCTTAATATTGAACTCGAAAAAGAAATGCTTCCAAGTGCTGAAAAGCTAAAAATAATAATGGAACAACTGTTGGAAAACTAAAATTGATTTGTTTTTCTACTGATTTTTGATTTAATTTGAATAATAGTAGAGAATAATGAGCCAATTTTACACTCCTTTTTTTCGTTTGTTTTTCATATTCGTTTCGGTCGTAATGGTCGTGTCTTGTTCTAAAAAAGAGGCTACTGTTGTTCCTAATAATAAACCTAAATCTTATGACGATGTATCAACTGTTAAGGTTGAAAATTATATCAACCGAATCTATATTGATTTATTGGGTAGAGAACCTTTAGATGCTGAATCAATAAGAGATTTAGAATTATTGAGAAAAGGGAATTTATCAATCGAAAGTAGGCAAGATGTTATTATGAGATTAATGACTGATTCCATTTTTGTGCCAGGAGATTCTTCCTACAGAAGAGCCTACTATCAAAGGATTTATGATTTAACTAAAGCAAGATTGCTTGAAGGAGCCTCTGAAGAAGAAATAAGTCAACCCATTGGAATTGCACAATTTTCATTAATATCCTCAAGGTTATTGGGCGATTCAATTGGCGTGTTTTCTGCCATGGCTACAATAGATAGATGTAAAAATGTTCTCAAATCTAGAAGAGCTTACCAACTTGGTCAAATACAAATAGGAGATATGTATGCCTATATGTTGGATAACCCAATTTATGATGTAATTAATATGAATTCATTTAATTTTGTGAATGCGTCTTTTGATGATTTGTTTTTTAGATTCCCAACCAGAGATGAGTTTAATATTGGATTCGAAATAATAGAAAAAGGCAAAGGAGGGTCACTGTTTGGAGGTTATGCTGATAATAAATATGCCTATTGTCAAATGTTAGTTAAGTCGCGGGAATTCAGCGAGGGGTTAATAAAATGGTGTTATCTTACTTTGGTGGGTAGAGAACCTACTACCCAAGAAACGGTAAACCTAATGGATGATTTTTACAAAACAAAGAATTTACAAAAAGTTCAACTTTTAATAATGAGTACAGATGAATATGCACAGTTTTAAACTAATCTTTATCTTATTTGGTCTCCTTTCTTTTATTGCTTGTCAAAAAAAGACAGAATATCGAGTCGTTAATACAGATTCTTATGGAGATAATTTAAATAAGAACAAGGCCAAATCAAATATTGAATATCACAGTATTTTAACGACTAATTTATTTCAAAAACCATCTTCGGTAAATGAATTGAGTCGCACTGATAGGGTCATTCAAAGTTGTGGTGATAAATCTTTAATCAACGAGGTTATTATTAGTAACTACATGAATTCCAATCAGGTAAAATTGCCAACACGAAGGTTTATGGTGGATAGTACGGAACGTTTTATTGAAGAAACCTACATTAGGTTTTTTATCAGAAGACCAACAGAAGCAGAAAGAACATGGTTCAGAAATTATATAAATGCGAACAAAAGTAATCCTAATTTTTCTCCTGAATTAGTTTACACCGCTTTTGCAGCCTCTGATGAATATTTTTTCTATTAAATATTAAATCACAAAAAATGAAAAGAAGAGATTTTGTAAAACAAACAGCTAAAGTAGCAACAGCGGGATTGATATTACCTTATCTACTACCAAGTGGAAGGTTGTTTGCACGAACCAATGAACCTAAAGCGGAACATGTGGTTTATGTGTTGTTTGGCGGTGGATTAAGGCAGCAAGATTCTATCTTACAACGTTATTTGTCTGACAGTCAGGGATTTAATGTTGAAGGGAATATCATGTACAATATGTTAGAAGGTGCAGCACCCTCTACCAAAATTGCCTATGGAACAACACCTTCTGGACAACCGAATGGCAGTCAACCAATTCCTAAGATTTTATCTCAATCTATCCAAAAACAAGGAACCCTATTTGCCGAAATGCGCGCCATTTCTGGAGGACATTATGGCGGTTTAAATTCTTTGGTTACAGGAAGTGGTGTTCAAGGGCAAGGTTTGAAAGTGAGGCCCGTAAATCCTACTATTTTTGAGTATGCCCGTAAATTTGGCGGTTTTAAAGCAACGGATGTTTGGTTTATAGGAAATACAATCTCGAACTCTACGCCTTTACTCAACTCAAGTCGTCATCCCGACTTTGGATTACAATATGGTGCTAACTTTTTTGCACCCGGAATAACATTTGGTGGTGACGGAAGAGCCACGCTTTCAAATGCAAAAATTTATCATCCGCAAGAGGAGCTTGAGCCTATGTATAAAATGAAGAACTTTTTAGACAATTCATTTAATATAAGACAAGGCGATATCCCCGGAATAAAAAATACGGATGAAGAAAAAACGCGCATTAAAACGTTTATTGAAGAAACCTTTAACAGACAAAGTGCTGGACTACTTCCTATGCCACCCGTTTCAGGTGGTGATGGTTCTACAATAGGTTATGCAGCCGAAGTGTTAAGGGTTTTTAAACCCAAATTGTTGGTTGTGAATATGAGCAATATCGATGGATGTCACAGTAACTTTACTGGATACCTTCAAGCTATGCACAAAGCAGACCATGCCCTTGGCTTTTTATGGAATTATATTCAAACACAAATTCCTGAAATGAGTGGCAAAACCATTATGACTTTTGTGCCTGAATGTGGTAGAAATTTAAACCATAATCCCATTTTGGATGAAAATGATTGGTATGGTTACGACCATGGTGATGCCAATTCTTTGAGGGTTTTCGGTGGTATGGTTGGAAAAAATGTTCCTTCTAATTTAATGATTGGTTCAGAAAATAACCCCATTGGAAAAGTAACCGATTTTACATTGACAATTGCAGATATTTTAGGGTTCAAAGACCAAGTAAAGTCTGCAGGAATTATTGACCCCGATGCACGAAGTTTGTTTGATAGAATTTAATTAAAAGCCTATGAATAAGAGAAATACAAAATTATTTATTTTTCCTACATTGATTATTCTGCTTTTGGGGGCTTGTTCCAAAAATATAAATGATAATCCTTATGACAATTGGAAGGACGATGTTAAAGAATCTCCAATAAACAATGTTGACATTGATCCAAATTCAATTCAAGGGTTACATAAGAATATTTTTAAACCTACTTGCTCTAACAGCGGTTGTCACGATGGGAATTTTGAACCTGATTTTAGAACCATAGAAAGTACGTACAACTCATTAATAAACCGTTTGAGTACCAATACAGACCCTAATCAACCTCAGTTTTCAAAAAGGGTAGTGCCAGGGAATGCTTCTCAAAGTATGCTATTGCACAGAATATTAGAGTTTATCCCTGGAAGTCAAGGAAAAATGCCATTGACGACTGACCCCGGTAGTGATTGGCCTGAAAAAAAAGAGACTTATATTGACAATATTAGAACTTGGATTAATAACGGCGCAAAAGACCAATTTGGAAATAGTCCAAGTAATATTGATTTTACGCCTCAAATGGGTGGTTTACAGGTTTTTATTAACGGTTCAACAACCCCTTTGCCTCATATAGGGTACCAACCCGTTTTAGTGCCTTCTAGCGCTAGTCAAGTTAAAATAATGATTTCTATTCTCGACGATAAAACCCCATTGTCGCAGTTAGGTCCCAACACAATTAATTTTTCACTGAATCCTTATGAGTTTAAAGGTGCTGAACAAAGTTTGTCAAAAGAAAGCTCTCCATTTTTGGGTTTAGGTGTTTCAGGAGAAACGGTTGAATATTGGTACAGTATAACGTTGCCGCTTTCATCAATAGGAGTTTCGGGTGATGTGATATGGTGCAGAGTAAATACAACAGATAATGTTAATCCAAGCCTGTTTATTCCCTCTAATGAAACTTCTTTTAACTTTAAAAAATACTTCGCAATAAAGATTAATTAATGAGACGAATTATTATCTATAGCTTTTTGTTTTTAGTTTTACAGAATTGTAAAAAAGACAACACAAATGCGGTTCCAAGTATAAAGTTTATTTCAATAAGTGCGACAGAAGTTGTTCAATACAAAGACAGTTTGGAAATTAAGTTTGAATATTCTGATGCTAATGGTGATTTAGGTGAGATAAATCCTGACCAAAATGCTATTTATGTCAAAGACAGGCGTTTGTCAAAACCTGATTATTATTTTATTCCACCACTTGCACCTCCTACAAGTTCTGTTTTTATCAAAGGTGAATTAATAGTGAAAATTAAAAACACATTTCTGCTTGGAACTGCGCTTCAGGAAACAACTAATTTTGAAGTTAAATTAAAAGACAGGGCAGGGCAGTGGAGTAATACCATCGTTACGCCTGAAATTATAATTAAAAAGTAAATGAGACATTTGTTTACATATTTTAAGGGTTTTAAAAGCTATAAACTGGTTTTATTAGGACTTTTTATGTCTTTGTTGCATGCTAAGGGGCAAACGGAATATAAAATGTCGAATGCAACTGTATACGCTTGTAAAGGTTCATTAAAAGACAGTGAAGCTAATCAACAATCAACTACTAAATATGCCAATAATGAAGATTTGATTTTTACTATTGTTGTAAAAGGGGCAAGCTCTATTTCTATCAAATTCAAAGGAAGTTTTTGTACTGAGGCAGGCTCTGATTATTTAAAGGCATACAGAGGAAAAGATACAACAGGGACTCTAATTCGTACTTATACGGGAACAATTAATAATCCAACCAATATTACTTCAAACGATTCCGCCATTACTTTTTATTTCCATTCTGATAAAAATATTGTTTGCGATGGATGGGAACTGACTTGGGAAGGTAAAATTACGCAAGTGCCTCAACCTAAATTTAGCCCAATCACAAATCCAACATGTAATTCAATTAAAATTAGAGTTACTTTAGACCAACCTTTCAATTGTGATTCTGTAAAAGCATCCAGTTTTAAATTGTCGGGAACACTGTCAACGGCCATAACTTCAGTTACGCCTATTTCATGTAATTCCAAAAATGAAACCAATACCTTTGATGTTTCTTTTGCAAGTGGACTGAACAGAAGTGGGAATTATTCCTTGCTGCTGACTTCCTCTTTTAAAGATGCTTGTGACAGTGTTTGGGTGATAAAATCAACTCTGAATTTTAAAATAACAGATTGTCCTATACAAGTGGATTTAAGGAGCAATAGATTGGTCATTTGTAAAGGCACATGTGCAAATCTCACAGCCATAGTAAGTGGAGGAAATGCCAGCAGCTATTCATACACTTGGCTAAGTGGAGGCTTGTCTTCCGCACCACCTCAAACAGTTTGTCCAACGGCCACAACTACTTACATTCTAAGGGTTTCTGATGGAGTTTCAGTGCCAGGGTTAGACACCGTAGTTATTACCGTTTTAGATCCTCCTGTTGCTCAAAATGATACAACAGTTTGTCAATCATCCCCTCCGTTTAATTTAAAAGCAAATCCAAGTGGAGGAGTTTGGTCTGGAACCGGAATAACAAGTGCTGCAAATGGTACCTTTAGTCCAAGTGTGGCAAGAGGAGGAACGTTTAAAATAGCCTATACTATTGGTGGTTGCGCCGATACGGTTGTAGTAACAGTCCGCCCAATTAGTGCAGGAACTCCATTAGCGGCTTGTCCTTCTTCTTCGGCATTTATGGTGTCAGGATTTACGCCGCCTGGCGGAACTTGGAGTGGTCCCAATATTAGTGCTGCAGGACTTATTACACCGCCTTCAAGCAGTGGTTCTTTCACCGTTACCTATTCTTGGAATGGTTGTACAAGTGATAAAATTATAAATATCGACTTAATTAATATTGTCAAAAGAGATACCATTTGTAAGTCAAAAGCAATTGATACTTTCAAAAACTTTACACCAATTGGGGGAACATGGACTGGCCAAGGTATAACAAATTCAAGGTTGGGGATTACAACACCTCCGACAGCTGCCGCAGGCAACAAAATTTACATTTATACCATTAATGGTTGCCGCGATACACTCAGAAGATTTATTCAAGAAATTGATGCCCGATTTGATGAAATAGCATGTCCCGATGCTGGTCAAAGGCTATTACCTCAAGGTTTGCCTGTAGGTGGATATTGGACAGGTAAAGGTATTTTTGATGCTAATAATGGTTTGTTTGATGCCGATAGTTTTAGAGTGCCTAGTAAATCTACTTTTGTTCAAACTAACTTAACCTATCATGGATTAAATGGATGTAAGGATGTTAAAATAATGTATTTAAGATACACAAGGTTTTATAAAGACACGGTTAAAAATTGTGTTTCAGACACTGCTTATTTTATGAGAAATCCTTATTTGCAAAACGATCCTTGGAATATGATGTTTACAGGGAGTAATGCAATAGTAGGTACGGGTGTTTACAATCAAAAGTTTAGCCCAACTTTGGCTGGTCGAGGTACCTTTCATACAATAAGAGGTACAGCAAATGGTTGTCAAGATACTATCGTTATTCAAGTTTTTAATAGAGCTAATATTCAGAAAGATACAGTGTTTTGTGTAGCAGACGATGCTTATCAACTAGTAAATAGGGAAGGTGCCGGATTATTTGTCGGCCCAGGAATTACAAATGCCCAAAAAGGAATTTTTAACCCTGCGATTGCCGGTGTTGGAACTCACTTAATCTTGTTTAGCTTGCCAGGAAAATGTACAGATACCGTTAAAATTAGAGTGAATGGACTTCCGAATGTGTCTGTTTTAGGCTTGAAAGATTACTATTGTTACAAAGATTCGATGACTCAGTTGGTACTAAATCCAACAGGCGGTCTGTTACAAGGAAGTGGTTTGGTGGGGACTATATTTAATCCGAGTATTGCCAAACAAGGTCAACATACTATTAAATATACTTTTGGTTCTGGAAAATGTATCAATACTTTTTCTAAAGATATTACAGTAGGGGAACCTTTGGTTTTGACTTTATCAAAAAACAAAGACAGTATATGTGTTGGAGAAACGGTAGAATTGTCAACCATCAGTAAGGGTGGTAATGGTAATTCAACTTTGCTTTGGAGTAGTGGACAAATGAATGTGCCCAATATTTACGAAGCACCTAAAAGAACTACTCAATACAGTGTAGTTTTAAAAGATGGATGCAGCGATTCTGTTCAAAGACAAACTTCAATTTATGTTCATCCACCTTTGTTTGGAAGGGTTCAAACTTCTGCCAAAATGTGTTTTGGAAATCAAGGTTTTGCCGAGTTGAAAATGAACGATACCGGCCGTTATTCATACACTTGGAATACCATTCCAATTCAAAAAACAAGTAGAATAGTGGCACCTGTGGCAACCACTTATAAAATAAAGGTTAAAAATCTTGAGACCAATTGTTTTTATGACACAAGTGTTACTATTCCGGGATATGATAAGATAAGAGCTTTTTTTACAACGGTCCCTTCTTCCCAATGTTTATACAGCAATAATGCGTTATTGAAAATAATAAATGCCAGTGAAGGTGGAACCAGTGGTATATGGGATTTTGGCGATGGAAATACCGAGACGTATGATGAGCAAACGAATCCTACACATTTGTACAAAGGAGATACAGACCGTTATGAAATTAAACTCTTTATTTCAAATGAAGGAGGGTGCAAAGACAGTTTTAAAGCTAGTATTTGTGTGATAGATACTCTAAGTTTATTTGTTCCTGATGCCTTTACTCCAAATGATGACGAAATCAACGATGTATTCAAAATTCATTCACTATCGATAGTGAAACTTGATTTGAAAATATTCAACAGATGGGGTGAATTGTTGTTTGAAACCAATGATCCTAAAAAAGGATGGAATGGATTCTATAAAGGAGAATTGTGCCCAACGGATTACTATGTTTATCAGGTCAAGTACAAAGGAAAAACAACACCATGGAAATACAAGAATGGCGTGTTTTATCTACTTAGATAAAGTATAATGAGATAGGGGAAGCTTAAAAAGCGGCGCCTATTCCTACAGAAAAGTTCAAAGTGTTTTGTCTTGAAAATGCAAATTTAGCAATGTTGTTTTCCAAAGCACTTCTTGGTGTAGCTATCAAAGATCCTTGTTCTGCAGGCGGTGAGTAAAAATTTAATGGCAAATTAAACTGTAACATTTTATTGATAAAAATAGTATTGTCAATAAAACGTTTTGAACCAAAGCCTATGAAAAACGTACTCAAAGAAATTGATGAATGGTTTATTTTAGGTAATTGAGTAGCAGGACTGTTGTAATCTCTGTAAAGTAATTCAACTTCTTTGATATTTATAATACTATGAGAAAGACCATATACAAAATATTTACCCAAAGGTGCTACAGAGCCATTGCTTCTGAAATAAACTTGACTAGATAAATGAAAAGAGGTAACGTTAAAATCAATTAAGCCTTGATCAACATAATAAGATTTTCCGTTATGTCTAACCATGTTACTATTGAATATATCAAATAAGTATTCATTGTCAACTCTAAATCCACCATTACTTACAGACAACAAAATAGTTTTTTTTCTGTTTAAGACTCTTTCAAAGGTCAATTGTAGGTTAGGTTTTTTTGAAAAATAACCATCAGTGGTTGACACATAATCTCTTTTAACAATGCCGCCGATATAATTGATGCTCAAGCAGTTTTTTTTGCCTAAATAGCCGGGAATACTTTTTTGTCCAAGAACAAAACCTTGGATTGTAAATAATAAAATTAAAGGAATATATTTTAGTTGCATTATGATTTTACTTGGTGGAATAGTGAATAGATCATTGTTTTTAAATGGTCAGTACGTTTTTTTACTTTGTAATTGTCTCTTTGTACGTATACGACTTTACCCGTTTTTAAGTCAAATATGATTGAACTTAATTGAAGATTGTGTTCTGGAAGTACGGAAAGAATATAGGGAATAAACAAAGGATAAATAATAATTGAACCAATTAGAAATTCGGGCTCAATTGTTTCTCTGTATATTTTTTGTGTTATTCCAGAAAGCATTACATGGTTTGTGCCGTACTGTTCTTGAATCAAAGCAATGTTATTAGTATTATACATTACAGATTGTCCTTCATTGTTGTTAATCCATTCAGTCACCCATTCCATTAATTCAGAATATTGATTGATTAATTCAGTGTTTAACTGTTTTTTAGCAGACATATCAATAAAGTCGATATCGATGCCATTCAATTTAGCCATGTCTTTGTATAATTTAGCTAGAGCAATAGTGGTTTTTTCATTGTCCAATAAGTCTTCTTTACTGTTACCGTCTTTGTATGTGTACTTATCGTAATTAGGATTTAGCAAAACCATTTTTTTAATTCCGCCTGTTTCACCAAATCGCTTAATATACCAACTACTTGTAGGGTCTTTTCTTTTGGAAAGATTATTATTTTTGCTGTCATCGTCACTCACTGTATTGTACAATGAAAACTGTTCTCTTAGTGATTTAATAAATACACTGTCACTTAGGAGTTTAGAAAATCCAAGGATATTGCTACTGCTCAATTTGTTTGAACTTGAACTAGAGGTTGATTTGAACTCAGCAGCTGGAGAATCAGACTTTTTGTTTTTATCCTGATAAGCTTTAATGATTTTCATCTTTTCTGTTTTGCTTAATGCCTCAAACTCAGGTTTTAATTTTAACTCTTCTAATGTAATACTCTCATCTATGTCTAGTTTTTTCTCAATATTTAATGTTGTAGAATCTTTGATAATGTGAGCTGTAAAAGAAGTAGGAGTAGCTTGTGTTTGTTTGAACATTAAATACAATGACTGCTCAAACAAATGTTTGCTAAATGAATCGTTTTTGTTTGATTGTAAAGAGTTCCAAGCATTTCTTACATTGATTATAGATAAAGTATTTAAGTCAACATAAGTTAAAAATGCATTTACTTTTTGAGTGACACCTTCTAAATCTTTGATGCTTTTTTCTTTGGAGTAAGTACTCGGTTCATCAAAAATTCGTTTGTTTGTTTGTCCATATAGGGCCATTGCAGACATTTTGTGAGCAAAGGCAGTGTCTTTGTATTTTTTCTTGTATAAGTATGACAAATAATAAACGCGCTGATAGTTGCCATAGTTTAAATTAATGAAAAACAACTCTACACGAGCTTGTTGTTGTATGGTTTTGAAATAATCTTCACCAAATAAATACAACGCATTGTTGTTGTTTTTTGATTTAGTGTAAAAAATTTCTAATTCTGCTTTTCTCTTTTTGATATTTGGGTGACTCGATTCTTCATCATCTTCGTCTTCTTCAGCTGTAATTCTAGATTCAATTTTTGGTGCAGTGTAATCTAATTTGAAAAGACTGTCTTCAAAAATATTGGTCGACCAATCAATTTCATCATAGGGTAAATAAGAAAACAATAACATGTCAAAGGATGAAATTGCAGCATTTTGAGCGTATTTTGTTTTGCTAAATAATTCAAAACCATCTTTATCGGCTTCCAATTCATCTTCTTTTGAATAATGGTAAGTTGCTTTTAGTCTGCTTTCTAAATCTAAGTTTTTAAAATCACCTTTGCCTTTCGAAATATCTTGTTGTCTTTTGTATTTTTGGATGCTATGTTTACTTTTATAGTGTGAAATTTCATGACATAAAATGTAAGCCAATTGTGCCTCATTTTCAACCTGACTCAATAAACCAACGGTAACAAATACAATACCTTGGTCTGTGGCAAAAGCATTAACTGAACTTGATTTTAATACATAAAAACGAAGTTTCCCTGTTAAACTAGGGTCATTGGACATTATAGTATTGGCAACCTTGTTGACATAATCAGTTAATACATCCCCATAAAGGATTTTACCACTAAAAAGTATATTGTCTATTGAAAAGTTTGCATTGAACACAAACTCTTTTTCGGTTCTTTTAACTCTATTGCTTTTATTGCTTTTGTTGATTTTTTGATAATCAGCTTCTATTTTTTTGGAAGTTAATGATAAAAAGTCTTTTGGAATTAACCCCTGACATCTGAGAGGCTGATAAGAAATTTTTTGAGAGTAAGCGCTAAAACCATAAAAAATAAGGATAAAGCAAATAGATAAGTATTTCATTAGATGTTGAATTGCAAAGAAAATGTAATTTGTTTATTTGAACAATAGTTTTTTTATTAAGATTTGGATTGAAATGTAAATTAATCTAATTTTGAAAACCTATTTTGATATGAAAATAAAAACAAACCTTATTATTTCATTGGTTTTGGCTATTGTAGCTACTTTTTTTATTGTAAAATTCATGAAAAACAATGCAACTTCTGCCCCTGAAAATCCTTTTTTTTCTTCAAATTTAATTGATTTGGAGGGAAATACCTTTGAACCGAATCAACTTAAAAAGTCTGTTTTTGTGGTTTCTTATTTTCAAACTTGGTGTAGCGATTGTGTCAAAGAACAACCTGAATTATTGAAATTGGAAAACCATTTTAAAGGGCAAAATTTTAAAGTGTTAATGGTCAGTGATGAACCTATTGAACTAATTACAAAGTTTAAGGAAAAATTTCAATCTCAACTTAGTTTTTATCAACTTCAAGTTCCTATAAAATCCATTGGAATTTCAAGATTTCCAACTACTTATCTTATTGATAAAAATGGGGTTGTACAAGAAGTAAAAGTTGAAGGTATCAATTGGTACACCCCTGAAATTATTGAGAAAGTGTCTCAATTGCTTAAATAGATAATTGGAGATTAATAATTCGATTCCTTACATTTTCAAACCATTTATAAAATCTGCAGTTGACATTCTTTTTTTGCCTTCTAATTGTAAATCAATGATTTTTATTTGAACGTCGGAACAATGTGCTATAAACTCTTTATTTGAATTGATTTCCAACAGACCTATTTCGGTCGATTTATTGTTTAAAATCTCAACTTTAAAAAGTTTTAACTTTTTATCATTCCAAGTGGTATAAGCGCCAGGATAGGGAGACAATCCTCTCACTTGATTGAAAATTTGTGTTGCAGTTTTATGCCAATCAATTTTGCAATGTTCTTCGAATATTTTGGGTGCATGAGGGAATTCTCCTGATTCTTGCTGTGTTAATTGAAGATTTCCACTGCAAATCATATCAAGACTTTTACAAACTAATTCAGCCCCTTGATTCATCAATCGTTCATATAGTTCACCCACAGTTTCATTGGGTAATATTTCTGTTTTTTCTCTTAATATTAAATCACCGGTGTCTATTTTATGTTTAAGGAAAAAAGTAGTAACCCCTGTGCTTTTTTCGCCATTAATTATTGCCCAATTGATAGGCGCTGCACCCCTGTAATTAGGCAAGTAACTTGCGTGAAGATTAAAAGTTCCCATAGGAGGCATATTCCAAACAATTTCAGGAAGCATTCTAAAGGCAATAACAATTTGAATGTCCGCATTTAGGGAGTTCAGTTCATTGATAAATGCTTCTGATTTTAAGTTGCTTGGTTGCAGAACAGGCAGTTCGAGTTTCAAAGCAGCTTTTTTTACCGCAGACATTTGCAGTTGATACCCTCTACCAGCGGGTTTGTCTGGCGCAGTAACAACCGCTACAATATTGTACCCACTTTCAATGGTTTTTTTTAATGAGCAAACTGCAAAATCGGGAGTACCAAAAAAAACAATCTTCAAATCCTTTTTAGAAATTCGTTGTATCACATTGCAAAACTAATAGTTTTTAACGGAAGCTTAATGATTCTTTAAACAAATTGAAATTCTTTACTATTATTTAAAAAAATAGATTATAATTGCATGATATATACATACATAATATGAAATTAACATTTACCATTTTATTCGCATTATTGATTGGGGGAATTGTAAAAGCACAAACAGAATACACATTGACCCACTCAACTGGTACTTACACTGAATTAACCACAGGCACAAATATCAATAAAGTATGGGATTTTGAAGACGCTATGATAAAGTTGCCTTTTAAGTTCAAATACTTTAAAAAAGATTTTGATACTATTTATGTGACTATGCAAAGTGCTTTTTTCTCAAGACCAGGGTTGAATTATGACAATATATTTTATGGTTCTTTTAATTATTTCGCTGAGAATGATGATCCCAATTTATCTCCAGTATCATACGCAATTACGGGAACTGCACCCAACAGAATATTAAAGGTGCAATTTAAGAATATAAAAGCCGAAGTAATAGACATCGGGGAAGAATTTACAGCCAATTATCAAATGTGGTTTTATGAAACAAGTAATAAATTTCAATTTCATTTTGGTCCGAATGTAAACACCGATTTAAATCTAAATGAACACATTATGGGTTTTATTGATGTTGATAACAGTCCATATTTGGCGATTTCAGGAACAGCGAGTGAGCCTACATTAATAAGGGTAACCAGTGCTGCATCATTTAAGGGAATTTCAACCCATCCTGCCAATGGACAAATATATACTTTCAATCCAGAAGCACCTTCAACTTCAATTCAAGAAATAAACAAACCATATACCTTAACTTACAATGAAAATGGGATGACTATTAGTTCAAAATCGAAAATTGAAATTGAGGTTTTTGACTTAAATGGAAAGCTTGTTGCAAATCAAAACAATGATAACTTAAATTCATTCACAGTAAATGCGAATTTATTGCAAAGCGGTTTATACATTGTTCGTATAAAAGCAGAAGATGTGTCATTTAATGAAAAGTTAGTCGTTTATTAATTTATTTTATCTAATTAGAAATTATCTATTATTTTATTTAACATATTGAATTTCATGTCGGTATAAGTATTATTTAGAATTATTTTAAATTGAATTATTTGTTAATAAATACTTTTTACATTGAGCGAAAGGGCAATATATTTGCGACTTAATTAGTAGTGTCATATTTCAGTCATAATTTATAACATGGTCAATCACCCATCAAAAAAAATCCTTAGAATTAAAACAATCATTATTTCGATTGTATTGCTTCTTAATCTATCAATTTTTGCTCAAGATGGAGCACTTTCACCTGCAGCTGCAGAAGGCGAAACATTGTTTAAAGCAAATTGTGTGTCATGTCACGCAATGAATTCAAAGCAAGTTGGACCTGCATTACAAGGCGTTCACACCAGACGTTCTGAAGAATGGTTATTGAAATGGATTAAGAATAACGAAAAATTTAGAGCAAGTGGCGATAAAGACGCTATAGCTATCTACAATGAATATGGTGGAGCAGCCATGAACTCATTCGAAAATTTGAGCGATGATCAAATCAAAAGTATCATCACTTATTTTAAAGAATGGACGCCGCCTGCACCGAAAGTTGCAGCAGGAGGTGAAGCAGCCGCTGAAACAACGTCATTCTACTCAAACAATACGTTGTATATATTATTGTTCTTAATCATTGTTTTAGTTATTCTATTGTATGTACTTAACAAAACAAAAAGAACATTAAAAAAATCAGTTGAAGAGGTTGAAGTTTCTAATGAAGATGCATCATCAGCGCCTTCTGAATTTCAAGAAAAATTAGCTTATTACAAGAAAAGAATAAACCCAACTATCTTCAAAATGGCGGTAGGTACTGTTATTTTGGGTGGATTGGCAGCATACGGATTCTACTTTGGTGTAACAGAAGTAGGTGTTCAACAAGGTTATGCACCTGAACAACCAATTAAATATTCTCACAAATTGCACGCAGGTGAATTGGCTATCGATTGTAAATACTGTCACTCTACTGCAGAATATTCAAAACAAGCAAGTGTACCAAGTGTAAATACTTGTATGAACTGTCACAAAGGTGTACAGTTGAGAGATAAATACAATGGTGAAATTTCTCCAGAAATTAAAAAAATATACACTGCAATGGATTACGATCCTGACAAGCCAGCAGGTGAACAATACGGACCAAATCCAAAACCAATTCGTTGGGTTAGAATTCACAACTTGCCAGACCACGCATTCTTTAATCACAGCATGCACGTAAGTACAGGCGTTTCTTGTCAAACATGTCACGGTCCGATTCAAGAAATGGAAGTGGTGGAACAATACTCTACACTTCAAATGGGATGGTGTATTAATTGTCACAGAGAGAGAAATGTAGATGTAGAAAATAATCCTTATTATGAAAAATTACATGCTAAAATTAAAGCGGAGAAAAATGATAAATCTTCTAACTACGGCAAGTACTTTACAAAAGACGGAAAAATCAATATTAAACCAGCAGACAACGGTGCACTTGAATGTTCAAAATGTCACTATTAATCAAAATTAACAAAAAAGGCTAATCAATAAAATGGCAAAAAAACAATTATACTGGAAAGGTGAAGATGAGCTATTAAAAACTAAAGAGTTTTTAGCATCTCAAAAAAATGAATTCAGCGAAGCTTTACCTCTTGATGAAGTGTTTAGTGAAAATAACATGGGGCTAACAGCCAACAGAAGAGATTTCCTTAAGTTCTTCGGTTTTAGTGTTGCAGCAGTTTCTTTAGCAGCTTGTAACCCAACCCCTGTTCGTAATATCGTACCTTATTTAGTAAAACCAGAGGAAGTAACTCCAGGTGTAGCTAATTACTATAACTCTATCTGTGGCGCTTGTTCAACAGCTTGCGGAACGACGGTAAAAACCCGTGAAGGTAGACCAATTAAAATGGATGGTAATGTTCTGTCTCCAATCTCTAAAGGGGGATTGTGTGCAACAGGTCAAGCCTCAATTTTAAGTTTATATGATACAGAACGTTTGGATGGTCCAACACTTAAAGGGTCTCCAATCGAATGGGCTGATTTAGACAAAACTGTGGTTGAACAATTAACCCAAATGTCTGCTTCAGGTGCCAAAATTGCTTTGGTTTCTGGAACTATTCACAGTCCTTCAGGATTAGCACTTATTGAAGAGTTTAAAGCTAAATTTACTTCAACTACGCACATTACTTATGATGCAATTAGTTACTCTGGAATATTAACAGCTAACAAAAACTCATTCGGTAAACAAGTCATTCCATCTTACCATTTTGATAAAGCAAATGTTGTAGTAAGTTTTGGCGCAGATTTTTTAGGTACTTGGATTTCTCCAGTTGAATTTACAAAAGCATGGTCAGCAAAAAGAAAAGTTGAAGGTGCCGATAAAATTGTAAAAACTATTCAGTTTGAAAGTAATTTGTCAACCACTGGTTCAAATGCTGATTACAGATTCCCAATGAAATCTTCAAACGAAGCAGTTTACGTGGTTGCATTGCACAATGAATTGGCTCAAAAAGCAGGAATTCCTCAAATTGCAATGGCACAATCAGGTGAATTAGCGGGTGGTTCAATCAAACAAGCGGCTGAAGCTTTGTGGGCTGAAAAAGGAACTTCAATGGTTATTTCTGGTTCAAACAATCCTTCAATCCAAACGGTAGTAAATGCGATTAACTTATTGTTAAATAACTATGGTTCTACCATTGATTTAGACAATCACTCTAACCAATTTAAAGGAATAGATTCTGATTTGTACCAATTGTCTAACGACATGCAAAATGGTGCCTATTCTGCGGTATTGTTTTGGAATGCTAATCCAGTTTATAACACGCCTTTCGCTTCACAATTTGTTGAAGGAATTAAAAAAGCTAAATTATCAGTTTCATTCTCAGGAACAGCTGATGAAACAGCTTCATTATGTCAATATATAGCACCTTCTAATCATTTCTTGGAATCTTGGAATGATGCAGAACCTAAAGCAGGTGTATTGCAACTAAGTCAACCAACAATCTCTCCAGTTTTCAAAACAAGACAAGCTGAAGAATCATTAATGAGTTGGGCTGCAATTTCTTTCGATAGCACTACAGATCCATTTGCTAAAAAAGGAATCTACTCTGAAAAATTAAATGCAGCACCTTTCTACTTGTATATCAAAAAAGTATGGGCTTCTAAAGGTGTAGCAACAGATGACGCTTTCAATAAAGCTCTTCACGATGGAGGTAAATTTGATTCAGTTGCTCAAGTGTCAACTGTTCCTTCATTCGCAGTTGCATTAAATTCTATCGTTTCAAGTTTAGAAACAAGCATAGGAAAAAAAGACCAAATTGATTTGATTTTGTATCAAAACATTTCTGTAAAAGATGGTCAATTAAGTAATAATCCTTGGATACAAGAAACACCAGATCCAATCAGTAAAGTGACTTGGGACAATTATGTTTCTCTACCAAAAGCATTAGCAGAAAACAAAGGAATTAAAAACGGTGACTTAGTAAATGTTACTGTAGGAAAAAATTCATTGAAAGCGATGCCAGTGTTTGTTCAACCAGGACAAAGTAACATGACTATCGGTCTTGCCGTTGGTTATGGTAGAAAAGGTAAAATTGGTGAAAAAGGTGAATTTGATTCAATCGGAAAAAATGCATATTTATTTGTAAATACATCTGATTTTTCAAGAAACTATATCGTTAACGGTGTAACTATTGAGAAAATTGATGGTGCTTACGAATTAGCGCAAACTCAAACTCACCATTCTATTGAAGGTCGTGCAATTGTTAAAGAAACAACATTTGGTGAATACAAAAAAGACCCAACTGCTGGTAACAATCAACCTCAACCGCATTTATATACACTATGGGAAACTAAGGATTACAAGAAAGATGGAGCGCCTAATCACCATTGGGCTATGTCTATCGACTTGAATGCTTGTACAGGTTGTTCAGCTTGTGTAGTAAGTTGTAGTATCGAAAACAACGTTCCTGTTGTTGGTCGTGCTGAGGTTAGAAGAAGAAGAGAAATGCACTGGATAAGAATCGACAGATACTTTGCATTCGAAGATAAAAAAGGTTTGGTAGATAAAAACAACTCTCAATTTGAAGGTGCATTTATTACCAAAGAAAAAGGTTTAGCTATTGCTGATGAAAAAGCAGTAGGTTCTCAGTTTGAACATTGGGAAAATGTTAAAGTGGTTCACCAACCAATGATGTGTCAACATTGTGGTCAGGCTCCATGCGAAACAGTTTGTCCAGTTTTAGCAACTACACACTCAACTGAAGGTTTAAACCAAATGACTTACAACAGATGTATTGGTACTAAATATTGTGCAAACAACTGTCCATACAAAGTAAGACGTTTCAACTGGTTTAGATACAACGATAACGATAAGTTTGATTTCCATTTCAATAATGATTTGGGTAAAATGGTTATCAATCCAGATGTTACAGTTAGAACAAGAGGGGTTATGGAAAAATGTAGTATGTGTGTTCAAAACATTCAAGCTGGTAAAGTAAAAGCGAAAAGAGAAAAAAGAGCTTTAACAGATGGTGAAGTTAAAACAGCCTGTCAAAAAGCTTGTCCTGCAAATGCTATCGTATTTGGTGACGTAAATGATCCAAACAGTGAAGTTCACAAGTTATTCAAAAACGAACGTTCATACAGAGTATTAGAAGAGTTAAATACACAAACTGCGGTTAAATATTTAACTAAAGTAAGAGATATCCAAAACAATAACGCATAATTCATAATAATAAACAGAAATGATTCACGATTCAGCTATAAGAACCCAACTAGTAACAGGAGAAAAAACACTTCATGATGTTACTACTGAAATCTGTCGTCCTATAGAAAATAAACCATCTACTTCATGGAAAGTTGGTTTTGTATTGTCTGTAATTTTCTTAGGTATATTAGGATTAACGCTTGCTATCACTACCTTATTCGGTATCGGTACATGGGGACTAAACAAAACAGTTCAATGGGGTTGGGATATTACCAACTTCGTATTTTGGGTTGGTATTGGTCACGCAGGTACTTTGATTTCTGCTATCCTATTATTATTCCGTCAAAAATGGAGAATGTCAATTAACCGTTCAGCAGAAGCAATGACCATTTTTGCGGTTATGTGTGCTGCCATATTCCCACTATTCCACATGGGTCGTTTATGGGTAGGGATGTATTGGGTATTACCTCTTCCAAATGCTTTTGGTTCATTGTGGGGTAACTTCCATTCACCATTATTGTGGGACGTATTCGCGATTACAACTTATTTCTCGGTTTCATTGGTGTTTTGGTATTTAGGTTTAATTCCTGATATTGCAACAGTAAGAGACAGAGCAACTACTGCAGGTAGAAAGTTCTGGTATAATTTCTTCTCAATGGGTTGGACAGGTTCAGTTAGAACTTGGAATAGATACGAAGTTGTGTCTTTAATATTAGCAGGTATCTCTACTCCGTTAGTATTATCAGTTCACACAATTGTATCAATGGACTTTGCAACTTCAGTTGTTCCTGGATGGCACACTACCATTTTCCCTCCATATTTCGTAGCAGGTGCTATCTTCTCTGGATTTGGTATGGTATTGACCTTGTTAGTTATCGTTCGTAAAGTAATGAACTACCAAGATTATATTACTATCGGTCACTTAGAGGCAATGTGTAAAGTAGTCATGTTAACAGGTACTATGGTTGGTTTGGCTTATATCACTGAGTTTTTTGTTGCGGCTTATTCAGGTGTTGTTTATGAGCAATATGCTTTCATTAACAGAGCAACTGGACCATATTGGTGGGCATATTGGAGTATGATGACTTGTAACCTTATAGCACCACAAGTGTTTTGGTTCAAATGGGCTCGTACTACACCATGGTTTATCTTTATGTTATCAATCGTTGTAAACGTTGGTATGTGGTTCGAAAGATTCGTAATTATCGTAACTTCTTTACACAGAGAATATCTTCCTTCAGGTTGGGTTATGTACTCTCCAACACTAATTGAAATTGGAATATTTGTAGGTACTTTCGGTTTATTTTTCACTTGCTTCTTTTTGTTTTCAAAATTCTTACCAGTGATAAACATGTCTGAAGTAAAAAGTATATTGAAAAACAGAGAATAATCATTTTTAAAAGAACAAATTAATGATAGACAAAAATTTATATCTAGATAGAAACAAAACAGTTATTTTCGGAATTTTCGAAAATCCAGATAGTTTTTTAGAAACTGTAGGTAAAGTTCACTCTAAAGGAGTAGACATTATCGACTGTTACACACCATTCCCAATCCATGGTATCGAAAAAGCAATGGGTTTAAAACGCTCATTATTACCAATAGGTGCATTTATCTCTGGTTCATTAGGATTCATAGGAGCTGGTTCTTTACAGTATTACACAATGACATATGATTGGCCAATTGTTATTGGAAATAAACCCTCATTCGGTGTAAGTTTTGTTCCAGTATGGTTTGAAGGAACAATCTTATTTACGGCATTTGGTTTGGCTTTATTGTTTTTTATAAGAAACAAAATGTTACACGGAAAGATGCCATCTGAACGTGTTGATATGAGACAAACAGATGACAGAATGGTTGTTGCAATTGCTTCTGATAACCCTGCAATTAACAAATCTGAATTAACAGAGATGTTATTCAATGGTGGTGCAGTAGAAGTGAAAGAACGTACAAACCATGGTTACGAAGATTTTACTGATGTCAATTTAACCCGTAATAATTAATTAGAAAGAACATGAACAAGTTATTTTATATCGTTTTATCAACTGCTTTAGTTTCATTATCCTCATGCTTTTTAAAGTCTTCGGGTGATTTTACAGGAATTGAATATGCACCTGATATGTATTATTCCAAAGGCTATGAACCAATGACTCAATTTTCTGATAGTAGTAAATACAGATACAACCCTTATTTTATGTCTATGAGAGAACCTGTTGCTGGTACAGTAGCAAAAGGTCAGTTAGATTACCAATACCCATTTGACAATACAGCTGAAGGGTATGCAGCATCTGCTTCTTTATCAATGCCAACAGACTTAACTGAAAAAGAATTGTTAAGAGGTGAACTACAATACCAAATTTATTGCTCAGTTTGTCATGGTGAAAAAGGAGGAAATGACGGTAAAGTGTCTGCTAAACAATCAGTACTTAAACCTTCATGGGCCAACTACCAAGATCCTTATGTGAAAAATTTACCTGTAGGTAACATCTATCATGTATTAACTTATGGTAAAAACAACATGGGAAGTTACGCTTATGCTCTAACTCCAAGAGAAAGATGGTCTGTTATCTCATATGTAAAACGCCTTAGCGCTATGGATGCCGACGGAAATATTCCTGCAACCGTTTCAGCTTTACCAATCATTTCATCAACTGATACTTTAACTCAAAAACAATAACCATTTATAGATTTTTAACATGAGTCACGGACACGAACTACATATTCATCAAGAAAATTACCAGTTTAAAGGTAAAGCAAAAACATTGAGTTTAGCTCTACTTATTATTGGATTAGCATTTTCAATTATTGGTATTTTTACCATTCCAAGAGATACTCACCATGATGCACATGATACTGCAGCTAAACATGAAGTTTCTAATCACAAAACCATTGAAAAAAATATCCATGGTGTTGATGTTGCTCACAGCGATGAACAATTATACCCTATTACTGTAGAACATGCTAAACCATGGTATACCAGAATTTATATGAACTTGTTGATTAATGGTTACTTCTTACTTTTAATTGCAGTTTGTGGTATATTCTTCTTTGCTTTACAATATATCGCAAATGCAGGTTGGGCTTCTTCTTTGCTAAGAATACCTCAAGCAATGAGTTCTATACTTCCTATTGGTGCTATTATTGTTTTAGCTGTTTTCTTACTAGCTGGACAGGATATTTACCATTGGGTTCACTACGAACATTTACACCTCGAAAAAGGTCAAGAAGGATATGATCCAATTCTTGCCGACAAATCTTGGTTCTTGAATACCAAATTAATCTTGATTTTCTTGATTTCTATTCCATTGGTTTGGTTCTTATTTGGTAAATATTTGAGAAACTTGTCAATTAAAGAAGATGCTGAAGGTGGATTAACTTTCTTCAAAAAATCAATCAGAGTTTCTGCTGCCTTCACCTTGTTTTTCGGTTTCTCTATCTCTATCTTGTCTTGGATAGTAACCATGAGTGTGGATGCACACTGGTATAGTACCATTTTCTCTATTTATAACTTTGCAACTGGTTGGGTAAGTACTATTGCTATCATTACCTTGTTTGTATTGTATCTAAAAAGAAACGGTTACTTGGAGATTGTTTCTGATGAACACATTCACGATTTAGGTAAATTAATGTTTGCTTTCTCTATTTTCTGGACTTACTTATGGGTATCTCAGTTCCTACTAATTTGGTACGCTAATATTCCTGAAGAATCTGTTTATTATTACAAAAGATGGGAAATGCCATTTAAAATTAATTGGTTCTTAAACTTAGGTTTAAACTTCTTAATACCTTTCTTAGTTTTAATGACTAGAAACAACAAACGTAATCCTCAAATTTTAACTTTTGTAGCACTTTGTATTTTAGTGGGACACTGGAATGATATTTATTTAATGTTAATGCCTGGAGCAATTGATAAACAAGCAACTATTGGTTTCCTTGAAATTGGTATGCCATTGTTCTTCGCAGGATTGTTTATGTATTGGGTTTTAACAGCTCTAAGCAAAAAAGGACTTATTCCTGTAAAACATCCTTACATACAAGAAAGTGCTCACCACGACGTGGGAGTGTAATAAATAATAATCTTACAGAAAAAGCAGACTTCGGTCTGCTTTTTTTTGTCTAAACTATTTTATTGCTTAATCGAATAGTGTTTTTTGAATGAAATTTGAGATTATAATGCTTGATTTATTTCTAATTATTTGATAATAAATATTTTATTTGATTCTGTTAATTGCCATTTTTTTATTGCATTTTTGTTCAATAGTTTAAAATGGTCTCAAGTGTAAAAGTTCAAAAAATCGTTTTAGCATTTTCTGTGTTATTGCTTTTTGTAAAAGTGTTAGCATGGTATTTTACACATTCAGTTTCTATACTCACAGATGCATTGGAGAGTATAGTAAATGTCTTAGCAGGTTCTTTTGGTCTATACAGTTTAATACTTTCTTCCAAGCCTAAGGATAAGGAACACCCTTATGGGCATGGTAAGATAGAATTTATATCCTCTGCCATAGAAGGGGTATTAATTAGTCTTGCAGGTTTAATGATACTTTACAAGGCTTTTACTCATTTATTCGTAACTCATCAATTGCACGATTTAGACTTAGGTTTGTATCTTATCGCTTCAACAGGTGCGATTAATTATATTTTAGGTTTGTGGAGTATTAAACAAGGAAAAAAAATCAATTCACCTATTTTAATATCAAGCGGCGCACATCTCAAAAGTGATACCTATTCAACTTTAGGACTAGTGTTAGGGATTTTATTGATTATAGTCACGGGGCTCAATTGGATTGATAGTGTTACCGCAATCATATTTGCCTTGGTTATCATTTATACGGGGTATAAAATTGTCAGAAAATCTGTTTCAGGGATTATGGATGAATCAGACCAACTTGTAATCAATGAAATTGTGGACTTGTTAAATGAAAAAAGAAAAGTGGAGTGGATAGATGTTCATAACATGAGGGTGATTAATTATGCAGGGTTTTACCACATCGATTGTCACCTCACCGTTCCGTTTTATATTAATGTTAACGAAGCACATGCAATATTGGATACATTAACAGATGTTGTTAGTGATTTTTTTAATCAAAGGGTAGAGTTTTTTGTTCATATTGATGGCTGCGTGTTCCAACAATGTAAGATTTGTCAAATAAAAGATTGTAAAGAAAGGAAATCAGACTTTGAAAAAAGAATAGAATGGAACGAGGTTCAGTTAATTTCGAACAAAAAACACAATGTTTAATGGATACTAAATCTGAGATACTTCGATTTAATATTAGAGTTTATGGCATTTGCCTTATAGAAGATAAATTACTTCTAGCCAATGAAAGTATTAATGAATTCAGTTTTACTAAATTTCCCGGAGGTGGCGTTGAAAAAGGAGAGGGTATCATAGATGCTCTTAAACGTGAATTAATGGAAGAGGGGCAAATAGAAGGCTTTAATTTTGAACATTTCTATACGACTGACTTTTTTCAAGTGAGTGCATTTAATTCACAAGAACAAATTATATCTGTTTATTACACTTTTAATGCGAATATTAATTGGGAAACCCAAAAGGGATTCGATTATTCAAAAGGAAGAAAACAAGATTGGTTATTGTATTTTAAACCAATCAATGAAATATCAGAGGAAACGTTTATTTTCCCTATTGATAAAATAGTAATTAAAAAATTAAAAGAAAATCTATTGACCTTGTCCTAACGAAAATCCAATTTTACCATCAAAAGTATATAAGTTTTCGGTTTTAATAACCTCAATTTGATGTTGGTTGAATAACGTTAATAGTGCGATAATGTCCCCTTGTGAGATTGTAGAACCATCTAAACTCTTGTATCTACATCTCCAATGGTCAGTACAAAAAGTTTCGTCAAATCCATTTGGCCAAACTTTAATACCTCTGTTTGAAATCATACTTAGTTCAATGTTTCTGTGAGTTAGAGGCGAAACTTTTTCACCTATCTCGTTTGCTTTAGTGCCATTCCAACATACAAATATGTCAACACCAATTAATTCTTTTTTAGCTTCAACTCTTTTTTGGTAAGGCTTAATTTGAATACCAGCTGTTTTTTTGTATTTAACAGCTTTTAATTGTTGTGGTTCTTGTCCTAATCTCTCTATAACAGCTTGTGCAAATTCATGTGTGCCTACTTTTTTAGAACTAACGTCTGATTTGTAAATATCAGCAGTGTGAATGCCATCCTCAAGTGTTTTTAACCAAGCATTTTGAATCATTTCAGCAGATTCTGTTTCTCCTATGTGAAGCAACATCAATACTGCGCCTTGGATTAATCCAGAAGGATTAGCAATACCTTGTCCTGCTATTGTTGGCGCAGAGCCGTGAATAGCTTCGAACATTGCAAATCCATCACCTATGTTTGAAGAACCTGCCAAACCAACACTTCCTGCAATTTGTGCAGCAATGTCAGAAATAATATCACCATATAAGTTTAACGTAACAATTACATCAAAAACTTCCGGGGTGTCTGCTATTCTTGCCGATCCAATGTCAATAATCCAATGGTCTTTTTCTATTTCAGGATACTCCAATCCAATTTCATTGAATATGGTATGAAACATACCATCTGTTTGTTTCATTATATTGTCTTTCGACATACAAGTAACTTTTTTTCTGCCGTTTACTTTGGCATATTCAAATGCATATCTAACGATTTTCTCGCATCCAGGTCTGCTTATCAATTTCAAACATTGAATCACTTCATCAGTTTGTTGATGTTCAATACCTGCGTATAAATCCTCTTCATTTTCCCTAATAATCACCAAATCCATTTGGTGTTTGCTGTCTACAAAAGGAGTATAGGTTACGCATGGTCTTACATTGGCATACAAACCAAGGGCTTTTCTTGCTGTAACATTTAAGCTTTTATAGCCTCCTCCTTGTGGAGTGGTAATAGGGGCTTTTAAAAAGACTTTGTTTTGCTTTAAAGTATCCCAAGAAGAATCTGCAATACCCGAAGTATTACCAGATAAGTATACTTTTTCACCTATTTCTATTTCGTCAATTTCAATTTTTGCGCCTGAAGCTTTTATTATTTCTAATGTAGCATCCATTATTTCAGGACCGATTCCATCGCCTTTTGCAATTGTAATTTTTTTCATATTCATTGTCGGGAATTTTGAGTTTGCAAAGGTAATCAAAATCTCTTTTTTTTACACATCAATCTCAACCTTTTTTACTCTTTTTTTGAATAGGTAAAGGAGTGTTAAAACAAATTTTGTTATTTTGTTAATGCATAAACATTTAGTCATCACTAATTAATGATTTCCAATCGTATTCTTTGGAATCATTTTTCAATTGAATTGTTTCTTCATAAACGTCTTTTTTGATTTTTATTAAATCAATTTTACTGCCTATGAATGTTTCAATTTCCTTCAACAATGGAATTTCCTCTTTACTGCAAAATGAAACTGCTTGTCCTTTTTTATTAGCTCTTCCTGTTCTCCCGACTCTGTGCACATAACTTTCTGCTTGGTCGGGCAGGTCGTAATTTACTACAATATCTACATCAGCAATGTCTATTCCTCTAGCACTTACATCGGTTGCTATCAGTATTTTAATAGTGTTGTTTCTAAATTGGTCTAATACTTTAATTCTTTCTTTTTGGTCTTTGTCTCCATGTATAGTAGACGTTTTAATATTAACTCGCTCCATCGCTTTTGCCACTCTTTCTGCACGAACTTTTGTTCTTACAAATATCAAAAACTTACTTTCTGGATTTTCATTAACTATTCTTTCTAAAAAGAATCTTTTATCATCCATTTCAATCATTGCTAGCGAATGATCTATGTTTTTATTCACGGGATTTTCCGGGGAAATTTGAATTCGAATTGGATTTTTAACAATAGAATAGGCTAGCTTCCTGATTTTGTCTGTAATTGTGGCCGAAAAAAACAAAGTTTGTCTTTTAAACGGAATATGCCTCATTAGGTCGGTAATGTCTTTCAAAAAACCTAAATCTAACATGTGGTCGGCCTCATCTAAAACCAATGTTTCTAATTGGCTTAAATCGATATATCCTTGACTTATTAAGTCGAACATTCTGCCCGGTGTTGTAATAAGAATATCGATGCCTTCTTTTAATGTTTGAATTTGTTTGTCTTGCTCTACACCACCATATAAGCTGAATACTTTTACCCCTGTATTGAATCCAATTGAATTAAACACTTCATTGATTTGAATAGCTAACTCTCTTGTAGGCACTAAAACCAAACTTCTGATTTTTCTATTCTTTTTTTTGTTGTTACACAAATGATTGATTATTGGGATAGCAAATGCCGCTGTTTTACCTGTACCTGTTTGTGCAATAGCCAATACATCCTCGCCCTTCATTATTGGAGTAATGGCTCTAAATTGTATATCTGTAGGTCTTCTAAACCCCAACTTGGTTAAATTGGTAGTTATGAGGGGATGGAAATTGTATTGTTCGAATTTCATTCTATGTTATTGAAAAAAAAAGCCCTGACTGATGCAGGGCTTTTAAAATATCTGATTTTTTATTATCTTAATTTACCTTTCCCGATTCCATTAGATGGGAGAGATCTGTTTCTTTTTTTGCTGTTACCAATTGGTGAACCAACTCTGTGCATTGCACATCTAAAACCAATGGTAGAAGTAGATAAGTTTTCATCTAAGTAACGTCTTGTACCTGGGCTCATCCAGTAAGCTCTGTCATTCCAAGAACCACCTTTGAAAACTCTTGCTTTGTCGTTGATTAATGTTGTAACACCATATTCATATACTTGCTCATCATTTTGATATAAAGTAGCGTCTTTGTAACCTATGTTGTCAGATACTTTATAGTTTCTACGGTTGATGTTTTCTTCTTCAGTTACTTTAACGAATATTAAACGACCTAATGAATCTTTTTCTTCAATTTCACCATATTGGTCTAATTTTACTTTAGTGAAAACGTTACCACGGAATGCATTGAAATCATCAACATCTTCGAAAGACAAAGGACGATAAACATCCATTACCCATTCAGATACGTTACCAGCTAAGTTGTAAATTCCGTAATCATTTGGCCAATAAGCATCAACAGGAGTAGTAATAACACCGGCATCGTTCAACTGGCTCGCAATACCCGCTTGATCCCCTTTGTCTCTTTTGAAGTTAGCCATAATTTTACCTCTGTCTTTTTCTTTACCATGAGTCATTCTCACTGTTAAGTCATTCCAAGAGTAAACTCTTTTTTCGTCAGTATTCTCAAATTGAGAATTACCGATAGCACCTTGTGCTGCATATTCCCACTCAGCCTCTGTAGGTAAGCGGTATTCAGGTAATAAAATACCATCTTTAGTACCAACATCTCTACGTCCTTTTTTAGTTCTATAGTCACGTGGCATGCCTTTAAGTTTTTTTCTTGTAGCAGGATTGTATTGGTCAGCTAAGTATGCTTTAGTATTAAAGTTCTCTTCATCCTTCATTTTGAAATCTTTGTAAGGGTGAATTTTTTCTCTGTCTAAAATCATTTCGTTTACACGGTCTGTTCTCCAAGCAGCGAAATCGGTAGCTTGTAACCAACTAACACCTACTACAGGATAGTTTTTGTACGCAGGGTGACGGAAATAATATTCTACGTAAGGTTCGTTGAATGCCAAACGGCTTCTCCAACACAAAGTATCTGGTAATGCTTTTCTGTAAACTTCAGGATAAGATTCTCCAAATACTCTTTGTAACCAATAAACGTACTCACCGTATTGTAAGTTAGAAACTTCAGTTTCATCCATATAAAAAGATGGAACCGTTTGTTTTCTTTCGACGTTGTTGTATTCAAACAATACGTCTTGTTCGGTTGAACCCATTACAAAAGCACCTGCAGGAACTAAAACCAATCCTGGTCCAGTTTCTTGTCCTTTGTATTTGTGGTTTTCAAATCCACCCCATTTACGGCTGTTGTATCCAAAGCCAGTTGTTTTTGATTTGTTTTTGTTGGCACAAGAGGGCGTTAATAGCATAATACCTACCATTAATGTCGAAATTGCCAATAAACTTTTCTTTCTATTCATGTGTGTTAATGTGCGTGTGTTAATATCTTATAAACTGCAAAAATGATTAAATATTGTGTATTTCCAAAATTTAATTAAAAATCAGGACATCTTAATGGTTTGAAACGAACTGGTCTGTTTCTTAAACACCAATCCACAGTTGCGCTAACCTCATGACTTCCAGGAGCTGCTGCTCTTGCTGATGAAACTGTGATGTCATAACTGTATCCAAATTTAAACCTGTCTTTTCTAAATCCTAACAATACCATTATGGCGTCTGAGTTACCAAATGTTCCTAATGTTTGTCTGTACCATAAACCTGTAACAATTGGCCCTTTGTTTACATAAAATCCAAAGTTTAATTGAGTGAAGTTTTGTTGCATCATAAACAACGCATTTGGTGAGAATGTTGCTTGTGAAATACGTTTGTTATCCAAAGGAATTACAACACCTGAATGGAAGGTATAACGTCTTGGAACAATACCGTCATTGTTGCTATAGAATGATTGAACTGGTTGTGTAATGTTGTGTATGGCAAATCCAGCATAAAATCTTTCTGAATAAGCAAGAAATCCTGCACCAAAATTAGGGAATACAACACTATTACTTGCGGTTGGTTCTTGTGTTAAATTAATAAAACCTCTTGTTGGGTCGATTTGATCACCAAATCTTAACTTGGTATGGTCAATGGCTTTTTGAACAAATGAAGCTTGTAAACCTGCTCTCAAAAAGAAATATTTATTGATAGGTAAAACATAAGAATAAACACCACTTACTGATGTCGTCGTTAACTGACCAGCACCTGCTCTGTCATAAGTTGCCATTAATCCAATACCGCCACCAATTTTATCATAATGTTGGTCGTAACTTGCATTGAAAGTTCTAAATGTGCCAGGTAAACTTGGCCATTGATTTCTGTAGTTGATAGACATTCTACCTGCTGAATTTCTTCCACAAAATGCAGTCCCTGCCATAGCTGGGTTGGTGTAAACTGGCGCTGCATAGAATTGAGAAAATTCAGGGTCTTGAGCTCTAGCTGTTGTGAAAACAGCACAGATCATAACTAAAACGTAAATTTTTTTCATTTTCCTTTGATGTATAAACGGATACCTCACAAAGATATTGTCATTTTTTTGTAATTTCATATTTTTTTTATAATTTTTTTAATACTGTTGCGTTTCAGTGGGTAATTATACTTAATTTTGTATTCATTTTATGTTTAAATATATCGGTTTTACTTCTGTTTTGTCATTATTACTTTATAACACCGTTTTAGCTCAAAACGTTGCTTTAATACCCCAAAAATCCATTGTTTGGGATTTTTCTGTAGACCATAATACCCCAATTGTCAAGAATTTCACCCTGTCGGAGTCTCTTTTTGGTTCCGTTTTTTTGCCCTCTATTACCGAAAATTTCCCCTCTGAATATTATACCCAAATTGAAATTCAAAACCCGGTTTTTGAAAAATTAATTGGTTTCGAGTCTTTTAAAAATAAAATAAAACCTCTTCTTTCTGCTGATGTTAAAATTAAACAATATCACACTTATGAAGGGTCACAATTGTTTGCAGCCTATACTCTAAGCCCTTTTGTGTTGAAAAATGGCGAGGTGCATTGCTTAAAATCCTATGAATTAGTCGTTAACAATACCAGAAAGATAGAAAAAGCAACTGCTAATTCAACGACTAAAAGAAGAACTACTAGTACGGTTTTGGCAACAGGAAAGTGGCTTAAATTTAGTGTTGTTCAAGATGGTATTTATAAATTAACGAAAAGTGATTTGAAAGCCGCAGGATTAGACATTGAATCTATCAATCCAAGAACAATAAAAATATACGGTCACCAAGGAGGAACGTTGCCCGAAGACAATGCCGCTCCTAGGTTTGAAGATCTGCCCGAAAATGCGATTCAAATTATAGGTGAAGGGGATGGCGTATTTAATGATGAAGATTATATTCTGTTGTATGTTCAAGGTCCTCATAAATGGAAGTATAATTTCCAAAAACAAAGATATGAACACCAAATGAATTACTATTCTGATAAAACATTTTTCTTTTTAACCTACGGAGGTAGTTCTGGAAAACGAATGACTACAAGGTCGAATGGAAGTTCTCTTGTTCCGGAAAAAGTGTTTAATTGGTTTGATTACCACATGTTTCACGATGATGAGAAAGAAAATTTTTGTAATGAAGGTAGAATTTGGTTGGGAGAAAGGTTCGATCAACAGACTTCATATACTTTCAATCAAAGGTTGGCCAATATTACAACGGATAAAGAGGTAAGTGTCTATTTTGAAGCAGGAGCAGTTTCTCCAACTTTAAGCCAAATGAACCTTCAAATAAATGGAAATGTGGTAACAACGATGTTCTTTCAAGAACTTGGTTCTAAATACAATTGTTTTACTGACGGTGGAATAAGAAGCGGTTCTGTTGCTACATCATCACCCGATGTTCAGCTACGCTTTACATACAATAAACCGAACAGCAGTTCGAGAGCTTGGTTAAATTATTATGAATTACATGGGTCACGATTGCTTGCTAAGGAAGAAAATTTTATGCCTTTTAGTAATCTCCAAGCACTTCAACACGGAACGGTAGAATACAGATTGCAAAATCTCACTTCAAATTCAGTGGTTTTTGATGTTACTAATCCTGTTGAGCCACAGATACAATCTTTGTTTACAGACAATGGTGCATCTGTATTTAGAGACAATAATTCTTTTGTGCTAAAAGAATATGTGTTATTTAATGGAGATTTCTTAAAACCTGAATTTGTTGAAGAGGTGCCTAATCAGAATTTACATGGAACAGGTATCGTTCAGTATATTATTATTGCCCCTGACGCTTTTAAGGATGCAGCAAATAAACTAGCGGATTATCACCGATTGAAATCAAATTTGCAAGTTTTGGTGGTTAGCCCCCAATTAATCTACAATGAATTTTCTAGCGGTTCTCAGGATATAAGTGCCATTCGCGATTTTCTAAAATTGATTTATGATGGCAACAATAATCCAGTTAATCAACTAAAATATGTGTTATTATTAGGCGATGCAAGTTTTGATTACAAAGACAGAATTTCAGGTAATACTAATTTTGTGCCTACTTATGAGTCGGAACCTAAGTGGAATATTCCAATGTCATTTAACAATGGATATTATTGTTCTGATGATTTTTTTGGATATTTGGATTCTACCGACGGATTATGGATAAATGAACAAAAGCTTGAAGTGGTTGTGTCTCGCATGCCAGTCTCTAGCCCAACAGAGGCGATGGATATGGTAGATAAAGTAATCCATTATAAAAGTGAAGCAACTTTGGGGAATTGGAGAACCAATGCTACGCTTTGTGCCGATGATGCTGATGCCAGTTGGGAGGTGATGTTCGTTAATGATTTTGAAAATATCAGCGAATTTTTAGACACTACTGTAAAAAACTTAAATGTTAATAAAATTTATTTTGATTCATACAAACAACAAAACTTAAGTGGGTCGCAAAGGTATCCTGAAGTGCAAGACGCTATCATTAAAGATTTTGAGAATGGGACTTTAATTTTCAATTATGTAGGTCACGGTGGTGAACAATATTTAGCTTCAGAAAAAGTGATTGATATTCCCTTGATTAATGGTTTAAAAAACTTAAATACTTTGCCTGTTATTTTTACAGCAACTTGCGAGTTTAGCCGTTTTGATGATGCCCGAAGAAAAAGTGCAGGTGAATATATGTACACCAATCCCGAGGGAGGCGCAATAGCTATGTACACAACTACTCGACTTGTTTATGCAGGTGATAATGCCTCTTTAACATATTTTTTCTGGACCAATTGTGCTTATGTTAAAATAGGAGGGAAGTGGCCAACATTAGGAGAGATTCACAAAAAACTCAAAAACAGACCGAACCCTTCTTCTAATGACCGAATGTTCACGCTGTTTGGTGATCCTGCCATTACAATGAATTATCCTGAATCAATCATTGTTATTGACAGTGTAAATGGACAATCGGTGGTAAACTCTAACGATACAATGAAAGCTTTGAGTAAAATGAATTTTGCAGGACATGTTGAAGATGTCTTTGGTGCGCCGCTCAATAATTTTCAAGGGAAAATAAACTCAGTGTTTTTTGATAAGAAATCTCGTTTTTTAACTTTAGCGAACGACAATGTTCCTTCAACAGTATTGCCTTTTAATTTGTATTCTAATGTTTTGTTTAAAGGGGTTAATTCTATCAATAATGGAAAATTTAATATTCGCTTTATTGTACCTAAGGATATCAATTATAACTATGGGTTTGGTAAAATTAGTTTGTATGGTGCCGACAATCAAACAGATGCGTGGGGGCATTATGATAAAATACTTATAGGAGGAACCAATCCAAATGCATTGGCAGATGAAAAAGGGCCTGAATTGGAAATAGCGGTTGATGATTATTCTTTTGTAAGTGGTGGTGTAACTGGTCAAACCCCTGTATTATTAGCTCGACTTTTTGATGACAACGGTATTAATACTTCCGGTAATGGAATTGGCAGAGATATTTTGGCTATTATTGACAAAGGGACTGCGCAAGAAAAAAGGTACATATTAAACTCTTTTTACAAATCTGACCTAAACAGTTATACGAATGGTTCTGTTGAGTTTAAACTCAATGGAATAAGTCCCGGAAGGCATACTTATACGTTAAAAGCATGGGATGTTTACAATAATTCAAATGAGCAAACACTTGAATTTGTGGTAAAAAACAAGGATGAATTTGTGATTGAAAATCTATTAAATTATCCCAACCCGTTTAACAATCGTACGGTTTTTCACTTCGACCACAATCAAAGTGGAGAAACTTTAGATATTGATATTACCATCATGACCATTACGGGTAAAGTTGTAAAAACAATCAGTGAAACAGTCGTATCAGCAAATGCCCATATTACAGACATAGAGTGGAATGGGCGAGATGATTATGAAGACAAATTATCAAAAGGGGTTTATATTTACAAGGTAAATGTGAGAAGCTCCAACGGAAAAAAAGTTGAAAAAATTGAAAAGTTGGTCATTTTAAACTAAAGAAATTCGAAAATCTACTTATATTTGCCGTTTATTGATAATAATTTTACTTAATCAAAGTACATATTTTACATGTTAAATTTTAATTTTTTAAATACAAAAACAATCATTTGTGTAGGGGTTTTAATGGCCTCATATTCCAATTCTAGTGCTCAAGGTATTAGCAGAAGTCAATTAGCGGGACAACAAAACGTAATTACCACTGCGGTTCCTTTTTTAACGATAACGCCCGACAGCAGACGTGCAGCGCTTGGTGATGCAGGTGTGGCTAGTTCACCTGATGCTAACTCTATTTTTTGGAATACAGCTTCATTGGCGTTTGTAGAAGATGAACAAAAATCTGGTCTTTCTATTTCTTATGCCCCTTGGTTAAGAAGTTTAGTGCCGGGGATTTCTTACAATCAAATTGCGGCTTATGGTAAGGTTTCCAAACGTTCTGTATTGGCTGGTTCATTCAGATTCTTTAGTTTTGGAGATATTAACTTCACGGATGATGTTGGAAATCCTTTAGGAGTTTTTAATCCAAGTGAATTCGCTATTGACGTTGCTTACGCTTCACAATTGAGTAAAAATTGGGCGATAGGAACTAATTTAAGATTTATTAATTCAAACCTAGCAGGAACAAGACCATTAAACGGTATTACGCCTAAAGTTGGTAGAAGTGGTGCAGGTGATTTGTCTGCTATTTACAAAAACAAGATTTTTAAGAAAATTAAAGGAGATGAAAAAAGAATCGATTATTCATTCGGTTTGTCTCTTCAAAACTTAGGTGCTAAAATCACTTATTCTGATAGAACTAACCGTGAATTTATTCCAGCGTTAATGAGAATTGGGACAGCTTGGTCTTACGACATAGATGAATATAATTCTATCACTGCAATGTTGGATTTTACTAAACTAATGGTGCCAACTCCAGGTATCGTAGTTATTAAAGGATATACAGGCGCAGATTCGTTGGATTTTGATAACAATGTATTGTTTGAAAGAACAAGAAATGATGACCCTGTTATTACTGCTGCTATCAACTCATTTGCTGATGCGCCAGGTGGTTTCGCAGAGGAAATGAAAGAATGGAACTATTCTTTTGGAATAGAATATACCTATGCTAAGCAGTTTATGGTTCGTGCAGGTTACTTCAATGAACCTGAAACCAAAGGAAATAGAAAGTATGCAACAGCTGGTTTCGGTTTGAAATACAAACTATTTGGTTTGGATGCTGCCTACATTATTCCATTCCAACAGTCGCACCCACTTCAAAATCAATTGAGATTTACATTGAAGTTTGATTTTGGAGCGTTCAAAGATCCTGACGCTAATAACTAATTTTAATCGTTTAAGAACGGATTAAATTGTCTTTCATGTCCAATATTAGTCATTGGGCCATGACCACTCATAACACTTGTTTTGTCAGGTAAAGTCATCAGTTGTGATTCAATTGACTGAATGAGCGTTTGGTGATTTCCTCCCGGTAAGTCAGTTCTACCTATGCTTTGATAAAACAAGGCATCTCCAACTATTACAAAATGATTTTCTTCTGAATACAAACTAACACTGCCTGGAGAATGTCCTGGGGTAAAAAGTACTTTTAATGTGGAGTTGCCAAAGTTGATCGTTTGATTTTCTTTCAAGAATAGTTCAATTTGTGGCGACGGGTCGTAATTCAATCCGTAAGATTTGGCTGTAAATAATCCTGAATTTAAAACCTCAATTTCCTTTTCGTGACTTTGCAATTGTAAATTGTACTTATTGACACAATAGTTGTTCCCGAAAATATGATCGATGTGGCAATGGGTGTTAATAAGCATTACAGGCTTTAGGTTATTACTTGTAATATAAGAGTCTAATTCCATTTGTTCGCTTGCAGAGTACATGCCTGGGTCAATGATAATACATTCGTTATTGTCATTAATAAGCAAGTAGGTATTCTCTTGAAAAGGATTAAAGGTGAAGGATTTTATTTGAATCATAATGCTAGTGCAATAATCGAAAAATTAAACAAATTAATAATGAACTAATTAAAAATAAAACACAAGAAACTGATCGATTAACGAATTAAGTAAGTTTATTTTTTTTACCTTTGCAAAAAAATGATTTAATAAATGCCACAAATTTCGTTTGCAACAGACAAAAGACAGTTTCATATTGAACTTAACGACCGTGTTAAACAATATTTTAAAGACAATAACTTGAGTCAAAGAGGGACATTTAAATTGTATTTCAAAACAGCTTTTATATATACTGTTGTTTTTGCTTTGTATTATTTATTGGTATTTAATCAACCGATGTCAACGGCTTTAAACTTTTTGTTATTGGCCTTGTTTGGGACTTTTCTAGCATTTGTTGGTTTTAATATTATGCACGATTCATGTCACGGGGCATTTTCAAACAACAGTAAAGTTAACGATTTCTTTGGATATAGTTTGAATTTTTTGGGAGCAGAAAGTCATTATTGGAGAACCAAACACAATGTGCTTCATCACACTTATACCAATGTAGATGGCGTTGATGACGATATTTTTAAACCACCTTTTTTAAGAATGTCGCCAAATCAGCCTTACAACCGTTTGCACAAAAATCAACACAAATACATGTTGTTGCTTTATGGTGTTTCTACTTTGTTTTGGGTGTTTTTTATGGATTTTAGTAAGTATTTTACCAATAAAGTTCACACGTCTGCATTGCCGCCTAAAACCATGAAAAATCACATTACCTTTTGGTTAACCAAGCTTTTTTATGTTGGGTTTTACATTGTAGTGCCAATTATGATGGTAGGATTTAGTAAGTTTATTGTGGGCTATTTGTTTTACAACTTTGTTATGGGTATTGTTTTGTCGGTAGTGTTCCAATTGGCCCACGTTGTTGAAGGAGCTGAATATGCAGACGCGCAGGAAACAGGTGTATTGAAAATCGAAGAAGATTGGGCTGTTTACCAACTAAAAACCACCTTTGACTTTTGTACTGATAATAAGTTTTTAACTTGGGCATTGGGAGGACTTAATTTTCAGGTTGAGCACCATTTGTTTCCTAAAGTAAGTCATGTGCATTACCCAGCCATAAGAAAGATAGTAAAAGAAGTGGCAGCCAAGTACAATGTAAAACACAATGAGTTTTATACATTTAGAGAGGCTGTTAAGTCACACTTTAATATGATGGAGCAATTGGGTCAACTTTCTACGGTGAAAGCCAAAGCAGCTTAATTAACTACTCATCACGCTGCCACAATTGATGTCTATCACCTGACCGGTCATTGCATTTTGGCTCAATAAATAATGCACTAATTCTGCTATCTCTTCGGGTTCTGCCATTCTTCCTAATGGGACACTTTGCATGGCTATTTTATGGAATTCTTCCAATGAAATGTTTAACCCATTGGCAATGCCCATCATGCCTTCTTTTGCCATATTGGTGTTTACCCAACCTGGACTAATCGCATTGACTAGTATTTTCTTTTCTGCCAATTCCATTGCCCAACTTCTCATTAAACCAAGCAAGCCTGCTTTTGAAGCGCAATAGGCTGTGTAGTGTTTTACACCAAGTTTTGCAAGTACACTCGATGTCAGTAACACATGCTTTGATGGTGCGTTGCTTTCAATTAATTGGGGTAAAAAAGCATTAACAAAATGGTAAGTGCCAGATAAATTAGTGTCTATAATTTCATCCCAACGGTCTTCTTCTCCGTAATAATTTTCGCCACCCACACCAGCATTCGCAATAATACCGTCTAGGTGAGTGCCACTTAATATTGATGACACTTCCTCACAATTGCTTTTTAATCTAATGTCTGTAGAAATCACCAAATGATTACCTCTAGGCAACAAAGACAAAGTTTCTTCGAGTTTGTTTTCGTTTCTGCCTGCAAGGATAATTCCTGCACCATGGCTCGCTAGTTTTATTGCAATAGCTCTGCCAATTCCGCTGCCTGCACCACTAATGATATATCGTTTGTTTTTCATAGATGAAGAGTGCGCAATATATAACGATATTTAAAATATTTATGAAAATTTAGATAAAAAAATATTTAAAGAGATTAAACTATTCTAAAAGTAAATAATGAAAATACGGTTGTAATTAAATATTTTTGCACCCGTGAAATACAGTGTATCAAAGGTTGAAAATATCAGTCAATCTACAGAGTTTATCAATTTTCCAAAAAGACTATACAAGGCTGATGTTAATTACATTATGCCATTGGACAAGGACATTCAGGATGTTTTTAATCCCAAAGAAAATCCTTATTTTGAGTCGGGCGAATGTGTAAGATGGCTTGTTAAAGAAGGCAATAATACCGTAGGACGAATAGCCGCATTTTACAATAAAATAGCCCAAACTGATGTAAAAACAGGGGCCTGTGGTTTTTTTGAGTGTATTGACAATCAAGAGGTTGCCAATTTATTGTTTGATACAGCTAAAAATTGGTTGAAAGAAAATGGGTGTGAATACATGGATGGTCCTGTTAATTTTGGTGACAGAGATAGTTTTTGGGGATTGATGGTGAGTGGATTTGCAAGTCCTTCTTACCGCGAAAATTATAATTTCCCTTACTACCAAGCATTGTTTGAAAACTATGGTTTTGTTTCTGAAATTGGGCAAACAACGTCGTTAATCAAGGAGTCTATTTTTAATTTTGAAAGATTTAGTAAACTGGCCTCAAGGGTTTTTGCAAATCCTGCCTATACCTTTGAGAATATAAAGAAGTCAAACATTGACAAATACGCCAGTGATTTTATAGAGATTTATAACAAAGCATGGGCATTTCACGAAAATTTTGTGCCGATGACTAAGGAGAAGATTTTGTCAAGAATGAAACAAATGATGCCTATCCTGATGGAAGAATTCAATTGGTTTGCCTACCACAATGGAAAGCCTGTTGGATTTTATTTAACCGTTTTGGATGTCAACCAAATCTTTAAGCAAGTAAATGGTAAGATGGATTGGATAGGGAAACTTAAGTTTTTGTATTACAAGGGCAAAGTTAAAAGAGTAAGAGGAATTGTGTTTGGTGTTATCCCCGAATTTCACAATTTAGGAATAGAGGTTGCCCTTATTATGAAGTTCCGTGAATCTGTTTTGAAGTCTAAACAAATTACTGAAAATGAATTAGCGTGGGTCGGTGATTTTAATCCCAAAATGTTGAGCATGTTTGAATCTATGGGAGCTCAACCAATTAAAAAACACATTACTTACCGATTTACTTTTTAATCAATGAAACTTCTTTTTATCGCCAATAGATTTCCATATCCACCTTTTAGGGGCGATAAATTAAAGATTTTCAATTTGGCTAAACAACTTTCTAAGTCGCACACTTTACATCTTATTACGTTTGTTGAAAACCAGTCAGACTACCAATATGTTGATCATCTGAAACCTTATTTTGAGAAAATTGAATTAATTGATTTGCCAAAATGGAAAAGTGTTTTTAATGTTTTCTTTGGTCTTTTGGGGCGTAATCCTCTTCAAGTTCAATATTTTAAATCGAGCGAATTTAAAACTAAACTCGATTTAATACTAAAAGAAAATTCATACGATGCCATTCACGTTCAACATTTAAGAATGGCACAGTTTGCACTCAATTTAAATCATCCCAATAGAATTCTAGACTTGCCCGATGCTTTTTCTTTGTATTGGGAGAGAAGGAAATCGATTAAGCGCAATTTTATTACCCGCTTGTTAGACAATATTGAAAGTAAAAAAGTGTTGAACTATGAGAAAGAAATTCTTCAAAACTTCAATAAGTGCTTAGTATGCAGTCAGGAGGATTTGAATTATTTAAAGAAAAAGCATCAGATTGACAATTTGTTTTTGTTGCCCAATGGCGTAGATGTTGAGCAGTTTAAGTTTAAAAACCACGATTACTCTCATGCCCATACTTTATTGTTTACAGGTAATATGGACTATGCTCCCAATGTTGATGCCGTTATTTATTTTGTTAATGATGTATTTCCACTAATCAAGTTAAGCTTCCCTGAAGTTAAGTTTGTAATAGCTGGTCAACGTCCCATTGACAAAGTATTACAATTACACAATGGTGAGGATGTATTGGTAACTGGATTTGTAGAGGATTTAACAGATTTGTATAATTCGGCTTCCGTTGTAGTAGCGCCACTCAGATTTGGAGCGGGCACGCAAAATAAAGTTTTAGAAGCTATGGCAATGGGCATTCCAGTGGTTTGTTCAAATATTGGTTTTGATGGTTTGGAAATCCAAGATGGTGAAGGGGCTTTTATGCGAACCAATTCCCAAGATTTTGCTCAACAAGTAATTGCCTTATTAAGTGATTCTTCATTGAGAGAAAAAACAGGTTCTTTGGGAACCCTCAAAATCAATCAGTCTTTCAGTTGGGCACAAATTGCCAATAGATTGGAAGGTTATTTCAGTATAAAAGGTTAATTAAACGCTATTTAAACGCCTTTTAAAGCAAGGATTTATTTCTTTGCTCTAAGTTCCTCACTTGTTTGAGAACTTCCGTCGTGACTCCATCCGGGAGGGTTAAATAAATACTTAATTTTTACAGAAAGAGGAACAGGTCTTTTGAGGTCGTTTTTAATTTTATAAAATTCGTTGAAAATAACTTTAAAAGGATGAAATGTATTTAGGTTTTGGGTAAGTCCGTAAACTGGTTTTGTGTTTTCTTCAGCAAATGTTCCAAACAGTTTGTCCCAAATAATAAGCACTTGTCCCATGTTTTTGTCCAAATATTCAATGTTGCTAGCATGGTGAACACGGTGGTGGGAGGGTGTTACAAAAATAGCTTCATACCATTTCGGTAAACGATTGATGGTTTCGGTATGGAGAAAGAATTGGTAAAATTGGTTGACAGCATACATAAACATTATCGTCAATCCATCGAAACCCATAAAAGCTATAGGGATATAGAAGGCAAATCGGTATAAAGGTTGTAAAACAGAGGATCTGAGGGCTACGGTAAAATTGTATTTTTCGCTACTGTGGTGATTGCTATGAACGGCCCAAAATAATCGGCTATAGTGTTCGGTTCGGTGAAGCCAATAAAAACAAAAGTCTTGGGCTATAAAAACAATAATCCAAGCAAGAATAGGCGCGTGTTCGAGTAAATTGGGTTTGTAAAAAGCATGTTCATTGCACCAATCTAATACGGCAAGTGTGATTACGCGTAATGAAAAATCTAAAGCACCACCAGCTACTCCCATCCATAGGCTAATTAAACTGTCTTTTAAATGATAATTGTTTAAATTCCTTTTTTTGCCAATAACTATCTCACTGATGATCGAAATAAGATAAGTTGGAAGAGAAATTAAAAGTAAACAGATTTCGCGATTCATCATTTGAAAAGCGAAAATAATAAAAAAAGCGAAATGAAGTTACTTAATTTGATCTTCGTAACCTTCATCAATTTGCCAAGGACCATTGTATGCTGCAGATGTAGCTAACACATCGCAACGTTCATTTTCAACAATACCGGCGTGCCCTTTAACCCAATTCAATCTGACATTTAGTGTTTTGAAAACAGCTAAAAAACGTTTCCATAAATCGACATTCTTGACTTGTTTCCAGCCTTTTTTTTGCCAATTGATAAGCCAATTTTTATTAATGGCATCGCACACATATTTACTGTCAGAATATATTTCGATTACATAATCGTTTTTTTTGATACTTTCCATTGCCACAATAACGGCTAATAATTCCATTCTGTTATTGGTAGTGTGCTTAAAGCCAGCAGATAATTCTTTCCTTATAGTGCCAAATTGCATAACAACACCATAGCCTCCTTTTCCAGGATTTCCCAATGCTGCGCCGTCTGTGTAGATAATAATGGATGGTTTCAAATAGTAGATATTAAATTATTTCAGCAACCACAAAAGTACTGCCTCCTATGAATATTAAGTCGGTGTTTTGTGCTTTATTTTTGGCACTGTTTAAGGCTGCCTCTACCGAAGGGTATGAATGGCCATTTAATCCCAATTCTTTTGCTTCTTGTTCTAACAGTTGTGATTCTAAACCCCTAGGAATATTAGGACAGCAAAAGTAGTATTTAGCTTCTTTTGGTAATAAATTCAAGATTGCTGTTCTGTCTTTGTCTTTTACCATGCCTATAACCATGTGTAGTTGATGGTAAGGTTCGCTTTTTAATTGATTGATTATAAATGTAATGCCGTCAATGTTATGGCCGGTGTCTGCAATGATTTTAGGTTTTTGACTTAATACATCCCATCGACCTCTGAAACCTGTTAATGATTTTACGTTTTGTAAGGCTTCTTTGGTTTTGATTAGCTCAAAATGAAACCCAAGTTGTGAAAGGATTTCTAAGGATTTAAAAACTGTATTTCTGTTTTTAACTTGATAATCCCCATTTAAATCGAAAGTCCCATCTATACTGTGAGGATTGATGTCATCCTCAGCAAAATAGATTTCGGCATTTTGTTCCATTGCTTTTTGTAAAAATACAAGTTTGGTTTCAGGAACAGTTTCCCCAATTACCACAGGAGTGTTGTTTTTGATAATTCCAGCTTTTTCAAAGGCAATAAGCGGAAGTGTATTTCCCAATAAGTCCATGTGGTCGAACCCAATATTGGTAATGATTGATAGGAGAGGAGAAATAATATTGGTGCTGTCCAATCTTCCTCCTAAGCCAGTTTCAATAATGGCAACATCCAATTTGTTGTGGGCAAAATAGTCGAAACACAAGGCAACTGTAATTTCGAAGAAAGAGGGTTGAATGGTCTCAATATGTGGTTTTATTCTCTCGACAAAATCAACGACATATGCTTCAGTAACCATTTCACCATCGATACGAATACGTTCTCTAAAATCCTTAAGGTGAGGTGAAGTGTACAACCCTGTTTTGTATCCATTGTTTTGTAATACTGCAGAAAGCATATTACTGACACTGCCTTTGCCATTGGTTCCTGCAATGTGAATGGTTTTAAAAGAAAGATGTGGATTGTTTAAAACTTCACAAAGTTTGATAGTATTGGTTAAGTCTTTTTTAATGGCTGACTTACCATCGCGAGTAAAATAGGGTAACTTGGAATAAAGAAATTCTACTGTCTCTTTATAATTCATATTAAGACAGAGGAAACTAGTTTAGTTTGAATATAAAAGTGATTGTTCCGGGTACATCAAAACCTTGGTCTGTTGGCGCAAACTTCGATTTACTTAATAATTTTCGGGCTACACCTTCAAGGCAAGAACCACCATTTGATTCTGGATTTACACCATCATAAACAATGCTTCCATCTTTTTTTACAATGATATCTAAAACAACTTTACCTTGTTTGTTACAGGTTTCGTTTGTTGTTCCTGCAATGAATCTGCGACTTCCGAAGGAGTGTTTTACAGAACCATTGCCACCTATTCCACCGCCAGGGCCTGTAGAACTTCCGCCACCGCCAGCACCACCTTTGTTACTGTCACCTTTGCCGTCTTCAGCCCCTTGTGTTCCCGGTTTACTTCCATCGCCACTGTTTTGTTTTTGTTGATTTTTCTTACCTTTCAGCAAGTTGTCAAGCGCGTCATCTTTGGGTTGTTCAACAGGCTTTGTGTTGGTGTTTTCGGTTTTGTTTTTTGTTTCGTTTGTTTTTTTCGTTGCAACAGCATCGGGGTCTTCGTTTTGCTCGAAAGCTTCATTCGAAGGGGAATTGGGCGCTGCTGCAGAAGTTTCAGGTTCAACAGGCACTTCACTTGGTCCACCAGCATCGGGGTCGCCATAAGCAACAGCAACAGAGCCATCTTCAGAAAGTTCTGGAAGTTCAATATTAAAATTGTACATCCACAGCAATAAAAACAAAAGTACCATGATAATACTTGTTGCTATTCCTGATATTGTTCTGTGTTTTTTTTCTGTTGCTTCGTTCATAAGTGTGTTTATTTTGATTCTTTGTCTAATGCTAAAACCACTTTTGCACCTGTTTTGTTAGCAATACTTACCATTTCCATTACCTTCTCATACAATACTTTTTTGTCTGCATTGATACTAACGGGAGCTGTTGGGTTTTTGCTTAATTCACTTTGGAGTACCAAAGGTAAATCCTCAAAGGCAATATTTTTTTGATTTTCTATTGCATAAACGCCTTCAGCATTCAAATACATTCTTACCGGTTTGGTAACTTGATTCACATCCTTAACACCTTTAGGTAGTAATACTTTCAATACAGGTTCTCTTACTACTGTAGATGTCAATATGAAAAATATCAATAAAAGAAAGATAATATCGGTCATACTAGACATATTAGCTTCGACTTTTATTTTACTTGCTTTTCTTAATGACATAGCTAATTATTAATTAGAGGGTGTTTGTAAAATATCTAAAAACTCTACAGAGGTTGCTTCCATTTTATATACTACTTTTTCGATTCCTGCAGTCAATAAATTGTAGGCCAAAAATGCAAAGATACCTACTACCAATCCTGCAACTGTAGTAACCATGGCTTCATAAATACCTCCACTCAATGCACTTGCATTTAATTGGTCGCCCGCTCTAGCGATACTTCCAAAGGTAGAAATCATCCCTGTTACTGTTCCTAAAAAACCCAACATGGGAGCCGCACCTGCAATAGTAGCCAACCAAGGCATTCCTTTTTCTAGTTTGTAAACTTCTAATTTTCCTACGTTTTCAACCGCAACTTCAATGTTTTTAAGTGGATTTCCAATTCTTGAAATACCTTTTTCTAACATACGGGCAATAGGAGTGTCAGTTCTGCCACACAGCGTTTTTGCACCGATGATATTGTCATTCAAAACCATGTCTTTGATGCTTGACATAAAGTTAGCATCTAATTTTCCTGATTTTGAAATGGTTAACCATCTTTCAATGGTAATGTATAATGCAATTACTAACATAATCCCAATTGGTATCATAACAATACCCCCTTTAAGGACAAGTTCCCAAGTGCCTTCAGGTAATTTGTTTGCGGCAGTTTCTGCAGCTGCTAGTGATGAAGAGTCCGCAGTTAATTGTAATAGAATCGATAGAAACATAATTTATTTGTATATTTTTTAACGTGTAATTTGAAAATTTATTATAATTGAATGAATTGTGAACCGTGTTTTATCTTTCAATGATGAAATACCATCCATTTGATTCATAAATACTCACCACTTTCCCAAGTTTCATTAAGTCCATTTGATGCGCCTCCGCATTTTGTCTCATTTTGTATTTTGCCAATTGAATGCTAGTCGCACTTGGTGCTAATTCGGTTTTTAACTCACCCTCAAATGGGGTAGATTCTTGTGAGGAAACCGATACTTCATCAGTGGCAATTTCAGGTGTAACCGTCTCAGGAGTTTTTATTTCTGCTATAACTTCTTCAACAATAGGCGTTTCGGTTTCTTCAATTGGCGTAATTTCTTGTACAATTGGGTTTCTTTTTGACTCCAATTTTGGTAAAATCGAAGCCTCATTCAGGGTAACATCCGATTTTTCGAAAAACAAATAACCTACATGAACGATAAGTGCAATAGAAGCTGCTACTAGCCAAGCTTTGTAATTAAGCTTTACTGTTTTGAATGTCTCAATAGGACTATTGTCGGCTAACTCTAATACAGGTTTTTCAATCTCTTTATTTGTCGCAACTAATGTTTTTTCAATTTGTACAGGATACAAACCATAGGTGTTAATATTCAGGTTTAATTTAGAATCACTCTCAAACCAAAACTGATTGTTTTCATTGGTTTTAAAACATCCCAAACCTTTGACATAATAGTCTTGATGGGTAGAAATGTATTGTTTGAAATTTAAATACCAAGCATTGTATAATTCAGCTGCACTTTCAAAAGAAATGCCTTCTTTTTTTTGAATTTCAGAAAACAATAAACCATCGTTGTCTTTTAAAAATTGATTAAAAAAAAGTGTTTTGCTTGCTGCTTTTAACGTTGAGGTCTGTTGATTGTAATTCGCAGGGCTTTCTCTTACGATAAAACTACCTAATTCTGGCAATACAACACATTCTTTGCTGTGAAGTAGTTGGATGAATAATTGTTCTATAAAGTGAGTTTGCATTAGTGTTCAAAAATAGGGTTTATTTCGAATAGAACAAAAGTTTTTTCTCTTACTAACGGGTGTATTTGTATTTGCGAATAAAGTAGTTGATGACACCAAATAAAAACACCATTAACACAGGTAAAATGGTATTAAATAGTTGCCAAAAGGTTTTCTCTTTAACCCATTGACTGTCGTTTTTAGGCGCATTTATCAATGGTCTGTTAAGTAAACGCATGTTTATCTCCTTGGTTCGTATGTCTATTAATCCACTTTCGTCAAACATGTAATCAAAGCAGTTCAATAGAAACTTTTTATTCGCAAATTGTCTTCCTGTTTCTCTGTCAAATCCCAAAGGATATACTTCGCCTGTTGATTTTTTAACGTAGTTTAGTCCAATGTCTCCATCGGCAATAACAATCATGCTGTTGTTTTCAACCGATTCTTTAACCGGGAATTCATATATTTTGTCCGGTCTACGGAAGTTGGATTTAAACGAACCCTCTAATAAAACGCCCGCAACTTGTGTGCCTTGTTTAAAGGTTTTTAGGTAGTTGATGTCTCTGTTGTTGGCTACTATTGCTAAGTCAACAAAGGAAGGGGCATCTTGTAATTTTGTTCTGTCACTACTCAATAATAAGTTGGTAATATTCAGGTTTTTTCTTGAGATAGGTTTAAGGGTGCCACTGTATCTTCCCCATACTACTTCTAAGTTTTTGACAATAGGGTGGTTGTTGTTTTTGAAAGCAAATACTGGATAATAAACCCACGGAAAAGGAACCATTTGATTGGCTCTTGAAGGGTCGTTTAATACAATATTATTACAATTCAAGTCGAGCAATAGGTTTGAATTTAAACGCACCCCGTAGTTGAAAAGTAGTGTTCTTAAATTTTCATTGTCATAGTCAGGGAAAAATGCTTTGGAATACACTCTTAAACTGTCGTGTTCTGCCATTATTGGGTCAACCATCCAGATGGTTTTACCACCATTCATTATGTATTGATCGATGATATAGGCTTCGTCTTTTTGAAGTTTTTGTGTTGGTTTGCAAATGACAATGCCATCATATTCCTTGAATTTCTCCAATGTTTTAGCCACAATCATTTTGCCTAATGAATCGTAATTTTGTGTTTTTTCGGTTAGGTAAACAAATTGAGATAAGAAGTTTTCATCACCAAGGTTAAAGAACAATCTATCTACTGAAAGATTCTCACTCAATGAGTTAAGTAAGTCATCCATTTGAACGGCCTCAGGTTCTCCATGGCCATATAAAAAGGCAATTTTTTTAGGTTGCTTGTTGATGCATTTTCTGATAACATTGGCTATTTCATATTCCAAACCTTCAATAGATTTATTGATTGAGGTTTCTTCGGCCCTGCCAAATTCGGTGTTTAATAAATTGATGACATACTCTTTGTCTGCGCCATAGCTCACTTCGGCTGCCGGAAGAATTAAATTCCTTTTTTGTTGGTCGGCATCCATTTCTATGTCGTTGTAATACATCACCCCTTTTTCACTCAATTGTTTGATGATTTCCGATTTTTCTTTGTCCGTTTTGTCAACAAAGACATTTTCAAACTCAAAATCTATTTTATTGCCACTCAAATCTCTAAATTCTCTTAGAATATCAATCGTTGCAGTCCTTAATCTTTTAAATTTTGAGGATAAGTTATCGCCCTCTAGATACACTTTGATGTACATTCTGTCATCAATTTTTTGAGCTAATTCTTTTGACGTTTGAGAAAGTGTAAATCTCTTTTCTTTCGTTAAATCTAGCTTTTTGTAAAATTGTGAAGAAAGGATATTGGCAACAACAATGACAAAAACCAGAACAACTAGTTCTAATAACGATTGATATTTATAACTGCGTTTACTCATTTTTACCATTTTCTGCTGTTTAATTTAATTTTAGTTAACCACACAAATAATACAATCAGACTCACGAAATAGAGTATATCTCTTGTATCAACAATACCTCTACTGATGTTTTTGTAATGGTAATTGATGCCTAACCATTCCACAAAGAAGTTGTTGTTTTTGAGCCATTCAAAAGAACCTAAAAAATCGAATACAGTGAATATAAAAAAAGATAAAAACATGCTTAGTATAAATGATACGATTTGATTGTCTGTTATAATGCTCGAAAATAAGCCAATTGAAATGTAGCCGGCACTTAATAAAAGCAAACCAATGTAACTTCCAATCAGTGCGCCTGTGTCAATATTCCCAACGGGAACAGAAAGTTTATGAACGGTATAATAATAAAGCAAGGTTGGCAAAATAGCCAAAACAACAATCGTTAAGGCTGCAAAAAATTTACCCATTATAATGCCCATGTCACTAATCGGTTTGGTTGTTAAAGTCTCGAAAGTGCCTGTTTTTTTCTCTTCACTAAAGGAACGCATCGTAATAGCGGAAATCAAAAAGATGAATATAACAGGGGCGAGTTCAAACAAGGGGTCGATATTGGCATAACCATTGTCTAAAATATTGGTTTCTTTGAAAACCCATAAAAATAAGCCATTTGCGATAAGAAATACCACTATGACTATAATTGCGATAAGGGAACTAAGGAAACTTCTTACCTCTTTTAAAAAAATACTATACATGGTTTATGGGTTCGTAACGTTTTTAAATAAATCTTCTAATGTGTTTTCCATCAATTTTAATTCGTGAATAAACAATTGATTTTGCACTGCAAATTGGAACAATTGTTCTTTGAGTGTATTCTCTTCAACCGCAGATTCTATAACAAAGGTATCGCCATTTTCACTCATAATATCACCTAGTTTTTGAAGTTCAGTGACAAGAGTTGGGGCAATGGACTTGCTGAAAGTTACTGACACTTGAATGCGATTGTTTAAATGGCTTTTCAATTCACTCGGATTGCCGTTTGCCACAATTATCCCTTTGTTGATAATAATAACGCGGTTACACATGGCTTCCACTTCCTGCATAATGTGAGTCGATAGCATTACCGTTTTGTCTTTCCCGATTGTTTTAATAAGATTCCTAATTTCAACAATTTGATTCGGGTCGAGTCCACTTGTAGGTTCATCCAAAATAAGAACAGAAGGGTTATGAATCATTGCTTGCGCCAATCCCACTCTTTGTCTATATCCTTTGGAAAGCTGACTTATTTTTTTGTTTTGTTCAATCCCCAAACCAGTAATATCAATCATCTCTTTTACCTTTTGTGTAATGTTTGACAATTGATAAGTGGAAGCCACAAATTGTAAAAACTCCTTCACATACATGTCCATATACAAAGGATTATGCTCGGGAAGATATCCTATCTGTCTTCTAACTTCAATGCTTTTTTCTTCCACGTTCATTCCGTTAATACTCGCTTTGCCTGAACTTGGCGGAATGTAACAGGTTAATATTTTCATTGTTGTGGTTTTGCCAGCACCATTTGGGCCTAAAAAACCAATGATTTCTCCACTGTTTACCTCAAAAGAAATATCATTGACAGCTTTTTGAGAGCCATATATTTTTGTTAAATTTTCTACACGTATTGACACGATTGCTAGACTCTTTTATTTATTGTTGCGAATTTAATGCGTTTTTTAAATTTATCGATATCTTTATTGTACCGATTCTAATTCCCAAACAGAGAAATTGCCAATTTTATTGTACAGTTTAATCCCCTGAAGTGAATTAACTTTATTTAGGTCTGTATTCTCTTCATTTACAATTAAATATTTGACATTGTCTCGTCTCATTGTTTCAAAATAAGGTATCCCATTTTTCAATGCAGTTAGTTCTTCAATGTGTTCAAAGGAATAACCCTTGGTTTGGGTAAAATAAAAATAAACGCAACCCGATAGGTCGGAACCTATTACCACTTTGCTATTGGCGGGAATGCTTGACCTCAATTGTGCTAAGGTTTTGGTATTTACAAATTCCATAGGTAATTGCCATTTGTTTTCGGTCCATCTCGAAGGGATAATTCGTGCCATAGACCAACCCATTTGTAATAGGAGAATGATACTTGCCAATTTGATGGCCTGTTTTTGAGTTTTGATTAACTGAATAGCTGCAAAAATCAAAAAGGGAATCAGTGAGATAAAGTAATAACTGTGGTGTTTGAATCGTTCAATGGCCACCACATAAAATAGGAGAAACGACAACATGCCAATGACTACAAAAGCAATGTTTGAAGTGAATTTAAATCTGCGCCACGTTTTGAAAGTTAAGTAAATCAGGGCAATCAAAAGCGGCCACCCCACTATTAACTCAGGGGTATCTATGGTTAAGTTATTGACAAAAGTATTAAACTTCTCTTGGATAGTGATGGGTTTTATCCAAAGACCATATTCACGTAAATTGTTTTTTTCGGTCAATTTTAAGGCGTATTGATACCATAAAATTACCAAAGAAGTGGTTGCGAATGTTGCAAGACTGAGGTAAATAAGGTTTTTTCGATCCCATTTAAAATAGACAATACTCGCAAAGGGGATTATTAAAAATTGAAATTTAATAAGTCCGGCGATAACAGCGAATAATGTCGCCAATAACAAAGTGGAAATTTGTCGTTTTTGTGACAGTTTGATAAAATAATACAATGCAAATAATGCCATACTCAATGCCATAATATCAGGCATAGCATTGGCACTGTCATAGAATAAAATAGGGTTGAATAGCAAGAAAAGGGAGCCTAAAAAAGCGGTAAAAGGCTTGATTTTTTGTAAAATAAGAATTTTATAAAAAGCCAATAGTCCCAAAGAAAAAAGGAGTAAACTGTATATTCGGGCAATACTATTGTGGGTCCCCAAAAATTTGTAAATAATAGCTAAACCCCATTCGTAAAGAGGGAAATGAGAGCCCGTAATGCCATTGGTCTCATTTCTACGGTCAATTTTGGGTTCAAGAATATTAAAACCTTCTTCTGTGAAATTATTGGCCATAGCCAAAGTATTACATTGCCTCCAAACATGAACACCACAGGGTGGCGCATTCAATATAAAAAAGTGCGAAACAATACTAATGACGCTAAAGAGAATTAGCACCAAGTATCGGTTGTTAAACAGAGGCGAGTTTACCAAGTATGATCGATTATAATTTTCCAGTTATTGTCCATTTTTTTCAAAACAAGAGAAAATAAACCACTGTTTTGAGTAGAATCTTTACTTACCACCCAATTGCCTGTCACATTGGCCAATTCATTGTTGCGGTCCAAAGGCGTTACTTTTAGGTTCACAAAATTAAGCGTTCCCATTTCTTTGGGCGTAGGGTAGGATTTTTTGTATTGCTCACTTACGGCATTGTATCCATTGTTAATGCCATTTTTGGTAATAAACTTAAGCGAATCGGAGTTCCAATACCCAATCATAAATTCATCCACACTGCCTCGGTTCCAACCATCAGTTTGTTTGTTGATGACACTCAAAATGGCTTGTTCTTCTTGTTCAAATGTTGGGGTCGGTGTTTTGCTTTCTTGACAAGCAAATAATAAAAGGGCAAATAGGATGAATATTGGTTTCATTTTAAAAATAATTATCAAATTTAAACTTAGTTTTGCAACTCAATTTCTTGCAATAATAATTAAAAATGTGAGAGAATGTATTAAAAAAGATAAGATTGAGTAAAACAGTTGATTATATTATAGTCGGGCAGGGTTTGGCTGGCACTTGGATTGGGTTTCAGTTAATAAAAAAAGGGTATTCCATAATGGTAGTCAATCACTCTAGTTTGAGTAACAGTTCATGGGTGGCAGGAGGCTTGTACAATCCATTGTTGGCCAAAAGACAAAAACTGTCATACCTCGCCCATGAAATCTATCCGCACATTGAATCTGTGTATGAGGAAATAGAAACTTATATCAACCATTCAGTATTAAAAGCTGAGCCCATTCAATACATTATCGAATCTATAGAAGAGTTAAATACTTGGTCCGTATTGTGCGAAACCGAGGCTTATAAACCTTTTGTAAAAATGATTGATTTTGTTGATGTCCCTTCCATTGATGCCCCTTATGGTGGTGTTCAAATTCAACATTCAGGTTGGGTGAATATTCCCGAATTATTGCAAGCTTTCAGGGCAAAATTAGTTGCAGAAATGGCTTACCTCGACGAAGTTTTTATGCAAGAGGACTTATTAATTAATGCAGAAGGTGTTAATTATAAAGGCATTAAGGCAAAAGCGATTGTTTATGCCCAAGGAACACCCACTTTTCATCAGGATATTATCAGACTGAAACCTGCAAAAGGGGAGATTTTAAGAGTCAATATACCACAATTAGAGTTGCCTTTCATTCCGCAGCAAGGGGTTTTTATGTTGCCATTAGGGGATGGAAACTTCAAAATTGGTTCTACTTTTGAGTGGAAAGATTTGAGTGACATTACAACTGAAGATGGCAAGGAACAATTGCTTAAAAAATGGCAAAATTATTACAAGGGGGCATTTACAATAACAGGACAAGAGGCGGGTGTGCGCCCATCGAGCAATGATAGGCGACCAATATTGGGGGCGCTTGACCAGAATAACAAAAGTTTTGTATTTAATGGATTGGGATCAAAAGGGGTTGCATTGGCTCCTTATTTTAGTTCGCAATTGGCCAACTTTATAACAGAAGGAACTGCCATAGACAAAGAAGTGGATTTAAAAAGATTTAAATGGCTGTAAGGGTGCAATATTTTTCACTTGCCAATTCCTCTGCTACTTTTTTCGACTGATTTCTACCTTCACAAACCACTTCATCATCAATGATTATTTGGATATTATAAACCTTGCGTTTGTTTTCTTCATCAACCCTAAGTAGAGAATATTCAATTTTACGTTTCTCTTTTTGAGCCCATTTTATCAGCTTGGCTTTGTAGCTAAGTTCTTCAATAACGATAGCATCAAAATCGATGTAATTTTCGATAATATGGTTAATTATAAAGCGTTTGGTAAAGGCAAATCCTTTGTCGATATAGATTGCGCCAATCAATGCTTCCAGGGCATTCCCTGCTAAAGTTTCCATCAGACTGGGCTGATTGTTTAGCTTTTTGTCATAATTGAGTATGCCCAAAATGCCCATTTTTTTGCCAATTTGATTGAGCTTGTTTCTGCCTACAATTTTAGATCGCGTTTCGGTTAAAAAGCCTTCGTCTTTGTAGGGGAATTTGTTGTATAGTTTTTCGGCAATCACCATTCCCAAAACAGAATCACCAAGAAATTCCATTCTTTCATTGTTGATTTTTTTGTGCGGAATCTGATTGTGGTTGTATGAATTGTGTGTTAGCGCAATTTTATACAGACTTAGTTTTTGGGGGTAGAATCCCAAAAGATTGTAAATTTTTTGATAAAGTGCCTTTTCCTTAGAAAAATGTCTGAGATAAAAATTGAGTAATAACAAGAATCTTAGATTTTTTTGAAAACAACGGTAGCGTTGTGACCGCCAAATCCGAATGTGTTACTTAAAGCATAATCAATGTTTTTTGTTTGTGCTTTATTGAAAGTAAGATTAAGTTTAGAGTCTATATTTTCATCATCTGTAAAATGATTAATAGTAGGAGGGACTAAACTGTTATTCATAGCCAAGATAGTTGCAACCGCTTCAACTGCACCAGCACCACCCAATAAATGACCAGTCATTGATTTGGTAGAACTTATGTTTAAGTTGTAGGCGTGTTCACCAAATACAGCACCAATTGCTTTTAATTCAGCAATATCTCCAAGCGGCGTTGAAGTACCGTGAACATTGATGTAATCAATGTCTGTTGGTTTAAGATTGGCTTCTTCCAATGCCCAATTAAGAACGTTGATTACGCCTAAACCTTCAGGATGTGGAGCTGTTAAATGGTAAGCATCAGCACTTAAGCCTGTACCAACTATTTCGCAATAGATTTTAGCGCCTCTTGCTACGGCGTGTTCGTACTCTTCAAGAACAAGAGCGGCAGAACCTTCACCTAATACAAAACCATCGCGGTCTTTGTCAAACGGACGAGAAGCTGTTTTAGGGTCGTCGTTTCTTTCGCTTAATGCTTTCATGGTACAAAAACCACCTACAGAAGGTTCGTTAACACAAGCCTCAGAACCACCTGTTACAATAATAGGGGTTTTGCCTAAGCGAATGTTTAAGAATGCATCGATAAGAGCGTTGTTACTTGAAGCACAAGCAGAAACTGTGGTGTAATTTGGGCCACCAAAACCATATTTGATACTCACCAAGCCACCGGCAATGTCTGAGATCATTTTAGTAATAAAGAAAGGAGAAAAACGAGGTGTACCGTCGCCTCTTGCATAGTCTGCACTTTCATTGAAGAAAGAGGTTAAGCCACCAATACCAGAACCCCAAATGACACCCACTCTGGTTTTGTCTATTTTGTCTAAGTTTAAACCAGAATCTAAGATTGCTTGATCTGTTGTTACTGCGGCAAATTGCGCAAATCTATCCATCTTACGGGCCTCTTTACGGTCCATAAAATTCTCAGGATTAAATCCTTTTACTTCACAAGCGAATTTTGATTTGAATTTGGTGGTGTCAAACTGCGTAATCATATCAGCGCCGCTAACACCATTAGATAAAGATTCCCAATACGATTGGACGTCGTTACCTATTGGTGTTAGAGCACCTAAGCCTGTAACTACTACACGTTTTAATTGCATGTATGATGTTATAGGGGGTTAATGATTATTTAGAATTGTTTTCAATATAAGTAATGGCATCACCTACTGTGCCAATTTTTTCAGCTTGCTCATCAGGGATTGCGATGTTGAACTCTTTTTCAAATTCCATGATTAATTCAACGGTGTCAAGTGAATCTGCACCTAAATCATTGGTGAAACTTGCCTCTGGAGTTACTTCACTTTCTTCTACGCCTAATTTGTCAACGATGATTGATTTTACTTTTTCTGCTACTTCTGACATGATTTTTTTAAATTTGATTGGTGCAAATAACCATAATTTTAGAATAATATCACAATTTTTTTTTAACGGATTTGAAATTTGGTTTATATGTATTTAATATTCTGATTATTAAATGTTTAATATATTTAATGTACGCATTAATTTATTTTATTACTTTTGTAGAATGTTTAAATACTCTCTCTTAGTCACCTTTTTTTATATTTCTTTTAATATTTTATCGCAAGATTTAAATAACGTAAAGCGAAATGTTGACCAATTAGCCGGTCCTTCTTTCTATGGAAGAGGGTATGTAAATAAAGGTGATGCTAAAGCCGCTAAATACATAGCTGCCGAGTTTAAAAAAGCTGGTTTGTTGCCCGCTAATAAATCTTCGTATTTTCAAAAATTGAGTTTCCCTGTCAATACTTTTCCGAATGAACTCCTTGTTAAATGCAATGGTGTTGTTCTAAAACCTGGCGTTGATTATATCGTTGAACCCAATTGCCCCTCTTTTTCATACAAGGGAATGGTTTCTTTTGTTTCTTTCAATCAACTCAATAATGAGAGTTATTATGACTCTATAGGTTACAAACAATCTTATGCTGTTTTGGATACTTTTACCTCTAAATTCGCAGAAACTGCAGAAATTACGAAAAGAAAATTCCTTAAAAACTACAAACAACCTCTTGTTATAGAATTAAGTAATTCCAAATTAACATGGTCGGCAAGCTATAAACAAGGCAATCGCTGTCATATTACGTTGCTCAATTCTGCTTTAAAGCGCGATACTGCATTGTATTTCGAAATTAATATCAAACCTAAGTTTATTCCTAAATATACTTCTAGTAATGTGTTAGGGATGATAAAAGGGACCTCTAATAAGGATACTTTTATTGTTTTTACTGCCCATTACGACCACTTGGGTATGATGGGAAAGTCTGCCACTTTCAATGGGGCAAATGACAATGCAAGCGGTATCGCCATGATGCTCGAATTGGCAAAATACTATTCGCAAAATAAACCCTATTACAACCTCTTGTTTATCGCTTTTACTGGTGAGGAAATCGGTTTAATAGGTTCTGATTATTATGTTCGTAACCCTGTATTTCCTTTAGCTAAAATTAAATTCCTAATTAACATTGATTTAATGGGGAACGGAAGTGAAGGGGTAATGGTAGTCAATGGCAGTTTGCATGGCAAAGAATTTAATCAACTGAGTGCCATTAATGCCAAAAACAAGTATCTTCCTCAAGTGAAGTCGAGAGGTAAGGCCGCCAATAGCGATCATTATTGGTTCAGTGAAGCTGGAGTAAAAGCATTTTTCTTTTATTTGATGGGTCCCTATCCTTATTACCACGACGTGAACGATAGACCTGAAATGTTGCCCTACGACAATTTCGAAAATGCTTTCTTGTTGTTCCGCGATTTTATTGACAGTATCCGTTAGTCAATCTTCAAAATAAGGTTATCAATCCCTTTGTTCGTTTCTATCTGAACTTGATAAAGGCCACTTTTCAATTGACTTACATTCAGTTGAAATTCATTTTTATTGATTCCCTCTATTAATAAGTCCATTTTTTTTCCTCCCATGTCATAAATGATTATCTGTTTGATAAGTTCGTAATTTGATAATGTTTTTATTGTACACCACTCCGAACTTGGATTGGGATAAAAAATGAATTTATTTCTTCGAATTGGTATGTATTCGCAAGTACTTCCTTTTTTAATTATTCCATCATTGTACTTTTTGCTCAATCTGTAATAGGTTTTGGTAGGAAGTGGAGTCGAGTCTATGAATTGATATTGAGACAATCCTGATGAAGAATGATGTGCCGCAACTTCCCCAATTTTGTCCCAATTAAGTCTGTTAGATGATTTTTCAATAATAAAACTAGCAAGTTCATTGTTTAGATTGGCGTTCCATTTCAATTTTACAAATTCATGGTAAGATTTAGCTGAAAAAGCGGACTCTTGGGTAGGTAAAGGGTTGTAGCCGCTGAGCAAACTGCCCAAAGTAAAACTACTAAAACTATTAAAACTGTCCGAGGTGCTGGTAATACTTCCTTTTAATGGTCTGCCATTTAAATAGGATGGAGTATTGCTGCTGCCTATATTGAACCACGAGGTGGGTGCAAAGGTTTTGTTTTTTAGTACACATAAATTACTGCCATCAAACACACCATCAGTTGTGTCAAAATACAAGGTAATTCTTGGATGCGCTCCCGAGGTAGTTCGGAGTTGACTGTTGGAATGAAGCATCGAGGAACTTAGGAATCTTTGGACAGACCACAGTCTAATATTGGAGGCCGTATCCACATCGGAGGGAAGCTGCCACCCAAGGGAACGGCCATTAAGCAGTTGCATTTCCGCACGGTAAGTGTATGAGGTGCTGAAAGTATGGGCAACATTTAATGTGATTGGTCGCCATTCATAGTTGTATTTTAAATCTTGATTATTCCATTTCTTTTTTCCCAATGGGAAATTTAAAGTACTCATAGAAGTAGAATTACTGGTAAATTCATAATCCATAGGGCCATTTATAAAAGCGGAGTCGGACCCAATGTTCGAACTTACGGTTTCGTTGTTTAGAACAAGGTTGTATCGACTGCTTGTGTTTACTATGCCATTAATAAATAAGAGTTGATTGGAAACAATTAGTTTGGTGTTTAGGTAAATAGCATCTCTTTTAATGGTATTGATAGTCAGTCGGGAGATGTTTGGATACAATAAGGAATCGCTTTTTACGGACATAGAATCCGTGGAGCGGAGAACCACAGTACCTGTGCCAAGCCCAAAATTGATACTCGAGTTTGACCCAACGGTGGATAGGTCTTTTTGAAAGAAATTGTGATTGCTGTAGGCCGGTTCAAATGCACCTGTACTGTTTTTGATCAATTGCACATTCCCTCTAAAGGTATCTCCTAGTGTGCTTGCCATGCGCAGTCTGCTGTTGTCATTGTGATTGATGATAAGGTTCCCAAAAGTATTGCCACCCACCCAATCGTCAATCCCTCCTCCATTTTTGGTAAAAGTAGTCGTTCCGCTGTCGGTGCTAAAGCGGTTGTATTCGTTGATAAACAAATCATTGCCACAAACAATACTGTTGTTATTGGACAAAGAGGAGTAGCTGATGGTAATGTCATTTTGAACAGTCCATTGGGTTCTCCCTTTCAGTTGCGTGTTTTTAAAAATGCAGTTAGTGGGTTTGAACCATTGATTGGGGCAGGCATTCCATTGTTTGAAATAGAATAAATTGAGATTGCCTTTAGAAAAAGTATCCGATCGTAAACCAAAGAAATTAATCATGTGTGATGTCCCCGAACCAGATAGGTCGTTCCCAAAACTAATAGTTCCTGTGGTGTCAGAATGGAGGGAGATGAACTTATAAAAGAGGTTGACCCCACTGTAAGCCATTTCAATATTGCCAGTTTTGTATTTTTTTAAGAGGACAGCCCCATTAAAAGTGTCCGCAAAAGAATTGGCCATTCTAATACGGCTATTGCTGCGGTTGTGGATGTCGGCAGCATTCATAAAAACATTGGCGCCTTCGCAATCATTGGTTGTGCCACCAGTCTTTACAAGTTTGATAGGGTGGTAAAAGATGGATTTTTGGATAGCGATATTTTCGGCAGAGAGAGTACCTGAATCGTAAATATGGGCTTTATTTAAGCTGAGGTTGTTGGCAAGAGAAACATTGAAATGGTTGAGGTAAACAGCGGCATTGGTTCGAACGGTGAGGTTGTAAAGAGAGGTGTTTTGGCTGAGGCGGCAGGGGAAAGAAGGAGAGGCGTTGCTAATAACAACAGAATGGGAGCTGGTATTCGGAATGCCTGAGGGCGACCAATTCGAGGAATCGTTCCAATTGTCGGAGGTATTACCGGTCCAAGTAAAGGTTTGGCCATAGGAAAATAGGCCCAGACAAAGGTTTGCAAGCAGTAAAAGGTTGGAGCGGGCAATATTGAGTATGGAGTGACTAATAAAACAAACATCAGCGGATTAATTGAGATTAGCAAGGTAAAATGTAGCGTTGTAGAAAGCGCAAAAAGAACAAATAAAAGTGTATTTATAGTGACAGTATTAAGTGATAATACTTAAGTTTTTGATAGTACAATACAATTTCAAACCATTGTGTTGAGGAGTTGATTAGGGCAAAAAGTCATAGCAAAAGAAAACTTAGTTTATATTTTAGTATATTAAACTTATTTAATTTGTCAATTTTTATTAAAAAAGTAGGTATTTTTACCATAAATTTAGTTTAAATAAGTTGAAAATTGCCAAAAAAACGACAAAAAAGTACATTAAAATGGGATAAAAATGCGTTTTTTTAACTGATTATGATCATAATAGTAAATTTATATAATTGATTTTCAGTATTTTAATTGTTCAATGAGTGAATTAACCTATTGGCAATTTTAAAACTAAGTTTAAAGTACTATATTTTTGCGGCACAATTCATGTTTAAAAATGAAAACGAAAAAAAATACACACAGATTTATGAACAATTTAAAATTTTTTGTTCTTTTAGCAACGATTTTAGGATCGTCTACTCTTTTTGCGCAGGTTTACAATGTTAACTTTGCGCCTTTGAATTTCTCGGCTAATAATCAAACATTGATTACGAGTTATTTGGGGAATACATCGCCAACTCCAAATACTGCTGCCGGTTCAAGAACTTTGTATAAAAATATTATAACAATTAATAGTGGAAGTATTGTTGTTATTGATTGCATTGTTACCAATATGGATGGAGCTGTTGTATTTGATGCGGATTGGAGATCAAATACTGGTGTTGCTCCAGGTAATACTCCAAATGCTCTAAGAGTGGACAGTATGTTTTCTCCAGACGTTGTTAGTTCTAATACCGCTAATTTTAAAGATTTTAGATTTGAATTTGGAATTGCTACAACTAGTGGTTCTAGTATAACTTCTTTTCAACCTGTTATTTTAGATAATTTTGTATTGAATGTTTATGATGTAGATAGAGAACAAGGTAGTCAAGGTTATGAGAGAGATAGAGTTTTGATTTCAAGAAGTAGTTATCAAACCTTTGAAGCTTTAAGTACATTAATTGGATACAATAATACAAGCCCTTCGATTTTGGATTTTTATCAGCAAGGAAATGCAACTATTAATGACAATACTAACTATTCTACAATAACAATGAATGACCATAGATACAGATTTATAATGTCAAATGTTAGTTCATTTGACATTAGTTTGGGGAATGAAGGAAAAACTTCAGGGAGTTGGTCGTCTCAACAACAGTTTTTCCTTGCCTTTTCAAGAGGAAGCGCTTTTACAAGTGTTGTTGTTGAAAATAACATTTTATTAGATTTAAATGCAAATGTTGCTTCTGTTAATAATGAGGTGATTGTTAGTAATAATAATCCTTACAATTTTACGGTTGGAACCCCAAATGTTGAAACAACTAACACAACTTTGACAGGGTTTACCGTTTCTTATCCAAGTGCAAATATAAAAAACGGTTCTGATGAAAGAATGATAATTAATGCATCAGGAGGTCAACAAGTTGTTGATTTGAGCTCTCCATCTGGCACTACATTCTCATTGTCTGGTTTAAGTTATTCAATGACTTCGTCAACAACAAGTGGTGTGGTTACATTTAATTTCACTCACTCTGGAGGTGCATTAACATTAGCGCAAGGTGAGGCTTTGTTGGATGCTTTGCAATATCAAAATTTATCTACAACAGGTGACGAAGTTGGATTTAGACTTTTTACGGTTATTGCCCTTGGAACCTATTCTGTAACTGGAACAAGTTACAATACATCAAGTCCTCCTGCTATATTCATTGCTAATATCGCCAACCCTCTCCCAGTTAACGTTATTTCTTTCACTGGTAAAGCTTTGGAAAATGCAAACCAATTGAATTGGACTGTGGCTCAAGAAGTTGATTTCAGTCACTATGAAGTGTTGCGCTCTGACGATGGACGTGCGTTTAACGCGGTTGGAACGGTGTTCGCTACTGAAAATAACATGGATATGAAATCTTACTCTTTCGTAGATGCTTCTGTTACAAGCGAATTGAGCTACTATAAATTGAAATTGGTTGACAATAACGGTTCTGTTGCTTACACAAGTTTGGTGGTTATCAATAGAAATGTAATTGTGCCAACGGTAAGTAACTTGTTCCCGAATCCAGCAACTACGAAAGTAAACATTGAGGTTCAAGGCGTGTCAGTTGATAATTTCAATGTAAGCGTTCAGGACATCAATGGTAAAATTGTATACCAAGCCAATCAAGTAAGTGCCTTGTCAAATGTTTACCAAATGGATGTGACAAACTTCAACAGAGGTGTTTACGTTATCAGAATCGAAGATGAAATGGGTAACTTTTCGATTGCTAGATTCTCTATTAATTGAATAATTAGTCAAAAAAAAAAGACTGTTGTTAAATTAAGAAACAATATACTCTATGATTGATAGATCGAGCGATTATTTATTAAGAATAAAACAAAAAAGCTGCCTTAAAAAAGCAGCTTTATTTATTTTTATAAACCAATTAAAAAACTATTCAATAATTATTGCACTATCATTTTACTTAAAGTAGTATTCTCATCTTCAGTTATTTTAATAAAGTATATGCCTTTATTAAAGTTTGTTTTAATCAATGGAATTGAATTATCTCCTTCCATTATCACTTTTCCTGTAAAGTCGCTAATTTGGAATTGCACTACATGGTTAGACTGGATTGTAAATTCACCATTGTTAGGGTTAGGGAAAATAACAAGTTTGTTAGAGTTGAAATTCACTATTCTAATGTCACTGTACTGTAAAGTGTTGCTGTTATCAATCTGACTCAATTGGTAATAGTTGACAGGAGCAGGTTGGTGGTCCGTAAAGAGATAGTTTACACTGTTGTCGCTTGGAATTTGAGTTCCAATAGATTTCCAATTTACGCCATCAGTAGATTTAAGAATGTTGAAAGGGTTTTTATTATCGCCAAATGTGGTCCAAGTTAAATCTACAATATTGTTATTGCGTTTAGCGTTATAACTTACAAGATCTATTGGAAGTGGAATTGCAACATCTAATAAAAATTTTGCTTTTTCACTTTCAAAAGAACCTTGTCTTATACTTACATCGAATGAACGCTCTCCATAACTTAGTGTTCCACAATCCGTATTTATGTATCTAAATGCATCAATAAATCCTTCTGCTTCAGCCATTGTAACTGTACCAGAAGATTTAGCAAAGGTCAACTTTCTAATTCCGGAAGTAACGGATGATGTTACGTTATACGTAATATTATTATGCGTAACTTGTGGAAGGCTACCTCCAGTTGTAAAGTTTAAAGCAATATTTGCTCCACCGCTACCGCCGTTAATGTTTAATATTTCATTAGTAGCATCTTTAATTTGTGATCCGTCAAATTGAACATATATATGGTCAATATTTTTTGCACCAGAAAGGTTTAGCTTGCTAGAGCCAATACCATCAGTAAAAGTGGCATAGGTATTACAAGCCTCTAAAGTGGAGATGTTATTGAGCCCACTTGTGGATTTGTTTAGATCTAAAGAGGGTGGTGAAATTGCAACATCGATTAAAAAATTAGCTTTTTCACTTTCAAAAGAACCTTCTTTTATACTTACATCAAAGGATCGCTCTCCATAGCTTGGTGAACAATCCGTATTTATGTATCTTAACGCATCGATAAATCCTTCTGCTTCAACCATTGTAACTGTACCAGAAGATTTAGCAAAGGTCAACTTTCTAATTCCGGAAGTAACGGATGATGTTACGTTATACGTAATATTATTATGCGTAACTTGTGGAAGGCTACCTCCAGTTGTAAAGTTTAAAGCAATATTTGCTCCACCGCTACCGCCGTTAATGTTTAATATTTCATTAGTAGCATCTTTAATTTGTGATCCGTCAAATTGAACGTAAATATTGTCAACTAGACTATTAACTCCTGATATGTTTGTGGAACCGGATGTGAAATTAACATGGGTATTACATGCACTTAATGTGTTTGAATTATTGAGGCCACTTGTAATAGTGTTTAAATCTAATACTGGTGATTTAGTTAAAGTTGGAGTCCCACTCCAAGCTGTTGTACCTGGGCTAAAATCAATGAAAAAAAATGCTTGACCAAGCCCACCAACAGCAATTCTGAAATTACTGATATTTTTATAAAATACTCGAACTCTATGGTTATCATGTGTAACAGTTTGTTCATTATCTTTTGTTTTTGAACTGAATGTTGTTAGTGACGTGTTAGGATTGTAGTTTATTTGAATTTCCCCTCCTGTAATTATTTCAGATTCAGAAAATCCGCCAAATTCGGTAAATTGATTTGAATTTGTTGTTCCATTTCCATCGATGTCATAAGTATTCACATAAACATTTTGAAGTATTACGTTTGTCCCTTTTTTTGTGGAGCTGTTGTATGTTCCTCCTGAAATAAATTGAAATTCAAATAAACAGCTGCCTCTTGTTGGAGAGCCAGAAGATTTAAAATCAAATAGAGGAGAAAAGAAACTAGAATCGTTGCCATTAACATTAGATGAATTAGTATGATAATCAAAAGGTGGAGTATAGCTTGAATGAAATGACCCCGCAGGATTAAGTGATATAGTTGTGACTATGCAATCTATTCGTTGATTTGATATTGTAGCCACATTTGTATATAACGTAATATCTCCTGCGCTAGTTCCTGTAGTGCTACCTTGATGTTTTTTATTTAAGTGCCCAAAATTTAGTTTCTTGTTTTGTAATGTATTTACATCATAAGTACTTTGAGCGTTAGTTGTATTTAAATTGCTAATTAATATGATAATTAATACGAAAATATTTAGTTTTTTCATTTCGCAAAGTTCTGTATTATAAGTCTTTATTAAAATAGTACAACATTTTCATTTTGAATTTTTAAAAAAGTAAATCATACATATTTAAGGGATTTAAGTACTATGTTGTTTAAGGTGTATTTTTTTTTAATAGCAGTGCCTAGTAGTAAAATAAGATTTATTTTATTGTTTTTTTGAGAGGGTTTTACGCCGTTCTCCGTTATTGTCTAAGGGGTTTATAGAGTTTAAATGGTTTAAGGGGTTGATTTTTCCGTTAGTCATTCTGGAAAAATTGGCTTTGCAATTTTATTCAGAATCTATTTCAGCAAAAGTTTCTGAATTTTTTCGTACATCGACCAAAAGATGCTGAATAAAAGCCCAACGCACAATCAACGAACAGCTTTTTCAGCATGACGGTTAATAGTCCCGATTGCTATCAGGAGGTTAATGGTTTTTTAAATTCATAAATCAAAAATACTTCTTGGGTTTCCAAACGTGCCATTCAATGCAGTGGTTTTTGGGGGTTTAGATTTTTTTGGGTTACCTCAAAGGAAGTTCCTCGAGT
>JBBAKM010000009.1:0-54797 GCA_040403495.1 Bacteroidia bacterium
AGAGTTTTTTGTCATCTTTTTTGCAAGGGAAAAGCAAAAAAGTCGCCAAAAAGGATTGTGTGTGTTTACTCATAACCTCGGGTTAAAACCCGAGGCTATTACTATTTACTTCCTCTGGAGGTATTTTTAACCTTAAATTTCTTCAAAAAAAACGTTTCAATGAGTGTTTTTGTCATAGAAATCAACGTTTAAAATATAATGTTGAATTATATTAACATTAATTGCAAATTATATTACTAATGTTGGTTAAAATCAACAATTTTTACTATCTGTTTTTTTATTATCAAAATTATGTGTTAACTTTGTAGTGTAAAATCAACATTAAGGTGGTTTTATAATTACAATGTTAACTAATTACAACATTAACTACAAAGCTTTTACCGATAAAGCACTCTTACAGAAAATGGGCGATTTTATTAAAAATAAGCGTCTAAACATCAACAAAACACAAGCACAGTTGGCCGCAGATGCAGGCATTAATCGTAGTACATTAATCGAATTGGAATCGGGTGGTGGAGCCAATTTACTCACTTTTATTCAAGTAATGCGAGCATTGGGACAATTAGATTTTCTCTCTTTTTTTGAGATAGAAACAGAGTTAAGTCCTTTGCAACTAGCAGAAATGCAGGCCAAGTATAAAAAACGTCAAAGAGCTTCCAAATCCAAACCCAATGACGATAAAAAATCCGATTGGTAAACGCTAATGATAACAACTGCTTTTATCAATATTTGGGGCAATTTGGTTGGAGCCATTGCTTGGAACAGTGCCAGTGGTACTGCTAGTTTTGAGTTTGATCCATCGTTTATATTGAAGGGTTGGGATATTAGCCCAATTAAGATGCCGATAGCCAATCAAAATGCAATATTTTCATTTCCTGAATTGCGCAATATCAATACTTTTAAGGGATTGCCTGGTTTGTTAGCTGATGTTTTGCCTGATAAATATGGAAATGCTATTATTAATGCGTGGTTGCAAAAAAACAACAGACCGAGTAATAGTCTGAATCCGGTTGAAATACTTTGTTTTATTGGCAACAGAGGGATGGGCGCTTTAGAATTTAGCCCCAATCATCCTAAACCCGACGACAAAGATTTTGAATTGGAAATCAATAGTTTGGTTCAAATAGCCGAAAAAATTTTACAAGACAGACAAGATTTTAAAAGTGAATTGACTATTGAGGATGAAAAAAAATTGGTTGATATGCTTAAAATTGGCACTTCAGCAGGAGGTGCTAGAGCTAAGGCTGTTATTGCTTTTAATCCCAAAACAAAACAAGTAAGAAGCGGACAAGCAGAAATTCCTGAGGGTTTTGAACATTGGTTAATCAAATTTGATGGCGTTACTGATACTCAATTTGGTGCTAGCAGTGGCTACGGAAGGGTTGAAATGGCTTATTATTTAATGGCAAAACAAGCAGGAATCGTTATGGAAGACTGTCAACTTTTTGAGGAACATGGCAGAGCACATTTTATGACAAAAAGGTTTGACAGACAAGGCAATGAAAAACTGCACATGCAGAGTTTTTGCGGCTTGCAACATTACGATTTTAACGAAGTGGGTTTATACAGCTATGAGCAATTGTTTGAAACCATGCGTTTGTTAGGTTTACCTTATTCGGATGCGCAGCAACTGTTTATTAGAATGGTTTTTAATGTGATGGCTCGTAATTGCGATGACCACACCAAAAACTTTGCTTTTTTAATGGACAAAAGCGGCGTTTGGCGATTGTCTCCTGCATTTGATGTTTGCCATGCCTACCGACCTAACAGTCCTTGGGTGAGTCAACATGCTTTGAGCATTGAAGGCAAAAGAACGGATTTTGAACTCAAGAATTTTGTGTCCATTGCAGACAAAATGAACATCAAAAAACCGATGCAATTGATTGAGCAAGTGAGAGCAGCAGTAGCCGATTGGCAAAAGTTTGCAAACGAAGTAGAGGTAGAGAAAGAGTTGGCAAAGGCGATAGAGAGAACTTTGCTTTATAGGGTTAGTTAATGGTGTATAGGTTAAGTGAAGTAAATAGCCGTGACTTGGCTAAGCATTGTGGGTGAGGAATTAGGGTTTATTAAGTTTTCGAATTCTTTAGATTCAACCACTTCTTAATTTCTTTTTAAAACATCAATTAACGCATCTTCAATGTATTCAAATTCAAACTTAAAACCATTGTCAATTAATGTTTTTGGTTCTATCCACCTGCTTTTCAAGACCAATTCTGCTTCTGTATTAATGAGAATTGCACCAACTTTTAATAAAAATTCTGGAATCGGCAACCCAAGCGGCATTCCAACTTTTGTTCTGAGGGCTTTCATTAAAGTTGAGTTTTGAATTGCATTTGGACTGCCACAATTAATTGATCCTATGATTGTTTCGTTTTGAATGCAAAATTGAATGATTGAAAACAAATCTTTGATGTGTAGCCAACTAAAATATTGACTGCCTTTGCCTTGTTGACCTCCCAAACCCAGTTTAGCTAGATTTACTAAAGGTTGCATTGCGCCGCCATTTTTACCCAAAATGATAGTCATTCTTAATGCAATTTGTCTTGTGGTTTTCAACTCAAAATCAAAAAAAGCTTTTTCCCAGCTTTTGGCAATTTCTACAGAAAAGCCTTCTCCAAATATCCCGTTTTGCTCGTTGTTGGGTCTTTCTGTTTCATGTCTGTATATTGTGGCAGTGCTGGAATTGAACCAAATTTCAGGTGGATTTTTACAAGATGTGATACATTCGCCTAAAGTCTTTGTAGTATCGATTCTAGAGTTTAAAATGTCAAGTTTGTTTTTCTTGGTGTAACGACAATCTACAGATTTTCCAGCCAAATTGATCACAGCCAAAGCATTTTCCATTGCTTCGATGATTTGCTTGTTTTCATGCCATTGTATGTGTTTCGGGTGTCTTGAAATTTGAAGCACTTCAAACTGAAGTGCTTCAAATTCTTGAACCAAGTATTTGCCAATGAAACCGTTGCTACCTGCTACGATTATCTTACTTTTCATAACTATTCAATGACTACTTTTTGACTTAAATTTCTGTGTTCTTTAGCTTTTCTTTTGCCTCTAAAAAATAAATATAAGTTAAGGAATAGCATCAAACCTAAGTAAATGGAAAATCCGCCAATTTTTTTGCTTAATGCCTCAATCATTACTTGAAAAGTTAAGATGTCTATACTGTATTTTAGTATCAATAAAGCAAAACCAATGTTTAAAAGATAAAATCCAATTTCAAAGAGTTTGTTTGTAGATCGGGCTATTTCTTCTTTGCCATTGAAAATATCTAACATAAAAACGGTACTGTTTTTAAACAACTGTTTAGATACAAAAATGGTTAATAAAATGGAAACAGGTAAATAAATACAGTAAGCTGCGATGATGAAATTTTGACTGTTCATGATTGTTTTGGGTTTAAAGGGTTAATGTTTAATTTTTTGTTTGATAATTTATATATGATTAATAAATTGTTAAAATGGAGAATTGCTAATGCAAAAATGGTGATACCCAAGTTGATGATTATGTTTTCAAATAATTCTTGGGTTGAACTAATTGTATTCCAATAACTGATTGAAAATGCGATAAAACCTAAATTGACCAAGTAATAGCAAATCAATAAAAGTTTATTGACAAACTGAGTCATTTTGACATTGTCGATTAAGTTTAAAAGATAGACTTCACCATATTTATAAAACTTATTTCCAATGATGATGGTGATGTAAAAACTAATGATTAGATAAATTATGTAAGCAAACAGGTTCATTTTTTGTTTTTTTAATTTTGTACTTTCAGAAAATATTGAAACATTATGGTCAAATTTTTTTATTTAAGTATACTCATTAGGGTTTTATAAAACCAATTTTCATCTGATTTTATAAATTTATCGACAATAGAATTGGCTTTAATTGTAAATTTATTCAAATCCTCAATGGTTTTTTTAAAAGTTTCAATCTCTTCATTGTTATCACCGGTGATGGTTTCTTTATTCAGCTCATTCACCACTTGAAGAATCGGTTCAATTTCCCTCTTTTTTCTTTCGTAAGTAATTTTTCGAGCGGTTTCCCACATGTCTTTACCTGCAGAAAAGAACTCTTTTCTTTCGCCAGGTTTAAATTCCTTAGAAACCAATCCCCAATCCATTAAAGCATGTAAGTTCATATTGGTATTGCCACGACTGATGCCAAGTTGTTCCATAATCTCTTCAGCAGACAAAGCTTTTGAAGACACTAATAATAGTGCATGAATTTGAGACATTGTTCTATTAATACCCCACTGAGAGCCAAGAGTACCCCAAGAATTAATAAACTTTAATTTGGCTTCATCTAAATTCATGGGACAAAAATAAGTCAAGTTTCTGAACTTTCAAAATAAATTGAAAGATATTTTTATTTGATTTTTTGGAAATAATGAATTTATCTATTCAATAGAACCAAAGCTCTTTTCAATTCAAACATAATAAAATAGAATATTTCTATTTACTTTTGCAACGGAAACTATAAAACCCTAATTAACAATTGCCTAGTAAAACCAATGCTATAAAACATACTATTCGTTCACTTCGTAAACTATTGGACAATAAAGAACGAAGGAGGGGAAAGGTTTTGTTAATTATTACTGCTTTAGTTTCGCTTGCAGATGTAATTGCTTTAGCAACCGTTGTCCCAGTTTTGATGTTAGCCATCGACGGCAATTTTTTAAATAAAAGCAGCAAATTACGATGGGTTTTTCAAACTTTTAATTTTCAAACCGAAGCTCAGTTTTTAATAACGCTTATTGGTTTAATAGTTGGTTTTTTTATTTTCAAGAATATTGTTGCTGTTTATGTACAAAAAAAATTAAATAATTTAGCGGTTGAGGTTGTTCATCATTTTACCGAAAAATCATTTTATAACTTAATCAGTAAGCCTTATGAATCTTTTGTAGGTAAGGGAACTTCTGAATTATTTAACAAAATACATTTTCATTCTTTGTATTTTTCAACAGGTATTTTATTGCCATTTGTGAGTTTATTTGGTGAATTTATTGTACTTTTGTTTATAGTAACATTGATATTGGTTTTTAATCCAACCTTATTTTTGGTTATCGTACTTATTACTGCACCAGCCTTTTATCTTGTCAATACAATGACAAAGAAAAAAATTTATCAATTAGGAGAACAGTCCAAACAGTTGAGAGAAGAAACCATTGGCAGTTTAAATTTTGGATTAAATGGTATCGTAGATATTAAGCTCAATCAATCTTCAGTGTTTTTTATCAATGATTTTTTACGCAAACAGCAGCCTTTGGTTAAGAATGATTTGCGTTCCGTGTTTTATCAAAGTATTCCTGCCCGAGCCAATGAAATTGTTGTATTGGTTGCGGTAATTTGTTTGGTTATTTACGGCTATTTTTTCTCCGATAATCCTGCGGGACTAAGAACTTTGGCGGCAGTATTTGTGTTATCAGTATTTAGATTAGTACCTGCTTTAAACAGGATGTTGGTTGCTGCCATGAAATTAAAAATGTACCAACATATTGTAGATTTTTTTAATTTCGAAACGCACGACCCGATATTAGCTAAGCACCACCATGTAGACTTTAACAAGGAATTAGAGATTAATCACATTTCTTACCAATATTCTGATTCAGAAAAACCATTATTGAAAGATATTTCTTTTAAAGTAAAACCGGGAGAAAAAATAGGGATTCGTGGGGCAAGTGGAAGTGGTAAAAGCACCTTAATGAAAATTATTGCAGGACTCATTAAAACCCAAGAAGGCAATATAACGGTTGATGGCGTAAAATTAGACCAAGACCATATCAATAGTTGGTGGACACAGATAGGGTTTGTTCATCAAAATCCATTTGTTTTTAACAAAAGTCTGCATGAAAACATTACACTTAGTCGAGAATTTGATGCAGAAAAGTTACAAAAAGTGATACAAGAATCGGGATTACAAGAATTTGTTAAGTTGCTTCCTAATGGTATTTACTCAGTTATTGGTGAAAACGGTTCTAAAATTAGTGAAGGTCAAAAACAACGAATCGCCATAGCAAGAGCATTGTATAAAAATGCCAAGTTGTTAATTTTCGATGAGGCTACCAGTGCTTTGGATGAAGAAACAGAAGCGATTATTCAGGAAAGTATCGAACAAATCAATCACCACAATGTGGCAATAATTATTGTTGCACATCAAAGTAAAATCATTAATATTTGCAACATTAAATACAGGATTCAAAATAATCAATTAATTAAAGAAGAATGAAAAATATAAAATTTGCAGTTATAGGTTGTGGACACATTGGTAAGCGACATGCAGAAATGGTTAATCGCCATCCAGAATCAGAACTTGTAGCCTTAGCAGATACAAGAGAAGCGAAAGAATTGGGTATCGAACAATATTCAGTTCCGTTTTTCAATAGTTTAGAGGCGCTTTTGACTAGTGGTATTGAGTTTGATGTGTTGTGTATAGCAACGCCAAATGGGTTTCATGCTGAACACGCCTTAATGGGCTTGGAGTACAAAAAACATGTAGTGATAGAAAAGCCAATGGCATTAAGCAAAGCGGATTGTGAAAAAATTATTTTTAAATCGTTACAAGTTTCCAAGCAAGTGTTTTGCGTAATGCAGAATAGGTATTCACCACCTTCAGAATGGATTAAAAAAGTAATAGACGATGGCATTTTAGGAGATATTTACATGGTTCAGATTAACTGTTACTGGAACCGTGATGAGAGATATTATAAAAAAGACGGTTGGAAAGGTCAATTGTCCATAGATGGAGGAACATTGTTTACACAGTTTTCGCATTTTATCGACATTATGTATTGGTTGTTTGGTGACATTAAAGACATTCAAGCAAAATTTGATGATTTTACACACAAAGACCTTACAGATTTCGAAGACAGTGGTTTTGTGAATTTCAGATTTCTAAATGGCGGAATGGGTAGTTTGAATTATTCAACTGCAGTATGGAATCAAAATTTAGAAAGCAGCTTAACGGTAGTTGCCAAGAATGGCAGTATAAAAATTGGTGGACAATACATGAATGAAGTGGTTTATTGTCATGTCAAAGATTACGAAATGCCTGAATTGCCTCCATCAAATCCTGCCAATGATTATGGACCATACAAAGGTTCGGCTGCCAATCACAACTATATATTCGAGAATGTAGTAGATACATTGTTGCACAGAAACACCATTACCACTAATGCCTTAGAAGGTTTGAAAGTGGTAGAAATAATAGAACGCATTTACGATTTAAATCCCTATATCAAAAGACAAGCTTAAACATGTCAAAGAAGTTATCCATTATCATTCCTGCTTACAATGAAGCAGCCACCATACATTTAATATTGAACAAAGTTCAGCAGGTTAATTTATTGAACAATATTCAGAAAGAGATAGTGATAGTTAATGACTGTTCTACGGACCAAACCCAAGAAACGATAGAAAAGTACAAAGCTGAAAATCCACATTTAGACATACAGTTATACAAACAGGCTTATAATCAGGGAAAAGGTGCTGCAATTCACAAGGGGATAGAACAAGCACAGGGGGATTATATCATTATACAAGATGCCGATTTGGAATATGATCCAAACGAGTATAACATTTTGTTAAAGCCATTAGAAGATGGTGTTGCCGATGTGGTTTATGGCAGTCGTTTTATGGGAGGTAACCCGCATCGTATTTTGTTTTTTTGGCATTCTATAGGCAACAAAATTTTAACATTCATGTCCAATATGTTTACCAATTTAAACCTAACAGACATGGAAACTTGTTATAAATTATTTAGGTCAGAAATAATAAAATCAATCCAATTTCAAGAAAAGCGATTTGGTTTTGAGCCAGAGGTAACGGCAAAAATAGCACGAATTCCAAGGATAAGAATTTATGAAGTTGGAATTTCATATTACGGCAGAACCTATGAAGAAGGCAAAAAAATAGGTTGGAAAGATGGTTTCAGGGCCATTTATTGTATTTTGAAATACAATTTGTGGAACAGTTAAACTCTTTTATTTGGCCTGTTAAATATTCAAAAAGAGGGTTAATTCTCTTCACATCAAAGTAGGGTTTTTAGAGCTTCACTCAGCGCTTGAAATTGCGATAAACCAGTAATAGAGCGAAAAAATAGCTCACAGAGAAGAGTCGAAATAGGGAGTAAGGCTATTAACTTAAAAATAATACATTACAGTGAAATAGTACTTGCATAACACCAAATTATTGAGTAGTTTTGCTACTCGATTCTGATGATAGAAACCTTAATTTCTTCCAAAACACGTATCAAGCTGCTTTTAAAATTCTTTTTAAACAGTGAGACAAAGTCTTATTTGAGGCATTTGGAATCGGAGTTTGGAGAAAGCACCAATGCCATAAGGTTAGAGTTGAACAAATTAGAAGAAGCAGGGATGCTTAATTCACAGTTTGAAGGCAACAAAAAAATCTATCAAGCAAACAAGCAGCATCCTTTATTTAACGACATAAGCAGCATTATTTTAAAGTACACGGGCATCGATTGGATAGTTGAATATCTAGTTAAACGTTTGGGAGATGTAAAAAAAGTGTATTTAAGTGGCTCATTTGCAAGAGGTTTAAACAGCGAAACCATTGATTTGCTTATTGTTGGAGAAATTGATGTGGTTTTTATGGATGAATTGTGTTTGAAAATCAAGAAAAAAATTGAGAAAACCATCAAATATCAAGTGTACAGCGATGCAAAACAAGTTGATAAGTTAATCAATAATGAAAAGAATTCTTTTTTATTATTGTGGGAGAAATAGATTAAAAAAACTATCAAAAATAGGATTGTTTAACTATTTTTGATAAAAACTAAAATAATTACTGAAACCTTTGGTATCAGTAGCTTTTAATAGACCCTACTCAGACAGATAATGTAACTGAGGGGGCGGTGCTTTGAATATGAAAAACAAAGAAAAATGGTATGTGATATACACTAAATCGAGACATGAAAAAAGGTTAGCCGATAAACTAACTGTAATGGGTAGCGAAGTGTATTTACCATTAGTAAAGTCAGTTTCATTAAGAAAAGATCGGAAACAGACTATAGAAAAACCTTTGTTTAATTCGTATGTGTTTGTAAAAGAATCAACAATCAACATAGATTCATTAAAAAGTTATGACAGTTTTGTATCCTATTTATTATTCAATGGAAGGCCTGCGATAGTTTACCAGTACGAAATTGACATCATTAAGTCCTTAGTTCAACATGGTTATAGTGTAGAATTAACGGAAGTAGATGTTAAGCAATTATCAGAGGGTAATAAAGTAAGAGTAATAAGTGGCCCTTTAAAAGGGATGGAAGGCGAAGTTTATCAGTTAATAAATCCTGAGTTTGTATATGTTCATTTTGAGAATTTACAAGGAAGCATGAAAATTAATATCTCGTATAAGCAATTGAAGTTGATTTGATAGATTGTTTATTTGTTGAGTTGTTTATGTGTTTATTTGTTGAGTTTTTTAACGATTGTCACCCACTAGCTGAGTCTAGTCACGTGAGGGAGTTTATACTGAGCTAGTTTACCCTGAGCGGAGTCGAAGGGAAGTAAAGGGATATAAAGGATTTGTTTATTTGTTGAATTATCACTAAACGCCATACCCCTAAACGCATAAACCCCTAAACGCATAAACATCAAACGCATAAACAATTATATTATGAAAGAATATTCTTTTGAAAAATTAGATGTTTGGAAGGAGTCAAGGGTTTTGACAAAAATGATTTATGAATTATCAGCCCAATTCCCTTCAAAAGAAATATATGGATTAACGAGTCAAATTAGAAGGGCTGCAATTTCAGTTAGTTTAAATATTGCCGAAGGTTCAGCAAGACCAACAGTCAATGACCAAGCAAAATCGTATAAAGATGCATATGGAAGTTTAATGGAAGTGCTATCCGCCCTTATTATAGCTGCAGACATTGAATACATGGATGAAAAAGAAATAAATGTTACTTATAGACCTGTAATAGCAAAAATAAGTAATCAATTAAATGCCCTCCGTAATTCTATTCAAAACAAATAAATAACTCAAACCCCTCAAACCCCTAAACACCCTTCGAGAGCCTCAGTGTGACAACATCTAAACAACTAAACACATAAACAACTAAACACTTAACCATCCCCCCATGTACACAACCGAGATAAAACCCCAAAACAAATGGTACGACATAGACTTCAAGGCTATTTGGCAATACCGTGATTTGTTGATGCTTTTTGTGCGTAGAGATTTTGTGGCGGTTTATAAGCAAACAGTTTTAGGTCCTATTTGGTTCTTTATTCAACCTATACTTACCACCGTTACTTTTACCTTTATATTCGGCAATTTTGCCAAAATTTCAACGGATGGCATACCACCTTTGCTATTTTATCTTAGTGGTTTAACTTTTTGGAATTATTTTGCCAGTTGCCTTACAGCCACAAGCAACACCTTTGTAAGTAATGCAGGCATGTTTGGTAAGGTATATTTTCCAAGATTAATAACGCCTTTATCGGTTGTTATTTCCAATCTAATTAAGTTTGGCATTCAGTTTATTTTATTTTTAGTTGTCTTTTTTTACTACTGGTGGACAGGTGCTATACAACCCAATTGGACAGTAGTTCTGTTGCCTATATTTGTAATTATGATGGCCGGTTTGGGCTTAGGTTTTGGTATTTTAATTAGTTCACTAACCACCAAGTACCGTGACTTTACATTCTTGGTTGGTTTTGGGGTTCAGTTGCTCATGTATGCATCACCTATCATTTATCCATTTAGTATTTTATCCGAGGACTTGCGTTTTTGGTTAAATGTATTGAACCCAATGAGTTCCATCATTGAAGCCATTAAATACGGTTTTTTGGGCGAGGGTGTTTTCAGTATAAGCAACTTGTCAATCAGTGCTACCTATATGTTTGTTTTACTCTTTGTGGGTATCGTAACCTTCCACAAGGTTGAAAAAAGTTTTATGGATACGGTTTAGGGATTTGATTGTTTATTTGTTGAGATGTTTAACGATTGTCACCATGAGGCTCTCGAAGGGTGTTGAAAGGGTTGAGATAGTTTAAAGGGTTTAGATAGTTTATATGTTTCAAACCGTTCAGCGTGATTATTTAACGATTGTCACCCACTAGGCTGAGCCTAGTCACGTGAAGGGGTGCTCTCGAAGGGTGTTTAAAGGATTTAGGGAACATTTAACTACTCCCGAGTCATTCGGGAGAACGCAGAGAAAGCACGGAGGTCACAGAGGGAGGTGGGAGAAGAGAACACAGAGATGATCTTCGAGCATTTTGGGAACATTTAACCACAGAGAGAAAAATAGAGTGTTGAATAGCGGACACAAAGATGCTCTTCGAGCATGGAAATAACAAGAGAAAGTTTGGTGAGATGAAAACAGAGAGAATACAACAAGAACAAAAATACCTCCAGAGGAGGTAAATAGTAATAGCCTCGGGTTTTAACCCGAGGTTATGTATAACACACACAATCTTTTTTGGCGACTTTTTTTGCTTTTCCTCTGCAAAAAAGATGACAAAAAATCTTTTTTTTATGAGGTTTAACCACAGAAAAACAAAGTAAATTTAACCACTCCCGAGTCATTCGGGAGGTCACAGAAAGGATTGGGAGAATAGAACACAGAGATGCTCTACGAGCATGGGAGGATTAATTACATTAAAATAATTTAGTAAATCTATCATATAAATGCTTAATTTAATATAAGTTAAGACATTAAGATGCTTTTCAATTTTGTGGTAAAGAGTATTATATTACATTTCAATTGAAACTCGTTAGTTTAAATATATTTTTCACACTTATAGGGATTTTCGTTCTGGAAATTATATTCGGAAATTGGTTTGAAGATGAATCATTACAAAAGTTAGGATTTATTAAAGATAAAGAATACAAAATAGATGTATCAAAACTTTATACTAGAAATGAATTAATAAATTACACTAGAGATAAATATGGTTTAAGAGGAAATAGTATATTAAATCATCCAGAAAAAATAGATATACTAACTGTAGGTGGAAGTACAACTGACCAACGGTATATTGATGACAATGAAATTTGGGAGACTGTTTTAGAAAGAGAATTAAATGAAAATAAATTAAATTATTGTGTTGCAAATGCAGGTATTGATGGACAATCAACAATAGGTCATATTTACAATTTTAGTCTTTGGTTTAGTAATATTGTTAACCTAAAACCAAAGTATGTGTTCTACTTTATTGGAATAAATGATGCTTTCAGATTTCAAGAATCTACAGGAAATGATGGACAAAATAGTTTACTTCAGGGGCCAGGGTCAGAGTTTTTTCCTAAAAGAATTATTCCTTTTCACAAATCTGCTTTTTATAATATTTACAGAATTATAAAAGGAAACAGAGAATCAGATTTGCTTAAATTAAGACACCAAAAAAATGTTGATTTTAATAAAATGGAATACACTCAAACACCTTTGCTAAATCCAATTTTCTATGAAAACTATAAAATAATCATGAATTCGTATATAAAGCGTGTTCAAAAATTAGATTCTTTAACAAAATCTATTGGAGCTGTTCCAGTTTTTATATCTCAGGCAAGTAATCATTATTATCTAAAAGATTCAATTGTTAACGGAGTAAATACTATTTTTGAAAACAATGATATTAAATTTAACGGTGTAGATGCTTATAACTTACTACAAATTGCTCACAATAGATTAAAAACCTATTGTGGTGATAGTATAATTTTTATAAATACGTTTAACTACCATTATGAAAGATCAGATTTTTACGATTACGTTCACATGACACCATCTGGTTCTCAAAAATTAGGAAAAAATATTGCACATCAATTTCTTTTAAAAAAGAAAAAACAATTTTAAATAAATGAAAAAAATATTAGGAATATCAGCATTTTACCATGATTCTGCAGCCGCTTTAGTTGTGGATGGTAAAATTATTGCTGCTGCTCAGGAAGAAAGATTTACTAGAGATAAACACACCCCTTCATTTCCAACGAATTCAATTAAATATTGTTTAGATGAAGCGGGACTTGATATAAATGAATTAGATGCCATTGTTTTTTATGACAAACCTCTACTTAAATTTGAACGATTACTACAAACCTATTATTCTTTTGCTCCCAAAGGATTGTTATCATTTTTGAAGGCAATTCCAGTTTGGTTAAATGAAAAAATGTTTTTGAAAAAACTCATTTATGATGGATTAAAAGAAGTAGGACATTACGATAAGAAAAAAGTTAAATTGTTATTTCCTGAACACCATTTGTCTCATGCTGCAAGTGCCTATTATCCAAGTAATTTTGAGGATGCTGCGATATTAACAATTGATGGTGTTGGAGAATGGTGTACTGCCTCAATAGCACATGCTAAAGGGACGGAAATTACTTTTTTAAAAGAACTTCATTTTCCTCATTCAGTTGGACTTTTGTATTCGGCATTTACATATTATCTAGGTTTTACTGTAAATTCAGGGGAATACAAGTTAATGGGCTTAGCGCCATACGGTAATGCAAATGATCTACAAACGTTAGAGTTTATAAAAATAATAAAAATTAATTTAGTAGAAATAAAAGAAGATGGTTCTATTTGGCTTAACCAAAAGTATTTCAATTATGCTACTGGACTTAGAATGGTTTATGACAATAAGTGGGAAGAATTATTTGGTTTTGGAAGAAGAAATGAAGAATCAGAGTTAGAACAAAAACATTGTAATTTAGCTATAGCAATACAAATTGTAACAGAAGAAATAGTTTTGTTAATGGCAAACGAAGCAAAGCGATTAACTGGAAGTAAAAATATTTGTCTTGCAGGTGGAGTTGCATTAAACTGTGTTGCAAATGGAAAGTTGTTAAGAGAAAACATTTTTGAGAATGTCTATATACAGCCTGCTGCTGGCGACGCGGGTGGCGCATTAGGAGCAGCATTAGCAGTTAATTATATCTATTTTAGTGAGAACCGAATTACAAATTCAACCTATGATCAAATGGAAGGTTCTTATCTTGGTCCCGATTATTCAGACAAAGAGATAGAATTAATGAAGAGAAAAGTAAAAGGCGTTGCCACCAAGCATAGTAATTTTATAGAATTAGCTAAAGAGGTTTCAAGTGTAATTGCCGATGGAAAAGTAGTTGGTTGGTTTCAAGGTAGAATGGAATTTGGCCCACGTGCACTAGGTAACAGAAGTATTTTAGGGGACGCTAGAAACCCTGAGATGCAAAAAAAATTAAATTTAAAAATAAAGTACAGAGAAGGGTTTAGACCGTTTGCACCTTCTGTGTTGGCAGAGGATGTGAATGAGTATTTTGATTTGAATACCGATTCTCCATACATGCTGATAGTTTCTCCTATTCTTGAAAAAAGAAGAAAAGAATTACCAGAAGATTATCATAAAATGGATTTATGGACCCGCTTATACCATTCAAGAAGTGATATTCAATCGGTGACCCATTTGGATTATTCTGCAAGAATTCAAACTGTTCACAAAGAAACCAATTATAGATATTGGGAACTTATCAATGCTTTTAAGCAACAAACTGGTTATGGTTTGGTCGTTAACACAAGTTTTAATGTTAGAGGTGAACCAATTGTTTGCACACCTTATGATGCATACCGTTGTTTTATGAGTACAGATATGGATTGTTTGGTGATTAATGACTATGTTTTTTATAAAACGAATCAACCTGATTGGGAAAATAAAGACAAGTGGATGGTAAAGTTTAAAATGGATTAAGTATGTTAAAGAAAATAGTTAACACTTTAATTATTCTTTTATTTTGGGCCGCATTTTACTTTATAGTTGGCGCTCTTTTAAACCTTGTAATGCCTTCATTAATAATATTCCTTTTTGGGATTGTTTTAACTTTGGTTTTTATTAGTTTGGTTTATAAAAAAAACTGGTACGTTAACAAATCGAAAACCAAATGGGGTAAACTATTTTTATTTGCTTCATTTTTTGTCTTCTTTTTATTCACTACTTACCTTAAAAGTAACTACGATAGAAGTAAACAGCTATATGAATACATGACATCAAAAGGCGTTCGAGGATGGGAGGGTATTGCCCATGTAGCCGATCAAGAATTAGGATATAAACCTTTAGAGAATGCTAGGGCTTTTCATGTATTTCCAATTGGGAATCCTATCCCCATGGCATATGATAAAGATGGATTTAGAGTGCCATTATCAGATACAAATAAAAACAATGTTCCTGGACAAGTGGACATACTTTTCTTAGGATGTTCTTTTACATACGGCGATGCATGTTATGCCGACTCTACGTTTGCACATCTAACATCAAGAGTGCTTAATATGTCCTATATCAATGCAGGGGTTTGTGGCTATGGACTAGAACACATGTTTATTCGTTCTAAAATATTGATAAAAAAATATAGGCCCAAATATGTTGTTTTTCAATACAGTGATTGGTTGGTAAAAAGGGCACTAAGTTCATATGCACCAGTATACATTGGCAGATTGCCTACTCCTTATTTTAGTAATAGAAACGGGGAGATTAAATTGAATAAGCCATATTTTAAAACACAAGTATTTGACATGGATAAAAAAGAAATTTCAAATAAGTATAAAAATCATTTAAGGTTTTACTTGAATGAAGGAATCTCATTTTTTATTTATGACGATTTTAATGCCTCTAAATATTATATTCTGACAAAGTTAAAAAGGATTGATTGGCCAAATGCAGATAAAGAAGAATTAACAATATATGCATATACACAAATGTTAAACGAAGCAGTTGACAATGGTGCTATTCCAATAGTTTTACATTTACAATCTGATATTAAAAATGTAGAATTAAGTGAAAATTTAGTCAAGTTCTTTTCTAACTACAATTACATAGACACAGAATTGAAACATAAAGAATATCTTATGAAAAACACGAATTATGACAGAAAAAGCGTGTTTACACATTGGGGTAAAGATATAAATGGAGATTCGGTGAAGGTAGATTTACATCCTAATAATCTTTCACATAGGTTAATTTCAGAAACCTTAATTGAAAAAATTACAAATAAAATAACAAAATAACATTATGGACTTTTTAAAAGATCTTTGGTTGTTCATGAAACAACGAAAAAAATTCTGGCTATTACCTATCATTATAGTATTACTATTACTAGGTGTATTAATTGTTTTTGGAGGTAGTAGTGCTATAGCACCCTTTATTTACACATTGTTTTAATGATTACAGCAAATAAAAAAAATACAGATAAAACAATTCTTACAATTAGCGTAGGTTTTTTATTAATCTACCTGTTTAGTAATTGGAATTGGGCACTTGTGGTAACTCTTACTGTTGGCTTGATAGGAATACTTTCCAATTATTTGAGTCAACAAATTGAATGGGTATGGCTGCAGATATCAAAAATACTAAGCTATATTGTTCCAAATATATTATTGAGTTCGGTTTTTTATTTAGTTTTGTTTCCCGTGGCAATTCTATCTAGAATTTTTGGAAAAAAAGACACATTGCAAATAAAAAGCGGAAAACCAACTTATTATATAGCTACTAATAAGAAATTTGGAAAAGATGATTTCACCTATCCTTGGTAAATATAAAAACATTGACATAAATAATTAAAGGTAAAATTATTTAACATGAGTTTAATTAATAAAAAAATATTAGTAACAGGCGCAGATGGTTTTATTGGCAGTCATTTGGTTGAAAGATTGATAAAAGAGGGTTGCCATGTTAGGGCTTTTGTTTATTATAATTCTTTTAACTCTTGGGGTTGGTTAGATACATTGTCAGAAGAGCAACTTTCAAAAATTGAAATTTTTTCAGGAGATATAAGAGACCCTAATGGTGTTAGAACTGCCATGAAAGGGATTGATGTTGTATTTCATTTGGCCGCTTTAATAGCCATTCCGTTTAGTTATCATTCACCTGATGCTTATATTGATACCAATGTAAAAGGAACTTTGAATGTGATACAAGCGGCTAGAGATCTAGGAACTGAAAGAGTTTTAGTAACTTCAACGTCGGAAGTATATGGTACTGCACAGTTTGTTCCAATAACTGAGTTACATCCTAAACAACCTCAATCACCTTATTCTGCTTCCAAAATTGGTGCAGATTGTATTGCAGATTCGTTTTACAGAAGTTTTGATTTGCCTTTAACTATTGTGAGACCCTTTAATACCTTTGGTCCTAGACAATCTGCAAGGGCTGTAATACCAACTATTATTACTCAATTATTGAACGGTAAAGAAGAAATAAAACTAGGTGATATTACTCCAACAAGAGACTTATTGTATGTAAAAGACACTGTCAATGGTTTTATTGAAATTGCTTTAAGTAATCAATTAATTGGCCATGAAGTTAATATTGCTACACAGTCAGAAATTAGTGTAGGAGACTTGGCGCAATCTATCATTAATCAGATAAATCCAAAAGCTCACATCATTAGTGATGAAATAAGATTGAGACCAGAAAAAAGTGAAGTATTTCGTTTATTCGGCTCCAATGAAAAATTAGAAAACACAACTAACTGGAAACAAGAATATTCATTAGAACAAGGTTTAAAAGAAACTATCGATTGGTTTAAAATTGATTCTAATTTGAGTAAATACAAATCAAATATTTATAATATCTAAAGATTTTGAGTTTTAAGTCTACCATTGAATTTATAAAATCTATCTATCCTAATAAGGATTTCATCCCTTTGCATGAGCCAAAGTTTATTGGAAATGAGAAGAACTATGTATTAGAAACAATAGAAAGTACTTTTGTATCGTCGGTAGGAGAATTTGTAAATAAATTTGAACAAGAAATTGCATCAACAACAGGTGCAAAATATGCTGTAGCCATTGTCAATGGAACTTCAGCTTTGCATTTAGCATTAAAATGCGCTGGGGTTCAAAACGATGAATTAGTAATTACTCAATCATTGTCTTTTATAGCTACGACCAATGCCATTAGTTATTTAGGTGCTGAGCCCATATTTATTGATGTTGACATACAAACAATGGGTTTGTGTCCTATTGCTTTAAAAAATTGGTTAATCAATGAAACGGAGCTAAAAATAAATAAAGAGACAGGAAAAATGGAGTGCATTCACAATGAATCGCAGAAAAAAATATCAGCTGTTGTGCCTATGCATACTTTTGGGCATCCATGTAAAATTGATCAAATTCAAACCATTTGCGAAGAGTACCAAATTGCATTGATTGAAGATGCAGCAGAATCAATAGGTAGTCTATATAATGACAAACATACGGGCACCTTTGGACTAGCAGGTGTGTTTAGTTTTAATGGTAACAAAACTATTACTTGTGGAGGCGGAGGCGCTATAATAACAAATGACGAGGCATTCGCAAAAATGGCTAAACATTTAAGTACACAAGCAAAGTTACCACACAAATGGGAGTTTAACCACGATATGGTGGGTTACAATTACAGATTACCAAATTTAAATGCAGCATTGGCTTGCGCTCAGTTGGAGCAGTTGAATGTATTTATTGAAAATAAAAGAGAATTGGCAACGATATATAACGAATTTTTTGCAAAAATAGATGGGATTGAATACAAGTTGGAACCCGAAAATTCAAAGTCTAATTATTGGTTGCACACTATTCAGATGAGGGATATAGATCGAAGAAATCTGTTTTTAACAGAGACCAATGAAAATGGAGTAATGACAAGACCTACATGGACACCAACACATTTGTTGCCGATGTATAAAAACGCAATTTGTGGGGATTTGGAAAATACAATTTTTTTAGCAGATAGGTTAGTTAATATCTCTAGTAGCGTAAGGTTATAATGTCATTTAGTTATTATATTATTGGTTCAGGTGGCTTTGCTAAAGAAGTCTTTTTTTACACTCAAAAAACTTTGGGTAGTGAGTATAAGTTTGGAGGATTTATTGATAAAGATATTTCATTTCAAACTAGCTTATTGATTGAAGAGTCATTTTTTTTAAAGAACACAAAACCTAGTGATAAAGTTGTTTTGTTCAATGGAATTGGCAATCCAGAATTAATCAACAAGATTCATTTAAAATTCAAAGATTATAATTTCCCCAATTTAATATATCCAGGCGTGTTGGCAGATTATAGCACTTTAAAGATTGGATTTGGAAATATTATTACACCTAATTGTATTTTTACTGTAGATATTGAGATTGGTGATTTTAATATCTTTAACTTAAATTCAACTATAGGTCATGACACACAAATTGGAAATTATAATGTAATTAATCCAGGGTGTAATATAAGTGGAAATGTTACAATTGGAGATTCGAATTTGTTGGGAACAAATTGTGCAATATTGCAAGGCGTATCAATAGGAAATGATAATAAAATTGGTGCGTCAAGTATGGTAAATAAATCAATATTAGACCATCAAACAATTGTTGGAATTCCTGCTAAACCATTATTAAAATGAGAACAAAAGTTTTAATCATAGCTGAAGCTGGTGTTAATCATAACGGAGATATTAACAAAGCTATTGAATTGATAGAAAAGGCAGCAGATGCAGGCGCTGATATTGTAAAATTTCAAACATTTATTACAGAACTAAATATTTCTAAAAAAGCTTCAAAAGCAGATTATCAAATAAATAATACAGGAGAAGCTGAATCACAATTTGAAATGGTTAAAAAACTTGAATTAAGTTTTGATGATTTTCTAATTTTAAAACAGAAATGTGAAGCTTGTAATATTCAATTCTTGTCTACAGGATTTGATTTACCTAGCATTGATTTTTTAGATTCACTCAATCCACCCTTTTATAAAATTCCATCGGGAGAAATTACCAATAAACCTTATTTGCAGCACATAGCAAAAAAAGGGAAAGATATTATTTTATCTACTGGTATGTCAAACATTAGTGAAATTAAAGAAGCAATATCTGTTATTCAGGAACAAGGTATTGAATTAAATAGAATTACTGTTTTACATTGTAATACCGAGTATCCTACACCCATGCAAGATGTCAATTTATTGGCAATGCAACATATCGCCAAAGAATTAGGTGTAAAAATTGGTTACAGTGATCATACATTGGGTATTGAAGTGCCTATAGCTGCTGTGGCTTTGGGGGCTATGGTTATAGAAAAACATTTTACTTTAGATAGAACTTTGCCCGGACCAGACCATATTGCCTCTCTTGAACCCGAAGAATTAAAAGCTATGGTAAGAGCTATTAGAAATATTGAACAAGCAATATCTGGAAGCGGCTTAAAAGAAACTAGTGAAAGCGAAAAACCAAATATTAAAATAGCGCGAAAATCTATTCATATAAAGCAGAATTTAAAAGCAGGAAAAATTTTGAATAACAATGATTTAATCATGAAAAGGCCAGGCGATGGTATATCACCTATGGATATAGAAAAAGTAATAGGAAAGGAATTAAAAAGAGACTTATCAGAAGAATCTAAGTTAATGTGGGAGGATTTATTATAAGCTCAGTGTTATTTTACAATACATAAAAAATGAATTATAAGGTTTTATTGGAGGCAAGTGGTAGTTTAACATCCCACTATATGATTAAGGCAATTAAAGACGCCGGTGGAAAAGTGGTATGCTCTGACATTAAAGAATGTGCTGCATCATATTTATCTGATGAATTTATTATATTCCCAAAATCAAATCATCCTGACTTGTGGCAAATAATTGAAAGTGAAATAATAAAGAGAGGCATAAATGTTGTAATACCTTCTTTTGATGAAACTTTATTCGCATGGTCAGAGAAAAAAGAGTATTTTGCTAAAAAGGGTGTACATGTTATCATTTCAGATAGTTCTAGTTTGGCTATTTGTCAAGACAAGTGGGAAACTTTTAAGTTCTTCAAAAACACTGGAATTCCAACTCCGGAAACAAGTCTACAAAATGAATTTACTCTTGTCAAGCCAAGGTTAGGTAGGGGGGGGAAGGGAATTGTGGTAAACCCAACCCATAATCAGGATATGAATGGGATGATTTCACAAGAGTTAATTATCGGAGAAGAATTTACAGTAGATATTTTTTGTGACCAAAAACATACTCCTATTTATATAATCCCAAGAAAGAGGTTGGATGTCGCCGATGGTAAATCATTAGGGGGAATTACGGTTTTTAATGAAGAAATAATTCACTTAGTTAAAAAAATATGTGTTGAATTGAAATTTATAGGACCTGTAAATATACAGTGTTTTGTTACCAAAAAAAATGAAATATTTTTTATTGAAATCAATCCAAGAATAGCTGGTGGTATGGCATTGGGCTTTACATCATCTGAGAATTGGGTGAATTTGATTTTTCGAAATATTATAGAGCAAAAGGCCATTCATACTCTTCCAATTAAGTTTGGATTAAAAATGTTTAGAATATACAATGAAGTTTTTGCCTGATACAATTTATTGGAATAAAATCAAGGCAGTAGGTTTTGATATGGACGGTACTTTGTATGATGAGTTTGAATTTATTACTCAGGTTTATGTTCAAATTTCAAAAATATTTGCTCAAAATGAAAAAGATGCGGAAAACATTTATGTGAATATGCTAGAAAGGTGGCTAGAAAAAGGCAGCTCTTATCCATATATATTCGGGGAAATACTTGACAGTTTAAATTATGATTCATCGCTTAAAGAAAAGCTATTAAACGAAGCACTTCGAGTGTTTAGAAATTTCAAGCCTAATATAAAGATGTCAAGTCGTGTCTTGTTTATTTTAAATAACTTAAAAAGTCAGTATGAGTTATTTTTAGTTACTGATGGTTCGTCAGTTCTGCAATGGAATAAAATAAGGTCATTACAACTTGAAAAATATTTTACTCAAAATAACATATTTGTGTCAGGCAGTTATGGTGTTCACGTACAAAAGCCATCAATTTTTTCATTGCAATGTTTGGATGTTTTTAAAAACAAATACGAACCAAGCGAAATAGTTTTTATAGGTGATAGGGGCGTTGATATGGATTTTGCAAAAAACGCTGGATTTCATTTTATAAATGCAAAAGAGATAAACTTTTAAAAAAATGCCTATTAGTAGGGCAGTATAATAATTAAATGAAATATAAAATTTTAGCTATAACGGGTATTCGTTCTGAATATGATATACTTTATCCAGTTATTAAAAAACTACAGGACTCGAATCGTTTTGAAATTGAAATAGCGGTAAGCTCTGCACATTTGTCGGAATGGCATAATTATACGTTAAGTAAAATTGAAGATGACGGATTTAAAATAGCAGACAAATTAGATTCTTTGTTTATGACAAACAGAATAGTTCAAAGATCTAAAGGTGTTGGAATCTTAACATATTCTTTGTCTCAAACTGTTGAGAGGGTAAATCCTGATTTTTTATTAGTAGTTGGAGACAGAGAAGAGAGTATAGCAACAGCAATAGTAGGCAATTATATGAATGTTATAACTGCGCATATAGGAGGTGGTGATCCTGTTTTTGGGAATTCAGATGACCCTATTCGCATGGCGGTTTCCAAGCTTGCACATTTGCATTTTACAACGGCACATTCATATTCTGATAACTTAAAATCGATGGGTGAAGAAGAATTTAGAATTGTTTTTAGTGGAAACCCAGCATATGCAAATATCAAAAATGTTGCACACAAATCTTTAGAAGAAATTTCAAATTATTTAACATTTGATATCAGAGAGGGCAATTATTTGGTATTGGTAAAACATCCATTATCATCAGAGAAAGATCAAGCCTCTGAGCAAATGCTTACAACTCTAACAGCATTAGAAGAGTTTTGCGATAAATATAACTTTAAGGTAGTTGCTTCTTATCCTAACACTGATCCAGGTTCTTACGATATTTTAAAAGTAATTGAGTCATTTGAAGGCAAGTCATTTATCAAGTTTAATAAAACATTACCACGCGATTATTTTGTTAATCTAATGAGAAATGCGAAAGCATTAGTTGGGAATTCCAGTATGGGTATTTTGGAAGCACCTTTTTATAAGTTACCTGTAGTAAATGTTGGGAACAGACAACAAGGAAGGTTAAATGCGGGGAATGTAAAATTTGTTGAACACAAAAAAGATGCTATACTTAAATCTTTATTTGAAGCTTGTTTTGATGTAAGTTATAGGGAGAGAATTTCCAATATAGTCAGCCCTTACGGTGATGGTAGCGCACCAGAGATAATTTTTAATACACTTATTGATATTAATCCTAAAGACAGTAAATGGCTTTTAAAAGAAAAGCTTTGTTAAAATCATATGACCATGAAAAGAATTATCGTAATTTCAGCTCACCCAGACGACGAAACTCTCGGTGTTGGAGGAACACTTTTGAAGCATAAGTTAAATGGAGACTTATTATATTGGGTAATTGTTACAAATATAAATACTCAATTAGGATTTACCCAGGAGAGGGTTGAATCAAGACAAAAAGAAATCGAAGTTGTAGCAGATTTGTTTGAATTTGAAAAAACTTACAAACTTGACTACCCAACAATGTCCTTAACAAGTGAGTCTATTCTGTCGTTAATACCGAAAATTGCAGAGATTTTTAGAGAAGTAAAACCTGAAATAATGTATACACTAAATCGTTCTGACGCCCATTCCGATCATAGGCATATTTCAGATGCTGTGATGGCTTGTACTAAATCTTTCAGGCATCCTTATTTGAAAATGATAGTAATGTATGAATGCATTTCAGAAACAGAATTTGCTCCTTCCTTTCCAGAAAAAGTTTTCATACCTAACTATTTTGTAGACATTTCAAGTTTTCTAGAAAAAAAAATTGAAATTATGAGAGTTTTTGAATCGGAACTAGGCAATCATCCTTTCCCAAGAAGTGAAGTAAATATAAGGGCACTAGCAACATATAGAGGGGCTATGGCGGGTTGTTATTATGCAGAAGCTTTTCAGGTAGTTAAAATTATTGAATAATGAGATTTTGCAGAGAACACTTGATAAATCAAGACGTAAAAGTTATTAATGCTTTAAGTTCTTTAGATAAGTTAGGACAAGACGCTATTTTATTTGTAGTTAATGATGAAGATATATTAATTGGGTCACTTACGGACGGTGATGTGCGAAGAGGGCTAATTAAAGGATTTTCTTTAGAACAAAAGGTATTAGATTTTATTCAAGACAGCCCTAAATTTATACTTAAATCAAATTATGATTTGCAAGATATTATATCTTTCAGGAATAGAAATTTTAAAATCATACCTGTTTTAGATAAAGATAAAAAAATAATTAATATAATAAACTTTAGGTTAATCAAATCTTATTTGCCTTTAGATGCTATAATTATGGCGGGTGGAAGAGGGGAGAGATTAAAACCTCTTACAGATACAATTCCGAAGCCCATGTTAAAAGTTGGGGATATGCCTATTTTAGAACATAATCTGAATCGGTTAGTAGGGTACGGAATAGATGATTTTTGGATTACTATAAAATATCTAGGAAATCAAATCAAAGAATATTTTGGCAATGGAGACGATAAAGGGGTAAGAATAAATTACATTGAAGAAAAAGTACCTTTAGGAACAATTGGAGCTGCAAAACAAGCAAATGGATTAAAGCATGATACGGTTTTGTTAACTAATTCAGATATTTTGACAGATATTGATTACGAAGATTTTTATTTAAATTTCATTGAATCAGGAGCGGATTTTTCGGTAGCCACAATACCTTATAATGTTAACATACCCTATGCCGTTTTAGAAACAGAAAACAATCATGTTTTGAGTTTTAAAGAAAAGCCAACATATACTTATTATTCAAATGGCGGTATTTACCTTATGAAAAAAGATGTCATGGAAATAATTCCTGAAAACAAGTTTTATAATACTACTGACTTGATGCAAGAATTAATTCAAATGGGTAAAAAGGTCAATTCTTATCCACATAGAGGATATTGGTTAGATATTGGTAAAATGGAAGAATTTAATAAAGCCCAGCAAGACATAATTCACATAAAATTTTGAAATCATTAATTATTATTCCTGCTAGAGCTGGATCCAAGGGTATACCTGGGAAAAACTGGAAATTGCTTGCTGGCAAACCGCTAATTGCATATACAATAGAAATAGCTTTAGAACTTTTTAAACACGATGAAATTTGTATAAGTACAGATTCAAAAGAAGTTTTACAAATTGCTAAAAATTATAATTTGTCGCCACCATTTGTAAGACCAGCTGAGCTTTCAACAGATACAGCAAGTGGTCAAGATGTAATTAAACATGCTGTAAAATATTGGTCAGATAATTACTATAAACCTGAAAGAGTTGTTGTTTTACAGCCTACCTCTCCCTTTAGAAAAAAAGAATATATTGTTGACGCACTTGATATGTTTAATTCTATAGAAATGGAGATGTTAGTGTCTGTAAAAGAAACGGATTCAAATCCTTATTACGTTCTATATGAAGAAGACAAAAACGGTTTTTTGTATAAGTCAAAGGAAGCAAGTTTTACAAGAAGGCAGGATTGTCCCAAAGTTTGGGAGCTAAATGGTTCTATTTACATTATGAATGTTGATTCGGTTTTGCAAGGAGAAATTTCTAGTTTTCAAAAAGTAGTAAAATACATTATGCCAAGAGAGTATTCAATAGACCTAGACAATGAGCTAGATTGGTTATTTGCCGAATTTTTAATGACAAAAATCAATATTAGTTTATTATAGTTAAAATTAAACAATGAGTAAAACAGTTATTAAAATAGAGAATATCTCTAAACAATATAAATTGGGTGTGGTTTCATCCAAAACGGTTGCTGCAGACTTAAACCGTTGGTGGAATAAAGTAAGAGGAAAAGAAGATCCCTATTTAAAAGTAGGTGAAGCCAATGACAGAACTGTATTAGGGAACTCAGAATATGTGTGGGCTCTTAAAGGGGTAGATTTTGAAGTAAAGCAAGGGGAAGTATTAGGCATCATAGGATTAAATGGTGCAGGTAAATCTACTTTATTGAAAATATTGTCTAGGGTAACCACCCCTACCACGGGTCAAATTACCATAGAGGGAAGAATGGCGAGTTTGTTAGAGGTTGGAACTGGGTTTCATCCTGAATTGACGGGTCGTGAAAATATCTTTTTGAATGGTGCTATCCTTGGTATGAACAAAAAAGAAATCAAAGATAAGTTTGATGAAATTGTGGCTTTTTCTGGCGTAGAACGCTACATCGATACCCCCGTAAAACGTTATTCTTCAGGAATGTATGTTCGTTTGGCTTTTGCAGTGGCGGCACATTTAGAACCCGAAATACTAGTCATAGATGAAGTACTTGCGGTGGGTGATGCCGAGTTTCAGAAAAAATGCTTGGGAAAAATGAAAGATGTTGCTACAGGCGGTCGTACTGTACTTTTTGTGAGTCATAATATGGGTGCAATAGCCGATTTGTGCGACAGAGTAGTTATATTGAAACATGGTCAAGTATATAAAATAGGTTCCACAGAAGAAATGATTAATGAATACATTAACCATACCCTTCATGTGAATTTAAAGGACAGCAAAACGCTAAAAGATACAACACTTAGAAGAGGTTCGGGAGAATTAAGGATTGTAGATGTTAAATTGCTTAATATGGATAATGAGGTTCAAACAGAATTTGAGGTAGAAGAGCCTATCAAAATAAGTGTACAATGCGACAAAAATAGTCCTATTGAAGAAGCATATTTTATGATGGCATTGCGTTCCAGTATTTCCCGTGAAATTGTAAGTTCTACTGTTAAGCATGATATATCCTCTTTTTGTATAAATCAGTCGTCGTTTAAGTTTAAAATGAATTTAAATCCAATGCAACTCAATGAGGGCATTTATGAATTGTACTATTGGTTGGGAAGTAGTCAAAATGAAAATCCATACGATGTGTTAGATAATTTAACAACACCATTAAAAATTAAACGCAATAAAAAATCAATTAAATTCAGCGGTTATTCAATGCTGAATTCCAATATCAATGGCTAAAATCCTCCTTTTTTCTTCCCATGTTCTTTGGGTAACACATTATGAGACGGAGTTGGAAATTATTCAACGCCATATAGACAGTGGAGATGAGGTAATCCAATTGTATTGCACTTCTACCTTACCGATTTGTGATACAAACCCTAATAATAGATTCTCTAAATGCATAAAATGTATGGCAAAAAAAGATAATGGTATGGCATTGTTATCACAAAAAATTCCGTCTATATCTTTTGAACTTTTAAATACTACTGATAAATTAGCCATTCAGGCCTTTAAATGGAATGCTAATACCATAGAAGAGTTAAAAGAAATTAAATATCAAAATTTTGATGTCGGATATGCAGTTGCCTCATCCTTAATTAGTTTGTTGAGTAATCCTAATCCTATCCTTTCAGAACACCAAGAAAAAATCAATTTAATGATGCATTCTGCTTTAGAAATGTACCATTCAATTTTAAATCAGTTACAAAAACACAAGGTCGATATGTTGTATGTGTTTAATGGCAGATTAATGCATGCTAAAGCAGCGTTTAAGGCGGCACTGCACTTGGGAATAAAAGTATTCATACACGAAAGAGGAAGTACTTTCAAACAATACGAATTGTTCGAAAACCACTTGCCACACGATTTGGCAAAAATGGCGATTAAAATTAAAAATTTTTGGGAGGGTAATGCGGATGAACAAGAGAAAATAATTAAAGCCGCCTATTTTTTTGAAAACAGAAGAAAGGGTAATATTTTATCTTGGAAATCATTTACAGACCAACAAGAAAAAGGGTCTTTACCTGAAGGATTTGACGCCAATAAAAAAAATATTGTAATTTTTAATTCCTCTGAATTTGAGTTTGCAGCCGTTGGTCCTGAATGGAACAATCCTTTGTACAAAAATCAAAATGAAGGAATTTTAAAAATTGTTTCCGACCTACTTGCGTATCCTGAGTATCATTTTTACTTAAGGCTGCATCCCAATTTAGCGACTGCAGATCCTGTGAATTACGCGCAAATTGTAGCGTTCAAGTCGCCTAACTTAAGCATCATTATGCCACATGCTTTATTGGATTCTTATCATTTATTGGACAATGCTTATAAGGTGATTGGTTTTGGCTCTACTATGGGTATAGAAGCTACGTATTGGAACAAATGTTCCATTATGGCAGGTCATTCAATGTATGAAACATTAGATGTGGTTTACCGCCCACAAACCCATCAAGAACTAATTTCACTCTTATTAGATGACTCTCTAAAACCTAAGGATAAATTAGGTACTTATATTTTTGGTTATTACTATGCCGCAAGTGGTATTCCATTTAAGTACTATGAGCCGAGTAGTTATAAAGAGGGTACATACAAGGGTGTAAAGCTAACAGGTGAGATACAGCCGAAACACCAAGCTAATAAATGGGTTAAGCAGTATTGGAAATTCAGAAAATACCCTGTTCTTGAAAAAGCAATTAGGAAACAAATAATTAAATCGCTTCAAAAAGTATGAATAGTCCCATAGTTTCTGTAATAGTGCCTGCTTACAACGCAGAAAAGTTTGTGGCAGAAACCATAGAATCTGTTCAAGCGCAAACTTATACAGATTGGGAATTAATTATAGTAGACGATGGTTCCACAGATCAAACTGCGGGTATCATAAAAGAATATGCCAATAAGGACGCTCGAATACACTATTGGTATCAAACCAATGGCAGACAGGGGAAAGCCAGAAATTTGGCCATAAGCAAAGCCAAGGGAACGTATTTGGCATTTATAGATGCAGACGACTTGTGGCATCCCACAAAATTAGAAAAACAAGTGAGTGTATTTACAGAAAACCCTCAAATAGATTTAGTTTACACCAATGGGATAAGTTTTATGGATACCATTCAAAATGTCATTCACACTCACCAAGAACCCATAGGATTAAGGAAGCTTGACGAGCAATTTCTGTATTTATTGTCAGGTATAAGTCTTCCAAACTTATCGGTTATGGTAAAAAAAAAGTGTGTGGATGAAATAGGGGGTTTTATGGAAGACAAGAGACTACAAAATGCAGAAGATTATCAACTGTGGTTGCGTTTGGCAGACCGTCAATGCGTGATGTATGGATTAGGTGAAGACTTGTTTTATTACCGATTACATCCCAATCAAGTAACGAATGGAGACAGTATGGCCATTGTTCAATCTATTTGGGCCGTATATTTATCACCATTGACGAGTGTGACAAAATCAGAAAAAGAAACAATTCTGTTGCAAAGGGTACAAAAGTATTTATTGCACCATATTGATGAGTTAAGTGCAGAAAAATTCAAAGAAATTAATTCTCTTTTGAAAAATCCACTCAAAAAAGTTGCACAACACTTTTATAATTTATTCCTCATTACGTTAGGAAAAAGGATGTTTAAGAAAGTAAAATACCATTATTTAAATTAAAGAATGTCCGAAAAATTACCTGTTTCTGTATTAGTAGCCTCTTGTAACGAAGGACATTTATTGGAAGATTGCCTTCAATCTTTGCAGTTTTGCGAGGAAATCTATTTTGTAAACCTTGGGTCATCAGATAATTCTGTAGAAATAGCAAAAAAATATGCTACTGTAGTGGAAGAGTTTAACAAAGTGCCTCGCATAGAAGACATGCATCCTTTGTATATTCCCAAACTCAAGCACGATTGGTTTATCCTGATAGACCCCGATGAACGCATTAGGCCAGAGTTGGCAGAGGATATTAAAAAATACATTCAAAACCCTGAACCTTTTAAATCTTTGGTTAGAGCCTATTTGTGGTATTATTTTAAAGGCAAAAAACTGAAGGGTGGTCCTTACAAAAATGCAATAAGAGGAAGGTTGTTGTTTTACCGTCCTGGTATCAATGTGTCAGACGAAGTACATAAAGGAATAACAGCCAAACCTGGTTATGGTATTGCTGAAATTTCATTTACAGGCAAAAACTATGACGAACACTTTTGGTGTAACTCATGGTCACAGTTAAAGGACAAGCACACACGCTATGCCAAAGGTGAAGGCAAGGTTCTGTATCAAGAAGGCAAGCGATTTTCATGGTTCAAGCTTATTTACAATACCATTCAAGCTTTTTTCTATGCTTTTATCAAACAAGAATATTACAGAGATGGTATTACAGGTATAAAATTCTCGTATCACGAAGGGCGATACAGTTATATCAGTTGGATGAGTTTAAGAAAATACCAAGAGGAGTTGAAAAAAGCAGGTAAATTACAAACCCCCAAACAAGTCGCAATGGAACAAATGCAACAAAAAGTGCAACAGTTTGTGTCAGAAACAGAACAAATAGCATGGTCCTACAAGCAAACAGAAGACACAAACTTGAAGGCGCAAATCATACAACAATACCAAAAATCTCTACACCGTTTAGTAAACGATGCCTTGGAAATCAATGCCTATGAATTGGCAGAGAAAGCCATGAACGCGGCCTCGTTTAATGAAGAAATGAAAACATACCTAGTCAATGGTTTATTATTGAACAGGTTGAAATTGATACAGAATTCTGGTAGCTATAGGTTGGTAAAAAGATTAAAAAAATAAAATAGTATTAAATGAAAAAATTAAAAATTGAAAGTATTCTTATTGGATTGATAATTACCTTGTTGTTATTAATCGCTTATTTTTCAACACCTTATACGGATGACTTTTGTCTAAATTTTATTAAGTATATTGATAAAAATATTTTTTCCATTGTAAAAGATAGGTATGTGGAAAAAGAAGGCCGCTATATTTCAATCCCCGGTTTATTTCAAATAGCAGGTTTCAAATATCTTAATTTTAATGTTATGTCTATGATATGGGTTCTTTTTTTTACGGCAATTGCTTTTTTACTTTCAAGAATTTATTATTGTGAAAATACAATTGATAAAATAGGCAGATTTCTATTTATGCTTGTTTTATTATTAATAGGCTCTGGAGATGTTATGAATGATGTAGTTTTTTGGGCAACTGGAGGATCTTATTATAGTGTTGCTACCTTTTTGATGGTTTTTGCAGTTTTCGTAATTTCAAAATACGAGAAAAAGTATTTAATATTTTTATCACCATTATTAATAACAATTGGTCCGAACTATTCACTTCCAATTTTATTTATTTTTCTCATGGAATTATTTCATACAAATAATATATCAATAAATAGGAAGATATCTTTGGCATTCTTATCAATTTTGATATTTTCATTTGGCATTTATATATTAATTTCTTCACCAGGAACACAGAACAGGCTAAGTACAGTTTCAACATTTTGGATGTGGCATCCGCGTTATATAATTGAAGCCGTATCTAAAATAATTTACACAGCATATAGTTTTTATTATCTTGCAGTTATTTTAACTGTTTTAAGCATTCTTATAACAGTAATTAAAATTATAAGAGATAGAAACTCTATAATTGTTAAATTCATTAAAATTATCTTCGAATTACGTTTTTTAATAGCTGCATTAGGTTCAGTTTTAGTTTTTGTTAAAACTCCAGGTTTATTTTCTGAAAGAGCTGGGTACTCTTTTTTTCTATTAGTTTTTATTCAATTTATTTATACCTTAAGGGATTATCAAATTTCAACTACAATAACTAAATATTTCAAATTAATTGCTGTTTTTATCGTTTTAGTTCTCTCATATACTTTAAATCATGTGATAATTTTTAATAATAGCTATATTACCGATATTGAGAAGTATAAGGAAAATGATAAATCAGTTTTTGAAGAAAAATATTTATATAATACTGTTAACCTGCCTTTTAAGAGGTTCAAAAAGGTTGATAGAATGCAAAATGAATGGATTGGAGATTGCTTTCAAAATTATTTTAGAAAAAACCATGAAAACAAATAATATTGCGTATAAGTATGTTATGTCCACCACTCTTGTAATAAAGTAATTAAATATTTATTTTTAATAAAAATACATGTATTATTTAAGAATCAAACAATCCATAAAAAACAATCCATTCGAGTGGTTTAGTGCTATAGTTCTATTCATTTATTTTTCACCTCTGTTGTTTTTTTCCAATGAGGCGAGATTTATGGAGTACGACAGCTTGGATACCAATGTAGTTTGGTACAAAATGCTTGCCGAAAGTGGGTTGATGTTTGCAGATGGTAATTCTGTATTGGATTTTACTATGGGCGGTATTCCAAGGAACTACTATCCATCGGAATGGTCTGTACCCAAATTGCTTTATTTGTTTTTTAATCCTCAAACTGCTTTTTCTTTAAACTATATTTTAATCCATTTGGTTGCCTTTATAGGTCTATACTTACTACTTAAAAAATATGTGGTAAAAGAACCTATCGTATATACTTTAGTGGCACTTGCTTTTGCGCTTGTTCCCCACAGGGCTATGGGTGAAATAACAGTGGTGGGACTGCCCCTTTTAACGTTTGCTTTAACTAATATATTCAAAAAAGACGCAAAGTATTGGGATTGGTTAATCATTATTTTGTTTTCTTTGTTTAGTTCCTTAGTTTTTGGCAATGCATTCTCCTTTCCTATTCTTTTCTTGTTTTTTTTGATTGGTGTTTTAGCTAAATGGTGGAAATTTTCTCTTAAAGGAATACTTCCATTTATACTCTTAGGAGGAATAACATTACTGTCGGAGTATCGAATGTTGACTGTTTTATTTTCTGGAGCTGAAACAAACAGGATGGCAGATACAAGTTCGGTAGAAAAGTTTATGAATATAAAGGGAATCATTGGTTCTACAGTGCTTGGGTTTGCTTTTAGTCAGCGACACTACCATACTTTAAGCTTTACTATAGTTCTAATAAGTATCCTTTTTTCAGTGTATTACCTTATAAAAAAAGAGTATAAAAGAATCTTAATTCCTATTGGCTTTATGTCTATTATCTTCATGATGGTATTCATATCTATTTTTTCAGATAACGTAGACTTTAAAGAAGAGTTCGGTATAAACATCCCAAACGTCAATTTCCGCTTTTGGGTTTGGCTACCTTTTCTTTGGTACTTAATCTTTGCTTATGTGCTCAAAGAATTGATGTTGGATAATAGGAAAAAAATAACAACAGTATTGCTTGCTATGCAAATAGTTTACGTGATGTTTCTACTTTATCCTAGAGATTACTTTGGAGCTAGATATACCGACAATATTTTTGCCAATACCTACATTTATAGCAAGAACAAGGAACAGACAAGGTGGGAAGAATTTTACATGACAAAAGAGTTCGAACAAATCAAAACAGTAGTACCCGATATCATAGAGCACAAATCAATTCGTATAATGATAGAACCAGAAATTCTGCAATACAATGGGCTTAAGACTTTAGAGGCTTTTTATGTGTTCTATCCATTAGAAAAACTAAAAATGATCAGACAGGCAGATTCTGTAGAGCGAGTAAACTCAGAATTGTCTAAGGAGGGATTCTATAAATTTTCAAACCGAAATTTTTTGTTTTATGATCAAGCTGATTATGGCATACCCAAATGGAATTGGGACTTGTTGCGTAAAGAAAACGTAAAGTATTTAATTACATACAACAAAATAAAAGGCATCTCTGATCAAAACCTTGTGTATTCTAAAAGATTACAAGTGTATACAATTGAAAATATGAAATAATGAAGGTTAAAATACTGAATCTATTGAATAGTTTACTGGGTCATGCAGGCTTAGTATTGGTGGGCAAGCAGTGGCTAAAGAACAATACCTTTAAAATTGTTGATTTGCGAACAGGAGGTAGTAATATCAGTCCTGCAGAGGCCCTTTCTTTTTTTTCAGTTCAAGATTTGATGTATGTGTTAAACATCCCTGCTGACAAAATTGTTACGTCCAAACCCATGAAGGCTTGGATAGAAACGGTAAGATTGATAGACAAAGAAGACCCCACTACTCCTGTCAGAGAAAGAGCCTCTTTTTTGTTTTTGCAAAGTTTTTATCTGAATTTTCAGCCCCAAAATGTAGCAGAAAGACTTGGACTTGCAGTTGACATAAGTAATGAGAAAAACCGAGAATTTTTAGAAAGCAATCCTCTATATGCTGTGATGCCTTGGGAGTGGATGAGTCCTGAAAATAGATTTAAACAATATAACGAGGGTTACGCTGAAGAGTGCTTAGAATACGGAAATATTAAACCACAGAAAGAAGACGGAGTAGATGTGTTTGGCCCTGTTTCAGAACGCATCTTAGAAATGGAATATTACAGATTGCACTCTGTGTATAAATCGATTTATCAAGAAGGTTATAAAGAACGTTACGGTTACCCCAAGGCGGGTTTTATTTATGTTATAGGAAATGAGTACAAATTAAGTATAACGGGCGGCAGGCACAGGGTAGCAGTTTTATTTGCTTTGCAATATGAATACATACCCGTAACTGTATCCAAAGACAAGTCAGTAAAATTATTAAGGAATGAAGTAAATAATTGGAACCATGTAAAGTCGGGCTTGTTTACTCCTATTCAAGCTTTGGAATTATTTGACAAGCAGATAGTGATAGAATGAAAAAAGTTAATTACAAGCTGTTTACTAAAAGAGATTTTCTATTATTTGGTTTTGTTTTAGATTTTATACAATAATTGCATTATACATATATAATCTACTTAAAGTAAATAAATAAAAAAAACATGAAAATTTCAATAGTCTCTCCAGTATACAAAGCCGAAAACATCTTAGATGAGTTGGTAAAAAGAGTAGTTGCCGAAGTCTCAAAAATTACGGAAGATTTTGAACTCATCTTGGTAGAAGATGGCAGCCCAGATGAGGTGTGGCAAAAAATTGAAAAACAATCTCAAGAAGACCTAAGAGTTAAAGGCATTAAATTATCCCGTAATTTTGGTCAGCATTATGCAATTACTGCAGGTTTAGATCATGCTAAAGGTGATTGGATTGTGGTAATGGATTGCGACTTACAGGATAGGCCCGAAGAAATTGTAACATTGTATCAAAAAGCACTAGAAGGCTATGATATAGTCCTTGCCAGGCGCGCCAATCGACAAGATAGCTTTAATAAAAAAATGAGCTCCAAGTTGTTTTATAAGGCATTTTCTTATTTATCCGGAATGGAACAAGATGGTACCATAGGTAATTTTGGTATTTATGCAAATAGAGTCATTGAAGAAGTTAAAAAACTAAAGGAACCTATGCGTGCTTTTCCTCCTATGATCAAATGGGTAGGCTTTAAATCCACTAGTATAGATGTGGAACATGCATTGAGGTTTGAAGGCAAAACATCCTACAATTTTAGTAAATTAATTAATCTAGCATTAGATATTGCTTTGGCTTATAGCGATAAACCACTAAAATTAACAGTAAAATTAGGCTTCTTCTTATCGTTATTTTCTATCGTATTTGCTGCTATAAGTATACTAAGGTATTATTTAGGTAATATTACCATGAGTGGGTACACCAGTTTAATTGTATCCATTTGGTTTTTGTCAGGTCTAATAATCTTTATTTTAGGAATAGTTGGTTTGTATATCAGTAAAATATTTGATGGCGTAAAATCTAGACCCCTGTATATCGTTTCTCATAAAACATTTTAATATGAATATAAAAGCGGATAATCTAGTAATTGGAAAAAACACCTTCATAGACCCAACTGCTAAAATAGTAGGATTGAGTGGAAATGCAAAAAACATACAGATAGGAGATAATGTGTTTATTGGAGCAAATGTGCAAATTATATGTGATGATTTTTCAATAGGGGACTATTGTAAAATACAGCATAATACGAATATTCATGGTTATTTACCTTGTAAAATTGGACACAACGCATGGATTGGCCAATATACCATAATTGACAGTATTGGGGGTACAACAATTGGTAACAATTGTGGCATTGGGGCGCATTCACAAATTTGGAGTCATATTAAATTTGGAGATACTTTAGAAGGTTCGAGATTTTTATCTGAAAAACCTATGTTGATCGGAAACGATGTTTGGTTTGTTGGGCATTGTATTGTGTCACCTATTGTTGCTGAAGATAAGTCAATGGCAATGGCAGGTTCTGTAATAACAAAGGACATGAAATACAATGAGATATATGCAGGCTCTCCCGCCAAAAGTATATCCGATAAAGTTGGATTTCAATTTATTGAAAATACATTAGAGCATAAGCTTGAAACAATGAACAATTATTTACAAGAGTTTGAATTTGCTTTGAATAAAAAATCCACTATAAAAATTGTAACAAGTACTGAAAATGTAAACAAAATGGATGAGTTTACTTATTTTGATATTTCTACGAGGAAATATACCAAAAAACTAAATGAAGAAGAGATTCTTTTTATGAAGTTCTTGCTACCTGCAAAAGCTAAATTTATACCATTTTAAATAAAAGATACCCTTTCACAAACCCTTTTAACAGGCAAAGAAACTGCCTATATTATCGACGCGGCTCCATCAGGTAAAATTTCAAGTAATGGCAAGTATACCCTATGCCAAAACTATTTTCAAACTCAAATGGGTTTTAATAAGTATTTGATCACCAATTTATAGGGATCGTTTATTAAGCCTAATAATCATTTTTAAACATTATAATGGCTGTAAATATGTCATTAGTTATATAAAACATACTTAATTAAAATTTAAAAGAAATAATATACGGATAATAAAATGCAAAAGAATAAACATGTTTTTTTTGAGTTTGGTAAAAGTGATGAACTTTCTTATCCTGAAATAGGAAATGAATTGTGTTTTGCAATTGAAGAACAGAGTCTTTGGTTTAACCAAAGAAATGAGTTAATTTTACATTATTTAGATAAATATCAAGTAAATGGTGATTTACTTGATATAGGTGGCGGCAACGGATTTCAATCCAAAGCAATAATAAACGCAAACTACCCTAACAAAGTAATTTTATGTGAACCGGGTGTTAAAGGATGTTTAAATGCAAAGAGTCGAGGTGTTGAATTTGTTTATCAAGGTGTTTTTCAAGATTTTCCATTTGAAGAATATAATATAGGCAATTGTGGTCTTTTTGATGTAATAGAACATATTGAAGATGACTTAAATTTTTTGAATGAACTTTATAGTAAAGTTAAAATTGGAACTAAGATATTTATTAGTGTACCTGCAAATAATTACTTGTGGTCCGAGACGGATGAGGTATCGGGGCATTATAGACGATATGAAAAAAGTGATTTAGACAGAATAATAAAAAATACTCCTTTTAAATTATTAGATTATTCGTTTTATTTCAGTTTTTATTTAATACCATTACTATTAGCAAGAGTTTTGCCATTCAAATTTGGAAAAAGAATAGGAGCAGAAAAACTTTTATTAAAAGAACAAAACTATCTTAAAAAAAACATAGGCATCCTTGACAAATATTTTCAATATATGCATTATTTAAGTATAAAAAAACTAAATAAAAATAACAAAATTCATAGAGGAACCAGTATGTTCATAGTTCTTGAGAAATAATTGAAAATATTAAACTGGTAATGAATATTTATATAATAACAACTTCTTTCTTTATTAATTCAAATGACTCCCTTTAACAAACCTTTCCTAACAGGCAAAGAAACTGCCTATATTACCGACGCAGTGGCCTCAGGTAAAATATCTGGCAATGGCAAATACACCCAATTGTGCCAAAATTATTTCCAAAACAATTATGGCTTTAAAAAGTGTTTACTAACCACTTCTTGCACCGATGCCTTAGAAATGGCAGCCATTTTATTGGATTTACAACCAGGAGATGAAGTCATCATGCCTTCTTATACCTTTGTAAGTACCGCCAATGCCTTTGTGTTGCGTGGTGCAAAGATTGTGTTTGTAGATTCTATGGAGTTAAATCCCAATATGGATGCTAGTACTATTGAGTCGCTAATTACACCTAAAACAAAAGCCATAGTACCTGTGCATTATGCCGGAATTGCCTGCGACATGGATGCCATTATGGAGTTAGCGGTCAAGTATAATCTCTTTGTGGTAGAAGATGCAGCCCAAGCCATTGATAGTTATTATACTGGAAAAGATGGGTTACAAAAACCATTGGGAAGCATCGGTCATTTAGCGGCTTTTAGTTTCCACGAAACCAAAAATATTATTTCGGGCGAAGGGGGAATGTTGGTAGTCAATGACCCACAATTTGCCCAAAGGGCAGAAATTATATGGGAAAAAGGCACAAACCGCTCAGCGTTCTTTAGAGGTGAAGTCGACAAATACGGTTGGGTAGATGTGGGGTCTTCTTTTTTACCTTCAGAAATTGTGGCCGCGTTCCTTTGGGCACAATTGGAGCATTTGGAGGAGATACAAAACAAACGCAAGTCCATTTGGAATCAATATTGGGAAGGATTAAAAGGCTTACAAGAGAAAGGAATATTAAAACTCCCTTTTGTGCCTGATTATGCCACTAACAATGCCCACATGTTTTATGTGGTTTGTAAAAATCTAGAACAGAGAACCGCTTTGATAGATGGCCTAAAAAAAGAAAATATCCATGCGGTGTTCCACTATTTAAGTTTGCACAAAAGTCCGTTTTATCATCAGAAACACGATAGTAGAGACCTGCCGAATACAGATTTTTATTCAGATACTTTGGTTAGGTTGCCGATGTATTATGAGCTTTCTGAACAAGAAGTTGACAGAGTAATTCAATCGATTTTGAGATAGTTTGAATAGGTGGTTAATCGATGTCCAGATAGCTATCGGGAGGTGAGAGGGTTATGGGGTTTAACTGTTTATGCATTTATTTGTTTAAAGGGTTGAGAGGTTTTAAATTGTTTATTTGTTTAGATGTTTCACGCCGTGCAGCGTGATTGTTTAAAGGTTTAAAGGGTTGATGAGGTTTATTGGGTTAAATTTTTATTAAGCCTTGCAGTTTGTATTATATAGTTAAGTTGGTAATAGAAAAACTACTCATTCAATACAATAAAAAAATTTATTCTATAGTCAATTTATATCTGTAATGATAGTTCTAGGTGTCTTCAGAAACTAGTAAATCAAAAATTAATACAACCATTAAATTCCGATAATTATAAAAAATAAAATCAAAAATCTAAAATTATAAATCCAAAATAAATATGTGTGGCATTTCCGGAATATATAATCTCAACAACAACCCCGTAACCTTAGAAACATTAAAACGTTTTACGGATTCCATGGTTCACCGTGGACCTGATGGGGCAGGTTATGAGCTGTTTGACAACAATACGCTTGGTTTGGGTCAGCGCCGTTTGTCTATTTTAGATTTGAGTGAAGCCGGTAAACAACCCATGAGTTATGCCGAGGGGCGTTATTGGATAACATACAATGGTGAAATTTTTAATTTTATTGAAGTCAGAGAAGAGCTTCAGCAATTGGGTCATGCTTTCAAATCAGACACAGATACAGAAGTAATTTTAGCTGCCTATTCCCAATGGGGCAAAACTTGCTTAGACAAGTTCAATGGCATGTGGGCATTCGCCATTTGGGATGAGCAAGAAAAAACTTTGTTTTTGGCCCGAGATAGATTTGGGATAAAGCCACTTTATTATACTTTCAATGACCACTTTATAGCTTTTGCATCTGAGACTATTGCATTTAAAAATTTAGACTGTTTTGAAAGAAAAATAAATAAAGAAAGATTAAAAGAAATAGTTGACAATTCCTTAGCACATGAAGGATTAGGATTAACGATTTATGATAACGTTTATCAAATACTTCCTGGTCATACTTTAACTATTCAAAAAGGGAAACCATTGCCCAAGCAAAAAAGATGGTATGACATTCGAGCTAAAATAAAAGAACCCAATACCAATTCATACGAAGAAAACGTAAAGACATTTTATAATTTATTTGAAAATGCCTGTAAAATAAGAATGCGTTCAGATGTACCATTAGCTTCTGCATTAAGCGGCGGTTTAGATTCCTCCTCTGTGTATTCAATGGTAAACCACATAAGTGAAAAATCAAACAACAACAGTCGACAAGCTCAACATTGTAAGAAAGCCATTACAGCAGTTTTTCCAGGAACAGAAATGGATGAAAAACAATATGCAGAAGTAGTAGCTGAAAAATGGGGCAAAGAAAATTGGGTTTGTATTAGTAACAATATGGACCACTTGGCTCAAGAAATAGAGCAGGTTACCATAAAATTTGATACAATTGCGGGTACGCCAATGAATGCTATTACGAAAATTTACGAAGGAGTTCGCAATGAAAAAGTGATTGTATCATTGGATGGTCATGGCGTAGATGAAATGTTATTTGGCTATCGGTATATGTTAGACAAGTTGTTTTACTACTATTTAGAAATTGGAAGTATTAAAAAAGCAATTTTAGTTAAAGAGGTTTTGGTGAACCTGTATCATGAAAATAACAGAGAATCCGTAAGTAAAAGACTGGATTCGATGATTAGCCAAGTGGAAAAAAACAAGAGCAGTTTAAAAGGTAAGTTGAAGTCTTTATTAAAACCTACAAAGCCAAAAGTAGATTTAATAAGAATCCCAAATGAAGCTACTACACTCAGTGATGACTTGTATCATTTCGAATCATTTCCGTATGAACAACAAATAGTATTGAACGACTTTTTCATCTATAGTTTACCAACTTATTTGAGGGATTTTGACAGAGCTTCAATGCAACACAGTGTTGAAGTAAGAATGCCATTCATGGATTACAGATTAGTAGAATTTTGTTTTCAATTACCAATAGAACACAAATTGGGGATGGGATATACCAAAAGAATAGTTAGAGATGCAGTAAAAGAGATAGTGCCAAAGGCTATTTTAGAAAGAACTTTCAAAGTTGGTATTGGTTCTCCATTGGTTTCATGGTTTAACAATGAGCTAAACAGCTATGCACAAGAATTGTTAAGTAGAACAGAATTAGATCTGTTTTTAAAAGAATTAAATTTCCAAGACAAGTCAATTTTTTTAGAACATTTAAAAAACAAAACCCTAACAGATGTTCTTGCAGTTCAGCTTTGGCAAGCTATCAATTACAAAGTAATCAGTTAATAATTTATGCAGAAAACAGAAGCAATACAGTGCAGTAAGTGTGTTTTAGACACCAACGACGATCCAAGTTTAACATTCAATAGTAATGGAGTTTGCAACCACTGTCAGGCTTATGAAAAAGCTTATGTATTAAATCCCCTCACAGAAACCCAAAAACAAAAGTATTTAGAAGAGTCACTTGAGATTATCAAAAGTGCAAAAGGAAAATACCAAGCAATAATTGGATTGAGTGGTGGCGTAGATAGTTCTTATTTGGCTTATTTAGCCAAGGAATGGAATATAAGAGTTTTGTTAGTCCATTTTGACAATGGTTGGAACAGTGAATTGGCAGTAGACAATATCAATAGGATAGTAGATTATACAGGATTCGATTTATATACCCATGTTGTAGATTGGGAAGAGTTTAAAGATTTACAATTGTCCTATATTAAATCATCAGTTTTAGATTGGGAAGTTCCAACGGATCATTTGATAAAAGCAACATTGTTTAATTTAGCCAAAAGTAAAGGAATTAAATCTATTTTATCAGGCACTAATCATCAAACAGAGTTTATTTTACCACATTCAATGAGGTATAATAAAGCCGATACGGATAATATTAATGATATTCATCAAAAATTTGGAACAAAACCACTTAAAACCACTAAACTTTTAAGTCCATTAAAAGAATATTTGGAAACCAAAAAACACAATATTCAATTTCATCCATTATTAGATTTTGTCTATTATAACAAGGACAACGCAAAAGAAACGATAATAGAAAAAATGGGTTGGAGAGATTATGGTGGTAAACATTATGAATCCATATTCACTCGTTTTTATCAGGGCTATGTATTACCTACAAAGTTTGGAGTAGATAAAAGAAAAGCGCATTTAGCTAGTTTGATTAACTCAGGTCAAATCAGTAAGCAAGAGGCAATAAAAGAATTAGAAAAGCCATCCTATCCAAGCAAAGAAATGCTTGAAAATGATTTCGAATTTGTTGCTAAGAAATTTGATTTAACTAACGAAGAGTTAAATTCCTACATCAATGAAAAACCTATCCCACATAGTCATTATAAACAATACAATACCAAAAATTTGAAACGATTTAAGAAGTTAGAAATTTATTTAAATCCAAATTTGTACATCAATTATTTAAAAAAGAAGTTAAAAACAAAGTGATGAATAATTTATCAATTAAATACATTTTTACATCACCAAGTTTAAAGGGTTCTTCTGTCCAAAATAAAGTAATTAATCAAATAAAATATTTGAATAAAGCGGGCGCAAATTGTGAAGGTGTTTTTTTAAGTTCAGAGGTATCCGAAATAACACCGTTAAATGAATTTATAAATTTAATACCTGTAAAGAAGTGCAAATGGAAATATTTTAGATCTATTGGCCAAAAACATAATATTGATAAAGCAATTCATGACTATATACAAAGGTATTATTTAATTTCAGATATATTATATTTCAGATTTCCAGGATCGTCATTTCTACTTTATAAGATTTCAAAGAAATTCGGAAAAAAAATAATATCAGAACACCAATCAAAAGAATATGAAGAAATTAAAAGTTTGGCAAATAATAATGTTTTTGGCATAAAACCCTCTAAGTTCTTAAGTTGGTTTCAATATAATTTTGTACCAATTTTTAATGAAAAATTATTTGGAAGATTATTTGTCAAGAATATTGCAGGTGTTGTGGCTGTTACAAAAGAAATAGGAGAATATCAAAAAAATAAAGGTGCTAAAAAAGTAATTGTTATACCAAATGGAATCAATGTTAAGAGTTATGATGTTAAAAAAAATATTGATTTAAATTCACCTTTAAAAATAATATTTCTAAAAGGAACATCTACTAATGCTCCTTGGAATGGATTAGACAGATTAATTGACTCAATAGATAACATATTAAACCCTCATCAAAAAATTAAATTATTAATTTGTGGTCATATAATAAATGGTGAAATTCCAAAAAGAAGTTATGTTGAAATCGTTGGTTATAAAAATAAATTAGATATTGATCAATTAATACAAGAAGTTCATATTGGTGTTTCAACGCTTTCTCTGTATAAAAAAGAATTAAAAGAAGCATCAACTCTTAAAACAAGAGAATATATTGCTCGCGGTTTGCCATTTTTCTATGCGTATACTGACCCGGACTTGAATGAAGAGTCCAAAGAGTTTGCATTGGAATTTTCTAATGACGATAGTCTTATTGATATGGAAAAAGTAATAGAGTTTGCAAAAAAAGCATTACAAGATAAAGATTTACCTCAGAAAATGAGAAAATATGCCGAAGACTATTTAGATTATGAAGTGAAAATGAAACAACTGTATATCAATTTAGAAAGTTTAATTAAATAAAAGTGGATAATAAAATAGCGTATTTTATTGATGAAATTCAATCTCCTTTTGTTACCAATGATATAAAGAGGGTGGCAAGTAAAGTAGATGTTATCTATTTATTTTCAGTTGAGGTTTTGGAAGGCAAAGATAAATTACCTAGAAACGCAATTGTTTTTGAAGAGTTTGTCGATTGGAACAGCTACAAACCATTTAATTTAGTTTTAAAAAATCTATTTCCAATTATAGGCATTTATGTAAGTGAATGCCTTGCAATTAAAAAAATATTACCGTTTAAAAAATCCATTGCTTTATTGGCTTCAAATATATTCAAAGCAGAATGTGCTATGAGAAAAATAAAATTTGAAAGAGAAAAGGGAATTAAAACCCCTCATTCCTCACCCCTCATTCCTATCCCGCAAGCTTGCGGGACTTTTTCCCTAATAGGCTATTCTTTTTGGTTTTACGACTGTATCTATTTAGCATGGATGCGTAAAAAAGGTTGGATTGGAAAAGCAGTTTCAAGGGCGCATGGAGGAGATTTATTTGAAGATAGAAGTTCTTTGTTTGGCAAAATATTATTAAGAAATTTTCAATTCAAATTTTTAGACAAGGTTTTTTCGGTTTCAAAATCTGGTGAATATTATTTAAAGGAAAAATATAGAGGATACCAGCAAAAAATTACAACTTCATATTTAGGTAGTGCAGATTTTGGCTTTAGTGATTTTTTTAATTTGAATGAACCTTTCGTATTAGTGAGTTGCGCTAAGGTTAGAGATATTAAACGAATTCATAAAATTGCAGAGATGCTTCAATATATTGATTTTCCGATTACCTGGATTCATTTGGGTGATGAAAATTTGAAAGAAAAAAACGATTACACAATACCCTTATTCATTGAGAATAAAGAAAAAATAGCTACAAAAAATAATGTAAAATTTATTGCTAAAGGAATGATTTCGAACGATGAAATTATACAATATTATAAAGAGAATCAAGTCAATTTATTTATAAGTTTGTCTGAAGCAGAAGGAATACCTGTTAGCATGATGGAGGCCATCAGTTTTGGTATACCAATTTTGAGCACAGATGTTGGAGGGTGTAAGGAAATAGTGACTGAAGAAACAGGGATTTTAATTCCTTTGGAAACTGAAATGAAGGAAGTTGCAAATGTTATAACAGAATTTAAACACTCACAAAATAACACTTTAGAATTTAGGAAAGGAGTTCGGAAATTTTGGGAGGAATATTTTGATGCGGAAAAGAATTATGGAGCCTTTTTAGAATTAATGAATGAAACAAAAAATTAAAATTATAGCTGAAATTGCACAAGCTCATGATGGAAGCTTGGGGATCTTACATTCTTATATAGACGCTTTGGCAACTACTGGGGTTGATGCAATTAAATTTCAAACCCATATTGCTGAAGCTGAAAGTAGTGAATACGAACAGTTTAGAGTCAATTTTTCTTATGTTGACAATACGAGATTTGATTATTGGAAACGAATGGAGTTTTCAATTGAACAATGGAAAGTTATAAAAAAACATTGTAATGACAAAGGTTTAGAGTTTATGTCTTCACCCTTTTCAAATAAGGCGGTTGAATATCTTGAGGAAATTGGGGTCAATCAGTACAAGGTAGGTTCAGGCGAAATCAGTAATTTATTATTGTTGAATAGATTATCGGAAACAGGAAAACCTATCATTTTAAGTTCTGGACTGAGTGATTGGGAGGAATTGGGAACAGCAATAAATTTTTTACAAAGTAAAAATACTGATGTATCCATTCTACAATGTACTACTCAATATCCTACTTCTCCAGAAAATTGGGGTCTAAATATTATAGGTGAGTTAAAAGAGAAATACAATCTTACAACAGGATATTCAGATCATTCTGGAACCATAATCGCTTGTTTGGCAGCTGCAAGTTTAGGGGCCGAAATCTTAGAATTTCATGTTACTTTTGACAAACGAATGTTTGGACCTGACGCATCAAGTTCTCTGACAATAGATGAGGTTAAACAATTGGTAAAAGGAGTTAGACAAATAGAAACGGCGCTTTCGAATCCAATAGCCAAAGAAATAGACGAAAGTAAAAAAGTTGTTAAAACAATGTTTGGTAAGTCTTTGGCTACAAATAGAGATTTAAAAAAAGGTGAAATTATAAAACTAGAGTTTTTAGAAGGGAAAAAACCAGGAGATAAAGGTATTCCTGCCTCTCAGTATAAAATGATTATTGGGCGAAAACTTATAAAGGATTTAAAACAATGGGAATTTATAACAATTAATGATATAAAATAAAATGTGTGGTATAGCAGGAATAATTGGAGGTAATGTAAAAGAAAATGAATTTAAGCTAGACTTAATGCTTAATATTCAAAATCATAGAGGGCCAGATTATACTGGCAAATACATAGAAAATGACTTTGTTTTAGGTCATAATAGATTAAGTATAATAGACCTTAACCCACAATCTAATCAGCCAATGGTTTCAGCTTGCGGCAAATATATTATTGTGTTTAATGGTGAAATATATAATTATAAGGAACTTAAAGAAATACTAATTTATCCTTATAAAACAAATGGAGATACAGAAGTTTTATTAGCAGCGTATATAAAATGGGGAGAAAACTGTTTGGAATATTTAAATGGGATGTTCGCCTTTGGTATTTATGATATTGGTAAGAAACAATTGTTTGCAGCAAGAGACCGTTTCGGAGTTAAGCCATTGTTTTTTGCTCAAACAAAAGACCAATTTGTGTTTGCTAGCGAAATTAAAACAATATTAAGTACAGAAATTGTAAATAGAAATTGGAATGAAAAAACTTGGGCTAATTATTTGGCTTTTGGTCAATATGCGGAATTAAGCAATACATTTTATCAAAATATTTTTCAGTTACCTGCCAGTTCCAAACTAATTTATAAAGAGGGTAAATTGCAAATAGATAAATATTATAATTTTGAAGAAAAAATATCTAATTATGATTGGAGTAATGTTGGCCTAAACGAAGTAAAAGGTAAATTATTAGAAACATTAGAAAGCAGTATTAAATATAGATTAATTGCAGATGTTAAGAAAGGTTTTAATATGAGTGGTGGAATGGATTCTACTCTTTTATTTGAATTGATAAAAAAAGAATTAAATCCAGATCTAACAGAGGCATTTACATTCTATACAAATAATATAAATTACGATGAGTTGAATTGGGTTAATCAAATTTTAAAAGGGTCAAAGATTCCATTGAATAAATGTCTATTGGATGTTAATGAAGTTCCTGATTTTGCAGAAAAAATTCAATATTATCAAGATGAGCCATATTCTGGCATTGCAACATTAGCTTATGCAAAAACGTTTGAAAAAGCAAGAGAGAACGGTGTAGTTGTGGTTCTTGATGGCAGTGGCATGGATGAACTAGTGGGCGGTTATGATTATTATTCTAATAATACTAATAATATAATCCAAGGTTTAACAAGCGAACCATTTAGGATAAATGCATTAAATAAAGAATTGTTAAAATTAGCAAGCAAAACTAAGCCAGAAAAAATATTTAAAAGTAAATTACAAAATCTACAATTTAGGGATATTTTTAGGACAAAATTACCTAGAGATTTAAGAATGACGGATAGAATTTCTATGGCATTTGGTGTAGAAATGAGAGAGCCCTTTTTAGATCATAGATTAGTTGAAATAGGTTTTTCATTACCTGATGAGTTAAAAATTCAACAAAATCAAACAAAGTGGATTATGAGACAGGTATTAAAAGGCTATGTAAATAAAAGTATAGCTGAGGCACCTAAAAGACCAATTCAGACACCCCAAAGAGAGTGGTTAAGTAATGAACTTAAATTATGGGTAATGGATATGATAAAAATTGCAATTGATAAAACAAACTTGCTTGATAAAAAGGAAGTTTTAAAAGAAGTAGATAATTTTATGAAAAATGACAATAGCAATAGCTTTTACATCTGGCAATGGGTGAATATTGGCTTAATGTGTAATAAAATATGAAAAGAAAAGTTTGTGTAGTAGTAACCGCTAGGCCAAGTTACAGTAGAGTAAAAACGGCTTTGATAGCTTTAAAGAATCATCCTGACATAGAATTACAGTTAGTAGTGGCTGCAAGTGCTTTATTGGACAGGTATGGGTCAACTATTAATTATATAGAAGAAGATGGATTTACAATAACCGAAAGGGTGTATATGGTTATTGAAGGAGCCACTTTGACCACCTCTGCAAAAACAACAGGAATTGGGATTATGGAATTGTCAACAACATTTGATAATTTAAAGCCTGATGTTGTTTGTACAATTGGTGACAGGTATGAAACAATGGCCACAGCCATTGCAGCTTCCTATATGAACATTCCTTTGGTCCATATTCAAGGGGGAGAGGTAACAGGAAATATAGATGAAAAGGTGAGACACGCCATTACGAAATTAGCTGATTTACATTTGGTTTCAAATGAAGACGCCAAACAAAGATTAATTAAATTAGGAGAATATGAAGATAAAATTTTCGTAACAGGTTGTCCAAGCATAGATTTAGCAAAAGAAGTTGCGGAAAGACCTGAATTAGATTTTGACCCATGTGAAAAGTATGGAGGAGTAGGGCCATATATTAATACCAATGAACCTTATTTGGTAGTAATGCAACATCCTGTTACAAATGAATTTGACGAGGTTAAGAATCAAGCCGAAATGCTAATTAAAGTCATAAGTCAATTGAATATTCCAACGTTTTGGTTTTGGCCCAATCCTGATGCAGGTAGTGATGGAACTAGTAATGCGCTTAGAACTTTCAGAGAAGAAAATCCAACAAATAAATTTAGATTCTTCAAAAATATGGAAGGTAAAGATTTCTTGAAACTATTATATCACTCAAAATGTTTAATTGGAAATAGTAGTGTTGGAATTCGAGAATGTTCTTTTTTGGGTGTTCCTGTGGTTAATATAGGGACAAGACAAAATAGAAGAGTAAGAGGTATTAATGTTAAAGATGTAGATTTTGATGAAACAAAATTATTAGAAGTAATAAATTTGCAGTTAAAATCTGACAATTTAAAGCAAGAGGAAATCTATGGCAATGGCAATGCAGGCATAAAAATTGCAGAGGTAATCTCAAAAGCTAAATTAGAAATTAAAAAAGTTATAAGTTATTAAAAAAATATGAGTAAAACGTTACATGGGCTGCCAGAAAAGGTAGTATTTTGCAAAAAGTGTTGCATCTCGAATCAAAGACCGAGCACTAAAAGGGAGTTTTCCAAGAAAACAAGTCAAGATACAGACACAGTAGGATTTGGTGAAGATGGAATTTGTGATACATGCAAATGGTTCGAATTTAAGAAAACAATCAATTGGCAAGAAAGAGAAAAACAATTAGGTGAATTGTGTGATAGATTCAGAAGAAATGATGGTAGATATGATGTGATAGTGCCTTCAAGTGGTGGAAAAGACAGTTTTTATGTAGCTCACGAGTTGAAATATAAATATGGAATGAATCCATTAACAGTAACGTGGGCGCCTCATCAATACACAGAAATTGGTTGGAAAAATTTTCAAAGCATGATTGATGCAGGGTTTGACAATATCTTAGTTACTCCAAATGGAAAAGTACACAGAATATTAACTAGATTAGCATTTGAAAATTTAGTTAATCCTTTTCAACCTTTCATCATTGGGCAAAAAAATGTAGCTCCTAGAGCTGCTTTGCAATATGACGTTCCTTTAATAATGTATGGAGAAAACCAAGCAGAAGCGCACAATAAATACGAAGAAAATTTGAGCCCTCTCATGGATATTAGTCACTTTTGTAAAAAAGAAAATGAAGAATTATACTTTGGAGGTGTTCACATTAATGATTTAGAAAAACACGAGATAGATAAGAAAGATTTATTAATGTATATGCCTTTAGACGAGAATAAAGTAAAATCTGCAGGAATTGAGGTGCATTTTTATAGTTTTTATAAAAATTGGTCACCACAAGAAAATTATTATTATGCGATGGAGCACTCAGATTTTCAGTCTAATCCTGATGGAAGAAGTGAAGGTACATATACAAAGTTTGCCAGTTTGGATGACAAAATAGATGGACAACATTATTACACAATGTATATAAAATTTGGTCAAGGTAGAGCTATGAACGATGTAAACCGCGACATAAGAGATGGATTTATAAGTAGAGAAGAAGGTGTAGAATTGATAAACAAGTATGATGGTGAATTCCCTGTTAAATATTTCCAAGAAGTATTAAATTATATGGGAATAAGTGAAGAACGCTATTGGGAGGTTATTAATAATGCAAGGTCGCCACATTTATGGGAAAAAATGAATGGTGAATGGACATTGAAACATAAGATTCAATAAATGAAAAGAGTTATTGCCCGATTAGATATCAAAGGGAATAGACTTATTAAGGGTATACACTTAGAAGGATGGCGCTTTTTGACAGGTGATCCAAATGATTTCTGCAAAAAATACTACACAGAAGGTGCAGATGAAATTCTATATGTTGATGCTGTGGCTAGTTTGTACAACAGAGATTCATTGAAAGATATCATAAGAAAAACGACAGAAAATGTGTTTGTCCCTCTAACAGTAGGAGGTGGTATTAGATCATTAGAGGATGTTACCGAAATACTAAGAAGTGGAGCAGATAAAGTAGCTATTTGCACACAAGCTGTAAAAACACCTGAGATAATATCTAAAGTAGCTGATAAATTTGGCTCACAATGCATGGTCGTTTCAATTCAAGCAAAAAAAGATCAAAATGGAAATTATAAAGTTTGGTATGATGTAGCAAGAGAAAAAACAGAAATTGATGTAGTTGAATTTGCAATGAAAGTAGAAGAATTAGGTGCAGGTGAAATTTTATTAACCTCTATAGATCAAGAAGGGACTAGTAAAGGTATGGATGCAGAAATAATAAAAATGGTAACCGAAGCAACTAAAATTCCCGTAATTGCTTGCGGTGGATTTGCACATCCAAATGATTTTAAAATAGCCATTGATAGTGGTGCAGACGCTGTTGCTATAGCTAAGGCATTACACTATCAACAAACCAATATTACAGCAATAAAAGAATATGCGGAAAGTGTTGGAATTAAAATAAGACAAGATGAAAATTAATGTTGGAATAATAGATTACAAAATGGGTAATCTGTTGAGTTTGTCTAGGGCATTCATACATTTAAATGCCAATCCTATTATTGTAGAAACGCCTGATGATGTAAAATTAGTAGACGTTTTAGTATTGCCAGGTGTAGGTGCATTTCCAGATGGTATGAAAATGATTAATGAAAATTGTTTTCCAGATGCTATACATGATTTTATAAAAACTGGTAAAAATTTTATGGGAATCTGTTTGGGGATGCAAATGATGCTCTCTAAGGGGTATGAGCATAAAGAAACCTTGGGATTAGGATTAATTGATGGAAATGTAAAACCTTTACCAAACAATACAGAACTTAAAGTGCCCAATATTAATTGGCATGAAATTTCAAAACCTGAAACAATATCATGGGATGATTCGATTTTAAAAAACACAAAAGAAGGTTCAAATTTTTATTTTGTACATTCTTTTTATGCAGAGCCTATAATGAAGGAAAATATTTTAGCTGAAACACAATTTGGAACATTGAAATTTGCTTCAGCAGTAAAAAAAGACAATGTTTTTGGAACGCAATTTCATCCTGAAAAAAGTGGCAACAAAGGACTAAAGATTTTGGAAACTTTACTGAAAATATGAAAATATTAGCAATAATTCCAGCAAGAGGAGGTTCTAAAGGAATACCCAATAAAAACATTATTGAAATCAAAGAATTACCTTTAATTGCTCATACTATAATACCAACACTACCTCTTGTAAAAGAAGGAGTAATTTCTAAGTTAATTGTTAGTACCGATTCCATAGAAATTGGTCAAATTGCAGAAAAGTTTGGTGCAGAATTTCCTTTTATCAGACCAGATGATATTTCAGGAGATAAAGCGAAATCGGTAGATTTGATTAATCACGCTTTGGCATTTTATCAAAATAATGGAGACTATTTTGAAGCGGTTCTTTTATTACAGCCTACATCACCATTAAGAACCACCGAAGATTTAAGAACTGCTATTGAATTATTTTGTGAGAGTAATAATGATAGCCTAATTTCTGCGTACGAAGAGGAATACATCAATGACTTAGTAATGTATAAAAAAGCAACTGATGGAAAAACCTCGATTCCACTAAATACTAATCATAATAAAGGAGTAAGACGTCAAGACCATGGAGCAATTTTTGTAAGAAATGGTTGTATATATATCACTAAAATTGAATTGTTAATGAAAGGTTTGATTATTGGAGAACAACCATTATTGTATGTTATGCCTAAAAGCAAATCAATCAATTTAGATACAATTGAAGATATTGAAATTTTGAAAAGGGTTTTATGAACATAGGAATTTTAGAGTCAGACAATTTTTCGGAATTTGCGATTAATCAACTTAGTCAATTTGGAAAAGTAAGTAAATTTAATAATCAAGACTTACAAGAATTTGTATCAGATAAACATATTTTATTCGTAAGACTAAAATATTTCATTGGTGCTGATTTGTTAAAAAACGCCTCTAATCTATTGTATATATGCTCACCAACAACAGGATTGAATCACATTGATATTGAGTATTGCATAAGTAAAAATATTAAAATCATATCATTAAAAGGAGAAAACGATTTTTTAAAAAATATCAAAGCTACACCCGAACACACACTTGGACTCATTATAGCTCTTTATAGAAACTATTCTCTAGCTTTTCAAAATACTAACAATATAAATTGGAACAGAGAAAACTACAGAGGTAATGAGATAAATGGAAGTAAAATTGGATTTATTGGATTAGGAAGAGTAGCTAAAATAGTATCAAAGTATCTTAAAACAATGGGTGCCCAAGTTGCTTTTTTTGACATAAACAACAATGTCTTTCCAGAAAGCAATGAAATAAAATTTAACAGTATCAAAGAGCTTGTATCTTGGTCAGATTGTGTTGTTTTGACGGCTTCTTATATTCCTGAAAATGGGGTAATTGTAAATAATGAAATTTTTGACTTATTGAATGGTAAATATTTTATTAATACAGCAAGAGCTGAACTGACTCAAGAAAAGTATTTGATACAAAAAATTGAACAAAATCATTTTAAAGGAATTGCAGTAGATGTAATTACTAATGAACAAAGTGAGGATAATAATAGGTTTCATTTGATAGAAGCTTCTCGCAATAAAAATGTGATAATAACACCGCATATTGCTGGTGCCACTTTTGATTCTATGAAAAAAACAGAAGATTTTATTGCAGGTAAGCTTATTAAGTATTTAGAAATTTAAATAATGATTTTTGCAACTAACATTTTAAAAGAAAAGGAGTATTTAAATGCATTAAAAAATGGAGTAAGAACGTTTATTTACAATCAATTAGATTTTAATCTACAAACGGATGAGAGTATTAAGTGCGTTGAATGTAATGTTAATAGGGTTCCTAGTACATGGTATTTATGGGAAAAGAACAACGAAAAAATAAATACATTCAAAACAAAGTTCCCCGAACTATTTCAAATTGGGAAGTATGACATTACATTAGCGATTCAAAAAGCAGTGTATTGGTCAAATTTTAGAACATCTTTTATTCACTATACCTACGAAAAAGATTTTAAGAATCAGCCACTTTATTACATAGAAGATTTATATCATTATAATAAATCAAAAGTATTAATTAAATATTTCAAATCAATAATTCTTTTTAAAAACCAATACAAAAGTATTAAGAATGAAAAAATAAACACTAATAAGATTGGAATCTTAATTGCTGATATTTTTCAATTATCTATATACAAACACATACTCCATAACATTATTGGCAATGATAATTTTGTCGTTTTTGTAAAAACAAATTCTGTTAGAGATGCTGTAATGGAATTAGGTATCAATACTTCAAATATTGTTGTAGTTGAAGTTAACGAAAAAACTGGCAAGTTTCCAATGATTGATATAACAAAGCTAAAGGAGGCCGATTGGTATATTCTCAATCAAATAATAAATGAATGGCAGCATATTCACCAATTAATAAATGAATGTGAAACTTATATAAAAAAAGGCATTAATAAACTATTAATTAACGAAGGAGAAAATGGTGTAAAAGGAGCTATTATTGGTGAGGTAATGAAAAAAAATAATGTATTGACTTATAACACCATGAATGGAATGAAATCAGGAGAGGCTCAAGATGCCTTTGTTAGCTTTGATTATTGGTTTGTTTGGGATAATTTAATGAAGGAGTTGTTAATTAATAAGAATAATTTACCAGAAAAGATGCTATTGGTATCAGGTCATTTGATGGAGGATGAAGTCATGATTTATCAAAACAAAAGAACTAACGACATACGGATTAATAAAAAAGTGATTTCATTTTTCTCTATCATGGACAAAATTGAAAAAAAAATTTATACACTAGAATATTTGTATCAATTAGCAGAGAATAATCCCAATATCCAAGTGTTAATTCGAAAACACCCTATTGAAAAGGATGAAGATTTAATTAAACCAAGTAAATATCTAGAAAATGTTAAATTCGTGGAATATAATAAAGACAATTCCAAGGAAACCTTGTATGATCAATTGTCAATAAGTGATTTAAGTATTTGTTTTGGTTCTACCGTTGCATTGGAGAGTAAATGGTTTGGAGTACCGTGTATTACGTTTGAAAAAAGAGATGAAAGTTTAATTTATTTAACAGACAATGAAACAATTTTTCATGTTAAAGAATTAGAACAAATGATTCAAAAATGTACAGAATTGTTATCTATGGGTAAAAATGAAAAACCTAAACTCAATAAAGTAGCGGATACCATCGTAGAAACATTATTAAACTAAATGAATATACCAATAGTTATCATTGATTACGGTCTTGGAAATCCTCTTTCCATCAAAAACATGCTAAAAAAAGTGGGGGTAGGTCAGGTAGTGATAAGCAATGACATTGAAGTAATGCAATCTTCTAAATCCTTGATTTTGCCAGGGGTCGGTCACTTTACACAAGGGATGCAAAATCTGCAAAACCAAGGTTTAATAGAAGAACTTAATGATTTAGTATTAACCCAAAAAAAACCAATTTTAGGGATTTGTCTAGGCATGCAATTAATGACTTCATTCAGCGAAGAAGGTAACTGCAGTGGTTTAGGATGGATTGAAGCTAATACTAAAAAATTTGTATTTGAAGACAAGGATATTAAAGTACCTCACATGGCATGGTCTGATACTCATTTTATTAAAAAACCATTTAGTGATTGCGATTTTGAAGAAGAAATACCTCGTTTTTACCATGTCCATTCTTATTTTGTCAATTGTAAAGAACAGACAGATGTTTTATCGACAGCCGAATACGGAGGACAAGTGTTTCATAATGGATTTATAAAAGATAACATCATTGGGGTTCAGTTTCATCCTGAAAAGTCGCATGTATTCGGACAAGCTTTTTTCAAAACCTTTCTGGAATATATAGGGTAACGAGGCTTTTAAGTAATTCAAAAGGCTGTCATGTTCTTAACAAGGCTGTCATGTCGACGCAGGAGACATCTTATCCCGACAGCCAAACGAAAAGAGAACCAAGATTCCTCCGTTGTCGGAATGACAGCCGGGGTTAAACTGAATAGTAACTGAGTAAGCGTTTATAAAAGTTTTTAAAAGAAACGAAAA
>JBBAKM010000009.1:54897-96257 GCA_040403495.1 Bacteroidia bacterium
ACGAAAACAAGGCTGTCATGTCGACGCAGGAGACATCTTATCCCGACAGCCCAACGAAAATAGAACCGAGATTCCTCCGTTGTCGGAATGACAGCCGGGGGTAAACTGAATAGTAACTGAGTAAGCGTTTATAAAAGTTTTTAAAAGAAACGAAAACAAGGCTGTCATGTCGACGCAGGAGACATCTTATCCCGACAGCCCAACCAAAAGAAAACTGAGATTCCTCCGTTGTCGGAATGACAGCCAAAAGAAATCAATTTTAATGAACACATACAAGCAAAACAAGGCTGTCATGTCGACGCAGGAGACATCTTATCCCGACAGCTTTTAACAACACACAATTTGAAAATACACAATTACTATGTTTACATACTTACTAATTTAAATAAGAAAGTATTATACATAGGAGTAACCAATTCAATAAGAAGGAGAATATTTGAGCATATACAAGATGCAAATGGTCTAAAAATAACATTTGCTGGTAAATATAATTGTACCAATCTTATTTATTTTGAGCATTTTCAATTTATAGAAGAAGCTATAAAAAGAGAAAAAGAATTAAAAAGTTGGAATAGACAGAAAAAGGAAAAACTAATAAATTCATCAAATCCTAAATGGGATTTTTTAGAGATTGATTATTGAAATATAATATTAAGACTTAAGTTTATTAAGATTACTTTCATTTTATTAACAAGGCTGTCATGTCGACGCAGGAGACATCTTATCCCGACAGCCCACAACTAAACATACCAAACAATGAGTCGAACACGCATAATACCAGTTTTAACCATAATGGGTAATCGATTGGTAAAGACAGTAAAGTTTAAAAATCCGAATTACATAGGCGATCCATTAAATGCTATTAAAATTTTTAATGAAAAAAGAGTAGACGAACTTATAATTTTAGACATAGAAGCCTCTAAACAAAATAAAGAACCCAATTATAAGTTAATTTATGAAATGGCAGGTGAGGCTTTTATGCCCTTAGGATATGGAGGTGGAATAAAAACACTAGAACAAGCTAAGAAAATATTTGGATTAGGAATTGAAAAAGTTGTTTTAAATTCAGTTTTACAAGAAAATCCTAAAGTAATAACCCAAATAGCAAATATTTATGGTGCTCAAAGTGTAGTAATGTCACTTGATTTCAAAAAAAATATCTTAGGAAAACTTCGTCCACATTTTAATTCAGGCAAAGCGTATATAAAGAAGGATATCAAATCTTTAGCTTTAGAAATGATAGAATATGGAATAGGAGAAATAATTTTACAAGATATTGAAAAAGATGGTACATTTGGCGGGTATAATTTAGAAATGATTGCAGAGTTAAAAAATTTAAGCATCCCAATCGTAGCAATGGGTGGATGTAATAGTATTAGCAACATGAAAGAGGCCATCAACAGTGGTGCCAATGCTATTGCAGCAGGGAGTTTGTTTGTTTACAGAAACAATGACCCAAAATCAATTTTAATCAATTACCCAAAAATAGGTTTGTAATCAAATGGCAACTTGCATTAAATGTATCCTTGATACACAGGATGATCCAAATTTAGTTTTCGATGAAAAAGGGGTTTGTAATTATTGTACAAATTATCAAAAAAAATATGTTGATGAATTCCCCACACTAGAATTTAGAAGTAAACAACTTGAAGAATTACTTGAAAAAATTAAACAGAATGGTGTAGGCAAAAAGTACGATTCAATAATGGGTTTAAGTGGAGGGGTTGACAGTAGTTATTTGGCTTATTTAGCAAAAGAATGGGGCTTAAATCCACTTTTAATACATTTTGATAATGGATGGAATTCAGAATTGGCTGTAAAAAATATTGATTCAATAATAAGTCATACTGGGTTTGATTTATATACCTATGTAGTAGATTGGGATGAGTTCAAGGATTTACAGCTTTCTTATATTAAAGCTTCTGTATTAGACTGGGAAATACCAACAGACCATGGTTTTTTTGCAATGTTGTACAAACAGGCAAGTAAACATAAAATAAAATACATTCTAACTGGCCATAACTTTCAAACTGAAGCTATTTTGCCTAAGACGATGAGATGGAGTAAAATGGATGTGGCTAACATTATTGACATTCATGCTAAACATGGTACTAAAAAACTAAAGACATTTCCAATGATGGGATTTTTTGAATATTCAAAATATCAATTAGTTGAAAAAATTGAAAGATTAAATCTTTTAGAATTTGTTAACTATGATAAAAATGATGCAAAAGAAACCATTATAAAAGAATTTGGTTGGAGAGACTATGGAGGTAAACATTTCGAATCCATATTTACAAGATTTTATCAAGGGTATGTTTTAAAAGAAAAATTTGGTTATGATAAACGTAAAGCTCATTTGTCTAATTTAATTTGTTCGGGACAAATAACAAGAGATGAAGCCCTTATTGAAATTCAAAAAAATCCATATTCATCTGAATTGCAATTAGCAGAAGATAAAGAATTTGTTTTAAAGAAATTAGGCATTGATAATGATATGTTTGATAATTTCATGAAAAGCCCAATAAAGTCACACTTAGAATATAAATCATATGAAACAGGATTGTACCCTCAACATACTAGATTTATGAAAAGAATAAGTGGATTTACTAAATTAATTAAAAAACTAAGGTAATAAAATTTGAATAGTGTAACAATAGTTTGCTTTACTTTTCCTCCGTACGATGGAATTGGAGGAAGACGATGGGCAAAATTTGCAAAGTATATTCAAAAAGCTGGAATAGATGTCCATGTAATAGCTGCTGATAAGCAAAATTTAAACAAAAAAAGTAATTGGGAGAATGATATTATTTTGTACAAGGAAAATATCACTTTTCTGCCTATGAATTATCCCTATATATTAACAATTATTCCAAAGGGAATTATTCAAAAAATTCAATATAGGTTAGCATGGTATTATGTAAAGGCAATTGTAAAAGGTAATTTTTTCGACCATTCCTCCTTTTTTTCAAAAAAATTACTGATTGAATTAGAAAAAAAGATTAATTCTGGAACAAATAAAATTATTGTGAGCTGTGCGCCATTTCATATGGCATACGAAGTGATTAAATTAAAAGAAAAATATCCAAATGTAAGGTTTATAGTAGATTTTAGGGATCCTTGGACCAATAATAAAACAAGTTTTGGATATACAGGATTGTCAATAAAACGCCTTGGCTTTGAAAAGTACAAAGAAGAAGAAGTTATAAGAAAGTATGATAAAGTCATTTCAGTATCTGATGAAATGAGTAATTATTTTAGATCCTTAATAGAAATAAATAAAGATAAATGCATTACAATTCCTAATGGCTTTGATATTGAAGACATAAGAAGTATAGAGGTATCAAAAAGACAAAAGCAGAAATGTAGATTTATTTTTACAGGAACTTTGTATGATAAATCATTGCACATGTTCAAGATATTTTGTGATTCATTAATTGAACTGGTAGAAGAGTTGCCTGATATTAAGAATCATTTACAAATAGATTTTTTTGGATATGTTCCAAATGGATTTAATGAAATATCAAGTCAATTGGATTTTCTAAAATTTCATGGAACGGTTTCCACTACAAAAGTTTATGAAGAAATACAAAATAGTGATTTAGCTTTGTTATTTCTGACGGATGATTTAAATTATTCCTTCAGTACTAAGTTCTATGAATACATTGCAATGAATACTTCTATTGTAGTAGTTTCGAAAGAAGGTCACACTGGAAATTATATTGAAGCTCATCAGTTAGGTTATGCCGTAAATGAAAGAAATTCAAAAGAAAAATTAAAAATGATATATGATAATTGGGTAAATAATTCTATTGTTAGTAACCCTAATTATAATTTTAAAAATCATGAAGTTTCAAATATTACTCAAAATCAATTATTAAAACTTATTAATTCGTATTAAACCCCATGAACCAACCCCACATAATAAATTTTAAACGCATTGGAAAACCATCCGAAGGCTATTTGTCTATAGGAGAATCTAATGCTGACATCCCATTTGAAATTAAGCGAAATTTCTGGACTTATTATACCCCCGAAGAAGTAGTAAGAGGAAGACATGCTCATTTTGACACCGAGATGGTTTTAATAGCCCTTGCAGGCCGAATAATAGTGAATACCGAAATGCCCGATGGAAGCCTTAATGTATTTGTATTAGACAAGCCTGATATGGGACTATATATGCCCAAACTATGTTGGCACACCATGCAGTATTCACACAATGCGGTCCAGTTGGTAGTGGCCTCTAGCCTATACAACGAAACAGATTATATCAGAAGTTACGAAGATTTTAAAGTTTTACAAAAAAAATGATTCATCCTTTAGCAGATGTGCAAACGAAGCAAATTGGTGAAAAAACTACTATTTGGCAGTTTGTAGTGATTTTAAAAAATGCCATAATCGGAAGTAATTGCAACATTAATTGCCATACATTTATAGAAAATGATGTGGTTATTGGTGACAATGTTACTGTAAAAAGTGGTGTTTATTTGTGGGATGGAATTAGGGTAGAAGATTCTGTATTCATTGGTCCTAATGCCACTTTTATTAATGACCAATATCCCAAATCTAAACAATATCCTAGTAAATTTCAAAAAACTAACTTACGTAGAGGATGTAGTATTGGTGCTAATGCAACCATTCTTGGAGGATTAGAAATTGGGGAACATGCCCTTATTGCTGCAGGAAGTGTGGTAACAAAAAATGTTATTCCAAATGCATTGATGGTTGGCAACCCAGCCAAACAAAAAGGATGGGTAAATAACAATGGTGAAAAATTGATTGAAATTTCAAATGGTAACTTTGAGGATAGTCAAGGAAATAAATACGAAGTAGTTGACGGAAGATTAACTCATAAGTAAAAAAATATAGTAACCTTATTAACTTTCTTGTCACCCTGATGGAGATTATACTGAGCTAGTTTACCCTGAGTCTATCGAAGGGAAGTAATGGGCGACAAGAAAGTCGAACTTAAACTCCATTGCCCTCCTTCGATACGTTTCGCTTCTCAGCGAAACACTCAGGATGACAATGTAGAAAAACAAAGGACGACATTTTATCTAATAAATATACAATTGAATTACTATTACACCTACATCTTAAAGTGTTCAGATGATTCATATTATAAATAATGTAGAAAGAAGATTAATTGAACACCAAGAAGGTATAAATGTTACTTGTTATACTTATTCACGAAGACCAATAGAATTGGTTTATTTTGAAAAGTTTATTGATATATTACAAGCAATAGCAAGAGAAAAGCAATTAAAAGGATGGTCAAGAAAAAAGAAGGAAGCTTTAATAGAGGAGCGGGGAACTGATTTACCGAACTTATCTGTAGCGTACAGAGATAAAAAGTAATCGTTTCTAAATATGTCTATGGTTCGAGAGCCTCACCATGACAAAACCGAGAGCCTCACCATGACAAAAACCAAAAGTCTCCGCTTATTGCCGATAAAAACCGAGACTCTCATAGGAAATGTCACCCTGAGGCTCTAAAGAAATGCCCCCTGAGGTTCTCGAAGGGCGACATTTCTTAAACTATTCAGAATATAGTACCGAAGAGCGACAAGTAAGTGAAAAGAAAACCTTTTACCCTCCTTCGGTACATCTACCACAGGCGGACACGCTCATAGGATGACACCCTTCGAGAGCCACAAAGAAATAGAAGCTAAAACCCTTAACTAATTCCCGATAGCTATCGGGACTAATAACCATTACACTATTAACCATTACACTATTAACCATTAACCCCCACAAAATGATTCCTTATTTAGATTTAAAATCAATTAATTTAGCTCATCAAGAGGAGCTTAAAACGGCTTTTGACAATGTACTCCGTTCGGGTTGGTACATTATGGGCAAGCATTTAGAACAATTTGAGCAAAATTATGCCCAATACAATCAAACAAAATTTAGCGTCGGAGTAGCAAATGGATTGGATGCATTGATTCTCTCATTAAAAGTGCTCAACATAGGCGAAGGTGATGAAGTAATAGTGCCTTCAAATACATATATAGCAACATGGTTAGCTGTTTCTTATGTGGGTGCAATTCCTGTGCCTGTAGAACCAAATTGGGCTACTTGTAATATCAACCCTACTTTAATAGAAGCTAAAATTTCTTCAAAAACAAAAGCCATCATTCCAGTGAATTTATATGGTCAAGCAGCTGAATTGGATAAAATCATGGCAATTGCCAATCAATATAAATTGGCAGTAGTCGAAGACAATGCGCAAGCACAAGGAGCCTTGTGCAATGGTAAATTGGCAGGTAGTTTTGGCCATTTGAATGCCACTAGCTTTTATCCAGGAAAAAATTTGGGAGCTTTGGGTGATGCAGGAGCTGTTACAACCAATGATGAAACATTGCATAATCAAGTCAAAGTAATCAGGAATTATGGATCACAAGTTAAATATTACAATGAGATAAAAGGGGTTAATTCAAGACTAGATGAATTACAAGCCGCTTTACTCAATGTTAAATTAAAATATTTACCGGCAGACACCTCAGAGAGACAAAGATTAGCAAAAATATACGATGAACAATTGGCAGGAATAAACGGTTTAACATTGCCTCAAAATGCCGATAATTGCACGTCTGTGTATCATATTTATCAAATTAGAACCCCTAAAAGAGATGAATTGCAAAAATATTTAACAGAACAGGGTATTGGAACTGTTATTCATTATCCCGTTCCACCACATTTACAAAAAGCCTACAAAGAATTAAATTACCAAAAAGGTGATTTTCCAATAGCCGAAAAAATTGCCAATGAAACGTTAAGTATTCCTCTTTATCAAGGGATGTCTGAAGCGCAACAAATGCAAGTAATAGAGAAAGTTAAAGCGTTTTTTAATTAAATACAGTTTAACCAGAGAGTGCAAGTGGGGATTATGGCCTCACCCCCAACCCCTCTCCAAAGGAGAGGGGAGCAATAAGTTTACGAATAAAATAGTATCTAACAAAATTAATATTCACTTTATACTGTAAAGTGAATGTTTCCCTCTCCTTTGGAGAGGGGCAGGGGTGAGGCCAAAAGAGATTCTGTAACCTTTGCTGAACTAGATTCAATATAAAAGTCCTTTGAAACATCCTTTTAACAACTTTTTCCAGCATGACTCAAAGTCAAAAACTAATTAAGAAACGCTACACAACATTAAACAAATAAACCTCCTAGCCCCTCTCCTTTGGAGAGGGGTTGGGGTGAGGTCAACCACTAACCACTCAACAGATGCCCCAAATATCAATAATAATACCCTGTTACTATAACGAACTCAACATCCCTACAACATCTGAGGAATTGATAGAGAATGAACAAAACTTTCCTGAAGGCACTACCTTTCAGTATGTAATGGTTGATGATGGTTCAAAAGACAATACTTGGGAAGAATTACAAAAATTCAAAGCTAAGTATCCCGAAAAAGTTAAACTGATTAAACTGTCAGGTAACTTTGGAAGCTACAATGCCATACTGGCTGGGATGCAACACGCAACAGGCGATTGTAATATTATCATTTCCGCTGACTTGCAAGACCCAATTTCATTAATGCCCAAAATGTTTGCACATTGGCAAAAGGGGATTCAATTGGTGATGGGAAATCGGGAAGACCGTGAGGACCCATTTTTAAGTAAAGTGTTTGCCAATACATTCCAATTTTTAATTAGACGTTACGCTTTGCCAAACTTACCCAAAGGGGGCTTTGATTATGTCTTATTTGACAAGAAACTGAAAGAAGAAGTACTGGCAATGGATGAAAAAAATTCAAATAGTTTGTATTTACTTATTTGGTTGAAATATGAGTACATAACCATACCATACAAAAGATTAGAAAGAAAAGCCGGAAAAAGCCGTTGGACCATGAAGAAAAAAATTAAACTCTTTGTCGATTCATTTGTCGCTTTTTCATTTGCACCTATAAGGATAATTACGGTTTCAGGATTTATTTTAGGTGCTGTAGCCATATTATATGCGTTGTTCATTTTGTATAATCGTTTTGTTGGAAATATTGCTGTAGAAGGATGGACCGCCATGATGTTAGTCTTTTTGTTTGTATCCGCTTTCCAAATGGTTGCAATTGGTATATTAGGAGAATATTTATGGCGTACTTTAGATGCAAGTAGAAAACGACCTAATTTTGTCGTAGATAAGGTTGAATAGACTAATCACAATCATTTTTTAAATAGACATAAATAATAGATTTTTGTATCACAAAAACTAATAAATACAAATGCAACATTTACTAAACGCATTTCCTTACATACAAAAACTTTTGGAGTTAGATAAAACCTACGACAACCGTCAGGATTTTCATCAAAAAGTAGCACCTCTTTTGTTAGAAATGGGTCAAGACTCTGATTTTTTAAAAGCAGTTATTCAAAGAAATTTTTTAGATCAAGGATTCTTGAAACAGGAATGGACAGGCTATAATATTCCTTTTTTATATGTTTATGAAACGGAGCATTTTAATTTAAAAATTCATTTGTTTCCGCCTGATAAAGAAAAAAGAGACAATATTGCGGCACATTGCATCCACCACCATAACAATTACATGTTAACCACCAATGCTTTTTTTGGATCAGGTTATGAAAGCTTTTTATTTGAAAAAAATCCTCAAGTCAATCCAGAAAATTTGGAAGTTGAGATGAAAATAAGCAAACATTTTCATCAGAAGGATTGGAATCCAAGCACAGTGGACAGTTGGGAACCTCATGTTGTATTTATTCCTCAAGAATTGTCAGCAACTTTGTTGATTTGGACTCCCGATAAAAAAAGAACGACTGATAATTTAAGACAAAATCCATTGTTGAAAGCGATTAAAGGTCCTTTACGTTGGATTATTCATCAGTTGAACTTAACAAAACAATTCGGAATTGCTGAAGCTCATACTTATCAATTTTATCCTAATCCAAATGGAAAAGGGTACAAAGGAATAGAAGAAAGCGAATATTTTGCACCTACAAAAGCAGAAAAAGGGCCAAATGTCGATCATTATTCAGCACAAATGATGTTTGCGTTTATTCAAAGAGCAAATTTATTTGAGGCAGATTTTTTTAGTGCAAACAAAATGAACATTCCAAGCTATTATCATCCATTTGTTGAAATGATAATTGCGGGCAATTCCATTCATGATGTATTCCATCGCACTGAAATAAACATCCCCCAAAAGACGTATTACAGAGAAGATGTGTTGAAAGCATAAAAAGTATTTTAACCATAGAAAGCTTAGAGTGGAGCATATACCACAGAGTACACAGAGTAATTCACAGAGTAACACAGTGTAAGACAGAGTAATTCAGTGAACACAGCGTAATTCAAAGAGTAACACAGTGAATATGCAATTAAATTGATTTTTAATTTCTTGTGAAAGGAATAATAAAAAAACTACTAAATGGAAACGAATCAAATAACCCATGAAATACTTGATGCTGCATATAAGGTACATACTAATCTTGGTCCGGGTTTGTTAGAATTCATCATACCAAGCTTGTTTGATTTACGAATTAAAAAAGAAAGGGTTGAATCTAGAATCAGAAAAAGGATTGCCTTTAATTTATGAAGAAGTAAAATTAGATTGTGGTTATAGAATTGATATTTTAGTCGAGAGTAAAGTAATTATTGAATTAAAAACAGTTGAAGCTTTTACAGATGTTCACACTGCACAACTATTGACATATTTAAAATTATCAGGATGCAAGGTTGGACTTTTATTAAATTTTCATACTAAAAGTCTTAAAGATGGAATCAAAAGGTTGATTTTATAATCGAGTATCTACCCTTATTAACTTTGATTTTTTTATGCTCTTTCACAGAGTATCACAGAGTAAAACATAGTGTTACACTGTGCCACTTGATAAAAATAACACAGAGTTACACTGTGCAAACATTGTGTGACACTGTGACATTGTTTCATAAAATCAAACAATGTGTGAAACCATCATCTAAATAAGAAAAACTTAATAAGTTTAATTCCCCCAATAAATGAAAATAATCTTCTATTCTCCTCATCCAACTCACGATATTGTTACGGAGGTAGGTTATGCAACCCATCAGCGTGAAACAATTATTGCTTTACAAAATAAGGGGGCAGAAGTTATTCCCGTAATAATGGGTGGTACAAAATTAGAAGAAGTGCCCTATAAGGATGGAAAAGCTATAACTCACTCAGGTTTAAAAGGATTGATTAAAAAAATAATTCCTCGCTATGTTTGGGTTACTCTCAAAGATTTTCGTTTGATGATGCACGACCGTCGAGCTGCAAAGTGCTTAGAAGCTGCAATAATAAAACATCAACCTGATTTGGTTTATGAACGCTCGGAATATTTGCAAGATTCTTCGGTCTCTGTTGTAAAAAAGTATAATATTAAATATTTTATTGAAGTAAACTCTCCTTTTGTTCAAGAAATGAAGCATTTAGAGGGAAATAGTTTATGGACAGGTTTGGGTCATTATAAAGAAAAAAGAAAATACAAAGCAGCCAACCAAGTATGGGTTGTGTCAAGTGCTTTAAAATCATTTTTAGTAGAACGATACGGGATTGAAAGTAATAAAATAAGTATTTCACCAAATCGAATAAACATTAAAGAATTTACTCAGAAGAATGTATTAGAAGAACCAGTAAATTTTAAAAAAGAAGTTCCAATTATAGGATTTGTAGGTTCAATATTACCACATCACGACGTAGAAGATTTAATTGCAGCCTTTAAGCTTGTAATAGACAGGGGATATAAAGCACAATTGTGTATTGTAGGGGGTGGAAGTTTGCTCGACTCATTAAAAACAAAAGTGGAGCAATTAAAGATTTCCGAATGGGTTTATTTTATTGGAAAAGTGCCACACCATCAGGTGCCTGCTTATATCAAGCAAATGGACATCTGTGTAATGCCGGGTTCAAATTGGTATGGCTCACCTATTAAAATATTTGAGTATGGGATATTGGGAAAAGCAGTTATAGCACCAAATAATGGTCCTGTGAATGACGTTATGGAAGATTTTAAAGATGGAATATTGATAGAAAAAGGAGCAGATTCTATAGCAAGTGCAATGGTAAAGTTGATAGAGGATTCAGAATTGCGTTTGCGTTTAGGGAACACTTTTAAAACAAAAATTGAAGCGGAATATCAATGGGAACATGCAGCTCAAATGATTCTCTCAGCATTTGAAAAATACAACATTAAATAGCATCACTTTTTTAGACTTATCCAAAAGGAACTGAAATATCAAATAAATTAAGTTGAACACAATTCAAGAAAATACAATTTTGGTATCGGTTTTAATGCCTGTGTTTAATATGCAATCGTCAGTTAAGGAGTCTATAATGTCTATATTAAACCAAACGTATCAAAATTTTGAATTATTGATAGTAGATGATGGTTCAACAGATGCTACATGGAATGTGTTGGAAGAAATAAAAAATAATAAAATCAAACTATTTAGATTCGAAAATAATAAAGGCAGGCCATTTGCTAGAAACTTTCTTTTAGACAAAGCTCAAGGACAATATATTGCTTGGTTAGATGCAGATGATTTTGCTTTTTCAAGTCGATTGGAAAAACAAATTAATTTTTTGAAAAACAATTCTTTTGTGAGTTGTGTGTCATCAAATGCATTAATCTTTAATAATGAAAGCAGTTTTGTTAAAACATTGGTTTCAAATTCAATATTAATAAGAGCACAACTTCTGTTTAAATCACCTATTGTATTCAGTAGTATAATGCATAGAAAAATTGAAGGACTTTTTTTTGATGAGACTTTATCAAGATCTGAGGACACTAGTTTCTTATGGAAACTATCTAATTTTGGTAGTTATTCTAACATTAAACAGACTTTAGCTAAACATAATTTACCTCACAACCAAAGAGAGATTTATGAAAACTCGTTAACTTATGTTAAACAATTTTTAAGCAATACCATTCAATTGCCAACAGATTTCCCTATTGATTACTTTATTGTTTTGCTAAGAGAACCTAAGGCGTTAACAGCCAAACAAATTTCAATTACTTTGTCGGCATTTAAAAAATTACTCCCTACTATAAAAAAACAATTTCCAGACTTAATTGCTGGGGTTAATGCTGTATTTGTTTACGAAGTAATGAAATGTTCTTATTTACACTCAATAAAAAACCTAAGATATTTAATATTTGCGAATCCTGTATGGGTTTACCAACTTTATAAAAGTAAATATTAATAGTTCTCCTTCTTGATATGAAAATTCTCCTATTGACTGATGGTATTTTTCCTTTTGTAATGGGAGGGATGCAAAAACATTCCTTCTATTTGGCCAAATATTTAGAAAATGAAGGTTTCGATGTTACTTTAGCACATTATGTATATGCGCCCAATCAATTGACAAGCACTGATGAAGTTCAGCAAAAAACGGGCTTAATAAAGACTCAAATTGATAATTTTAATTTCCCTTCTTCTTCCCCTTTTCCTGGACATTATCTTTATAATTCTTGGCGATACAGTCAGTTACTTTGGGACTATTATAAAGCAACTATTCAACAATACGACTTGGTATATGCACAAGGTTTTACGGCTTGGGCTTGGAATCAAAACAAAATTAAAGCCCCTATTGTGGTTAATTTACACGGATTGGAAATGTTTCAAACACCCTATTCAAATCGCGATAAAATTGAAAAATTCTTATTGAAAATACCTGCTAAAAGTATCCTAAAAAATGCCAAGTTTGCCCAATCCTTGGGAGGACAACTAACTGCCATTATCCAACCATTTAACAAAGGTGTGTTTAACTGTGGAATAGGAATAGATGATGCTTGGTTTAATCACAATTTACAAGATAAAGAGGCAAACACGCCTACAAAATTTGTATTTGTGGGTCGATATGAATTCCGTAAAGGATTAGATGTTTTGGCAGAAGTCATTCAATCTATTAGTAATGAACATCAATTTACCATTGATTTTATAGGTCCTATTCCTGAAACACTTCAAATAAAAAATCCAAAAATTAAGAATTGGGGAAGTGTAAAAGAGGAAAGTAAAATACAAGCCATACTTGACAGCGCAGATGTGTTGTTGCTTCCCTCACGCGCTGAAGGAATGCCCACAGTAATTTTAGAGGCAATGGCAAGAGGATTGGCAGTGATTGCAACAGATGTGGGTGCTGTATCTGAATTGGTTAGTCATGAAAATGGCTGTATAATACAAGCAGGTCAAGTGAATGATTTAAAAATGGCTATGTTGTCTTATATCAATGGCAGTTCAGTGACTTTAATGTCCCAAAAAAGAGCATCTCAAACCAAGGTTAAGTCTTATCTTTGGAGCCAAATGATTCACCAATACATTCAACATTTTAATAAGTTTCTGACAGCTTGATTAAAGAGCTTAAATATTACCTAAAACTTTGTTATCCTATATTAGCAAGACTATTGCTGTTAGTGCTTTCCTCGTTTGGTGGTTCTATAGTGGCAATGATTGCAGCATTATTGGTCATTTTAAATGATATAAGTAAAGATAATTACAGATACGTATTTATTATTTTTACCAGTTTATTGTTATTCTCTGACAGTAATTCAAGTTTGTTTTATCAGTCAGGTAAAAATGGAAAAGACTTAGCCATTGTGGCTATTGCCATCATGTTGTTTGTGAAAAACAAAACAAATTTTCAATACACCTATCTTCGATATTTTGGGTACTACTTAGGAATCGCTTTATTGGGATTATTGGTCGCTAATTTTTCTTTTTTAGGATTGCAAAAGCTCTTTTCTTTTGGATTAGTTATTTGGATAATTCCAGTTTTATTATTCCTGATTTTTGAAAAGGGAGAAGGCTTATTATTCCTTCAACAACTAATTATTACTACTACTTTTCTGTATTTTATAAGCATTGTATTGTCTAGAGTAAATCCTGCTAGTTTTGCCCAGTTTGGTCGTTTCAATGGCATACACCGTAATCCGAATGGGGTAGGAATTTTTGCTACTTTGTTTGTGATGAACTTGTATTTAATTAAAGAAAAGATTCCTCAAATATTCAGCAAACGTGTTTTTTGGGCAATATTGTCTGTTTTTCTGCTGTCTATTGTTTTAGCTAGTTCTCGAAATTCAATTTTTGCATTAACCATCTTCTTTGTGTTCAGCCTTTTCAGGGTGCGTTTTTTTGCAGGCTTGGTTTTAATTATTGGTATTGCTCTTGGATATAACTATTTAATGCTAATATTTGAGCAATTGGTAATGGCTGCCGACCTCGAAAAGGAACTGCGCTTGGATACCTTTTCTTATGCTTCAGGAAGGATTTATATATGGAAAGCTTGTTGGATGGAAATCCAAAATAATTTTTGGTTGGGTCATGGGTTTTCTTTTGAAGAATATTCAGGTTGGGACAAAGCCTATTATAAAATATTACCCATGTTGATTCACAATTATGGTAATATCCATAATTCATATTTAACCATTTGGCTCAATACAGGCTTACTTGGATTATTGGCTTATTTGATTGGTTTAATTACCTACGTTGTGAAACACCAATTCAACAGCCGTCGATTAGTCCCTTTTGTTTTTGCTACTATTTTTATGGCATTCTTCGAAAGTTTTATGGTGGCTTCGCTCAATCCCTACACGTGGCAATTATGGTTTGCTTTCTTTATTGCCTCTATTCAATTGAACCAAACGCCAAGTTCTGAAATTCAAGAACAAGAAAAGGAAACTACCATGGATGAAATAGTTCCCTCCGTGTATTAAATGGATAATCCAATAGGAACCTGCAGCTTCACTGTTAGCCCCTTTCTTGATGTACAGCAATTGTACTAACAACAAAACAATCAAGCCACCCCCTAATAAGCCCATTTCAGATACCCAACGAATTAATCCTGAGGCTGCATCTGCAGCATTCAAATGAACATCAAATGGTTGTGACCTCTTTTTTAAAGGCTCTATAACCACTTTATTATATGCGTTTTGATGACTCCCCAAACCACCACCGGTTATGGGGTTTTTTTTGGTCTGTTCCCAAGCCGTAATTGTATGCAGATAAATGGATCGTGATGAAGAATTTGTTTTTATAAGTTGCTGATAACTTGGTAAATGCGGAAATGATTTAAAAATTTCAACAGTATCGGATATGCGTTTTTGTGTGCCATGATAACTACCAATTAACAAACTCATTAGTGTAACAATAATCATTAATAAAGCTTTGTAAACTAAACTTGACTTTTTGAACATAACTAAAATACCATAAACCAATAGTCCTATCCAAGCAGCCCCACTAAAGGTCATGAATAAGCCATTTAAAAGAAAAAAGACGGTTATTTTTTGATAGTTGTTCAGGGCTGACCACTGATGTAAATACCATACCAATGCAGGGGCAAGTAACATCGCCAAGTAAAACGGTTCTTCAGTAAAACTATAACACCTGTATAATCCCATAAAAGCACCTTTCATTGGCGTAATATGCAGGTTGTTAATGTGCAACAGTTGTTCGGGAATACACAATACAGCTGCAACGACTGCAATGCCCAAATAAGCCCTTAAGATGGGTTTAAAATCATGCTGATACTCGTACATGGTCAACCACCATGCTAGACCACAGAAAATAAAGCCAATGGCTTGTTTGCTTAAATCAAAAATAGGGTATTTAAACAGAAAGAAATTGAGGACACTTAACAAAATAATTGCACCTAACGAAATAGAAAAAACATTAAAGATAATTTTCTTGAATCCTACTATATAAAAACCACGCAACCAAACTATTAGATAAACAACATAAAACCAATAAAAATCAAATAACCCAAACGCATTTTTGATGGATGCTGTAAAAAACACTGAAATCAACATACACCACATCAATAAGGTTTTGAAATTCATTTATTATAGTTAATCTTTGCAAATGTAAATATTTTGCGCGTATTAATATTATATACTGAGTTAGCAGCATACACAATTGCAAGTTTAAAGCAGTTTTTGCACGATTATCCTGATTCGGAATTACTTATTATTCACTATCCAATTAACCCTGAAGCTCCTTTTGTTTTTAATGAACTTCCAAGGTCTGAATGGTTTACTTACGATTCTCAAAAGCATACTGAAATTAGTCAATTAGTCAAAGATTTTAATCCTAATGTTTTGTTGTGTTCTGGTTGGATTAATAAATTTTATATTGAACTAACAAAGTCATTGACGCAAGTCAAACACAAAGTGCTCATGTTAGATACCCCTTGGCAAGGGTCGTGGAAACAAAAAATTTGGTCATTGATTGCCAAAAGAACAATGCTTAAATCTTTTAATTATGCATTTGTGGCGGGTGATTCTCAAGCACTTTACGCAAAGAAACTTGGGTTTCATTCTAAGTGTATTTATAAAGGATTGTATGTGGCCGATGTTGATTTATACCAAACAATTGGTGAGCAAAAACTTGCAAGTAAAGACAGCGTTTATCCCAAAACTTTAATCAGTGTGGCGCGCTATATTCCACAGAAAAATCTAAATACTTTGTGGCAAGCATTTATCAATGCCAATGCGAAACAAACCAATAAATGGGAACTTCATTGCTATGGACTAGGTCATTTATTTGAGGAGCGTATGGAACATGAATCTATTTTTCATCACGGTTTTGTTCAACCATCAAATATGAAAGAGGAGATTATGAAAGCAGGTGTTTTTGTATTGCCTAGTGTTTACGAACCTTGGGGTGTAGTAGTTCACGAAATGAGTTTGTCTGCTTTGCCTCTTATTTTAAGCAATAAAGTAGGTGCAGCCTCATTGTTTCTCGATTTGAGTAATGGCTATTCTTTTAGTCCTTTGAATCAAGCGGAATTGCAAAGTGCATTGGAACAAATAATGAATAAAAGTGAGGATGAATTATGGCAAATGGCAGAAAATAGTTACCTAAATGGTTTGAAATTAACACAACAAATGTGGTCAAAATCTATCCATCAAATTTATAACAGTACGGCATGTGTGGAATAAGCGGAATTATTAATTTTAAAGAGCAGTCACAAGCCGCTATTGACATCAAAAAAATGGTTTCAGCGATGAAACACCGTGGTCCCGATGACGATGGAATATGGTTAAATGACAAAGTTGCATTGGCGCAAACCCGCCTTTCTATTATAGATTTGTCTTCTCTTGGTCACCAACCCATGTGGTCGAACAATCAACAAGTTGTAATGGTGTTTAATGGTGAAATTTATAATTTCAAAACCCTTAAAGCAAGCTTAACAGACTACGATTTCAAAACACAAACCGACTCGGAAGTAATTTTAGCAGCTTACCTAAAGTGGGGTATTTCCTTTGTTGAACACTTAGACGGCATGTATGCTATTGCTTTGTATGATTGTGTGGCAGATAAAGTGTTTTTAATAAGAGATAGATTAGGCGTTAAGCCAATGTACTATTATGTTAATGAGCATCACCAACTTAGTTTTGCGTCTGAAATCAGGACCATAATGAAGGGGCAAAATACTGCTTTTCAGATCAATGAAAATGCCTTGGGTGATTTTTTGACTTTCCATACCGTAACATCGCATGAAACATTAGTAAATGGTATAAAATCATTACAAGCAGGCACTTATCTTGAAATACAAGGTGACAAAATCACTCAACATACTTATTGGTCAATAGACAAATTCAATAAAAACACAGATACTTACAAAGAAGCAGTTGAAAGGGTTAAGGACTTGTTTTTTAAGTCAGTTGACAAGCGATTGATGGCCGATGTGCCTTTAGGTGCTTTTCTGTCAGGTGGTATAGACAGCAGTGCTATTGTAGCTGCTATGCATGAATGTGGAAATAAGCCAAATACTTTCAATATCAGTTTTGCAGATGAAGCTTTTTCTGAAGCACCTTTTGCCAAAAAAATAGCAGATTTATACCAAACCAAACATACTGAAATAAAATTGTTGCCTGAAGATTTCTTGAAAGTTTTACCTGAGGCTGTTAAGGCATTGGATCACCCTAGTATAGACGGACTCAATGCTTATGTGGTCTCTATGGCAACCAAAAACGCAGGCATAACAGTGGCACTTTCTGGAGTGGGTGGTGATGAATGGTTTGCAGGATATCCAGTGTTTCACTCCATTTATCACGATAAATATGTTTGGATTAAACGAATACCTAAGTTTTTGAGAGTTTTAATGGTCAATGCCATCAATCTCATTAAAAAAGACGTTTCCTTGGAACGTAAAATTGAATGGTTGAAGTCGGACATGAGTCCTATTGATTTGTATAAAGCGACCAAACAATTGTTTTCTCAAAGACAACTTAAACAATTGCTCAATAAGCCAATGAGTGCAGATGATAATGGATCGCCAATTCATTCACTTTCGGATGTTTCTATCCTTGAGTGGAATAAATATTTAATGCCAGTTTTGTTGAGAGATACTGATCAAATGGGAATGGCACACGCTCTCGAAATAAGAGAGCCTTTTATGGATTACCAATTGATTGAATATGTCTTGAGTTTACCCGATCAGTATAAAATAGGAGCAAAACCAAAGCAATTGTTAGTAGATGCAATGGGAGATTTACTCCCCGATGAAATCGTTTCAAGAAAAAAAATGGGATTTGTATTGCCCTACGAGAAATGGATGAAAACTGAACTTAAACCCTTTGTATTGGAAGGAATTGATAAACTTAAAAAACAAAATATTTTAAACAATACATCTGTAGATTTTTACGTAAATTCTTATTTTCAAAACAAGCACAATGTAAGATGGAATATGATTTGGTCTTTAACTATTTTAGGACATTGGTTGCACAATAACGACATACATCATGACTGATAAACCACATTTACTGATATTTACTGACTGGTATGTGCCGGGATACAAAGCGGGAGGTCCCATTCAATCCGTGTATCAGTTGGCTCAACTTTTAAACAGTCAATTCCATATTAAAATAGTAACCCGAAATACTGATTATAATTCATCTACCCCTTATGAAAATTTAGAAAGTAATGTTTGGACAAAGGTTCAGGAAGGGGTTGAAGTGTTGTATTTAAGTAAGGAACAAATTACTTACAAAAAAATTAAAGAATTAGTGAAGGTTAATAAATCAAATAGATTATTAATTAATGGATTATTTTCAATTTATTTCAGTTTTCTACCTGCTTTTTTTGCCATGATTTTTGGTGTTTCCAAAAGCTATGTTGCGGTTAGAGGAATGTTACATGCCTCTGCTTTGTCTGTAAAGCCTATTAAAAAACAGTTGTTTTTAGCATTTGTAAGAGGATTAGGTTTGTATAAAAGTAAAACAATGTTGGCAAGTTCGGAAGAAGAAGTTTCTTTAATAAAAAGGGTTTTAGGTCCCCAAACTAGTGTAAGATTATTGCCCAATTTACCGATTACACCTTCTGTTTTTACGCCTAAAGTATTTAAAAAGAATGAAGACACACTTAGATTATTGTTTTTAGGGAGAATATCACCCGAAAAAAATCCTATCACTCTAGTAAAGGCATTGCAGTCAGTTTCTTTTACAGTGAACGTTACCTTTTGTGGGGCATTTAATGAAAAACAATATGCCGATTTATTTGAAAAGGAATGTAAATTACTTCCTAACTGTGTTCAAATGACTCACGTTCAACACTGCCCGCACCATGAAATAGAAGCATTGTTCTTAAATCACGATATTTTGGTTTTGCCAAGTTTAGGAGAAAACTTTGGTCATGCCATTTTTGAAAGTTTTGCTTATTCAACGCCTGTTATAATCGGAAATAATACGCCTTGGAAAGGCATTAAATCTGAAAAAGCCGGAGTGGAAATTGAACCAACAAATAGTCTGTCTTTGCTAGAAGAATTGCAGTTTTTTAATCAATTAAGTCAAGCAGAATATACAGAGTGGCAACAAGGCGCCTACAATAAAGCAACCCAATATTTCGAAATAAATAATTTTAAAGAAACATACACACAAGTATTTTCTTAATTACATTTGCAATACTAACAATGTCTAAAACAACGCAATTAGATACTTTCAATAATAGTCATTTTAAAACAGGTGCTCCGGTTTTAAAAAGAGTTTTTTGGTACGTTGTAAATACTCTTTTTTTCAAATCTTTTATCCATTCCTACGCGCTTAAGTCGTTCTTTTTAAGACTTTTTGGTGCTAAAGTAGGAAAAGGAGTTCTTATTAAACCTCACGTTAATATTAAGTATCCTTGGAAATTAGAAATAGGCAATCACGTGTGGATAGGTGAGGAGGTTTGGATAGACAATTTAGACTATGTAAAAATTGGTGATAACGTATGCATTTCTCAAGGAGCCTTATTGCTTTGTGGTAATCATTCTTTCACTTCGACCCAATTCGATTTAATGACTGGTCCCATTGTTCTCGAAGAAGGCGTGTGGATTGGTGCAAAAAGTTTGGTTGGTCCCAATGTTACCTGTGGTTCACACAGTGTTCTGAGTGTCATGAGCGTTGCTTCTAAAAATTTAGAGCCGTATAAAATCTACAGAGGAAATCCAGCGCAAGTAGTTAAAGATAGAATAATAAAATAGTTTGAAAGTTAGTATAGTTACCATTTGTTATAATGCTGAAAGTACAATCAGCGATACCATTCAGTCTGTTTTGGATCAAGATTATCCAAACATAGAGTATATTATTATTGATGGTGCGTCAAAAGACAAAACATTAGAGATTGTTAAATCTTTTGATTCTGACAAAATACACTTAACCAGTGAGCCAGACAAAGGATTGTATGATGCCTTAAACAAGGGTTTTATGAAAGCCAACGGTGATATTATTGCTTGTTTGCATGCAGATGATAAATATGCGCATCCCAAGGTGATTTCTGATATTGTCAATCAATTTGTGAACCAACAAGTAGAGGCAGTTTCTTCGTCTGTTCATATATTCAAAGACAATCAATTCGACAAACCTTTCAGAAAGTACAAAGCAAATGCTTTCAAATTATGGCAGTTTAGATTTGGAATTCAGCCACCACATCCAGGGTTTTTTGTCAGTAAAGAGGTTTTGCAAAAGGTTGGTTATTTTGATATTTCTTACCGCATAAGTGGCGATTTTGATTGGTTGTTGAGAGTAGTAAAACTTAATAAAACTAGGGTCCATTACACTCCCTATGTCAGTGTTTTTATGAGAGATGGCGGTATTAGCGCCTCAGGGTGGAAAAGCAAAAAATTAATGAATCAGGAAGATTTGAGATCATTGAATACACATGGGATTAAAAGTAATTTATTCTTGATTTATTGCAAGTATTTAATAAAAATACTACAATTGATTTAATATGAATTTATATTGAATTTTATATCAGCTTCGTTCTGATTTCCAATTCCTTACGCGTAAAATAGTACAATTAACACTGTATTATTAAGCTGTTGTTGATCTCGGCTAAGCCGAGACCAACAACAGCACAAAACCCACCCGCACGGGAGTGTGCTTTGTGAAGCACTGTTAACTAAGATTTATAAATACCACCATAACGAAAATCTAAATTCTAAATTCAAAAATCTTTCTTGGGTTTCCAACGTTCCATTCAATGCGGTGGTTTTTGGGGGTTTAAAACGTAAATTGTGCGGAGGCGTCCACGAATGGCGCGAAACATAAATTTGACAGCTTTGGGGAGCTGGTGTGTGAGTTAAGGCAAATTTGTAGTCCCGCAGTACTGCGGGATTCATTCGTGGTGGGCTTTTTACTCATTTGTGTCTGTTTTTTTTGAATTCGTGAGTTAGCTTTGCTAAGTTGCTTACTTTTTTCCCATAAAAAAGTAAGAATAAAAAGACATGAAGTAAATGAAAATTTAGTAGTAAAACCGAATACAATATTGTAAGCTCAAGGATTTTATTTTCTTTGTTGAGTGTGGAATTTCCGAAAAGCCGGGGAGGCCTCACCCCCTGACCCCTCTCCGAAGAAGAGGGGAGTAAGAACCGCTAACATTTAAGTTAAGTTTTCATCTTCGAATACAATTTTATAATGGTTTGAAATTTTTTTTCTTTTAATGTTAAAAGAAACAAAAACCACCACCCAATCAAAAATTCCGTTTTTGTGGCTGCACTCTCGGCTGCCTATCCACAAAAGGGAATTTTCACGCATTGGCTGGACCACAGCCGCACGGGAACATGCTTTGTAAATATCACCAAATCAAAAATCTTTCTTGGGTTTCCAACGTTCCATTCAATGCGGTGGTTTTTGGGGGTTTAAAACGTAAATTGTGCGGAGGCGTCCACGAATGGCGCGAAACATAAATTTGACAGCCATGCAGAGCTGGTGTGTGAGTTAAGGCAAATTTGTAGTCCCGCAGTACTGCGGGATTCATTCGTGGTGGGCTTTTTACTCATTTGTGTCTGTTTTTTTTGAATTCGTGAGTTAGCTTTGCTAAGTTGCCTACTTTTTTCCCATAAAAAAGTTGGAATAAAAAGACATGAATTAAATGAAAATTTAGTAGTAAAACCGAAATTTATTGAATGAATAAATACAAAGAGAGTTTTCGAAAAGCTGTCGGGAAAAGATGTCTCCTTCGTCGACATGACAGCTGGGGAGATTATTACAAGACGTAAAGCGTGAATGTTATTCATCCTTATATAAAAGTGCCTTGCTTGTAAAATAATACAATAGTACAATTATTATTAAGCCGAGACCAACAACGGCACAATGAGAATATAAATAGAATTTTTATATCAGCTTTGTTTTGAAAATATCTTAAAAAACCAACGTTATTAAGTAAATAAATCCTGAAATCAAACCAACTAATAAGGCCGATTTCTTTAATTTTTTCAATTGTTTTCTGTCTGCTTCTACCCAATCTGTTTTAAATCGTTTTTTGCCTAGTTTAAAAAGTACATAACTAATCCCTGCACTAATAGAACTCCATAATAAATAAATAGACTGCCACTTCAGTAATGCAAAAAACAATAATAAAATGGCTGTAATGAGTAATAATGTGGCAATAATGACAAATCCTTTGCGAATGGTTTTTATTGGACCTGTTTTTATTCGTTCGTTTTCTTTTTGATATGTAACTACTTCTTTTAAGCCGTTGTTGGTGTTATCACCAACAACCCATTGTCCAGTTTGCTTGTCGTTGGTGATAACACTAACAACGGCACAAAAACCACTTAATCTCATTAAAGAAGACTCTAACTTCACTTGACGTGGTTTGTTGCTAGAATTAGATGTAATTTCTGTTTTATTTGTTATATTATAAGTGTTTGAATTATAATTTAATGAGTTGTTATAACTAATGTAATTGTTAATATTATTTTCAGTCTTATCAAAAGCTAATTTTTTGGTTTTGCAATTTTGAAAAACCAATCCAAAAAACACAATAATAATTACTTTTGATGTTTTCATTACACTAACACACTTTTTATAAATAAATATCCCATTGGAATGGAAAAAGTCAACCATATCAATCCAATCAGTATTAGGTATTTGATTTTTAATTCTTTAAGTAAAAAGATTAATGGAGTTAATACTATCATATTGCGATAGAGTGCCACATCCAAATTGATAGAAAACGGCATAAACCACATCAGCATTGCAAATGCTATAAAAAAGAAAATCAATGGTTTGTCAAGTTTTGACTTTAAAAATAGATAAATGACTAAGGAAATTACGCTTATGCAAGTAAAAAGGGTTTGAATTTCTATCCATATTTTAATTTCATTGCGATATTCCCATAGTCGTTCGATGTGCTGCTTAAGTAAAACAAATGGATTTTGTAAATGATGGTCATACTTTTTTTGTATTAAAAATAATGCATCCCAATGTCCTGTGCTTATGTTATCGTAGAGTAATAAAGAGACAAACCCCAAAGAAGTTAGAATTAAGACAGTGAAATGTTTTCTTAATTCAATTTTGCGCTTGTTTATAATTAGGTCAGTAATAAAATAGAAACCTAAAGATGCAATTAGTAAAAACCCTATACTATATGACAATACTGCAAAAAAACCCGCAATACCAGCCAATAGGAAACGTTTATGCAGCATTCCATAAAATAACAAACTAATGCAAAAAATTGTTAATGACATTGGAAACAAGGCTTGTGCATAGATATGTCCTGGGACTATACTTGCCATAAAAACCAATAACCAATTCTTGAATGCATAAGACTCAACCATTAATTGGGCAATGACAATAAGAAACAAGAAATAAAACACTTGAGTTAATAACCAAGCACAAATGGCATAGTCAATCTGGAATATGGTAGAAAAAATTCTGATTAAAAAGGGATACAATGGTGCCCAACCGGCATTGCCACACCACTGAATGTGTTCCTCAGGAGAAAGTACTGAATAATCACATGGAAAAAGGGTATGACCTTGTTTGGCAATATCCAAATACAAACCGCTGTCCCATCTGTTGAAACATTGATAAATTGGTAAATTGCAATTACCTAAGTGTGAAAAAAAGTAGGCGAATAACAGTGAAACTATAAAAACAACAAAAGGAATAACAAAAGTTGGTTTTATGAATAATCGCATTAATTCTATCAGTTAAGTTTGTCTTTTAAATAATGGGCAGTGTAACTTCCTTCACATTTAATCAAATCCTCGGGGGTTCCTTCAAAAACCAAATGTCCCCCTTTATCACCTCCCTCAGGACCTAAGTCAATTACCCAATCTGCATATTTAATGACATCAGGATGGTGTTCAATAATAATGATAGAATGCCCTTTTGCTACTAGTGCATCAAAACAAGTTAATAGTTTTTTGATGTCGTTAAAATGCAATCCTGTGGTAGGTTCATCAAAAATAAACAAGGTGTGCTGATCTTTTGAATTGCCTTTGGATAAAAATGTAGCCAATTTTATTCTTTGAGCTTCTCCGCCACTCAATGTATTGCTCGACTGTCCTAAAGCTACATATCCTAAACCAACACTTTGGAGAGGTTCTATTTTATTGAGAATGGTTTTTTCATCTTCAAAAAATTTCATTGCTTCATCAACAGTCAATTCTAATAGGTCTGCGATGTTCTTATCTTTATAAGTAATTTCTAATATTTCATCTTTAAACCTTTTTCCTTTGCAATGTTCACATGGCAATATCAAATCAGCCATAAATTGCATTTCAATGGTTACATCACCCTCCCCTTTACAATGCTCACAACGGCCACCGTCCACATTGAAAGAAAAATGAGAAGGCTTTAGTTTTTTGGCTTTTGACAAAGGTAATTCTGCATATAAATCGCGAATACTGTCGTAAGCTTTTAAATAAGTTACAGGATTGCTACGGCTCGATTTTCCAATTGGATTTTGGTCCACCATTTCTATCGACTTCAGTCGGTCAATATCACCCGTTATTTTTTCATGTTTGCCTGTTTTTGAACCTGTGTAATCACCCAAAGCTTTACTTAGTGCAGGGTACAAAATATTTTTCACTAAGGTAGTTTTCCCACTTCCACTTACTCCTGTAATACAGGTGATTACTTGCAAAGGAAAACCAACTTCTATCGATTTTAAATTGTTTTCTCGCGCCCCAATTATTCGAATTTGGTTCGACCATTGTCGTCTTTTTGATGGTAATTCTATCTTTAAAGCACCACTCAAATACTGACCCGTTAAACTGTTTTTATCTTTTAATAAATCATCATAAACACCATTGAAGATAAGATTTCCTCCATAAATACCCGCACCCGGACCTATGTCAATAATTCGGTCAGCAGTTTTCATCATTTCTTCCTCATGTTCCACTACTATTACGGTGTTACCTATGGCTTGTAAATCTTTTAAAACAGAAATTAAATGTAAGGTATCGCGCGGATGTAAACCAATGCTAGGCTCGTCTAAAATATACAAACTGCCCGTTAAACTACTGCCCAATGAGGTCGCCAAATTGATTCTTTGAGATTCTCCTCCACTCAAACTATTACTCAGTCTGTTTAAACTTAAATATCCCAAACCAACATTAACTAAAAAGTTAATTCTGTTTTTAACCTCAATCAAAATTCTATTTCCTATCTTTTGGTCTAATTCCGACAGTTCAACTTGCTGAAAATAAGCATGGGCCTCTGAAACAGGCATAAGTAATATTTCTTGTATGCTACGGTATTGCGGCACTTGTTCTGAAACATTACTCGCTACTAATTTCACATACGAAGCATCTTTTCTTAGTCGAGTTCCTTTGCAGTCGGGACATAAAGTTTTACCTCGGTAACGACTCAACATCACACGGTATTGAATTTTATAAGCTTGTTCCTCTAAGTTTTTGAAAAATTCATTCAATCCTCTAACGCCTTTAGCGCCTTCCCACAGTAATTTAACTTCCTTTTCATTTAAGTCATAATAGGCGCGATGAATAGGAAAGTCATATTTCATGGCATCTTTTACAAAATCAGTTTTCCACTCAGACATTATCTCCCCACGCCAAGGAACTACGCAACCTTCATAAACACTTAAATGTTTGTCAGGAATAACCAAATCCTCATCAATACCAATGATTTGTCCGTAGCCTTCGCAGGTTTTACATGCGCCCAAGGGGTTGTTGAAACTTAAAAAATCTTTGGTCGGAAGTTCAAAAGTCATTCCGTCTGCTTCAAACTTATTAGAGAACATATAATACTGCCCTTCGTAAAAAAGATGGCAACTGCCATGTCCCTCCCAAAAAGCACTCTCTACTGAGTCTGCAACTCGACTGTAAAAATCATCGTCTTCATGGTCAATCACCAAACGGTCAATCACCAAATAATGTGTTTGTTTGTAAAAAGTATCGCCAGCTATAATGTCAGCAATTTTTTCTATTTTTCCATCAGTCATCAATCGCACAAAACCTTGTTGAATAAATGATTGTAACTGTTCTTTAACTTGTTTTTTCTCTAGCTTTATAGACGCTAAAATCAAAAAAGGTTCTTCATGCGAAAAGGTTTTTATTACATCAATAACATCATCTGTGCTGTGTTTTTTAACCTCATTGCCACTGATGGGTGAAATGGTTCTACCAATTCTGGAAAATAAAAGCTTAAGATAATCGTAAAGTTCGGTGCTAGTAGCAACAGTACTTCTTGGATTTCTGGTATTTACCTTCTGTTCTATGGCTATAGCAGGAGCTAATCCATCTATAAAATCAACCTCAGGCTTGTTCATTCGTCCCAAGAATTGACGGGCATAACTGCTTAAACTTTCAACATATCTACGCTGCCCCTCGGCATACAATGTGTCAAAAACCAAACTGCTTTTACCACTACCGGAAACACCTGTTACAACTGTAAAACTTCCAGACGGAATTTCAACATCAATGTTATTTAAATTATGTACGCGAGCGCCTTTTATGACGATTTGTTTTTGTTTTGCCACAATAAATCTCTAACAGGCAAAGGTAATAAAATGTTTTGGTAATAACCCGCTCGTTTCAATGTTTAATATCGCTATTACGACTAGTCTTTTACAAATTTTGAATGAAACCTTAAACCACTTTTCTTTACCAATTGGATGTTGTAAAACCCTTTTTGTAATTCTTCGGTGTTTATTTTTATCAATTGTTCGCTAAATTGACTTAAATTGATTTCCTGGATAGTTTTTCCCTGAATATCAGTAATTAAGATAGTTTCATAAGTTTGTAATTGACCCTGTATCAATAAATTTAATACTTTTTGAGTTGGATTAGGATACAATGCCTTTATTCCATTTTGAGTATTGCTGTGTTCTAATTGTACAATATTACTAAAGGTAACTAATCCACTGTTTTCAGTGACCCTAAGTTGGTAATAGGTCGACTTAGAAGCAAGATGTTGTGTGTTTATAAAATCGTAGTGTGTTATTGAATTGGTATTATTTAATGCTGAAATATCGCCTATTGGATTAAAATTGATGCCATCATAAGAAACCATAATCTCATATTTAGCAATGTCCATTTCATCGGCTACCTGCCACTCTATATAATGCTGATTCAAAACTTGATAGGCTTCAAATGAAATTAGTTTGACGGGTAAGGGCACACAAAAAGGAGTTAAAATAAAGGTATCTCTAATGGTTTGACAAATGTTATTGTCTATTTGCCAAACAAGTCTATAAGTACTTAATGAATCGCCTGTAAAGGTGGCATTAGGATTGTGAATATCACTAATAGTGCCCCCCGAACCGCTTACAATAATCCATGTGCCAGAAGAGTGTTCACTCGTAGATTGTGCATGTAATTCATACGGTCCACAATAAGTGTCAGAACCCGTGGCAGATGAAATAGGTTGGTCAATAATGGATGCAACACTAAATAAACCATTGGTTGTTCCTGTACCACCTCTTGTAGCGCCGTTGGCAGTAAATTCAGTTAAAGAAGGAGATGTTGTAGTTCCGTTAATTCCTCCATTTGCTACTCTTGTTGGGCTACCATTGGAGATAGAAATAGTGCCTCCACCGCCTCCGCCTCCTGGTCCTTCTGCTTCATTATTAGTTATTAATTGATTACCTCCACTACCGCCATTTGCCCGAAGATTAAGTGTGTTTGCTATAGTTCCATTTACACTAAGTAATATTGTGCCACCACCACCACCACCACCAGGAGCATCATTGTGACCCGCCATTGTATTAGGTGAGTTTCCTCCACTTGACGTGATTACGCCACTTCCTGATAAATTGCCATAACAAAGAATTAAAACCATTCCACCACCATTTGCACCGCCTGTTGCAGCTGAATTATTACCATCACCTGCACCTCCGCCGCCACCAAAAAATATTCTTGTATTACTGAAAGCCAATGGTCTTCCTCCATAGCCGCCTAAATTTCTTCTACTGTTTCCTCCCCATGTAGAATTTCCAGGTCCGGTTGTTAATGCATTCCTATTATCTGCTGAAAAAGTATAGCCTCCTCTGCCACCGCCCGAGGAAGTGTTAGCTGAAAATGTGCCCCCTTCTAAATTCCAAGCAGTAGTCCATCCAGTTGGTCCGTTATTTGGATTGCCCAATCCATTCCAAGCAGATATTACTCCTCCATTTGCACCACCACCTCCGCCAGCATTGTGTGAATTTCCTCCTCCACCTCCATTAGCGGGTGCTCCTCTTCCATATCTTCCCCCTAAAGCATCATAATCAACATCACCTCCTGCAATACTCTCTCCTTTTCTTCCTCCATCTGCTACATTGCTCGAATAGAAAGAGGTTATATTCATTGACGCAGGCTGTGTTGTATTGTCATTTGCGCCACCTCTAAATCCGCTACCTGATGCATCTATAGTGCCATTAATTGATCCGTTTCCTCCAATTTCTATTACTGTTATTCCTCCTCTATTCCCATCCCAAGTAGCTGGTCTTATTGAATTACCTGTCGCTAAATTAAATGTTGTGTATCTAGGAACTCTAATGACTTGTGTTTTTCCATTCGATGAATAGTTGTTTGCCAAAGGCACATTAAAGTTTATTGTGCTTGAGTTGGGGACACTGCTAACACATCTGAATTCATACAATCCCGCACTGTTGTAATTGGTAATTGCGCCATAACTTGCATTATTTGCAATGTTTATTGTAGCGCCCTGCATTTGAATAATGAGGATTAAATCTCCAGATGACAAATTGCCACTAAACACTGATCCAGATAAACTACTGTTATTCACAGTAATGGAGGTGCTGCCAATAGTGGCATCTGAAGTTAAGTAAGTGCGGGTGTTTACATCAATATTACTTCCTGTAATATTACCTGCACCCATAAAACCAACCTGACCAAAAATAAGGTGGCCAAAGCTAGTAAAATAATAAAGGCACAGGAACGTCCAATACTTGTAAAAATTGTTGTTCATAAAACGGTAATCTGTTAATGTAATTTAGTATTACAATTATAGCATCATTTTGTACTATTTTATAAAAAATAAAAAAGTTTTAATTAATGTTAAAATGCTGAATAATAGATTGTTAATCCTTTAATTTATCTTAGTATAAAGCGCTCATTAAGTATTAACTACCATAAAAAAACGTCATGTTTTTGATATTTGTTATCTAAACATGACGTTTTGGGTGATTACCTTTTTTTGTAGTTATTGCTTTGAAAATCTTGCACTTACTTTTTCGCCATTTTTCTTGATGATAGAAACCACATATAAGCCACTATTCAAATCGTTTATGTCTAATTTAAATTGTTTCTGTTGGCTTTGTAAATCCATTACTTCTTTCACAATTCTACCCTGAATATCTGTAACATAAAAACGATTAAATTGACTGGCAGAAAATTTGATTTCTATTGTAAGCTCTCCTTGGGCAGGATTTGGCTGTATTGATTTTATGTCTGAATGCACTTGATTAAAATTTAACTCAATAACATCACTTAGTCTATAACTATTGTCATTGTCAATCATTTTTAATTGATAATAAACATAATCTTGCTGTTGATAACACACATCCGTGTATTCATAATCGCTTAAGCTGAATTTATTATTAGGTTTTACTTGGGCTATTTCTTCAAAATTTTCTCCATCTATTGATCTTAAAATAACATAGGATTTCATTTTTTCCTCGGCTGTAGAAGTCCATTTTAAATGATGCTGATAGCCTTTTTTAACGCCAACAAATTTTAATAAATTCAATGGTAACGACGCATATACATGAACGATATTTTCACTCACTATTATTCTATTGCAAGCATCTGTTACCACACAACGAATCGTACAAGTAGAATCAGCCGTTGTATCAGGTGTAAAGGTGGTGCTTGCAGCGTTTGGATTTGAAAAAGTGCCACCGCAAGTTGCATTCCACTGATAATTCAATGTGGCTGATACAGGTGAACTAGCATTAACACTCAATCCATAAGTGCTACTATAACTCATTACACTTGGTACAGAGGATGAAAATAAACTTGGATTTTTATCTTCCATAGCGACAAAACTAAAGTTCAAAAATTGTCTTACAGCTGTCACATTATCTGAAGTTACAAAACGGCTTGAACCAACTCTTGTTTCAGCAATATTGTGTCCCCCTTGGTACATTACTAAACCACTGTTGCTCAATCCAAATCCTCTACCATACAATGAAAGTGCTGCAGGTCCGTGTGGTATTCCTGTAACATTTGCTTGTGTAGAGTCAAAACAAACTATTTTGGTAGTATTGCGCCAACCACCACCTGTTCCAGTCCTTGGTATAAATATTCTTTCTGAACCATTGTTATGAGCCCCATCGTGTGTACCTATCATCTGAAAAACAGCATCATCTGGTCTTGAGGAAATAGGAGAACCATTGTAAGACGCTCTATTGAAATAATAGTTAAATGGTGGTGTTCCATCGGAGTGACTGGTATAATTAATTAAACCTGTGTTACTCAAAAAATTTAATTGGATAGCAGAATTTGAAGGATTTGTAATCCCTTCCAAAACACTTACCGCATGACAAGCTGACCATATTGCACCTTTGTAATTGGTATTCCAATTTAATAGGTTGTTATGTGTAGCCCAAGTTGGATCGGAATGTGGCATCACAAAAATATCATCACATGGTCCTAATGTTGCTGGTAACTTAAAATTATAGGAGGTGCTTGGAATACCTGCTTGTGTAAAAAAAATTGTAGCTAGAGATATATTGTCATTGTTGATGGTCCAATTGGGCATGTATTTGAATGTACGATAAACGTTGACATTAAAACTAGATATTGAGGTATCCATTTCTACGCCTTGTGTCGCCCAGTAATTAATTCGTGATAATACGGAATTAGTTATACTTGTTTTTGGAATAACAAACGGTCCACCTTTGTACCTTACACCATTATGAATAAAATCAAAACTGTCTTTTGGTTTGTTGGGCCTAATAACCCACTTAACGGGTACGTTGTAGTTTGTAACCAAGTCGTAAACCATGCCATAAGGTTTTAACCCATTGCCAATTGTTTGTGGAACTATGCCCATATCAACAATATACGAACCAGAAGGTAGGGTTTCTGTTTGAGCTTGAACATAAGAGATAGCCAAACATATTACAAACAATAGTTTGTTTCTCATAAATTTGTGATTTAGTTAAAAAGTCTGATTTAGTAGTTCAAATATAGAAGTACACACTCCTTTTGCAAAAAAAAATTGAATTTTTTAATAGGTGTTATATTGTTGATTATTAGATGTATAGCATCAAAAATCGAGCTGGTATTAATCGCTTATTGAGTTATTAATACCATAAAAAAACGTCATTTTTTTTAAATAGGTAGTTTATAATGATTAAAATGGTTAAAATGAAAGTCTTTTTACCAATTGCTCTAAATACAATTGGTCTGTTTCATCGAAAGTATTGAATTCTACACTGTCTATGTCAAGCACAGCAACGGTAGTTTCGCCTTTGAATATAGGAACAACGATTTCTGAATTACTAGCCGCAGAACAGGCAATATGCCCTTCAAAATGATGAACATCTGGTACAATAATGGTTTTTTGCTCTTTCCAAGCTGTACCACACACGCCTTTGCCATGGGCTATTAAAGTGCAAGCAACAGGACCTACAAAAGGTCCAAGTTCAAGTTGATTATTGGTGTTTATGAAATATATACCACACCACGAATGCTTGAATTTAGCATAAATTAAGGCACATAAGTTAGCTGAATTTCCAATCCAAGAAATATTACTATCAATAACTGCATCAACTTCTATCAAAAGCTGTTCGTAAAGCACTTGTTTATCTTGCTTTGTCATTTATGCTTCCTGTAAAAAAGGATAACGGTAGTCTTTAACGGGAACCAAAGTTTCTTTGATAGTGCGAGTGCTAGTCCATCTTAACAAATTAGCTTTACTACCAGCTTTATCATTAGTACCACTTGCTCTGCTTCCACCAAAAGGTTGTTGACCTACAACAGCTCCAGTTGGTTTGTCGTTAATATAAAAATTACCTGCAGCATGTCTTAAATATTCAGTAGCTTGAGTAATTGCATAACGGTCTTGTGCAATTATAGCTCCTGTTAAAGCATATTCACTGGTTGTATTAACCAATTCTAAAGCTTTTTCAAATTCATTCTCATTGTAAACATATAAGGTTAAAACTGGCCCAAACAACTCTTCGCACATGGTGACATAATGAGGTTCTTTTGCCACTATAATCGTTGGGTCAATAAAGAATCCTTTGCTTTTATCATAGGTGCCACCAACAATAATTTCAGCATTAGGGTCTTGTTTGGCGTTGTCAATATATCCAGCTAATTTATCAAATGATTTTTCATCAATAACTGCATTTACAAAATTTGTAAAATCTTCAGTAGGTCCAACCTTCATTGATTTTACTTCTTCTACCAATTTTGTTTTAATAGCATTCCATAAGTTACTTGGAATATAAGCTCTTGATGCAGCAGAACATTTTTGTCCTTGGTATTCAAAAGCACCACGTGCCAATGCAGCTACTGTGGTATCAACATCAGCACTAGCATGAACCAAAACAAAGTCTTTACCTCCTGTTTCGCCTACTATACGTGGATAGGTTTTATATAAGTGAATATTACTTCCAATAGCATTCCACATAGAACGGAAAACACCTGTTGAACCAGTAAAATGTATGCCTGCAAAATCAGGATGTTTAAAAATGATGTCTCCAGTGGTTGGACCATCTGTATAAACAATATTGATTACTCCATCCGGCAAACCAGCTTCTTTGAATAAATCCATAATGACTTTGGCAGAATATATTTGAGTAAAGGCTGGTTTCCATACGACAACATTACCCATCATTGCCATACTGCTTGGTAAATTTGCAGCAATTGCCGTAAAGTTAAATGGAGTAAGTGCAAAAGTAAATCCTTCTAATGGTCGGTGTTCTAATCTATTCCAAATGCCTTTACTATTTGCCGAAGGTTGGTCAGCATATATTTCTGACATGTACTGAACATTGAATCTTAAAAAGTCTATTAACTCACAGGCCGCATCAATTTCGGCTTGATAAGCATTTTTCGACTGGCCTAACATTGTTGCAGCATTCATCTTTGCTCTGTATGGTCCTGCCAATAAATCAGCCGCTTTAAGGAAAATAGCAGCACGCTGTTCCCAAGGCATGTTTTCCCACATTGGTTTTGCTGCAAGAGCCGCCTCAATAGCTAAATGAACATGTTCAGCATCCCCACGGTGAAATACGCCAATTTGATGATGTCTGTCATGCGGTGGAAATATGGCTTGTGTTTTTCCAGTTTTTACCTCTTTACCATTGATGTACATTGGAATATCTATTACTTGGCTGCGACCCTCTGCCAAAGCTTTTTTTAATTCTAATTTCTCTTTACTTCCTGCTGCGTAATCCAATACAGTCTCGTTGATAGCGGTTGGTATTTTAAAAAATCCGTTCATTTTTGCAATTAATTTGAACTGCAAATTTACACTTTTTTATGGAAGTGATGCGCTACTTTTGTAACAATTTAATAGGCTTTGTTTTGGACGTTTTAACAAAATAGTGAGAAGTGATGAAACAATAAGTTATCTTAATTTTCGTTTTCATTTTATTAATTTCATTCATTTATACTCCTTTTTTTTGACGATTTTCCTATTACAATCATGTAATTCGTCTGCCAAACAATCAACTAATGTTGTTGTTAATGACACTGTTATTTTAGTTAAAGAATATCAATATAACAATCCCACAACAATTCCTCAGTTTTTTCAAGCGTTGATTCTTAATCATTGGAAAGATTATCACCAAAAAGATTCAACTTCTTTTATTGAGTTTTGTCAAACTTTTCAACTTTCTAATAAGGATACTTTAATTAAACAAAATTTTTATACTTTACAACTGCTTCACGACTTATTTACATGCCATAATGCTAATAATTGCTCGCAATCGAAAGTTTTAGATATACCCTATTTTTGGCATTGGGTTCCTAATAATCCCCGACATTCCATTTACTTCGTTAAATCAAATAAATTACTTAAAGATACTAAACCACCAATTCGTTTTTCTAAGTATAGCTCATTTGCAGATATTGACAGAACGCCTTATTTGTTTTTGACCGATTTATTGTCTGAATATCCTCAATATTATAACAATGATTGTGATACTTTTTCTTCATTTGGATGGTGTAGCGAAAGAGAAATGGCTTTTGTAGCATTGTTGAAAAAATTAGGATTTGAGGGGAAAGTTGTAGCACAAAACAACCATAGCTGGTCTGAATTTTACGTCAATTTCACAAATCTTGAAAGTAAAATGATTCACTTTAAAGTTAAGGTTGACAATACTTTTGACGATTTACAATGGCAAAAAATAAAAGAAAATGAGATTTATGTATGGAAAAATGAATTTGGAAAATCTACATTAGCTAAGTGGTATAATCAAAAAGCAACCTCAAGCCAAGAAATAAATCTAATTTCTAATCATCAAGTTCCAAATGCTGCAAAACAAAGAATTGAAAAAAAATTGGTAAAGTATTTGGAATCACATGCTGAATAAAAGTCCCCCAGCTATAAACCCTATGCGCAACTTTTTCCAGCATGACTGTAAATAAATTCATTTGCCCCTAAAGACATCGAGCGTTGTTAAAATTGGTTCTAACTTCTTGTTTTTTACCCCATAAATTCAGTTTTGCTAAATTGACCTTTAATCTTATTTTTGCATGATGTCTAAACCAATTGCAAAAGACAAAATGACTATGGATTTTGAAGCATTCAAAAAAGAAGTATTGAGCGATTATAAGTTAGCCTACGAAAGTAGACAAGCTAGTTTAATTGGAAGAAAAGAAGTATTAACCGGAAAGGCTAAATTTGGCATTTTTGGTGATGGTAAGGAAGTGGCTCAACTCGCCATGGCAAAGGCATTTCAAAAAGGGGATTTTAGAAGTGGCTATTACCGTGACCAAACTTTTATGTTTGCCACAGGAATGAATACTATTCAAAACTTCTTTGCTCAACTCTATGCCCACACAGATTTAGAAGCTGAACCAAACAGTGCCGGAAGAAGTATGAATGGTCATTTTGGGTCTCGATTGTTGGATGACAATGGACAATGGTTGCCGCAAACAGACCGCTATAATTCAAGTTCTGATATTTCTCCTACTGCAGGACAAATGCCCCGTTTACTTGGATTAGCTTTGGCTTCCAAATTATACAAACAAAATCCTGAATTACATCAATATACCGATTTCTCTAACCAAGGAAATGAAGTTGCTTTTGGAACTATCGGAAATGCCAGTACCAGTGAAGGTGGTTTTTGGGAAGTGATGAATGCCGCAGGTGTATTGCAAGTGCCTATGGTGATGAGTGTTTGGGATGATGCTTATGGTATTTCTGTCCCTGCAAAATACCAGACTACTAAAGAAAATATTAGCGCATTGTTAAGTGGTTTCCATACCGATGAATTAGGCCCAGGTGTAGATATTTACAAAGCCAAAGGTTGGGATTATGCTGAATTGTGCCAAGTGTATAAAGAAGCTGTTGAGCATTCTAGAACTTTACACAGACCTGTTCTTATTCACGTTACTGAAGTAACACAACCGCAAGGTCACAGTACCTCAGGTTCTCACGAAAGATATAAATCAAAAGAAAGATTACAATGGGAACAAGATTTTGATTGTATTAAAAAAATGCGTGAATGGATGCAAGAAACCAATATTGCAACTGCACAAGAATTGGATGAAATAGAAAAGGAAGCAACTGATTATGTTAACCAAGCCAAAAAACAAGCTTGGGAAGCTTATTTAGCTCCATTAAAAAAAGACATTGCAACTTGTATTCAATACTTAAATGCCATTGACCATCCAAGCGCTGCTGAAGCTGTAAAAACACTTCAGTTAACCAAAGATGCTATTCGTAAAGATATTGGAATGGCTATCAATCAAGTGTTAATTGCCACTATTCAACAACCTTCTTCTGAACGAACTGCTTTAAAACAATTTTATGAGCAATTTATAGTTGACAATTTCGAACGTTATTCTTCTCATTTACACAGTGAATCTGCACATCGTGCATTAAATATTACCGAAGTAAAACCAATTTACGCCGATGATAAGTTGGTGGATGGTAGGGAAGTAGTTTTGGCTTGTTTTGATGCTGCTTTGGAGCGCGACCCTCGTGTTTTAGCCTTTGGTGAAGACGTTGGAACTATTGGGGATGTGAACCAAGGGTTTGCCGGTATGCAAGAAAAATATGGTGAAATCAGAGTAAGTGATACAGGAATTAGAGAATTAAGTATTATTGGTCAAGGGATAGGTGCTGCCATGAGAGGGTTACGACCTATTGCCGAAATCCAATATTTGGATTACTTGTTGTATGCCGTTCAAATAATGAGTGATGACATTGCCACTATGCAATACAGAACCAAAGGGGGTCAAAAAACACCTTTGATTATTAGAACACGCGGTCACAGGTTGGAAGGTATTTGGCACAGTGGTTCGCCTATGGGCATGATTATTAATGCCGTAAGAGGAATGCATGTGTGTGTGCCTAGAAACATGACTCAAGCCGCTGGTATGTATAATTTATTGTTACAAGCAGACGAACCGGCACTCGTAGTTGAATGTTTGAATGGCTACAGATTGAAAGAAAGATTACCTCAAAATATTGCTCAATTTACAGTGCCTTTAGGGGTTCCTGAAATATTACAAGAAGGTTCGGATGTGACTATAGTAGGCTATGGTAGCACGCTTAGAATTATTCAAGATGCCATGCAAAAATTGCAACAATTAGAGATTAGTTGCGAATTGATAGATGTACAAACCTTATTGCCTTTTGATGTTAATCATTTGATTGTAGAATCTTTGAAAAAAACCAACAAAGTTGTATTTATAGATGAAGATGTTCCGGGAGGTGCTACCGCTTATATGATGCAACAAGTATTGGAAATTCAAGGAGGTTATAATTATTTGGATTCTGCCCCATTGACCATAGCTGCAAAGGCACATCGCCCTGCTTATGGTACCGATGGCGATTATTTCAGTAAGCCAAATGCCGAAGATATTTTTATAGCTATTTATAACATGATGCACCAATATCAGCCAAGTAAGTTCCCTGCTTGGTAGTATAAGTTTAATGTAAAAATTGAACTAAACTGTTAATCTCTCTTTCAAGTAATAGTTGAATAATTTCTTATAAAAATGACCTTAAATCTTTAAAAATTTTCCATGAATTTTTCATTTTCAGAAGCCATAATTGATAATTTCTTTGTCCACCGAGTTGGTAATAAATTTGCAGAGGAAGACTATTTTATATCAAAAAAAAGTGTCAATACCAATGAAGAATTAAGGGATTTGCTCAGTCATTATTTTCTATCATCATTCAAATCGGAAGAGCTTTATCAATTTAAACACGACATTGAGTTGCCCTTAAACGAGGTCTATTCTTGTGTTAAAAAAGTTTTCGAAAATCCTGAAACTTTGTACGACCAATCGGTAAATCTAGCAAAGCATTTATACAACCAAAGTGTACATCCCAAAATTAAGGGAGGCGAGTTTTATGTGGTTTACTTTAGAGATTGTGTTTTGAATGGCGATTATATGGATGGAATCGGTTTGTTTAAATCTGAAAACAAAGATACTTTTTTACAAGTAGAACAAAGGATGGACGGTTTTGATATTGAAAGTCGTAAGGGAGTCAATATAAATAAATTAGACAAAGCTTGTTTGATATTTAATACTGGTACAGAAAGCGGCTATACACTCACAGCCATTGATAGTACAAACAAAGGAAATGAAGCACAATATTGGAAAGACAGTTTTTTGGAAATAGTGCAGTTGAACAATGAGTTTCACCAAACCAATCAGTTTTTAGGAATTGCCAAACAGTTTGTTACTAAACAATTGGGAGAAGATTTTGAAGTTAGTAAAGCCGACCAAATAGATTTGTTGAACCGTTCTGTAAATTATTTTAAAAAACACGATACCTTCGAGAAAGAGGAATTTGAAGCAGAGGTTTTTGCCAATGAAAATGTCATTGAATCTTTCCGTAAGTTCGACCAACATTACCGTCAGGAACACGAGGTTGACCTTTCAGACAGTTTTGAAATTTCGGCCCAAGCAGTAAAAAAACAAGCACGTATATTTAAAAGCATCCTCAAGCTCGATAAAAATTTCCATATTTATATTCATGGCAACAGAGAGCTCATAGAACAAGGTACCGATGAAAATGGCAGAAAGTTTTATAAAATCTACTACGAAACCGAAGCTTAAAGTTTTTATTTAAGATAACTTTCACAATAGGGTGCAATAATGCATACTAATTGATGAATACATATTTCTTTTGTCAATTATAAGAGCTTATTCACAAACTATTTAATTGAGTTGGTGAATTGTGCTTATAACAAAGCGTTTTTTTAAAAGTCCTTTGTGGTGTGTACAGAGTTGTTTTAATAGTTGATTTTACTCCATTTGCTTTTTCTTTAACTAGGTTTTCTGGAAAAAGTCTTCAATTGCAAAAAGTATTTGTTTCAATAGAAGAAGCCTTATCTCCTGTGGATGAGCAGAATCTTAATCCTGAGTTTATAATCATCAATATAAGCGAAATAAATTCAAAATATGAACAACTCAAAAACTTAAAACTCAATTATCCTAAGGCGAGTATTATTGTAATTAGTTCAAACCAAGGACAGGATTTTACCATAAATATTATAGGACAAGGTGTTACGGGATTGTATCACGAAGAAGATGATGTTTTTTTCAATGACAAGTTTGTCAATACACTTATTCATGTCAAACTATTAGGGTGTCATATTAGCCGTTTGTACACTATGCACTTGTTTGATTATGTCAATCAAAGTAACTTAAACTTTGCAACCAATGTACTTACCAAACGTCAGAATCAAATAGTTGATTTACTTATGAAGGGTCACACTTATCAAAGTATCGCCAATCAATTGAAATTGTCAATAAACACAATAAGAAAACACATTGCCATATTGTATAAAAAGCTAGATATAAATGACAAAACTGGTTTATTTAATTTAAAAAATAATTCGAATATTAAACTAAGTAATTAATAATCAAGGTTTATGCTTTTAAGTAAAAATGCAAAGTTAAAATATTTTTATGGCATCACTAAACATGGTTTTTGCTATTGAAGATATGAGTGAATATTACAATATTTGTTTTAACTTAAGCCTATTATATTAAATGTTAGTTAATTATACCTAATAAAAGCCTTTACAAACTTTATAGGCGCTTTCACAATGTATATGTGGCTATTGGTAAATTTACCCGTTTTTAAAACATACAACAAGTCACATTTGTAGTCCTTTTAAATTTTCGATTAAAAGAATCCATCAACCTAATACAAGTAGTTAATTAATTAGATAATGTTTCTAAGAACAAAAGTAAAACTAACTTTATTGCTTAATTTAAGAAGAGAGAGTAACGAAGAGCTGATTAAAAATGCAATACTCAATATTTATTTCCCTTTAAACAGTTGTACCAACAAAGACGATGTTAACTTTACCATTAAATATAAAAGATTAATATTGTTCAAGATGCTTGGCTTGCCAAACTACATATACAAGCGGTATTATTTAATATTGTTATACCAAAATAATTCATTTAAAAAATTAATAACATTCAAAGAAAGAAAAGCAATAGGAGAGTTACTCAATAAATTATTATTTAAAGACACGACTTATTTTGTTGCTTAATGTCTATAATAAAATTCACGTTTAATGATTCTTTAAATAATACTGAATAAATAAAACTTAATTTACATCAAACATTAATGCTATCTAATTGTTAATAAGATATATACACATAAATTGATACAATCTACATGCACCTTTTAAAAGTTTGTATAAATTTATTTTTATTGATTTTAGTTCCTTTAAATATTGTCTCTCAGACTATTTCAGTGAGGAAATTTTCTACCTCCGATGGATTGCTGAGTAATTCTATTAACGATTGTAATTTCGATAAAAACGGATTTTTATGGATTGCGACTCAAGCTAGTTTAAGCCGTTTTGATGGTCGCATGTTTAAAAATCATACTTCAAATAATTTTGAAGGTATAAAATCTAACAGATTTAAGGTCATTTATAAACTTAAAAATGGCAATTTAATGGCAAAAAACTTTCATAAACAGTTTTTTCTGATTAATGAAAAGTCTGAACTAACATTGATAGACAGCTTTGTTTATGGGGTAGATTATTTAGAAACAAGCGATAAGAAAATATTTTTTTTAAAAAAGGGAGGTAAATTAAAGTTAAAAATTGATTTGTTAAGCTTGGACGATACCAATTTGTTTTACATTACAGAGGATTACAATTGTTATCAAGTTCTAGATAGTTTTATATTATTTAATAAGACAAGAAAAATACCTAGTGTAAATCATACCTTAAGATCTTGTCTTTCTTTTGTAATGAATAATAACTTTTATACCATTACTAAGGACAAACGTTTGTTAGTATTCCACAGTGGTAAACTTATTAAAACTTACAATCTAAATACTATTTTTGATGTAAATAATTATTTTACAAGCTTTTACATTACTTCAAACAACGGACTTCACAGTTTGAATGTAAATAAAGACTTGTACACCATCACTGAAATCAACAATGAGTTGTAGGCTCCCCCTTTTTAGTACAATTCAAAAATAGATTATTTATTTAAATTTTTCAATTATTTGTTTTTTTATGATTTA
>JBBAKM010000010.1:0-94395 GCA_040403495.1 Bacteroidia bacterium
CAGATGATACTTGTGTTAAAACAGGGAAAGTATGTCGTTGCCAAAATTATTACAATTAACCCCGCTATTCAGCGGGGTTTTTTTTTGAACGTTTCTCTCTTCTTTTTCTGAGTTTTTTTAAGCATATTTGCGCTATGAATAATGTGCAACAATTAATCAATGCAAACAAAAATCGTCTCTACTTTGCTCAGTATAACGAAAATCCAAAAGCATATCCCGAATCCGCTCAAAGTGAAGGTTTATTAGCTTTTCAAACTAAACTTAATTCTAATTATAACTTCCTGATTAATGATACAACTTCCGATTTTTATGGTGAAGAGGTGTCGCCTTACATGTTAACAGGTTTAGGTATTCATTATCCTAAGTTAAATGCTAATGATTTAATAGAAAGATCATCTGTTGCTTTCAATCAATGGCGAAATGTTGATATTGATACTAAATATACTATTTTAACACAATCACTGGAAAATGTAAGTAAACGTTTCTTTGAATTGGCTTATGCGACAATGCATACTACTGGTCAAAGTTTTCTGATGAGTTTTCAAGCCTCAGGACCACACGCTTGTGACAGAGCTTTAGAAGTTTTGGCAGCTGGATACGAACAACTTAATTATTATCCGAAACAAATTGAATGGACTAAGAATTTAGGGAAGTTTGATTTGACTTTACACAAAAATTATAAACCAATTCCCAAAGGGGTTGCTTTAGTTATTGGCTGTTCTACTTTCCCAACTTGGAATACTGTGCCTGGATTGTATGCTAGTTTAATTACAGGTAATACTGTGATAGTAAAACCACATCCTAAATCAGTTTACCCTATTGCCATTTTTATTGAGGAATTAAGAAAAGTTTTATCTAAAAATAATATTAATCCTGATGTTGTTTCAATGGCTATAGATTCTATTGAAAATCCTGTAACGAAAATTTTAGCAGAACACTCAAGTGTTAAACTTATTGATTATACAGGAGGCTCTGCTTTTGGTAATTATATTGAAAGTCTAGGTAAAGTTTGTTTTACTGAAAAAGCAGGAATCAACTCAATTTTAATTGATAGTGTTAACGATGCTGATAAGGTTTTCCAAAATATAGCCTTTTCTATTTCATTATACTCAGGTCAAATGTGTACCGCACCGCAAAATATTTATATTTCAAAAGATGGTATCCAAACAAGCAATGGGCATTTAAGTTTTGAAGAGTGCGTTACAGGAATACAGAATGCTTTGACTAATTTGTTAGGAAATCCTAAAGCAGCCGCACCAACATTAGGGGCCATCCAAAATCAATTTACAATTGATAGAATCAATAATAAAATTAATGAATTGGGAAGTAACGCAAAACATATAGAAGTTAAATTACAGGTGACAAATGACGAATTTAACGATGCTAGAATTGCTTTACCTCAATTAATGGTTGTAGATGCTAATGCATCTCAAGGTTATATGGAAGAATGTTTTGGCCCTTTATCATTTATTATTAAAACAAATAGTTACTCAGATTCTTTGAAGTTGATGAAATCTTCTGGAGAAGAACATGGTGCAATTACCTGTTTAGCTTACACAACAAATGAAGCTAGAATGAAAGAAATTGAAGACGAAATGAATAGTGTTTTTGTTCCCGTTTCATTTAATTTTACAGGAGCAGCTTTTGTAAATCAACATGCTGCATTTAGTGATTTACACGTTTCAGGTGGTAATCCTGCAGGTAATGCAACTTTTACAAATGTAGACTTTATAAATAAACGTTATATATGGATAGGAAATAGATATTTGTTGTAACGAATATCTATTTGCATCTTTGTTACCATGAAATTATTATATATATCAATTGCTGCAATTATTTTTGCTACATCTTGCTCTAACCAAACAGCTACAGAAACTCAAGACGCTCAAACAGTACTTTCAGATTCATTAGGTGATTCTTACAAAGTTGATGCTACTCAGTCTGTTCTTAGCTGGGAAGGTAATTCTTTATCTGGTGGTCACAATGGAACTATCAATATCCAAGAAGGTTCTTTAAATATTAAAGAAGGTAATATCGTTTCGGGTTCTTTTGTTATCGACATGATGTCAATTGTTGATTTAGATATTACAGACTCAGTTAAAAGAGGTTATTTAGTAGGTCACTTGAATGATACAGATTTCTTTGATACAAAAAAATACCCAACAGGACAATTTGATATCACTAACATCGAAGTAATTCAAAATGATAGCAATGGAAATACCCACAATATCTCTGGAAATTTAACATTGAAAGGTCAAACGAAAAACATTACAATACCAGCTAAAGTAAGTATTGAAAATGACGTAGTTAATGCAACAGGTTCAGTAGTAATCAACCGTTTAGATTGGGGTATCACTTACAGTTCAATCACAGCATTTCCAAATTTGAAAGCTAAATTAAAAGACAAAGCAATCAAAGATTTTATCAATATTAAAATTGCATTAGTTGCAAAAAAATAATTCCTCACTTTAGTTTAATTAAATTAACAAAAAGCCTTACTATTTAGTAAGGCTTTTTTTATTTAAAATTAACAAATATTCACTAATATTGCAATATAGTTATGAATAAAAATAGTTTAATGGTTTTCCTTGTTGTTGTTGCTAGTGTTGTAGGGTATTTGGCCTTTAACTCAGTTAACAAAGAAATTAAATACAATAAAGAAGTTGCTATGGTTAATGAAATGGTCATTGGCCGCTTGGATACTTTACGTAAAATGCAATTGATTTACAGAGATATTAATGGCGGATTTGCTAAGAATTTTGACGAGTTATTTGGATTTATGCAAAATGGGAAGTACTTCAAACTAAAGCAAGTTGGAGAGGTTGATGGAGAGGTATTCAATGCAAAAATAGACACATTGTATATTCATCCTATTCAAGAAATATTTGGCGTAAATCCGGAAGGTTTTAATATTCAAAAGTATAAATTAGTTCCCCCTTCTGATACAGCAGTATTTAAAATTAATGCTGGAATGATAATGCAAAATAACGTAAGCGTTCCGGTTTTTGAAATAGAAGATCCACATCCTTTTAGCAAAGTAGGTAAACCACTTAAAGTAGGGGACATGTATAATGCAGTTACTTCAGGAAACTGGAAATAAAAAACACATCTTTTATGAAGATGTGTTTGATAAAGAGTTTGTTCTTGCCAAGGCAGATTTAGTCTATTATGAATTACTAGACTCTTGTGTATTATCTGTTATAGATACTATTAACAGAAAGGTAATTGCGGTAAAAATTTGCGAATTGAACTCTTACAAAATTGACAATTGGTTCAATTTAAATTTTAATTCAAAAATTGAAATTAAAACACAAAATTCTGTTCTAATCCCACAAGGTCATTCTAATGTTGTTTCAAAATTAGTTGATGCGTCAATAACTAGTTTTGAATGGGAACTATCTAACACCAATTTAACAGTAGTGTCTTTGTATTCTAAGCATTTAGTAAATGCAGATTTGCTTAGTTCTCTTTATATTGATTATATCGACTCTAAAATTTTGTTCATACTCTATAATCGTAATAATATTGAATTTTCACATTCTGAATCTTGTCAGACATTTGATGAATTTTGGTATTTTATGTTCAATATGCTTAAAGTAAACAATTGTGATACTGCAAATTTGCAATTGGGATTAGGCGTTAATTTTTATACTAAATATCCTGAATTGTTTCAAATTCTTGATTCTTATTTTGAAAATGTTGAAGTTCTAAAATCAAATCTTCACTTCCAAGATTATCCATTGCTAAGAGAAAAGTTGTTTTTGATAGATTGTTTTCTAAAATGAGAATCATTCAAGGGATTTACAAAAATTATTCATTTAAACCATATAAAGGCGACAATACGCGTCCAACAACTGAACGTGTAAAGGAACAATTGTTTGATTTACTCTCCAATTTAGTCGATTTTACAGAATTAAGTGTTTTAGACCTATTTGCAGGCACAGGTAATATTGGACTCGAGTTTTTATCAAGAGGTGCGGTTAATGTGACTAGTGTTGATGCAGATAAACGAAATCAATTCTATATCCAATCTGTAATGAAAGAGTTAAAAGCTACTAATTGGAATTTTGTAAGGCAAGATGCTCTTAAATTTGTTCAATCAATTCAATTGGATTATGATGTAATTTTTGCTGACCCACCCTATTTATATCCTCAAATTCATGATTTACAACAGCAACTCCATTCTGTTGGTACCCAACATAACAAAACATTAATAGTGATAATAGAACATCCTATCCGTGTTAAATTAAAGGAGGATATGCTTTTATTTAAAAAAGAAATTGGCGATACTTGCTTAAGTGTCTATAAATATCACTAATTTTGAATGATGAAGATTGCTCTATTCCCTGGTTCATTCGATCCTCTGACTAAAGGTCATGTTGAAATAATAACAAAAGGACTGTCAGTTTTTGATAAAGTGATTGTCGCTATTGGAAGAAATTCGCAAAAAAAATACTTATTCGACATTGAAACAAGAAAACAATGGATTACTGACGTTTTTAAAGATTTTCCCAAAGTTGAAGTTGTGATTTACGAAGGATTAACCATTGATTTTTGTCATAAAATTGGAGCCAATTATTTATTAAGAGGTTTGCGTTCTTGTTCTGATTTTGAATATGAAAAGGGAATTGCTTTTGCAAATAAGGAGATGAACCCTCTTATCGAAACTGTTTTCTTATTGTCTAGTCCTGCCACTTTTAACATTAGTAGTACTATTGTCCGTGATATAATTGTCAATAATGGCGACTATAGCCACTTTGTTCCAAAGGAAATTAAGTTTTAATTTTCAAACGCCTCTATCAATTCATCCATCAATTGATAATCCTCATTCTTATGAAACCTGTAAGCATTTGAAATGTTTTTAAGTACTCTTAGAACTATCTGATAGTTATTACAAGGGAATAAATAATCATTCTTAACCTCTAAATTCATGTTTTTAATGATGTGAAACAATTGTTCTTGGTTGAAAATTCCACCACCATTAAAGGCATTGATATAAAACATAGGTTTCCCTGTTGGTTCTGATTGATTGCCTGTATTCTTAAAATTATCTGTTGTTGAATCTGCCTCATCGTCTGTGTATGTCAAAATAAAATGATTAGGTAGATTGACGCCATAAATAGGAAGTTTGAGTCTTTGTGCTACCAATAAATAAAGGATAGACAATGAAATAGGATTTCCTGTTTTTTCTTCAATAACTTTATTTATAAATGAATTGTTAGGGTTAAGAAAATCGGACTCATTTCCTTTGAAACCGTGTAACTGAAACAAAATGTAATTGATGATTTTAACCTTTTCAAACGAGGTTAAATCATAATGAAACTCAAGCCAAGCATCTAATCTCAATCTTTCAATTTGTTGATTGAGCTCTTCTTCTGTAATATCCTCGTATTTAATAAAACAAGTATATGTAATTGCCTTTAGTAAGTTGTCTTGATGATTTTGTTTCCAATCAAGAAATAATTCTTTGAGATAGTTGAATCGTATTTTCTTTAAGACCAGTTGAAATCTTTTGTTATAGTTGTCATCAACAATATCTTGTTCTAATGCAATATCACTCAATTCCTCAATTTTTGAATAATCTGTTTTACTCAACTCATCGAATGCCGACTCCCAAATTAAACGGTCATCATCTTCCAATAAGCTTATTAAAGCTTTGATTTTAGATGTATCTAAACTCATCTTATTTAGATTTGCTTTTCGCTTTTGCCTTAGCTTTAGCTTTAGCCTTTGGTTTTGCTTTAGCCTTAGGTTCTGAACTTGCCCCCGCTTTAGCTTTTGTTACACCTTTGGTATCTTGGGTGTCAATAATTTTCATTATTTCATCAAAACTAATTTCAGTAATATTCGTATCCTTAGGTAATTTAAAGTTTGATTTTTTATATGAAATGTAAGGCCCCCATTTGCCTTTTAATATTTCAAGATTTGCATCTTCGGAAAATGTTCTTAATAATTTTTCTGACTCTGCTTTAAGTTTTGCTTCTATCAACTCAATAGCTTCAGGTAGGGTTAATTCAAATATATCTCGGTCTTTAGGAACCGAAGCGAATAAACTGCCATATTTTACATAAGGTCCAAAACGACCAATTGCTGCAGTTATTTTTTGATTGTTATATTCCCCTAATGCCCTTGGTAGTTTAAACAATTCTAGAGCCTCTTCGATAGTTATTGTTTCAATGGATTGCCCAGGTCTTAAACTAGCATATTTTTTTTCTTCGTCATCATTATCACCAATTTGAACCAAAGGCCCAAATCGTCCAACTCTAACTGACATCGGTTTACCCGTATTTGGATCCGTGCCTAATAGTTTTTCGCCTTTAGCTCTGTCAGCATTTGCTAGGGTTATATCAACTTCTTTATGAAAAGGCTTGTAAAATGTATCAATCATTTTAGTCCAACTTATCATTCCTTGTGCAATATCATCAAACTCTTTTTCAACTTTTGCAGTGAAGTTGTAATCCATAATTTGCTTAAAATGTTCATTCAAGAAATCGGTAACAACTGTTCCAATATCTGTAGGAAATAATTTGCTTTTTTCTGCCCCAAAATTTTCACTTTCGGTTTTTTGCGAAATAACACCACCTTTTAATTTGGCATTTCTTACATTTCTTTTAAAACCATCTCTGGTTTCTTTGATTACATAACCTCTTTTTTGAACTGTAGAGATAGTAGGAGCGTAGGTTGATGGTCTACCAATTCCTAGTTCTTCTAGTTTTTTTACTAAGCTTGCTTCTGTATATCTTGGAGCAGGTCGTGTGTATTTCTCCTCAGAAATCATTTCTTCCAACTCAAGTGTTTCATTAACTTTGAGTGGCGGTAATAAGTTCTTATTCTCGTCATCTTCGTCATCATCATTGCTTTCAAGATATACTTTTAAGAATCCATCAAACTTAATAACTTCACCTTCTGCTCTAAACATTTCTTGGTACGAAGGGGTTTTGATGTCGACAATTGTGCGTTCTATTTCTGCATCAGCCATTTGGCTAGCTACCGTTCTTTTCCAAATCAAATCGTACAATTTGTTTTCTTGTGCGTCGGATGATGGATTGGTGTTTTCGAAATAAGTTGGTCTTATTGCTTCGTGAGCCTCTTGTGCACTTGCACTTTTTGTTGTATAAGCTCTTGGGTGACTGTATTTATCACCAAAGTTGCGTTTTATTTCAGTTGCAGCAGCAGCTATAGCTAGTTTAGACAAGTTCACAGAATCCGTTCTCATGTAGGTGATGTGACCCGCTTCATAAAGCTTTTGAGCCAATAACATTGTTTTTGCAACAGGGTACCCCAATTTTCTACTAGCCTCTTGTTGAAGTGTACTTGTTGTAAATGGTGCTGCCGGTTTACGTTGTGAAGGCTTAACTTCAATATTGTCAACCAAGAAATTAGTATTGGCTGAAAGTTGTAATAGTTTTAGCGCATCTTCCTCTTTTTCAAATCTCTTATTTAATTCAGCTTTAACTGTTTTTTTGCCACTTTCTGGTTTGAAAATTGCCGAAATTCTAAAGTTAGAATGGCTATTGAAATTGTTGATTTCTCTTTCTCTTTCAACAACCAATTTAACAGCTACTGATTGAACTCTTCCTGCACTTAGTGATGGTTTAACTTTACGCCATAAAACAGGCGAAAGTTCAAAACCTACTAATCGGTCTAATACTCTTCTAGCTTGTTGAGCATCTACTAAATCTTTGTCGATTTTTCGAGGGTTTAAAATTGCATTTTCAATTGCAGGTTTGGTAATCTCGTGAAAGACAATTCTTTTGGTGTTGTTTTCCTTTAGTTCCAAAACCTCAAATAAGTGCCAAGAAATAGCTTCCCCTTCGCGGTCCTCATCCGATGCTAACCAAACCATTTCTGATTCTTTAGCTAGTTTTTTTAATTCAGAAACAACTTTCGCCTTGTCTGGTGAAATAATATAGTTGGGCTTAAAATTATTCTCAATATCTATTGCACTATCTCCTTTATCTAAATCCCTGATGTGCCCAAAGCTGGATTTTACGATATAATCACTTCCGAGAAATTTTTCTATCGTTTTTGCTTTTGCGGGAGATTCTACTATTACTAAGTTTTTTGCCATTCTAATTAAATCAATTTGCAAATATGACCTTTTTATTTACAATTTGTTCATTCGATTTGATTTTTAATAAATATATTCCATTGTTGATGTTATCTCCTTTTCTATATTTTAATTCAATTTTGCCCGTTTGGGTAGTTACAGGTAATATTTCTGCAATTTTTTTACCTTCAATATTTTCTAACCAAACAGCAGTTTCACCATTGATGTTCTCATATTCGATGTTTATTTCATCCTGACTAGGATTAGGATACACATTTAGTTGAATCATTTGGTCAATACTGCTAATGTTAGTGTTATAGATACCAATATTAATGTCATCTATATAAACATTATTGCCGCCGCCGCTTTCAACTTCAATCATAAATCTAATATTACTGTCGTTTTGGAATTGATTTAAACTTTGACTTAGTAGTTTCCAATGATTGGTTGCCGATGGCTTGAATCCAATTTGGTAATTAGTAGATTCATAGGCCAATGTAAATGCATTTCTGTATAAAAATTGTGTCCAACTGTTGTCGCAATTTCTTGAAAAATATAATCTTATTCCTTCACTTGAAGAGGCGCTTTGTCTTAAATAACCTATCATCATTGAAATTTTTGGGTTTTTACCTGCTGTTGGTCGTAAGTCTACCGAAGGAGTAACTATTTGGAAACGTTGTCCTACTGGACTTCCATTTCTTATTGGTGCTACCAATGAGTTAGTTCCGCTGAAACCTGTTGTGGTTTCTTGAGTGAATTTTAGCGAACCTTGGTCAAGGATTGTCCATCCTGTTCCGGCATTCCAAGTGCTTGTTTCAAAATCTTGTCTAACAGATGGTTTGTCAAACGCAACACTTGGAAGTACTGTTATATATTCTTCAACAGCCAATGTATTGTTGCCGTTTGAATTGCTTACCATTAAGCTAACTTTGTATTTGCCTGGTTGGCTATATTTAACAACTGGATTTTGAATGTTAGTTCCCAATGTATTAGCTCCCGTAAAAGTCCATTGTCTAGAGGTTACTTGTGCTTTACATGAGTTATCAAAAAATTGAATATTCTCATTTACACAGACCGTTCTTTTGGTGCTGCTAAAAAAAGCGACAGGTGCAGAATTGGCATTGTTAATGCCAGTTAAAATTAAATTGTTACTAGAACTCAAGTTTTTTCTGAATGAAAAATTTTCCATTACATTGTGCATAATGGTCTTTTGGTTTTGAGAAAACATGCTTTGGCAGGTTCCTCTAGAATAATCCATATAATTTTCCCATTGGTCAATTAAATTAGGGTTGTCGTTTGTACAAGAATTGTTGTTCGCCGGACAATTAGCATTGGTGAATGTTCCTGCAACAGGGGGGGTATCGCCACATCTGTCGCCAGCATTTGCACCCACACCATTACAACCATCTTGGAAGGTGTGTAATAAGCCTAAATAATGTCCTACTTCGTGGGTTAATGTTCTCCCTGCACCTGATACAGAACCGGTTCCAATAGTACCAACATAATCTGAACGCATTACTATGCCATCAAGTGTGCTGAAATTATTAATATTTGATGAATAAGGCAAATAAGCATAACCCAAAGTGGTGCCTTCTCCGCTTGTTTCGATTGAACTTACAATCCAAATATTTAGGTAATAACGGTTGTTCCATGATGCTCCTGGTAAAAACTTTACGTTATCTCTTGCCTCAACGTGAGCAGCATTGAAAATTCTGTTAACTCCATTAGTGCAATTGCCTTGTGGGTCAACTTTTGCTAATCTAAATTCAAATTCACAGTCAGCTGCTACATTTGTAAATGGAGCTCTTATGTTAGATTTATTTGTATTGGTTAAACTGAAATCCTCATTTAAAATCCTCATTTGATCTTCAATTTGCTCGAGCGAAATATTTTCAGGACCATTGGTATGGATAACATGAAAAACAACAGGAATAATGTATTTCGTTGCTCTTTTTTGTCCAATAGGATTTAATTGGCTGAAAAAGTTGTTGGCATCATTAACGATATTGGGGTTTTGTTTGATAGCCTTTTGATAATACTCGTCGGTTAAACACTGGGAGTTTACATTGGAAATGCTTACAATAAATACAAGAAGGTAAAATAGGTAATTTTTTTTCATTTTGACTTTGTGTGGAATATCTTTTCTTTTATGTTAGACTGCAAATAAACGAAATATACTGTCATATTTGTGTCATTTAAGTTGCAAATTCTTTAAGTTTATTAAAATTGAATCAAGAACCACTATTGCAATAATAGCTTCAACAATAGGGACAGCCCTTGGTAATACACAGGGATCGTGTCTGCCGGTAATTGAAAAAGGAACAATTTCATTGCTAATATTTTCTACATTTTGTTCTTTAGAAATACTTGAGGTTGGTTTAAAAGCAATAGATATTTCAACTGCTTTTCCATTTGAAATGCCGCCAGTAATACCACCGTCGTTGTTTTTAGTGCTATTCGGTTGGTCATTGTTTTCGCTTCCATAAAGAAGTGTGGATTTAAAGCCTGAACCAAACTCAACGCCTTTAACTGCATTTATTGAAAACAATGCATGTGCTAATTCTGCATTTAATTTCCCGAAAACAGGTTCGCCAATACCAATGGGAATATTACTTATCCTTGCAGAAATAATTCCTCCTAATGAATCACCATTTTCTCTTGTTTCGCTTATTAATTGAATCATTTTTGAAGCGATAGATTCATTTGGGCACCTCACAAAATTTGTTTCGGCAAGTTCCCAATTTAATTCTTCAAAAGGTGAAGCCAAATGAATGTCTTTAATAGAACTTACAATAGCCTCCGTTTTTATGGAGAATTTTTTTTCTAAATATTGTTTGGCAATTGCTCCTGCGGCAACCCAAGCTGCTGTTATTCTAGCACTACTTCTGCCGCCACCTCTATAGTCGCGGTGCCCATATTTGTGCTGATAAACTTTGTCAGCATGCCCAGGTCTGTATATTTCTTTTAAAGAGGAATAGTCAGCACTTTTAGAATCTTTATTAGGAATGAGAATCGTTATAGGGCTCCCAGTTGATTTGTTTTCGAAAACCCCAGAAATAATCTCAAAATTGTCATCTTCTTGTCTTGTTGTAGAAATAGAAGATTGGCCAGGTTTTCTTCTGTTTAATTCTTTTTGAATATTGGCTAAATCAATTTCGAAATTACTTGGCAATCCATCTATGACAATACCTACAGAGGAACCGTGAGATTCTCCAAAGGATGTTATTCTAAATAAATTGCCAAGGGTATTAGACATGGCGGTCTTATTATTTTGCGAAATTTACTGCTCTTTTTTCGCGAATTACAGTGATTTTAATTTGACCAGGATAAATCATTTCTTTCATGATTTTTTGTGAAATTTCGAAGCTTAGATTGTCTGCTTCATTGTCTGTTGCTCTTTCACTGTCTACCATTACTCTTAATTCTCTTCCAGCTTGAATAGCAAATGCTTTTTCAACCCCTTTGAAACTCATAGCTAATGCTTCTAGGTCTTTTAATCGTTTGATATAATTCTCGGTATCCTCTCTTCTTGCGCCTGGTCTAGAACCGCTGATAGCATCACAAGCTTGGATAATAGGAGAGAGCATACTTGTCATTTCTATTTCGTCATGGTGAGCTCCAATAGCATTTACAACTTCAGGATGTTCGCCATATTTTTCGGCCCATTTCATACCTAACAAAGCGTGTGGAGTTTCAGCATCATCCTCAGGTACTTTTCCAATATCGTGTAATAATCCGGCTCTTTTAGCTAACTTAGCATTTAATCCTAATTCAGTTGCCATAGTTGCACATAAATTTGCTACCTCACGACTGTGTTTAAGTAAGTTTTGGCCATAAGAAGAACGGTATCTCATTCTGCCCACTATTCTTATCAATTCAGGGTGTAAGCCGTTAATTCCAAGGTCAATGACAGTACGTTGTCCAATTTCAATGATTTCTTGTTCTATGTCTTTTTTAGTTTTTTCAACAACCTCTTCAATTCTTGCAGGGTGAATTCTACCATCTGCCACTAAACGGTGTAATGACAATCGTGCAATTTCTCTTCTTACGGGGTCAAATCCTGATAATACGATTGCTTCAGGGGTGTCGTCAACAATAATTTCAATGCCTGTTGCTGCTTCCAAAGCTCTGATGTTTCTTCCTTCTCTACCGATAATTCTACCTTTAACATCGTCGTTTTCTAAATTGAAAACTGTAACAGTGTTTTCTATGGCAGTTTCTGCAGCGGTTCTTTGAATGGTTTGTAAAACTAATCTTTTAGCGTCTTTGGTCGCATTCAGTTTCGCTTCCTCTATGATGATTTTTGATTGGGAAATAGCATCCGTGTGTGCTTCAGCTTTTACAGCTTCAATCATTTGTGCTTTTGCCTCTTCCACAGATAAACTAGCCACTTTTTCTAGTAATTTTATTTGCTCTTGTCTTCCTTGTTCTACCTCTTGTTCTTTGCGGGCAAGACCATTTTGTTGGCTTTGAACTTTGGCTTTAATTTTTTCTACTTCGTCTTCTTTAAGTTTGTAAGCTTTGATTCTGTCTTCAAGCGATTGTTCTTTTTGTTTAATTCGATTTTCAGAAACTTGAATCTCAGCTGTTCTTCTTTGAATTTCTTTGTCTAATTCAGCATTTTTTCTTTGTACTTCTTTTTCATGCTCAGATTTAAGATTAAGAAACTTTTCTTTAGCCTCTAGCATTTTACTTTGTTTAATTGATTCGGCTTTGTTTTTTGCTTCATCAATTAAAATATTAGCTTGAGCTTGTTGTTGTTTTTTGAGGATAGGTAAGCCTATTAGTATGCCAATGGCAAGTCCTACAATGAGAGAGATGATAATGTAAATGATATCCATTTTGTTTTTTTATTTAAGGTGAGCTTAAAATAAAAAAAACAATAATTAGTTTTAGCTTAAGATTGATTCAATTTCAGTAATTTGATTTTCAATGGGTGATAAATCAATTTCAACTGATACTGTTTCTTTTGTTGTATTTGGTTTGTTCAATGTGTCTACAGCATATTCCAATGCCGCCATTGCCAAACCATCTATTTTATCTTTAATAGAAAAATTTGCGTTAAAAAATGCCATTTTTTCATTTAATAATTTGGCAGCTTTTCTCACATTTTCTTCTTCATTTGCTTTTATTCTAAGTGGATACATCCTATCACCAATGTTTACTTTTATGGATATATCGTTAGACATGACTAATCGTTTGCTTTTGTTTTTTAAAACTCAATGCAATTATACACTTTTTTTTTATTTTTTTGAAATATTTGAGTCCAATCTTAAATGATTAGCGGTAAATAACCCTCTCTTATCAACTCAGGTTCCTCTCCAGTACAGTCTATTACGGCAGAACCTTTGTTTGGACAGTCTCCACCGTCTATAATAAGCTCAACTTTGTTGCTGTACAATGCTAAAATTTCGTCAATGTGGTGCTCGTATTCCGATTCTTCATTGAGTGGAATGGAGGAACAAACCAAGGGTTCGTTGACCATTTCTATTAATTTTTCGGTAATTTTATTCGAGGTGACCCTAATACCAATGGTTTTCTTTTTGTTTAAAAACAGTTTAGGAACCTTGTTATTAGCTCTCATAATAAAAGTATAAGGCCCAGGTAGGTTTTTATTTAAAATTTTGTAAATACTTTTACTAAATTGTAAAGTGAAATCACTGATATTTTTGAGACTAAAGCATAAAATAGACAAATTTGCCTTTTCAGGTTTTTTGCCTACAATTTTACAAATTTGTTCAATCCCATTTTTGTTGGAAAGTAAACACACAATAGCATAATACGAGTCTGTTGGACAAATTAAGAGTTTGTTACTGCTGAGTATTTCAGCCGCAATTTTTAGTTTTTTTTCCTCAGGATTGCTTGCGTTTATTTCTAACTTTGACATCAATGAACATTGTATTGTAATGTTAATTCAAAGGTAAACATTTATAACAACTTATCGCCAAATTTTGCAGAGAATCCTACTCCAAAAAAGTTTTTTATTTGAACTTTTCTTTGAACCCCTTCTAAAGTAGTATTTACATCCACGTCCCAATCCCAAATCAATTGATTTATTAATGAAACTGTAACATATTTATTGACTTTCATATTGATAGTATTTTGCCAATTTCTGTCCATTTTTATAAATTGCATTGTTTTGTAGTTTTGAAACAACTCCAACCTGGTTTGATAATTGATGTTTTTAGCAATATCTCTATTTATTGAAATATTGATGTACCAACCAATCTCATTTCTAAAAGTTTGACCATTTTTAATTTTTGTACCTGCTGTATCAAATACAGCTTTTTCCATACCATATAATCCTGAATCGGCAAGTCTTTGTTCTCTTACTATGGTATATTTGGCAGTTACAGGAGAGGCGTAAATAGAGAAATAGGTCTTTGGCTTGTAATCAAAACCCACTGAGAGGAACCCAAATCCTTGCGCTAAAAAGTTTGAAACGTGGTTGTTTCTTCTTAGTATGTCATCTGGAGCCCAACCGGGGAATAATTGAGTATTCAAACTCATCAATGCTGAATAATTTAATTTTTCATTGATTTTTCTGCCGTATTTTGAGAGAAAGATAAGTTTGTCCTCGTTTTTTACAAATGGATTTTTCACTCTTGTCCCCGGATTTGAAGGATCATCGATGGTTGACTCACCATTTCTAATAACCCCATAAGCTAATTCAAGATAGTTTTCCCAAATATATTTGTCGTTTGCGGGATGATAAATTGCAAATAAATTGGCATTTGATATCAATCCAGTGTTATTTGTTCCCCCTTGTGACCAGTTGGAAAAGGTAGTATTGGAGATATTAGTACTAAAAAAGCCGCCTTTAATCCATCCTGTATCTTTTATGTTTTTTAAAGCTGCTTTCTCAGCAGCTTTTTTCTTTAATTCATCATCTTGTGCATTTGCATTGTTGTAGGTAAAGCAGATTAATGAGATAAGTAATATAAGTTTTGATTTCATTTTAAAATTTGAAAATAAAAAAATGCCAAACATTATGTTTGGCATTTTTTAGATTAATAAAAGTTATTATTTTTTTAAGCTTGAAGCTTTGTTTAAGGCTTTAATAATAATGAATAATACAAATGCAATAATTAAGAAATTAATAGTTGCACCAAGGAATTTGCCAATGTATAATGGGCCTAGCTTGAATTCTTCGATAGTTTTAGCGCTACCGGCCAATGCAATTATAGGCATTATAACATCATCTACTAGTGAAGTTACAATTTTACCAAAAGCAGTTCCTAAAATTACTGCAACTGCTAAGTCAACAACATTTCCTTTGTTGATAAATTCTTTGAATTCTGAAATGATACTCATTTTATTTTTTTTAGTACAAATAAAGTTTAGTTTGCTCGTTATTCGGTATTATTGTCATAGGTAATTGTAAACATTTTATAAACGACATAAAAAAAGCCAATATATAAATATTGGCTTTTTGAATATAGTAAAGTTAAGTTAGTTAGGCTAATACCGTTTTAACTAATTCGGCTGCTTCTTTTAATAAAATAGCAGATTTAACTTCTAAACCACTTTCATCAATTAGTTTTTTTGCTTCTACAGCATTAGTTCCTTGAAGCCTAACAATAATAGGTACATTGATATTGCCTAGTTTTTTGTAGGCATCTACAACACCTTGTGCAACTCTGTCACATCTTACAATTCCGCCAAAAATATTGATTAAGATAGCTTTTACATTTGGATCGCTTAATATGATTTTAAAACCTGCTTCAACAGTTTCTGCATTAGCTGTTCCTCCTACATCTAAAAAGTTAGCTGGTTCTCCGCCGCTCAATTTAATAATATCCATTGTAGCCATTGCTAAACCTGCACCGTTAACCATACAACCTACGTTACCATCTAATTTTACATAGTTAAGGTTGAATTTTTTTGCTTCAACTTCTGTTGGGTCCTCTTCGCTTTCATCTCTTAGTAATGCGTAATCTTTGTGACGGTATAATGCATTTTCATCTAAATCAACTTTAGCATCAACTGCTATAATTTTATCATCTGAAGTTTTTAAAACTGGATTGATTTCAAACATTGCACTGTCTGTTTCATCGTAAGCACGATATAATGCTGTTACGAATTTTTCCATTTCTTTTTGAGCTGTTCCTGATAAACCAAGGTTAAAAGCAATTTTTCTTGCTTGAAATGCTTGGAAACCAATGGTTGGGTCAACCCATTCTCTGTGAATTTTTTCTGGAGTATGTTCTGCAACCTCCTCAATATCCATTCCACCTTCTGTAGTGTATATAATTACGTTTTTGCTAGTAGCACGGTCAAGTAATACACTCATGTAATACTCTTTTGGTTCGCTAGCACCTGGGTAAAATACGTCTTGAGCAACCAAAACTTTACTAACTAGTTTTCCTTTTTCTCCTGTTTGAATTGTTACTAAAGTATCACCAATTAAATTTTGAGCAATGGTTTTAACGTCATCTAGGTTTTTTGCTACTGCAACACCTTTTTGATTTGAATTAATTGTTTTTCCTTTTCCTCTTCCTCCTGCATGTATTTGAGCTTTAACAACTACCCAATCTGAGCCAGATTGTGTTTGAATTGTTTTTGCTGCTTCAACTGCTGCCTCAGCAGATTCTGCAACAATGCCCTCTTGTATGGCTACACCATAAGATTTTAAAATTTGCTTGGCTTGATATTCGTGTATATTCATGATAAATAAAGAATGTATTATTATTAAAGCTGCGAATTTACAAAAAATCTCCACTTTGTTTTTGATTTATTTAAAAAAATATACCATTTTCGCATGACATGATTGAAGCGAGAGGAATTACAAAGCATTACAATGGTATTGAAGTCTTAAAGGCTGTCGATTTGAGGATTAATGATTCTGAAATTGTTTCAATAGTGGGAGATTCTGGGGCCGGAAAAACAACTTTACTACAATTATTAGGAACTTTAGATACCCCAAGCTCCGGAGAAGTCCTATACGACGGTAAGCAAATTTTAGAAATGTCTCAAAAACAACTGGCGAATTTCAGGAATCAAACCATTGGTTTTGTGTTTCAATTTCATCAATTATTGCCTGAATTTACTTGTGTGGAAAATGTTTGTATGCCCGCTCTTATCAGTGGTGTTTCTCTCAAAAATGCAATGCCGAGAGCAATTGAACTACTTACTTATTTGGGTTTGTCTCACCGATTTGACCACAAACCCTCTCAATTATCTGGTGGAGAACAACAAAGATGTGCCGTTGCAAGGGCACTTATGAATCAACCTAAAATAGTATTTGCGGATGAACCTAGTGGTAATTTAGACAGTAAAAATGCCAATGAATTACATCAGCTTTTTCTTAATCTTAGAAAAGATTTTGGATACAGTTTTGTTATTGTAACTCACAATGAAGAGTTTGCAAATATGGCTGACCGTAAATTGATAATGAAAGATGGTAAAATTATTGAAACGGTTGATAATCGCCCAATTTAAACGTCGTTTAAGCGTTGTTTAAAATGAATTTAATGCTTATTTCATTGAAATGGTCGGGTTGTTCTATGTTTACAACATGACCACAGTTTTGGATAATTTGCAATTGTGAAGATTGATGGTTTGCCGATAGTTTTTTTATTGAAGCCAAAAACATGTGGTCCTCACTTCCCATTATATAAAGAGTGGGTTTTCCCGAATCATTAATTTTGAAAAGTTTTAAAAGTGGATTTACTTCTACAATTAAAGTGTACCATCTTAAGAATTCTTTTTGGTACAATTTTTTTGCTTCTTCTATAAATAACAAACGTGAGGTTTTATGGTTCTTTTTCGGCATTATTATAAAAGCAAAAAAGCGATATAAAATCAAATAGGGAAGGATGGAGCGAAGGTAATGGCCTGTATGCATCAAAATTTTACTCTTTAAATTCAAATGCATTACGGCACCTCCAAGAATCAATGTTTTTATTCTGTCAGGATATCTGTCGCTTAGCTCTCTTATTATTATTGTGCCAAGTGAAATGCCTATAAAATGACTTTTTGGAATTTTTAAATGGTCCAATACATTTATTACATCGTCACCTATGGATGAAAATGTGTATTTTTTGATATTTTCTGGAACTATTTTTTTGGATTTGCCGTGACCTCTTAAATCAATAAGCAGAATGTTAAAATGTTTTTTAAATGCCTTTATCTGTTTAAACCAAATAGAACTACTTCCGCCCGCTCCATGAATAAATGTAACCCATTCTTCGGAATTTGGATGAAGGTATACGGTATGATGTAAAATTGGTGGCAATACTTTATTCAACAAATTTAGAGATTAAAAGGTTCGTTTTATGCTAGGATTTGTTAAAATAATATAATCGCCTAAGTGTTGATGGTCTGACCAAACAGGGGAATCAAAATCCTCACTTGGAGAGACTGAAATAACCAATGATTTTAATTTTTTATTGTATTTATTTAATTGAGTTACTATGGCAAAATGTTCATCGGAATGAAACCTACCATTGATTTGTAATACTTTTTTTGTTTTGTTACTCTTTAGATATTGTGCAATTGAATAGGCCATTGTCGCATCCCATAACGATTGAGCTAAAATAATATTAAAGGCATTCATTTTGGGCATGACCATCGCTTTTTTTGTACTTGTGTCTTTAACAGTGTGACTTGGGTGTCCAAATAAATTAGCAAGTTTGTTGTAATAAGCTCCCGAAGCAGTATCGTATGGAATAGGAGCAAAATATTGTTTGGTGTTTTTGTCCAAGCTATTCAATGCGCCTTGTCCTTTTCTGCCAACAAGATTGGTGTATCTCGTCGGTGAATTAGCGCACACTAAATCTATTTGGTTTGTTTTAGAATACTCTACCAAGGGTCTGTAGTCTTTGTAATTCGACCAAACTCTTGCGTCTTTAGTGAAATGTTTTTCTTTTATAACGTCTTTAAGGTATTCATTCATCACCAATTGAACATCTCTGTCAAACATTTCCATTGACAAACTAGTGTTTGGGTATGTTTGATGCATCATTTTCAAAAGTTGAAATTCAATAAGATGAGCAACCGAGTCATTGTGCTCTTCTCCCAAAAACACAACATCATAATTGGCTATTCTTTTTACGATAGAATCGAGTGTTACTTCTTTTTTTAATTTTGTATCGTATATTTTTACTAACTGAGCATCAATTTGTGCTACTATATTAAGCGCAATAAATCCTGTAATTAGGGAAGTTGTTTTTTTAAAATTCATTTAATATTTTGAGATTTTTTTGACTTGGAAAGCCCTTACACTACTGGTTACAAAAACCATGTAGATGCCAGTTCTTAAGGCTGATAAGTCTATTTGTAAGTTAATTCTATTGACGTTGTTTAGGATGTTTTGATACCAAACTTTTCCGTAAAGGTCAATGATTTTTATATCAAGGTTGCCATTAATAAATTCAGAATGACTTACATTGATAGAAATTGGACTTGAAGGTCCTACTGGATTGGGGTATATGTCTAAATGAATTCCAGAACATACGCCACTGAACCAATTCTCTACCCCATAAACATTGAGTGCTTCACATTGATTTCTATATGTAACGTTGTTGCAACCACAAACTGGATTGTAAAAAGCATCATTACATTGGTAAAACGGTTGAATACGTGCAGGGTTTACACAGTTATTGAATTGCCCAAATACATTTAAGCTCAAAAACAGTACGGTCGATATGAGGGCGATTTTTAAAATAGGTGACTTATATTTTTTGGAAACCTAAGTATGGGTGAAGGCATTCTGGTAAGTTGATGCCATCTTCTGTTTGATTGTTTTCTAACAATGACGCAACAATTCTAGGTAAAGCCAAAGCACTGCCATTTAAGGTGTGAACTAATTCGTTTTTACCATCTTTGTTTTTAAATCTGCATTTTAAACGGTTGGCCTGAAAAGTTTCAAAATTGGAAGTCGAGCTAACCTCGAGCCATTTTTGTTGAGCTCCACTCCAAGCCTCAAAGTCATAAGTTAAAGCACTTGCAAATCCCATGTCTCCACCACACAATCTTAATATTCTGAATTTTAAACCTAGTTTGGTTAATAGTCCTTTAACGTGTTCAACCATTTCTTCTAGAATTTCGTAACTTTGATCGGGTCTTGCTATTTGTACAATTTCAACTTTGTCAAATTGATGCAGTCTGTTTAGTCCTCTAACATGTGCACCATAACTGCCTGCCTCTCTTCTGAAACAAGGCGTATAGCCAACATTTTTGATTGGCAATTCGTTCTCTTTTAAAAGTACATCTCTGTAGATATTTGTTATTGGAACTTCGGCTGTAGGAATACAATATAAATTATCAATAGTTGCATGGTACATTTGCCCTTCTTTGTCAGGCAATTGACCTGTTCCTATGCCACTGGCTTCGTTGACTAAAATAGGAGGTTGTATTTCATAATAGCCTGCTGCTAATGCTTCATCTAAGAAGAAATTGATTAAAGCGCGCTGAAGTCTAGCACCTTTGCCAGTGTAAACCGGAAATCCAGCTCCAGTTATTTTATTGCCAAGTTCAAAGTCTACTAACTTGTATTTGTCTGTCAGTTCCCAATGTGGCAATGGATTGGCTGGCAAAATTGGGTCATTTCCCCATTCGTAAACAGTTTCATTATCGTCTGCACCATACCCTAATTTCACCTTTGTGCTTGGTGTATTAGGAAGTTCATACAGTTTGGCGGTGAGCAATTGTTCAAGGTCTAATTGTTCTAACTCCAATGTTTTTATAGTTTCCTTAAGCGCAAGGGATTCATTTTTTAACAAATTAGCTTTTTCGGCTTCACCACTTTTAAATAATTCACCAATTTCCTTAGCTAAAACATTACTTTTTGCTAAAGCTTGTTCTAATTCTGTTTGTTTTTGTCTTTTTTGCTCATCAATAGAGAGTATTTCAAGTACATCGTTTTTTCTGTCTTTCCCTCTCAAAGAAAGCCTTTCTATAACCTCATCTGTTTGGGTTCTTATAGCATTTAATGTTAGCATGTTATTAAATGCAAAAATAAGCTACATTAATTTGAAAAAACAGATTTTTTATTTCAAAATATTAAATATATTTGTATTTGTAATATTAAAGCTTGTGAAAAGAATTATTATAGTCATTGTTAGTGTCGTATTCTTAATGGGTTGTATCCAAAGGGATGACTACAATGCGGTGCCTGAATTGATAGATGGTTTTAAGCCGATTTATGTAAAAGACACCACTAATTTTGTTGATTCTGTTTATTTGACTCCACCACGTGTTTTAAGCAATCCCGGCAAAATATACCTTTACAAGCAATACTTAATTGTTAACGAATTTGGAAAAGGGGTGCATATTTTTGATAATTCTAATCCACAAATTCCCAAACCAATTGCTTTTATTAACATACCATTAAATTATGATATTTCTATCAAAAACAATGTGATGTATGCTGATGTATATTTAGGTTTGGTGGTTATTGATATTTCAATGTTGCCAAGTTCCATTAATATACTCAACTTTATGAGATATAAAACAAATCGTGTTTATCCGCCACTTCCAGGGGCTGAACCAAATTTTAATTTTGGAAGGAGAGGTTGGGGAATTAAAACCTATTTTGAATGTATCGATCCGCAAAAAGGAATAATAGTAGGGTGGGAACCAACAACTTTAACAAAACCAAAATGCTATCAATAAATCAAATAATTAATTCAATATGAAAAAATATTTATTCTTCTTCTCATTCATCCTTTTGATAAGTTCTTGTCAAAAAGATGGTTCTGAACTTTCCTCAAGTGATGGCAGAAACACCACCGGTATTGGCGGTTCTATGGCGAAGTTTGCCTTTCATGAGCAGTATTTATATGTTGTAGAAAAACAATATTTGCAAGTTTATGATGTGAGTGTAGCCTCTAAACCTTTGTTTTTAAGAACTATCGATTTAAATAATACTGCCGTTGAAACAATTTTCCCATACGGAGAATATTTGTTTTTTGGAACTCAAAACGGAATGTTAATTTATTCGCTAAGTAATCCTACTGCCCCTAGTTATATCAGTACTTATTCTCATATTGTAAGTTGCGACCCTGTTGTAGTTCAAGGCAATATAGCTTATGTAACATTAAGTACAGGCAATCAATGCGGTAGAGGAGTTAATCAACTTGAAATGATTGATATTTCAGATATTTATAATCCTCAATTATTAAAGATTTATAACTTTAATAATCCTAAAGGATTGTCGATAGATGGAACTTATTTGTACTTGTGTGATGGAAATGCTGGTTTAAAAGTTTTAGATGTTACCAATATTTATAATGCAAGGGTTGTCGAGACATTTGCCGGAATAGATGCCTTTGATGTTATTAAAAATAATAATACTTTAACAGTAACAGGTAAAGATGGCGTTTATCAATTGGATTGCACAAATCCTTTGGATCTAAAACTCATTTCTAAAATCGGTAAAAATTGATTTTTTGTGCTTAATAAAATTCTTTTTTGTGTTTCTTTGATTTTGTCATTCGACAATGCCTTTGCGCAAAGCGAGTTGGAGTTGAGAGACAAGCACAGAGTGAGTTTAAATATATTTGATCAATCGTCTATAATTCTTCCCACTATAAAGGGAAGTTATGATTATAATTTTTTTGATGATTATGACAGGACTCATCATGTTATAGTGGAGTTGGGTTATAATTTTAGGTCAAACTTAACGCAAGACAATAGGCGAGTAAGTGGACTGTATTCGGGTTTGAGATATGCTATATACAATAGAAAAACACTAACAAGGTTTTCTGGATTTTCTTTTGGTTACAATAATTTGCATACCAATATTGATGGTTATTTGAAAGTGCAAAAAACCATGCCAGGTTTGAGTACAAATGGTCAATATTTTGAGTATGAAATAAGAAGGTTTAAATTGCTAAGAAATTCATTAACTCTGGAACGTTTTCACCAATTTAATGTCATTGATGGTTTGTATTTTGAGTTAAAATATGGCTTAGGTTTAACCTATTCAAGATATGAAACTCCTTCAGATGTTGTTCAAACAACATACAGAAATGGGCTTTTCTTCGAAAAAGAGGCCTTATTTCCCGCCTTTCTTATAGGCTTCAATGTTGGATACCGACTTTAATTGCTTTTAGGCTGATTAAATACGGGTTTTTTCTTCTTCTTTTTCTTCTTAGCTTTTTGGTCTAAACGGGTAATATCTTCACTAACTAAATCAAGATTTGCATCGTTTTTAGAGTCGATATCTTCTTGCGTTTTAGGTTCTATTATTTCACCAACCAATTCAGGTGCTTTTTGACCATTGGCATTCATTTTTAAATATTCATTTACTTTGGCAAGAGGAATACAAATCCATGAATTTTTTTCTTCGTAACTAAACCAAGCCAATCTTTTTAAAATATCTGTTTTTATCATGTATGCAGCCCCCATTACCGTGTCTAATCTTACGGTTTTTGATTTAGGGAACTCTTCCAATGCATCCATATAAGTATCTAACTCATAGTTTAAGCAGCATTTAAGTTTGCCACATTGACCTGAAAGTTTAAGCATGTTGATAGACAGGTTTTGAAAACGAGCAGCAGAAGTGTTTACCATTTTAAAATCAGTAAGCCAAGTACTACAACACAATTCTCTACCACAACTGCCTATACCGCCTAGTCTTGAAGCTTCCTCACGGTAACCTATTTGTCTCATTTCAATACGCAATTTAAATTCGTCGGCAAATCGTTTAATCAATTCTCTAAAATCTACGCGACTTTCTGCTGTATAAAAGAAGATGACTTTTTTGTTATCACCTTGAATTTCAATGTCGCTTAGTTTCATTTCAAGCTTAAGTTGAATGGCTATAGTTCTTGCTCTTTCTAATACTTTTGCTTCTCTGAATTTTGCTTCTTGATATTTTTCAATGTCCTTGTCGTGTGCTTTTCGCTGAATCGTTCTAATAGAATCAGAATTATCTTTGATACCTCGTTTTTTTAATTGAAGACGAACCAATTCTCCTGCCAATGAAACGTGACCAACATCATATCCCATGTCAGATTCAACAACTACTGCATCGCCTGTATAAAGTTCTAAATTATTTGAATTTCGAAAAAACTCTTTCCTACTTCCTTTAAATCTGATTTCGATAACATCAAAAGGTTTATAATTGTCAGGCATAGCAGTATCGCTTAGCCAATTGTACACGTTTAATTTATTGCATCCACTTGTACCACAAGTTCCATTACTTTTGCACCCTTTGGGAGAACATCCCCCTGAAGTACCACAACTTCCACATCCCATTTTGTATATATATTTTAGTTTGATTGAGCCTTAGGCTGTCTCAAGAAATTATTTTTAAGCGTCAAAGATAAATTAATTATAATGAATTTTAAGTTTCCATTTCTGTCAATTTCAAAAAACGCCTGATTAATGACTTTATAGATTGTCTCTCTGCCCTTTAAATTTAGGAGTTTTGATAAGGTTACAATGATTTTTTCTTCCTCAGGCGCCACTTCTGTTGATATAGAGCGATGCTCTACAATGAGAGAATATCTGAGTAGTTCGAGTATATAGTTCAAAAAATGTTTTGCGTCGTCTTTCCCTTTTTCACTGAATGATTCCGCCCAATTGAACATGGCTGTTGAATTTCCTTGGTAACAATCGTTTAAAAAGGTTTTAAATCCACTCAAAAAGGAATAATCTATTTTTTCTGATAAAATTTTTGCTTTGTGGATATTCCCATTTGTCATTAAAGCAATATTGTTTGAAACTGATTCTTCAATAGAAAGTTGTGTGATGAGGTAATCCTTTATTTCTTCACGACTATATAGATTGATTTTTAATAACTGTGTTCTAGATAAAATAGTTGGTAAAATTAAGGTAGGATTCTCAGTAACAAGAATAAATAGGGTGTTAGGGGCAGGTTCCTCTATAGATTTTAATAATACATTTCCTTCTTTTCCTACATATTCTGGAAGCCACATTATTACAACTTTATATTCAGCTTCATAAGGTTTAAAAGATAGTTTTTTAATGATATTACGACATTCTCTAATGGGGATATTGAGCGTTTTGTTTTCGATTTTTGCAATATCTATCCATTCATTAATAGTTAGTTGAGGAGATTCAATGAGTGATTTCCTAAACAATGGAAGAATATCGTCACAAAGTTCGATATTATCTGCCTTACTAACGATGTAGGGAAACGAAAAGTGTAAATCGGGATGAATGTATTGTTGGTATTTATTGCATGAAGGGCAAATGCCACAACTGTCAAATTCTTGTTTGTTGGTACAGTTGATATATTGGGCATAGGCAATTGCCATTGGAAGTGCATTACTTCCCTCATTGCCATAAAAGAGTTGCGCATGTGAGATTCTGTTGTTGTTAACCTGCTCAACTAATTTTTTCTTAAGAGAATCGTGTCCGTATATATCTGAAAATTTCAAAGTGTTGCAAATATACAAAACGTTTTTTTATCTTTTGTGATAGTAAGAAGTCATGTTTATAATTAAAATAATTTAATGGTTGATTATAAATAAGTTGAATATTCTATAAGAATAATTTGTTTTTATAAAATTTATTAAGATTATTGCATTATTAAAATTAATAAATATCATGGAACAAGAAACAAATTTAACCCCGAAAAGAACTACTTTTCTAACTGTATTGTGTGTTTTAACCTTTATAGGAAGTGCAATTGGTGTAATTAGTAATATTAGTAACATATTAACAGCAGATGTTTCTTCTAAGATGATAGAAACTATGGGAAACTCAATCGATGAAGCGGTGAAGTCAAACAATGGTCAAGAGGAAAGTGCAATGCAAGATGACACTGATACATTATTGGATGTTAATGAGGCATTAGATTCAACTGCCTCCGAAATGACAGAAACAGAAATGATAGAGTCAGGTGAACAAGTTATAGAGGATGTTGCAACTAATGCAGAAAATAAATCGGCTGAGGCTGCAGCTAATATGATGAAATCATTGGTGGGTGGCATTAATGCAGAAAGTATAAAAAACAATGCATATGCTTCAATTTTTGCGGCATTGTTAACTTTGATAGGGGCAATTATGATGTGGAAATTGAGAAAAGTTGGTTTTTGGATTTATGTTTTAGGAACTGCAATTAGTGTAATAGCGCCTTTGGTTATTTATTCAGGGAATTTAATTGGAGCCATTAGCTCTATTGGTTTAGGATTTTTTGGTGTTTTATTCGTTGTATTGTATGCAATTAACAAAAAGCAATTAGTTTATTAATCCTAATTAATTTCAAAAATCAAAATTATTTAACAAAAAAGTCCGTAATTGCGGACTTTTTTAATTTAATATTCACATGGAATCAAATCAAATTTTAGATAATCAAGAATTTAAAGGCAATGCCATATTGCCTAATTCAACTGCCGTATTAGTACTTGGCATTCTCTCAATAGTAACTTGTTTTTGTTACGGAATTATTGGATTGGTTTTGGGTATCATTGGGTTGGTATTGTCCAACAAAGACATGGCATTGTACAAAGCCAATAGTTCAATGTACACTGTGGGTAGTTATAAAAATTTAAACGCAGGTAGAATTTGTTCTATAATTGGTCTTTGTTTGTCTGCCGTTTACCTATTAATAATTTTGCTTTACTTTATTTTTGTAGGAACGTTAATCACTTCTGGTATAGGTTCAGCAGGGTTAAATTAATAAATAGCATTTTTGTTAAGTTGTCCCATTAAAGAGCAAATTGGGATTCCATGTCCTGGATGTGGATTTCAAAGGAGTTTGCTTAAACTTATTGAGGGGGATTTATGGGCTTCTTTAGTGTTGTATCCTGCTTTAATACCAATACTCTTTTTGTTTGCGTACACATTTTTATACTTGATATACCGATTTAACAAAGGTACAAAAGTAATTATAGCGTCCTATATTGTGGTTCAAGCAATAGTACTCGTTTCTTACATCAATCAATTGGCACATTTGTAAGTGTTAAAAAGGCATAAAAAAAACCCTTAAGATTTTCTTAAGGGTTTTTTGTTAAAGATTGTTTTCTTATTACTTCGCTATTGAAACAAGTTCTAATTCGAATATCAAAGTTTGGAAAGGTTCAATGCTCATTTCACCTGTGTATGGGTTTTGATTACCTTGACTGCCATAAGCAAGTTCGTATGGAATAATTACTTCTAATTTAGTACCTTCTTCCATCATTGTAAGCGCTTTCAAGAATCCTGGGATTGCTCCACCATTCAATGCTGTTTTCAAAGGAGAACGGCCAATGCTTGAGTCAAACACTTTTCCGTCAGTATATTTACCTGTGTAATGAACCATTACTGTATCAGTAATTTGTGGTTTAACACCATTGCCTTTAGCTATTTCTTTTACATAAATACCATCAACTGATTTGTAGTTTTTAGCATTGTTTTTAATGTATTCTGCGCCTTTAGTTTTGTTTTCTCCGTATTTTACTTCGTTTAAGTAGGTCATTGCAATTTGATTTTCCATTTCTTTAGGAATTAATAAATTGGTATCACCGTTTTTCATTACACTTTCAACTGCAGATCTAAAAATATCCCAATTGATTTCTTTTACTTTGAAGTTGTTTAAAATTCTACCTGTGTTAGCGCCAAAAACATAAGCAAATGAATCTGCTTGATTGGTCATAGTTTTACTTCCTGAAGAAGACGAATTGCATGATGCTATGGTGATAGCAACGATAGCAAGAATTAATATATTTTTCATTTTTTAATAAACGTTGCAAAGGTAAGCGTTTTTATATCGTGTTTTTTTAAGTCAAAAAATTATTTTTTCAACGAATTAAATTTAAACTTATGTGTCTTTATTATAGGGTTTTAAGAGGTTTAAAATCGTCTTATTTTGAGGTTTTGAGGATGTTGTTAATGAATTTTAAAAGTTCATCTTTGCCAACTTTTTTCTCGGCTGATGTAATAAATATATCAGGTAAAAATTCCCAAGTTTCTAAAAGTTTTTCTTGGTAGTTTTTAACATTAATCTCGAGTTCTGATGGTTTTAACTTATCTGTTTTGGTGAATGTAATACAAAATGGGATTCCACTTACGCCAAGCCATTCCATGAATTCAAGGTCGATTTTCTGAGGTTCTAATCTGGAGTCAATTAATACAAACAAGCAATACAAACTTTCTCTGTCCAAAATGTAATCTTGAATTAGTCTGCCAAATTTTTCTCTCGATTCCTTGGATACTTTGGCATAGCCGTAACCCGGCAAATCCACTAAATACCATTTGTTGTCAACAGAAAATCTTACAATATGTTGTGTTTTTCCTGGTTTGGAAGAAGTTTTTGCTAAGTCTTTATGGTCGCAAATCATGTTAATTAGCGAGCTTTTGCCTACATTACTTCTGCCTATAAATGCAAATTCAGGTAAGTCGTTTTTGGGTAATGTTTCGATGCTAGGAAAGGATCCTTTAAATTCTACTCTCATGTTATTAGGCAATTTTTATTTAATTCTTATCTTTGCAGTAAGTTTTCACAAAAGTATAACTTATTTATCATTGACAGCAATTAAACCCATACAAAACTCAGAAAAGAGTAAAAAACAACAAGTTGAAGAGATGTTTGATAGCATTTCTAAGCGTTATGACTTTCTTAATCATTTCTTGTCTTTAGGAATAGACAAAGGGTGGAGAAAGAAAGCGATTGCTAAATTAAAGCCTCATAAACCACAAATAATTCTAGATGTAGCAACAGGAACTGCTGATTTAGCTTTGGAAGCACTTACACTAAATCCAACTAAAATAATTGGAGTTGATTTAAGTGAAGGTATGCTAAGTATGGGCAGAAAAAAAATTGAGGAAAAAAGAAAATCTCAAATCATTGAACTTCATAAAGGTGATAGCGAAAAACTTCTTTATGAAAATGATTATTTTGATGCATGTACAGTTGGTTTCGGTGTTAGGAATTTCGAAAATCTAGAATTAGGCTTGTCGGAAATATACAGAGTACTTAAGCCTGGGGCTAAATTAGTCGTGTTGGAATTTAGTAAACCAACCAGTTTCCCGATTAAACAATTGTATAATTTTTACTTTCAAACAATATTACCAGTTTGGGGGCGTTTTATTTCAAAAGACAATGCCGCTTACACTTATTTACCCGAATCTGTTAAACACTTTCCTGACGGAGAAAAATTTATTCAAGTTCTTAATAAAATTGGTTTTAAATCTGCGGATTGTCAAACCTTAACATTTGGAATATGCAGTATATACACAGGAGTAAAATAGTTTTAATTCTTTTCTTTTGTGTCGCACAACTTTATGGTCAGGGCAGAGAACATCGTCCAAGCTATGATTTAACAAAATTCCATTTCGGAATTACATTTGCCCCTTCATTTGCCAAAGCGAAAGTGATTTTGGCCCCTGATTTTTATCAAAGAGATTCTGTTAGAAGGATTTCAACCCAAGGTTTTGCAGGCTTGTGTTTTGGAGGAATTGTAGACTATCGCATTGGTAAATTTGCAACAGTTAGATACTTGCCTCAAATAGAGTTTTCGCAAAGGAATTTTAAATATACTTTCGACGATAGGGAAGACATTGCGAAAACAGAAACCGTTTCTTTGAATCAATGTTTACTGTTGAAATACCACTCCCAACGTCACAATAATACGAGGGTTTATTTAATAGGAGGCCTTCGCTATACTCACGATTTTCAAAGTAATGAAGATGCCATTAGAGCGCCTAATAAACCAATGGTCGCATTCAAAGCCAATTCTTTTTATTATGAATATGGGTTTGGTATAGAAAATTTTGGAATATGGGCTCTTATCTCAACAGAATTTAAAATGAGTAATAGCTTGACTAATATGATTAGTCCCGACCCTTATATATATGCAAGTTCTATTGATAGAATTCAATCTCGCCTTTTTCAAATCTCATTTCACTTCCACAATTGATTTTTAATTTACAACATACTGATACAGAAAGTAGTGCTCGCGCTGGTTCTATTCATACCGACCATGGTGTTATAGAAACGCCCATTTTTATGCCTGTTGGCACTATCGGAAGTGTAAAAGCGATAAACCAAAGTCAATTGAAAAATGAAATTGACGCACATATAATACTCGGAAATACTTATCACCTCTATCTTAGACCCGGGACTTCTGTGCTGGAAGAAGCTGGAGGATTACATCAATTTATCGGTTGGGATAGACCTATTTTAACAGACAGTGGAGGTTACCAAGTGTATTCTTTGGCCGAAAAACGTAAATTGACAGAGGAAGGCGCAAGGTTTCAATCGCATATTGATGGCAGTAGACACCTATTTACGCCAGAAAACGTAATGGATATTCAACGCCAAATTGGTGCAGATATTATTATGGCATTTGATGAATGTCCTCCCTATCCTTCAACCTACGAGTATGCTCGCAATAGTATGCACCTAACTCACAGATGGTTGGACAGGTGTATTGAAAGATTTGATAATACAGAACCTTTGTATGGCTATGAACAGGTGCTTTTTCCGATTTTACAAGGGAGTTCTTTTAAGGACTTACGAAAAGAAAGCGCTGAGTTTATAGCAAAGAAAAATTGTTTTGGGAATGCCATCGGTGGATTAAGTGTAGGAGAGCCACATGAAATAATGTATGAACTTACAGAGCTAGTGTGTGCAATATTGCCGAAAGAAAAGCCTCGTTATTTAATGGGAGTAGGAACTCCGGCCAATATTTTGGAGTGCATAGCCTTGGGAGTAGATATGTTTGACTGTGTAATGCCAACGAGGAATGGTAGAAACGGAACAATCTTTACCGAAGAGGGGATGATTAACATCAAAAATAAAAAGTGGGAGAAGGATTTTTCACCACTTGATGCAACATTATTGCCTCAATATTCTAAGGCTTATATCAGACATTTGTTTATGGCAGGTGAAATGCTTGGTCCCCAATTAGCAAGTTTGCAAAATTTAAGTTTTTATTTAAGCCTTGTTAAAGAAGCCCGTCAACGAATAATTGATGGTAGTTTTGTGTCATGGAAAAATGCAATGGTACAAAAATTGAATAGAAAGCTTTAATCTTATTGTTTGAAAAAGTTTGACCTTTATATTATCAAAAAATTCTTTACAACCTTTGTTGTAACATTGAGTTTATTTATAATAATTATCATCATTTTCGACGTTTCTGAAAAGTTAGATGATTTTTTAAAGAGGAATGCCCCAATTGATAAAATTATATTTGAGTATTATCTCAACTATATTCCTTTTTTCTTGAACCTGTTTAGTCCTATTTTTATTTTCATTTCGGTTATTTTCTTTACTTCAAAATTAGCATCCAAAAGTGAAATTATTGCCACTCTAGCTGCCGGTGTTACGTATAATAGAATTATCAGGCCTTATATGATAGCAGCTGCGTTTTTTGCGGTCCTTTCATTTTTCTTAAATGCCTACATTATACCAAGTTCTGATAAAAAAAGGGTGGCTTTCGAAAATGTATATGTCAGAGAAAGGCATGACAAGTATGTCAATAATACCCATGCGCAAATTTTGCCAAACACCTATTTTTACATGGAGTTTTTTGGAAATGACAGTACAGGTTCTGGTGTTTCATTGGAGGTCTTTGATGGCAATGAACTTAAATCAAAGTTATTCGCTCGTAGAATTAGTTGGAACAGAAAAAACAACAAATGGAGATTAGAAGACTACATGGTAAGGAAATACTTGCCAACGGGAAATCATGTTGTTGAAACGGGACGTTACATGGATACGTTAATTCCATTTAATCCTGATGATTTTTTCAGAAGAAATGATGATGTGATGGCTTTTAATATCAATGAGTTGAGTCAGTTTATTGAAGAGGAAAAGCTCAAAGGGAATGAAAATTTACATTTTTATATCACCGAAAAGTACAGGCGATATGCAGCTCCATTTTCAACTTTTATATTGGCATTCATAGGCGTTTGTGTATCAACCAAAAAGAGTAGAGGTGGGGTTGGGTTGAATTTAGGGATTGGTATTTTTATAAGTTTTATCTATTTATTTGTAATTCAGTATTTTAATACTTATGGCAATACAGGGTTAATGAATCCTATTATTGCAGTTTGGATACCTAATTTTATATTCGCAGGAGTAGGCTTTTTGCTCTACAGAAACGCTCAGAAATAAGGTTTGTGTTTTGTTGTTGGTGATTTGAAATGGAACTTACTAAGTTAAATTGATATATTTAGTGAGTACTAAAATCCCCTCTGTCTCTTTGCTTCATAAAGTACAATAGCCGCTGCAACCGATACATTCATGCTGTCTATTTTGCCTAACATGGGTATTTTGATGTTTTGGTCAGCAAAATCTATCCAATCTTGACTCACTCCTGTCGCTTCGGTTCCTACGACTATGGCAATGTTGCCCTTGTAATCGCTCAAATGATAGTCGCTCGCTTGGTGTAAATTGGTGCAATAGGTCTTAAAGTTGTTTTTGCTTAGCCATTCCTGAAGTTCTTGATTGCTACTTAAGGCAACAGGAACGGTAAAAACAGTGCCTAAACTTGAACGTATAATATTGGGATTGTATAAGTCGCTAGGAAGATGTGTGCCAATGACCGCATCAATTTGACAAGCATCCGCAGTTCTTAAAATAGCGCCTAAGTTGCCTGGTTTCTCCACTCCCTCAACAATTAAAATAAGCGCGTTTCCCTGAATCTTTAAATCGGATAAATGGTGTGAAGGGGTTTTTATACAAGCAATAATTCCGCCTGTCGTTTCTCTGTAAGTGAGTTTTGAAAATAAAGCTTGGTTCAATTCAATAAATTCAATGTTTTTAAATTTATTGCTGATTTGATTAAGGACAGAATGCTTGGCTTTCTCTGGTAAAAAATATACGGAATGAAACTCAGATTGACCTGCTAATGCCATTTCAATTTCTTTTTCCCCCTCTACAAGTGCCAATTGTTGTTCTTTTCTAAATTTCGATTTTTCTAGTTGTAGTAGAAATTTGAATTTAGGATTGGCAGAACTTGTAATGCTATGTTTGGTTTGGAAATTCAATTAGATATTTAAAAATTTTAAGACAGATTCACTGAATATTTTGTTTTTGTCACTCTTTGAAATCAGCGTGTTTTCTTCAATGAATTTACCATGTTCTAAATCCCCCAAAGGGAAAGGATAGTCTGTGCCATAGCAAATTTTATCGGCACCAAACATGTTGAGTAAATAGTTGAAAGCATCTGTATCATGCGTAATGCCATCAACCCAAAATTTGCCAATGTAATCTTTAGGGTTTTTTACATCGTTTAGGTTGACCAAATCTGGTCTAACCGACCAACCGTGTGCAATTCTTCCAAGTGTAAATGGAAAAGAACCTCCCGCATGTGCGTACATCACTCTTAATTTTGGGAATTTGTCAAAAATACCGCCAAATATCATACAACAAATAGCCCTGCTTGTCTCTGCCGGCATTCCTACCAACCAAGGCAACCAAAATTTTTGAATATAATCTTCCCCCAACATCTCCCAAGGGTGAATAAACAATGCCATGTCTAAACTTTCCATTGCTTCATAAAAAGGTAAGAAACGGTTGTCATCCAGATTGATGTTGTTAATATTTGAACCTATTTGAACCCCTTTAATTCCCAGTGTTTTTATTCTTTCCAATTCTTTTATAGCCAACGGAATGTCTTGCATAGGAAGAGTGCCTAAGGCTATAAATTTGTCGGGATAATCGTTTTGCACGCCTACAATATGGTCGTTTAGAAATGCCGACCACCACGCTCCATCTTTAGGCTTTGCCCAATAATTGAACAAAACAGGTACAGTACACAAAACCATTTTGTCGACATTGTTAGCCGACATGTCCCATAATATTGCTTCTGGATTAAAACAGTTTTGTTCAACTTTTCTGAAAAATTTACCATCATCACGCATCATGTTGGCGGTTTTGCTTTCATGATCTTGTTCTAAATAAATAAATCCACCATAGCCAAACTTGTGTTTAAGGTCGGGCCACGTAGGAGGCATTATATGTGCGTGACAATCTATTTTCATTGCTGCGAAATTATCTAAATTATTGTTAATTAACAATCAAAGTTCCTTTGCCGTGGTAACTGTGGATACTTGGGTCGTACATAGCATCTGCTTGAATAGGTCCCAATACAAAAGTTCCTTTGGAAACTGCACGACACATGTAATACAAAGTCTCGGTTTTATTGTTGCCAATGTCTAGGAAAAAATTAATGCGGTCATCCCTTACATCCATATAGCTTGGGTACGATTGGTTTTTCATCCACGACAATTCTTTGGTAGCTGTAATTCTTGGATTCTCAATTTCTAAACCAGCAGGAAGGATGTCGGTAATCGCAATGTTGCGAATTCCTCCTCCATACGGTCTGCTAATGTTGATTTTTACTATTACCAAGTCGTTTTGTTTTATTTGGGTTTGATTAATACTCGAACCATATCGGTTTAAAAAAGTTCTTCTTACCGTTAACCCTTTGTCTTCTTCTGTGTAGTATTTGCCATTCCCAATGCCTTCTGTTACTATGGTGTAAAAAATATTACCTGTGCCAGTGCTATTAATTTGAATTAAGTTATGTGCTTTTTGAGTTTTGTAAAGGCTGTTTTTGCCAGTAAATTCTAATACTTGTTTTTGGTCAATAAACACATTCGCTTTCCCTCCTTTATTGGTGTTTTTGAGGCTGAATTTACCCAATGCTGTAATACTAAATCCCATTTCATTGGTATTGAGATTTGGATTGTTTTTGAGGTCCTTGCTTAAGCTTTTTGCCAATTCATAAACTTGTGGATGATTGGGTTGTGACTCAATAAGTGCATTCAATACCAATGCTTTGTCCCTAATTGGAGATGAAAAATGATACCAATTCCAAACATTATCATTCTCGCGACTGTATTGTTTTGGCATTAACTCATTAAAGCTTTTCATGTCACCACACAGTGCATAGGTTGCAGCAAGAATGTATTGTGAAGAATTGTGTAGTTTGGATTTGGACATTTTGCAGTAATTCATTGAGCTTTTACTCGGGCTGCCAGCCAAGGCCAAAACATACAGGGCATAAATTTTCTCTCTACTTATGTATTGTTTCCCATTTTCTACTAAATTGCTTATCTCGTTCATTGATTCTTTTTCTGTAAGATTTGCAGAAGATTTAATCGTACACAATGAAATTAACTTGCTTTTGTTGTTCTTGTTGATTTCAAACCCTTTTTTGTCACACTCTATAAGGAAATGAAGTGCATAAGCATTGAGGTACAACGAATGATTGTGTTCTCCTGGCCAATAACTAATATTGCCATCGGAACTTATTAGGTTGTTTATTTTCTTTATGGCTTGGTTTACATTGTACGTTGGGTTTAGCTCAGATTCTTCAGCGGAGGTTTGATTCATGAATTTACCAACTGCTTTTGCAAATTCTGGAAATAATATTTGTGGCATTGCTGTAGAAATAGTCTGTTCTGCACAACCATGAGGGTAGCGGACTAATTTTAAAAAATGAGAAGTAATTTGAGCTAATGGATTATTGTCTATATAAATGCTGGTGTTGGGCGTATTTACGAAAGCATCTTTTATTTCTGTTTCAAATTTCTCGCCTGGTTTTAATTGACCCTCGTGTGAATGGATAGTAAAACTTGCAGCAGGTCTAACACTTATTTCCGTGACTTCGGTGAATAATGTTTCGTTGCCTTTTATTTTGACCTTCACCAAACCTTTCCCCAATTCATTTTTAGCTTTCAATGTGTAATAAATCAGCGCTTCTTTACCTGGGTTTATTTGGATGGTTTCATTGTTTTTATCAATGAGTTGTAATGGCCCTTCCACCATCACATCCGGATTTATGGACATCACAGTTTGAGTGGTGTTATTGATATTGATGCCCATTTTTATTTCATCGTTTGGTGATAAAAATCTTGGAAGTGAAGTGCTAATGACTAGCGGGTCGAAAATCTTGACTTCCTTTTCTGCAGCTCCAAAAGCCTCGTCTTTGTATGAAACTGCCATTATTCTTACAGCACCATAAAATTGAGGAATATTGGCCTCAAAATTCACTTCCCCTTGCGCATTTGCTTTCATTATTCCACTCCAAATACTTAAAGGTTTGAAACGGTTGGTTGAAAGTGGATTAACCCTTTTTTCAAGACCCAATCCATCCCCGCCGCTGGCAGTACTTGTCATTTCAGGAAATAAGCGGGCATACAAATCAAAACTATTAACCATTAAAGCTCTTTTTTGATAAAAATATTGAAACGGGTTGGGTGATTTGAAGTTTTTTATTGATAAAATACCTTCATCAACTATCGAAACAGTGACTTCTGCATTGGGTAATGTTTTTATTTTAATGTTTTGCTTCGTCTTTGAACGGCTGTTTTCGGCGCAACTGATAGAAACGGGTATTTCTGTTTTTTCTTTATTGATGCTAATGTTTATCAAACCATGCGCAACTGTTAATGGCAAGCTGTTGTCAGCCATTTTTTTGATTAATGTAGCGTTGATATAGATATTAGGAATGTGTTGTTCGTTTAGGTCGAGTGTTAACGAAGCTGTTTTGTCTTTGGTTTCCAATTGGTGGTATTCCAATATTTTGTTTCGTTCTAAGGTTACTAAAAGTTTGCCATTAAAAGGGGTTTTAAATAGCAGTTGAGCCGTTTCATTGTGATTGTATTTGGTTTTATTGGATTCTATAATAATCTCGCCATCGGTGTCCACTTCAAATGAAGAGGCGTTGTTTGAACCATATTGATAAGCGTAAAATGAAGTTTCTGAATAACCTGTAGGAATGCCAATTTGTTTAACCCTGATTTTGAATTCACCCGATAATAACGGCGTGTAAATAAAGTCGACTTTCCCGTTGTTAAAACTTACTTTTTTTGAGAGTAAGAGCTTTTCTGTTGGTTTGGAATTGTATTTAAATGTGCCATTGTAATTCTCTAAAATATTCTGCCATTCAATTTTGTAAACCTCAACAATGGTATTGCTCGCATTGATTGGTTTTTTTAACGCATTTAATGCCAATAATTTGAAAGTTATTGGTTTGTTCATGTCTATCCAATGGTCATGTCTGGCAATACCATAATAAACGCCTTGGGTATGGACGTTGAATTTCTTAATCCTGTTGACAGGTCTATTGTTTTCATCAAAAACAGTCACAAAAGATTGCCCTTTGATAAAGCCAGTATTTTGCCATTCCGTTGGTATGTCAAATGTTTGACTGAAAAGGCCGTTTTCATTCGTCGTTCCTTCTTCAACATTAGGCTCAAATCTGATTTTGTTAGGAATGTTGAAGACATAATTGGGGTGACTTTCTGAATGAAAAGATTCACTTTTAAACAACAATTCACTTTCATAAGCACGATTAGCCGAAGGTGGTCCAAAAAAAGTGAGTGCTTCGCCATTTATTTGAATCTTCTGTCCTATGCTGTAATCCTCTTTGTCGGAATTTACTTTTACTTTTATTTTGTCTGGTATAAATTCTTCAATGCTGATTTTTTGTGAGTTTAATACAACATCATTGCTGTTCAGTACTTGCAATGTGTATTGTCCTGTTAAGTAGGTTGGAAGTGTTGTAAAAGAAGCGCTTGCTGCACCTTGCACATTGGTGTTTATTCGTTTTTCCATCGATACTTTTCCATTGGGTGCAATAAGTTTGATAAATAAAGGAATGTTATCCAAATTCTGCATGGATTCATTTCTTACAATGGCATTAAAGGGGATGGTTTCTCCGGGTCTGTAAATGTTTCTTGCGCTGTATAAGTAGGCCCACCATCCAGTTTTGTTTTCTCTTACTCCGTCAATTTCAAATCTTGCGGTTTCTATTTTGTTGTCTTTTAGAAGCAGAAAATTGAAGTCTTCTTTACTTTCTACAGTAATCATTGCAATTTTAAAACCCGCAGTTTTTGATTCCAAGTCCTTAAAATGAGCAATCCCGTTTTCATCCGTTTTTAACGTATATAAGTTTTGATTATTACTGCTGTACAGATTGACCTCTACATCAGAAAGTGCATCGCTTGTTAAAATGGAGTTGGTCATAACAAATAAATCATTTTGACTTTGTTTGGCCAATATGCCTATGTCTGATATTGAGATTAGTTTAGAGGCTGATGAATAGTCGTCGCCATTACTCTTAACCTGAATGTGATAGATGCCTTTAAAACGCTTGTCATTGTTTAAGTTGACATTCAATAAAGAGGTATTTTTTTGCTTAGGGAGATTTTTAGTTTCTATGGTTTTGTCAACGATCACCTGACTGTATTGTTCGTTGTAATCCTCGTAATAATAGTTGGAACTGGTGTAAGATTCTTCGCCATCTTCTTCATAGTATTCCCAATCATAACCCTGCATATTGTTTAGGTATAAAAGGATATTGTTGCTGAAAATTTTGTTAACTTTTAAATTAACTTCAGGAATATTGGTGATGTTCAATCCGATGTTTTGGTTGCCTTTGCTGGAGATGTAAAGTGCTTTTTTGTTGATAAAGTTAATGGATGGAGGCATTTCTCCAAACATCAAATTACTAGTGTATGGTTCATTTAGTTGTCCGCCTAATACCCCTTTTATCGTTTTGTTAATGGTTAGTGTGTACCCAACTTGTTCTGCAAATTCTCCTCTGATTTCGAATCCATTTTTTGTTTTTTCTATGGTTGTTTCTAATGGAGGCTCTATGCTGTAGCAATTTTTCAAAGAGCTTTCTTCTATTTCTTGCGAGCAAGCCAATGAAATAATGCCGATATTGCCTTCATATGATTGGTTGACAGAGGTGATTGATAGTATGTAAGGCGATGGAACCACAAGTTGTTCTTTTAATAAATCAGAAGTTTTGTAGTCGCTTTCTGCTGGTCCAAATCCTTTGTCAATTTCTAATTGAATGTTTAAATCTTCTTTTAAAGCTTTTTTATCGGCTATTTCTACACTGATTTCTGAACTCGATTTGTCATTGGTAGTTGCAAAATTTTGAGGCGTTTCATTGATGCTGATTTTGGTTTTATTAATAAATTCGTTCGGTTTAACGGGATAATTAAAGTCTATGTTTAATTTTAATGTCGGAGTGGCCGTTTGTTCATTTAATGTCCAAAATCCATGAAAGGAACTTATTTTAAGAAATGGAGTGTGAAATTCGGTGGAATTGTTGTCTATGTTGCGGTTTAGTTGAAATGATTTTTTAAGACTTTCGTTAATTTTAGCGACATATTTGGTGCAAATTTTTAAAGACTTTAGGGGCGTAAAAATGACTTCGTTTTTATCAGTCCATCTGAATTTTCCTTCAATAGAAGGGGTAAACAAAATAGGATTTGTTGTTTGCTGTAGCTCGTTCATCTCGTCAATGTTTTTGACAATGTCCTCGCTGAATCTAAAAATTAAATTTTGAGACAAAGAAACTTCTTCGCTAAAATTGGTGTATATAATCTTTATGGTTTGTGAACTGTTGTTGCATGAGAAATTAACAAGTAAAAAAAGCCCAATAATTGATTTGAAAAAACGTGATTTCATATTGATTGAATTTTATTGGGCTAATTTAAGAGGTTTTCTATTGTTTTTATCATTTTTTAAAAAAAATGTAAGTATGTTTGTTTCTCAAAAATGACCAATCAAGAACTTTCTAAACTGTTTGCTTTGTATGGTAAGTTATACGAACTGCATGGTGGTAATTCATTTAAAGTTAAATCGATAGCTAATTTCGTGTTCTTTTTAAAGAAATTTCAAGAACCTTTTTTTGAAATGGATGAAGCACAAATGTTGTCCAATTTAAGTTTTCATAAAGGGTTTTTGCCTAAACTGATAGAAATTAAAGAAACGGGTACATTGCAAGAACTTGAATTATTAATCGAAAAAACTCCAAAAGGGGTTGTTGATTTATTGAATATTAAAGGTTTAGGTCCCAAAAAAGTGGAGGTGTTGTGGAAAGAAGTAGGGATAGCCTCGGTAGTGGAACTTCTCGAAGCTTGTAGAGAAAATAGATTGGTAGAAATCAAAGGTTTTGGACACAAAACACAAACCCAAATATTGTCTGATATTGAATTTAAATACAATCAAGAAGGGAAATTTCATTGGGCAAAAGTGGAACCTATTGCTTTGCAAATTTTGGAAAGTCTCAACAGTTCTGCCATTTGTAAAAAAGCGCAACTGACCGGAGAATACAGAAGATTGGATGAAATTGTCAATCAACTCGAATTTGTTGTTGAAACGCTTAACCCAACAAATGATTGGACCAATCTTGCTGTGCCACATTTGGAATTTGTAGAATTAGAAGGGACAATAGTTAAGTTTAAATATGCTGAAGTTTTGTCTGTAATCTTTCATTTGTGTAGTTCAGCAGATTTTGAAAGTTTGCTTTTTGAAACAACCGCTACTGAAAGTCATTTAAAACAAATAAATTACGATAGAGCGACCGTCAATAATTCTTCTGAAGAAGACATATACAAGTCCTTAGGTTTGGTTTATATTTTACCAGAATTAAGGGAAGGATTAAGTGAGTTAAACAATTTAGACAAACAGGCAAATCTCATTGAATACAAGGACTTGAAAGGGGTTATTCACAATCATACCACCTACAGCGACGGGTTGCATACGCTCAAAGAAATGTCTGATTTTGCACAAAAAAGTGGGTTTGAATATCTTGTAGTTTGCGACCACTCACAATCTGCAGGTTATGCCGGTGGATTAAAGCCAGACAGAGTGATACAGCAATTTGATGAGATTGATAAAATCAATGAAGGTTACAATGGTTTTAAGGTTTACAAAGGGATAGAAAGTGATATATTAACCGATGGGAGTTTGGATTACGAGGAGGAATTATTGTCACAGTTTGAGGTTATCGTAGCGAGTGTTCACAGTCAGTTGACTATGGATGAAGACAAGGCGCACAAAAGGCTTATTAAAGCAATAGAACATCCCCGAACCAGAATTTTGGGTCATCCAACAGGGCGTTTGCTGTTGATGCGCCCGGGATACAGTATCAATCACCAATACATTCTAGATGCTTGTTTGCAAAATAAAGTGGTCGTTGAACTCAATGCCCATCCATACCGTTTGGATATCGATTGGCGTTGGATTGATTATTATGTGTCAAAAGGTGGAATAATTAGTATCAATCCCGATGCCCATCACAAAGATGGTTATCAAGACATGCGATATGGCGTGAATGTGGCAAGAAAAGCTTACCTAACCCCTGAATCTTGTTTAAATGCAAAAGATTTAATCGCTTTTGATACTTGGGTAAAAAATAAGTAGTTTTGTATCAATCCTATAGCCAATGAAAATATTAATCATACGGTTTAGTTCTATTGGTGATATTGTATTAACAACACCAGTTATAAGAGCCATAAAACAACAAGTGCCCAACAGTGAGGTTCATTTTGCAACCAAAAAACACTTTGGTGTTTTATTGGAAAACAATCCATACATAGACAAATTACAATTGTTTGATAAGCAATTGCTTCAGTTTGCCAAAATGTTGAAAAATGAAAAATATGATGTCGTTATTGACTTGCATCACAATCTTAGAACGAGGATAATAAAATCTATTTTAAAGGTAAAAACCTACCATTTCGATAAGTTAAATTGGGAGAAGTGGTTAATAGTGAGATTTAAAATTAATATTTTGCCATACATCCACATTGTTGACAGATATCTTCAGGCCTGCCATGCTTTAGGCGTGGTTAATGATGGAAAGGGATTGGACTTTTTTATAAATGAACAAACCAATTTGGACGGAAAATGGGATTTAAAGACAAGTTATTTTGTTTATGCAATAGGTGGGCAGCATGCTACCAAAAAATTACCTCTTAATAAGCAACTTGAACTACTTGGTCTATTAAACTTGCCTGTGGTTTTAATAGGAGGGAAGGAAGATATTCATCAAGGTAAACTGATTGCCAAAGAATGTCCAAATGCTGTTAATTTATGTGGGGAATTGAGTATTCATCAAAGTGCTTTGTTGATTAAAAACAGCCAAAGATTGTTTACGCACGACACAGGAATGATGCATATTGCAGCGGCATTAAAAGTGCCTATAGTGTCTATTTGGGGAAATACGATTCCTGATTTTGGAATGACTCCTTATTATCCATTAAACACGGAAATAGACCAAAAGATTTTAGAGGTTTCTGAATTGTCGTGCAGACCTTGTAGCAAAATTGGCTATACATCCTGTCCCAAAAAGCATTTTAAATGTATGCAAGAGATAGATTTCTCTGAAATTCCAGAGTGGATTTCTAAGAATTAATAGACCTCGGAAATTTCCATTTTTCGTTTAGTCCCATCCTTTAAAAATACAACAATGTATTTGGAGTTGTTGATTTTGTGTGGTGTTTTTAGGATTTGAATTTTGGTAATGTCGCTATCAGAATCCATATTCACTAATACTTTGGCAACAGGAGAATTAGGCTTTTTTTCTAACTCAGACAGTTTTCCTGGATTAAAAATCATTATTCTGTTTTTTGCCTGAGGAATTTCATCTAATTTGACCTGAACTTTACCATCTTTTAGGGTAAACATTGTGTTGCCATCAAAAGGAGATTTTGGCGTGTTAATGACCTGTAACATTGAGTCAAGTCTTTTTTCTGGTTTTAAATGAAGAATACCGCGGTTTTCACAAACAATAAATAAGATGTTGTTTCTAACGTAGTAGGCTGCTTTGCCTGTTAATGCTTCATTGATTAAGGCTTCAGATTGGTTGTTTTCGCAAGCCATTTTTGTAGACATTAAAACGCCAAAAGAAATAACGCCGTCTTCAATAATAGTGTTGCCATTGAACGTATTACAAGAGTTATTTCCGCTAATTTTGTTGTTGTCGATGTCGAATATAGCAAAAGCATTCGTTCTTCTTAATGGTGTAAGTGTTCCGTCTTTTTCGTAATTCACTATTTTCCAACGGTTGTTACTCAAAAGTCTTTTATCGTTTAGAACTTTGTTTACTTTTCCAATCGTTTTTACAAGTTTGTATTGTGTTTTAGGAAGAGAATCCCCTGGAAATTGAATGATGGTTTCTAAAATCTCTATAGTGGTTTCAAAGCCTGGTTCAAAAATAAAACCTTCAATATCGTGAGGGAAGTCGCGCCAAACACTATCAGGGTGTGATTTGATTTTCAAACAAGCCATAATGGTGTTTTGGTAGTTGCATGAAATTTTGGCATCAGCAACAATAATAGTTTTGCTTGATTCAGATTGCCCCCAAGAAACATTGGAGGTGATTAATAAAATTAATAAAGGTAATATAGCGGGTTTCATTTTTATTATTGAATTGTATTTAAATAGTAAGTGTGCAAAAATCTTGCAAAATTTGTTAAAAGACAAAAATAATCAAATTATTCATTTTTTATTTAATGAATTGTTGGAATTAGTGAGTTGAGGTCGTGTTATTTGTCATAAAACAAAAAAGCCATTGTCTTTTTACAAACAACGGCTTTCTTGCATCAGCGTATGAAATGGATATCAGTATTACTACAACTATTATCGCATTGCATATTATAGACGTTTGGTAAAAATAAATAGTTGCGGAGTTTTGTTATTATGACAAAAAAATGACAAATTGCCTAGTTAATAGCCGTAATCATCTGGCATCATTAGTCCTATAATGACTAAGCCCCACAACAATCCCCCTAATACAATTAGGACAATTTGCCTTGCATTAAATCCATTTTGTATTTTAACATTAATGTCGTCAGAATTTTGTTTGGCATAATTTAAAGCATTAAATGGAGCTAACATAAACAGGAATGTAAAAGTAGAAATCATCCAATAAGGGTCAGGTAGGCGCCCCATTGCATTAAACACCAGTACTCCTACAAAAGCAAAAGTTGGGGAATAGTTTTGTTCATAGCCTTTTTCTTTGGCGTAATTTAAAATATCACTAAACAAGGAATACAAAAAGAAGATAGCCAATAAAGTTCGGATAGCGGGCATAATGTCTAAATTGTCTTTTTGTTTAAAAAAACGCCAAGCTTTGTAAGTCCACCACAAATCGTACAACCCGAAGGTGATGATGGACAAGAAAACGAATTTATTGATGCTTATGATAGATTGCTCTTCTATAAGGCTCTCATTTTGAACGATGCCTTGGTCAATAATTTCTGATTGGTTTTCCATGTTGTTTGATATTTTCAAAAGTATTACTTTTTAATCAAATGGCAAATTGTTGAGAGTAAATGGATTATGTAGTGAGTGTAATTGAGTTAATTGTTTTTGTAATTGCTTTTAAATAAAAAAAAGTATTTATATTTGTTTTACTATGATTAAAAAAACACTTTATTTTGGCAATCCTGCCTATTTGCGAACACAAAATGAGCAATTACAAATAACAATTCCGGAGAACAAAAGTGGACTTTCTGAATCGGACAGGTCAACAAGCATACCAATTGAAGATATTGGGATTATTATTTTAGACCATCAACAAATTACTATTTCACAATTGTTAATTGCCAAATTATTGGAGAATAATGTAGCCTTTATAACTTGTGATAGTAAACATCATCCTACAGGCATGTTATTGAATTTAGATGGGAATACGTTACAAGCGGAACGGTTTAGAAACCAGATAGATGCTTCATTGCCGTTGAAAAAACAGCTTTGGGCGCAGACTATAGAATATAAAATTAAAAACCAAGCAGCAAATTTGAAGCAATTTAACCAAGGAGACCCTGAGTTGTTGATACAAATGAGTAAGCAAATTAGAAGTGGTGACCCTGAGAATATGGAAGGACGAGCGGCTGCACATTATTGGAAAAATGTTTTTGGTTTGGGAATGGAATTTAAGCGCGACCGTGAAGGCGATTCCCCTAACCATGTTTTAAATTATGGTTATGCTATTTTAAGGGCCATTACTGCTAGGTGTTTGGTTGGTAGTGGATTGTTGCCTACACTTGGAATACATCATAGAAATAAATACAATGCTTATTGTTTGGCAGATGATATTATGGAACCCTATAGGCCAATTGTTGACCAATTGATAATTCAGTTACACCTTGAAGAAAGTTTAACTGATGAATTGAGTAAAGAAACTAAAAGTAAATTACTGAGTATTCCAACATTAGATGTAAGAATAGATGGCGAAAGTAGTCCGCTGATGGTTGCGATGCAAAGGACTACTGCCAGTTTGAATAAGTGTTTTGAAGGGGAAAGTAATAAGTTGTTATATCCTAGACTTTTTTAGCTTAAACTTAAAATGTCATCACAATCACAAAGATTTAATGCGTATAGAATTATGTGGGTTTTAGTGTTTTTTGATTTACCAACAGAGACAAAAGCAGAGCGTAAAGTGGCAGGTAAATTTAGAAAGGAAATTTTAGCAGATGGGTTTACCATGTTTCAATTTAGTATCTATTTAAGACATTGTCCAAGTAGAGAAAATGCAGAGGTGCATATAAAGAGGGTGAAAAAACTACTGCCAGAGAAAGGACATGTGGGGATAATGTGTATTACCGACAAGCAATTTGGCGACATGGAGATTTTTTATGGTCAAAAAGTACATGAGCCTAGTGCACCTCCCCAACAATTACAAATGTTTTAAATTTTTTATTAACAAGGATTGTGAAAAACACAAAACGAAAATAAACGTTTATAAACGGCTACGGTTTTGATGTGATTGATTTCGCTGAATTTGAGATAAAAAAAATGCCCCCGTAAAGTCGAGGGCTACTTAATGTTTTCACAACGGAATAATCCTTATTGTGATTTGCTTTCGGTTGCAAATATAAAAGTATTTGTGTTAATTGCAAACTTATTAATTTTTTAAAACTATGAATAAAACAATTTTAGGTCTTGACCTAGGAACTACGTCTATTGGTTTTGCTCATGTTATTGAAGGAGATACACCAAGCCAATCAAAAATCATTCAAATTGGGGCGCGTGTTAATCCATTGACAACAGATGAACAAACAAATTTTGAAAAGGGTAAACCTGTTTCTGTTAATGCGGATAGAACTTTGAAAAGAGGAGCAAGAAGGCGATTAGATAGATTTCAATTAAGAAGGGAAAATCTTATAGAAATTCTAAAAAAAACAAGCGTAATTAGACAAGATACAATTTTAGCAGAGGATGGCAAAAATACAACACATGAAACTTGGAAATTGCGTTCAAAGTCAGTCACAGAGAAAATTGAAAAAGAAGAACTTGCAAGAGTTTTACTTGCAATAAATAAAAAAAGAGGATACAAAAGTAGTCGAAAAGCGAAAAATTCAGAAGATGGACAAGCGATAGATGGAATGGCCATAGCCATAAGACTTTATGATGAAGACTTAACTCCTGGACAATTATGTTATAACTTGTTATTAGAAGGCAAAAAACTACTTCCAGATTTTTATAGATCTGACTTACAAGCTGAGTTTGACAAAGTATGGAATTTTCAAAAACAATTTTATCCTGAAATTTTAACGAATGAATTTTATATTGAATTGCAGGGAAAAGGGCAAAGAGCAACCTCTTCAGCTTTTTGGAATTTCTATAAATTTAATACCGCTGACATTAAATTAAAAACAAGGGAAGAAAAAAAGCTACAATCTTATGCTTGGAGAAAAGACTCTATAGTTAAAAAGCTAGAGAAAGAAGAAGTAGCCTTTGTGTTAACTGAAATAAACAATAATCTAAAAAATTCAAGTGGTTATCTTGGTGCTATATCAGACAGAAGTAAAGAGCTTTTTTTTAACAAAATTACTGTAGGGCAATTCTTATACAAACAAATTGAAAAGAATTTTCATACCCCTCTAACAAACCAAGTTTATTATAGGCAAGATTATTTAGATGAATTTGAGGCAATATGGTTGGAACAATCTAAACATCATCCTGAACTAACTTTAGAATTAAAGTCAGAAATAAGAGATGTTGTTATTTTTTATCAGCGAAAACTAAAGTCCCAAAAAAGCTTGATTAGTAAATGTGAGTTTGAATCGGAAGAAAAAATAATTGATGGAAAAAAGAAAGTTGTTGGATTAAAAGCAACACCAAAATCTTCGCCACTTTTTCAAGAATTTAAAATTTGGCAAACGTTAAACAATGTTCTAATCAGAAGGAAAGGAATTAAAAAAAGAGTAACAAAAGACAATAGCCAAACAAATTCATATATTGATGACATAAATGAATTTGTTTTTGATTTAAAAACAAAAGAACAATTGTTTCAGGAGTTAAATATAAAGGGTAATTTGAAAGCTAATAAAGTTATTGAATTGTTGGGTCACAAGCCTTCTGAATGGGAGGTAAACTACACGGAAATAGAGGGAAATAGAACTAATCATGCTTTATATAATGCTTATTTAAAGATTTTAGAAATAGAAGGTTATAGCGAAGATTTGTTGAGGTTATCTGACAAAGATGAAATAAATATAAGTGATTTAAAAACATCTGCACTAGAAATTAAAAATATGATTAAACAGGTTTTTGATGTTTTAGGAATTAATGTTGAAATATTAGAATTTAATCCAGAGTTAATAGGTAAGGATTTTGAGAAACAAAAATCTTATCAACTTTGGCATTTGTTGTATTCGTATGAAGGTGATGATTCATTATCAGGTAATGAAAAGCTTTATGATCTGTTGAGTAATAAATTTGGATTTAAAAGGGAGCACGCACAAATATTAGCTAATGTTACATTGTCAGATGATTATGGAAGTTTAAGCAGTAAAGCAATCAGAAAAATATTCCCACATATAAAGGAGTTGCAATATGATAAAGCTTGTTTTCTTGCAGGTTACAGGCATTCGGCGGCATCCTTAACAAAAGAAGAAATTGAAAAAAGGCCATTAAAAGATGGATTAGAATTGTTAAAGAAAAATAGTTTAAGAAACCCTGTAGTAGAAAAAATTCTAAATCAATTGGTAAATGTTGTTAATGCATTAATTGAAAAAAACAAAAAAATAGATCCAAATTTTAAGTTTGATGAAATAAGGATTGAGTTGGCTCGTGAATTAAAAAAGAACGCTAAAGAAAGAGCTGAAATGACCACTAATATTAATTCTGCTAAAATTGAACATGAAAAAATTTCAAAAAAATTACAAATTGAGTTTGGTGTTAAGAACCCAACAAGAAATGATATTATCAGATACAGACTTTATGAAGAATTAAAAAATAATGGTTATAAAGATTTATATACAAATTCATACATACCAAAAGAAAAACTATTTTCAAAAGAAATAGACATTGAACATATTATACCTCAGTCAAAAATGTTTGATGATAGTTATTCAAATAAAACAGTTGTATATAGAAAAGATAATTTAGATAAAGGAAATAAAACAGCTTATGATTTTATTGAAGGGAAGTTCGGTAATGAAAAACTTCAAGATTATTTAAACAGAGTGGAAGCGCTATTTAAATTAGGGAAAGATGAAGGGATTTCTAAAGCTAAATACCAGAAGTTGTTGAAAAAAGAAACTGAGATTGGTGAAGGTTTTATAGAAAGAGATTTAAGAGATAGTCAATATATAGCCAAAAAGGCTAAAAATATGTTGTTAGAGATAAGTCGCTCTGTAGTAACAACGTCAGGAAGTATAACAGATAAGTTGAGGGAAGATTGGGGATTAATAAATATAATGCAAGAACTCAATTTTGAAAAATTCAAAGCACTTGGTTTGACCGAAAAAATAGAAAAGAAGGATGGTAGTTTCAAGGAGCGAATTGTGGATTGGAGTAAACGTAATGACCATCGTCATCATGCAATGGATGCTTTGACAATCGCATTTACTAAACATAACCATATTCAATACCTTAACTATTTAAATGCGAGAAAAAATGAGAGTCATAAACTACACAATAATATCATTGCAATTGAAAAAATTGAAACTGAATTAAGAATTGACAATGAAGGCAATAAAAAACGTGTTTTCAAACAACCATTACCTGACTTTCGCCAAATTGCTAAAGCACACTTAGAAAATGTTTTAGTGTCTCATAAAGCAAAAAACAAAGTTGTTACTAAAAACAAAAATAAAACAATTTCAAAGAATGGAGAAATTGTAAAGATTGAATTAACACCAAGAGGACAGTTGCACAAAGAAACTGTTTATGGGAAATATAAATATTATGAAAATAAGGAAGAAAAAGTAAGTGCTAAATTTGATGAAATTACTATTGCAAAAGTTAGCAATCCTTTATACAAATCTTTGTTGTTGAAAAGATTAGGGGATAATGAAAATGACCCTAAAAAAGCCTTTGGTGGAAAAAACAGTTTAAGTAAAAATCCAATTTATATTAATGAGGAAAAAACTGAAATTTTGCCAGAACTGGTTAACTTGTCTTGGTTAGAAGTAGATTATTCAATTAGAAAAAATATAAACCCAGATAATTTCAAAGACGATAAATCAATAGATAAAGTGATTGATAAAAAAGTTAAGGAAATAATGTTAAAAAGATTGAAAGAATATGGAGATCCGAAAAAAGCATTCTCTGATTTGGATAAAAATCCTATTTGGCTCAATGAAGAAAAAGGAATTGCTATAAAGAGGGTTGCAATTTCTGGAGTTAAAAATGCAGAGTTTTTGCATTATAAAAAAGACCACAAAGGTCAATTGATTTTAAATAATAAAGGAGAAAAAATTCCTGTTGATTACGTGAGTACAGGAAACAACCACCACGTGGCAATATACAGAGATGAGAAAGGGGATTTACAAGAAAGAGTTGTATCCTTATTTGATGCTGTTCAATTAGTAAATGCAGGAGAACCAGTTATTGATAAGTTGTATAATAATGGAATTGGTTGGGAGTTTCTGTTTACTATGAAACAAAACGAGTACTTTGTTTTTCCTAATGAAAAAACTGGTTTCAATCCTAAGGAAATTGATTTGTTAGATACGAAAAATAAATCAATCATAAGTCCTAATTTATATAGAGTTCAAAAAATTTCAAGTAAAAATTATGTTTTTAACAATCATCTTGAGACGAAATCGATAGATGGAGATATATTAAAAACCAAAAAAGAATTAAGTGGAATAATGTACTACTTTATTCAAACACCCTCTAATTTAAAAGATATAGTTAAGGTTCGAATAAATCATATTGGAGATATATTAAATATAGAGGAATATTAACGTAATAAAGGTAATAAATCAAAACTTTAAAAAGCCATGAAATTATCTTGGCTTTTTAAAGTTTAAAAATTCTCATTCACAAATAATTTTGAAAAAAAGTTAGATTAATTAAATCGTATTTTGACATAAAAACTTGTTTTTTCATGGACTTGATAGTGTCTATAATCTATATATAGCAATGGTTTCAGGCATGGTATATTGTGTTTGAGATGTCAAAGATACTGAATGAAAGCAAATCACAACTCGTTCCCTTGCTTAAAACTACGCCTGTAAATTGTGTTTGAGATGTCAAAGATACTGAATGAAAGCAAATCACAACGTACAGCCTACAAGCGTGGTTCGTATCTATATTGTGTTTGAGATGTCAAAGATACTGAATGAAAGCAAATCACAACCTACTCAGTACAAGCTATTTACCATTACTAATTGTGTTTGAGATGTCAAAGATACTGAATGAAAGCAAATCACAACGTCTTCCTTGGCATTGCTTTTTTGTACCGAATTGTGTTTGAGATGTCAAAGATACTGAATGAAAGCAAATCACAACGTATGCAGTGTGAGAAGTGGCCAGCATACCATTGTGTTTGAGATGTCAAAGATACTGAATGAAAGCAAATCACAACACCCACAATGATTAAATGATTAACTCCAGATTGTGTTTGAGATGTCAAAGATACTGAATGAAAGCAAATCACAACGTAGAAGCACAAAAGGAAATTAAAAAACGTATTGTGTTTGAGATGTCAAAGATACTGAATGAAAGCAAATCACAACTAGGAGCAAACTCTGTAATTACAACAAGTGATTGTGTTTGAGATGTCAAAGATACTGAATGAAAGCAAATCACAACCCCACAATAAACAAAGCTTGTTTTAAAGTATTGTGTTTGAGATGTCAAAGATACTGAATGAAAGCAAATCACAACGAGTAGATGAAAACGCAGTAATTGAATACTATTGTGTTTGAGATGTCAAAGATACTGAATGAAAGCAAATCACAACAATAAACCATTGTTAAAAATTGCGTATGGTATTGTGTTTGAGATGTCAAAGATACTGAATGAAAGCAAATCACAACTTATTCCATCTTTGTTGATTTATCACCAAAATTGTGTTTGAGATGTCAAAGATACTGAATGAAAGCAAATCACAACAATAGATGTCTTGAACCATAATTAATGTAGGTTGTTTTTGAAGTGTCAAAGATACTAATTGAAAGCAAATCACAACGCTTAAATATATTGTTGTGTAATGCTTTTAGTTGTTTTTGAAGTGTCAAAGATACTAATTGAAAGCAAATCACAACATACATTCATCGTTTATCATACAGAACTTTGTTGTTTTTGAAGTGTCAAAGATACTAATTGAAAGCAAATCACAACGCATCATCTGATTGTCTTTTTGTTTCCTCGTTGTTTTTGAAGTGTCAAAGATACTAATTGAAAGCAAATCACAACTAAATCTGAGGTGTGTTATTTACTATTCCAGTTGTTTTTGAAGTGTCAAAGATACTAATTGAAAGCAAATCACAACTGACTTTAATTCGTGTGCTATCCCTTTAAGGTTGTTTTTGAAGTGTCAAAGATACTAATTGAAAGCAAATCACAACAAATATCTACCTTTTGTTCGTCTTGCATTGGTTGTTTTTGAAGTGTCAAAGATACTAATTGAAAGCAAATCACAACAAAACGATACTATAACGAAATACGATACAAGTTGTTTTTGAAGTGTCAAAGATACTAATTGAAAGCAAATCACAACATATTTTGTTGTGGTGTATTGTCTGATACTGTTGTTTTTGAAGTGTCAAAGATACTAATTGAAAGCAAATCACAACAATGACTGAGGACTTCTTAGAGCATTTAGTGTTGTTTTTGAAGTGTCAAAGATACTAATTGAAAGCAAATCACAACACCTTTTAATGGTTCAATTCTTAAAGCAGGGTTGTTTTTGAAGTGTCAAAGATACTAATTGAAAGCAAATCACAACGAATGCCTTACATACCTGTATCAGAATCATGTTGTTTTTGAAGTGTCAAAGATACTAATTGAAAGCAAATCACAACGTAGTCAGTTCTTAATTTAATTTGGCTTTCGTTGTTTTTGAAGTGTCAAAGATACTAATTGAAAGCAAATCACAACGCAATGGCGATTTTGAGGTGGACATTATGGGTTGTTTTTGAAGTGTCAAAGATACTAATTGAAAGCAAATCACAACTAGTGTTCAATTAATTCTTACAAATTTAGGTTGTTTTTGAAGTGTCAAAGATACTAATTGAAAGCAAATCACAACTATTTCGGCTCTACCTTTGGCGGTTAATCTGTTGTTTTTGAAGTGTCAAAGATACTAATTGAAAGCAAATCACAACGGGTTGATATAATTGTCTCCGAGTTTTTTAGTTGTTTTTGAAGTGTCAAAGATACTAATTGAAAGCAAATCACAACAATATCCAGAAGCAAAACCAGAAGAAGCATGTTGTTTTTGAAGTGTCAAAGATACTAATTGAAAGCAAATCACAACGATTATCAGCTAACTATTAATCATTATGGCGTTGTTTTTGAAGTGTCAAAGATACTAATTGAAAGCAAATCACAACATATTGCGCCAACTTTATACAAACGATTTTGTTGTTTTTGAAGTGTCAAAGATACTAATTGAAAGCAAATCACAACATTCTCATACCTATCTAAGTATTTAAGTATGTTGTTTTTGTAGTGTCAAAGATACTAATTTGCCGCGCAGCAGCATTAATGCAAATAAAAACAAATAATAAATTAATAAAGCAAATCACAACCCGGTTTTATTATAAATGTAATTCGTTGGGGTTATTTTTGAAGTGTCAAAGATATTAATTGAAAGCAAATCACAACTGTTTAAGCCCCTAAGTTGTGGTGACAAGGGTTGTTTTTGAAGTGTCAAAGATACTGATTGAAAGCAAATCACAACATTTTCATTTTGTAGTCTTTTTTACTAGTGTTGTTTTTGTAGTGTCAAAGATACTAATTTACCGCGCAGCAGCATTAATGCAAATAAAAAAAAATAATAAATTAATAAAGCAAATACTGATAGTTTTTTAATTGTTTTTTTATGGCATCAGTGAGCGCTAAAGCGGTTCACAACAATTTGCGTTTCCATAATAAGTTAATGGAAGTTGTTTTTGAAATGTCAAAGAAACTAATTTACCGCGCAGCAGCATTAATGCAAATAAAAAACAAATATTAAATTAATAAAGCAAATACTGATAGTTTTTTAATTGTTTTTTTTTATGGCATCAGTGAGCGCTAAAGCGGTTCACAACATAAGTTCAATAGTAAATAATTCGTTGTCCAAGGGAGCATGAAGATAATCTGACATTAACAGATATTGCGAAAAAATCAAAAGACAGTAGCAATACTAATAAAATGGTTAAGTTTAAAAAGTGCAATTGAATTTTTGGAGAATGGTAAGCCCTTTAAAGCTCCGTTTTTAATTATACCGAATTCGGTATAATTAAAAACAATTCAGGTAGTAATAATTTTGTTCTTGCTGTAAAACAATGGATTGTGCTTACAGGTTTAATTGGGCTAAGTACAAAAGCAGGAAGATATGGAGGGACTTTTGGACATAAAGATGTTGCGTTTCAATTTGGTATGTGGATTAGTCCCAAATTTCAATTACTATTAGTTCGAGAATACAAACGCTTAATAGAACTATTTGAGCAAAAAATAAAAAAGAAGATTGGTGAGGTTTGGGGTTTGAAGGGGGAAGGAGCTTATGACAAGCAACTAGAGGAAATTAATAATTAAAAATGTAAATTTGCAAAGTGGAAGAGCAAGGCTACATAGAAGTTAAAATTGATGGATTAGTAGGTGACAAGCCCCTAAAGCCCATTGATATTGATATTGTTGAGATAAAAGAAATCATCAACGATGTGGAAACTTTCTTGTATCCTACAAGAGGCGAAAAATCTGAACGACCACACATTTCCTACAGAATTGAAGAAGGTTCTGCTAGAAACTTATTTTATCTTCCAATTTCAGGAGTATTGCTTTTTAATGGGTTAAGCACCGAAATTAGCAATAGGGGAAACATTGATTTCTTAGACAATAAAAGAGCAGAAATAATTGATAAGTTTCAGAGAAAAGCAGCCGAAAAAAATCTAGAAATTTCATTTTATAGCTCTACCAATACAGAACCAATATTAACAATCAATAAAAACACTAGTTATTTTAAAGTTGCTGCAACTTTTATAGAAACTGAATTTGTTTTGTACGGCAAAGTGAACGAGGAAGGTGGCAATAACCCCAATTTTCATTTACTAACAAAAGAGTATGGGAAATTGGTAATAAGTGCTTCAGAACAACAGCTTTTAGAAGGTGAAAAGCGTTTATTCAAAGTTTATGGCGTTAGAGCCAAAGGCAAACAAAATATTGCAGACGGAAAACCTTTTGACCTTAAATTAGTGGATTATATTACATACAATCCCAACTATGATGAGCATAAATTAGATTTGCTTATCGAAAGGGCGTCTATAGATTGGAATCAAATACCAAATGTTGATACTTGGCTTCAACAAATTAGAGGAGGTGCAAATGGATAGTGTTTTACTCGACACCTCTTTTTGTATACGGTTGCTTAAAAGTAATGATGATTTACATCAAAACGCAAAAGACTATTTCAAATATTTTTTAGAAAAGAAAATTGATATTTATCTTTCATCAATTGTTATAGCTGAGTACTCAGTAAAAAGCGATCCTGCTAACTTGCCTCTTGAGTTTGTAAAGATTATTCCATTTGACTTTTTTGATGGTAAAACGGCTGGAGAGTTTCATTCAATTTTGCTAGAGCATAAAGATTTAGTGAAAGAGATTGGGCGAGATGTAATTAAAGATGATTGTAAAATTATAGCGCAGTTATTTAACAGAAATATTCAAGGGTATATTACTAAAGATCGTAAATCATTTAGTAAATTTTTTGCACCGATTCAGTCATCTAAAGTTTTTCAAGTAGAACTTCTTGATTTGGAAATTCCATTTAAGGATTTTAAAGGAGAATTGTTTTAATCTAGTCTTCGTAAAGCAAAAACACATTAGCACTTCTCATAAATCCTAAAGGATTATTTAGAGCTTATTAAATTATCTTCATTAAAATTGTTTGTTTACTAAGTGAATTATTCAATACTATTAAAGTAAATTAAACTCATATCAACGATTCTCCAAATTATAAAAAGAGTACAACCTAAAATGAAAAAAATGAATGATTGTTTGAAGTTTTTTTTTGCGTTTGCTATAGGTATAGTTGAATTGTCTTCAAATACTTTTGTGATTTGTTCTACGGCATTTTGATGTTTTATGACAAGTTGATAATATGTGCGCTGGTCATAAAGTGTGTTTAATTTTAATTCAATAAATTTTAACCCTTTGTAGATAGATATCCCCCAAGATATAATTGCTGAAGCTAAAGGTATGAATGAATATTTCAAGGGTTGGCCTAAAGTTTGTTGAACTGCAAATCCTATTGATGTAACAGATAAAGCACCAATATAATAAATGTACTTATCTTGCATTTGTGTAAATTGATTTTCGGTTTCCCTTTGTGAACTTTTTAAATCTCCCTTATTAATCATCTTACAAATATCTAAATTTTACATATTAGTTGGTTTAATTGTGAAAGGATTGTTGGCTCTTTTTTTGCGATTAATTGAGTTTTTTAGCCTTTTAATGAAGGGATTTTAAGTATTCATATATCTTTTTAATAAAATTCTATTTTTTGGGTGAATTAACTTGGTGTAATCTTTTTAAAGGAAAATATTAATCATCAACATTGCAAATATGAAAAAAGGAAATAGACTCTAGCACTTTAGAGCTTGTAAATGGACTAGCAAAATTTGAATATCTATTTATTTTTCACCAACGTAATATTTGTCTAAATTTGGGCTATATAAGATGTAAACCTAATCCCCAATAAACCAAAAACCCTTGAATTCTCAAGGGTTTTTTTGTGGTATCTCGCGGAATCGAACCGCGGACACAAGGATTTTCAGTCCTTTGCTCTACCAACTGAGCTAAGATACCTTCCTAATTGGGAGTGCAAAAATATATTTTTTTTTATCTAATACAAACTATTTTTTATTTTTTTGTTTAATATTGAACCTCAATTCAAATATGTTATCATCTATTCTATTCATTATTGTAACAGCTGTGGCTGTTTGGTATGTAAGCAAAAGCGTCAAAAAAATCGCTAGAAACATCCATATGGGGCGCTCTGAGAGCTTTAATGACAACAAAGGTCTGCGATTGCAAACCATGCTGAGAGTCGCTTTTGGACAGTCTAAAATGACCAAAAAACCAATTCCAGCTTTCTTGCATTTTATCGTTTATGCAGGTTTTATTTTAATCAATATCGAGGTCTTGGAGATAATTATTGACGGAATTACCGGAAATCACCGCATTTTTCAACCTCTACTCGGCGGATTTTACGGTTTTTTGATTGGATTTTTTGAAATTTTAGGCGTTTTAGTCATTTTAGCTTGTATTGCTTTCTTATACAGACGTCATGTTTCTAAAGTTAAAAGATTCACGGGCGTGGAAATGAACGGATGGCCAATTAAAGATGCTAATTACATTTTATTCATAGAAATTGTGCTAATGTCTGCCTTATTATTAATGAATGCCGCTGATGCCCCTTTGCAAGGTGCCTATCAATTGCCCGTTAGTCAGTTCTTAGCGCCTATTTTTAGCTCAATGGGCGAACATGCACTTCACATAACAGTGAAGTTGTTCTGGTGGATTCATTGGATTGGGATTTTATTGTTTGTAAACTACATTCCATTCAGCAAACACTTGCATATTTTCTTGGCTTTCCCTAATACCTATTACAGTAAATTGGAACCAGTAGGGGAAATTCCTAATATGGCAAGCGTAACAACAGAGGTAAAATTAATGCTAGACCCTTCTTTTACGCCTCCCGATAATTATCAGTCACCCGAAGGGTTTGGTGCTAAAGATGTAGCAGACTTGTCATGGAAAAACCTAATGGAAGCCTATTCTTGCACCGAATGTGGTCGTTGTACAAGTGCTTGTCCAGCCAATATCACCGGAAAGTTGCTTTCTCCTCGTAAAGTAATGATGGATACCCGCGACCGATTGGTTGAATTGGGCAATGAAAAAGATAAAAATGGTCCCGATTTTCACGATGGGAAAAGTTTGCACGATAAAATTTCAAGCGAAGAGCTTTGGGCTTGTACCACTTGTAATGCCTGCGTGGATGCCTGTCCTATTAATATCAGACCTGTTGATATTATCATGCAAATGCGTCAATATTTGGTAATGGAACAAAGTGCAGCGCCTTCTGAATTAAATGGAATGTTAACCAATTTGGAAAACAACAGCGCACCTTGGCAGTTTTCTCCTTCTGACAGAGCGAATTGGACTAATCAATAGCTAATCCAATATTTCCCTTTGGGATCCACTAATGGCTTAGGAGGGGTTTTCATTAATTCAAAAAAGTTATACCCACTCTGTAAGTTTTTCCAAAAATCTAGCTTAACAGGGTCGAATGAATACGTTTTCTTTAAGAAATTCCAATTAGTAGCATTCATTCGGCATGGGTAAATGTGGATTGGAATGTAATAATTGTTGTTTTTGTTTGAATTGGCTTGAATATTACACCAATAAAGCTCCTTTATAACTTCATCGCTCATGGGTAAACACCCGATGGTTAAGCTGTCGCCATGAACAAAGATTTGCCCGCCGTATTGCCCCTTTTTACCAAGTATGCTATCGCTTTTGTTGGGATAAGAGACTTTGAAAGATAGGTAAAAATTGCTGTAAGGATTGTATTGATTAATGTGGTAATAGCCTTCGGGAATTTGAAAGTCACCTTCAAATCTTTTGGGGCCAAGCGTTCCCGAAGTATTGACTATAGCGTAAGTTTTTATTAATTTGTATCGGTGGTGCGCACTGTCTGCCGCCCATAACTCCAATTGTTTTTCCTTTTTAAAAGCTCTCCAATAAACATATTTGGGAGGGTAGGAAAGGTAGTTAGACTCAAATAAATTCTTTAAGGTCTCGTCACAACTTAAACGGGCGTTCCAAACCCTTTGATTGCCAAGCTGTTTTTCGGAAAATACCTGAGGTTGCCCTATCGATTGGAGGGAATAAAACAACAAAAAAAATAAAATTCCTTTGCTAAATGTCATTTTCAACTAATCTACAATGCTGACTTTAATGCTATTGGCCATTGATTTTTTATGGATAGGCATACTTGCAGTGTGAACAACAATATCGCCATTTTCTACCAATTTGTTATTTTTTAAAACCTCTATTACATCGGTAAAGGTTTGGTCTGTACTGATGTAATCGTCATAATAAAAGCCTCTAACACCCCAAACCAAACTCATGGCTTTTAGCAAAACTTCGTTATTGGTAAAAATAAAAATATCGGCTTTCGGTCTGTATGAAGATAATTCTAAAGCAGAATATCCTGAACGGGTCATTCCAACGATAGATTTAGCTTTTAGGTGGTCGCTCATTCTAACCGCGGTAAAGCAAATTTCATCAGAAAGGAAAGTGTCACTGTCTGGAGTTGGTTTGGTCCCTTTGTAATAAACACGTTTGTCTTTTTCTACGTCACGAACAATTTTCTCCATGGTTTCTACTACTTTAATAGGGAATTTACCAATACTTGTTTCGGCACTAAGCATTACAGCATCAGCACCATCAATAACCGCATTGGCAACATCACTCACTTCTGCTCTAGTAGGAGTAGAGTTGTATATCATGCTTTCCATCATTTGTGTTGCAACAATAACAGGTTTGGCTGCTTTGATACATTTGTCAATGATGTTTTTTTGAATAATAGGTAAATCTTGCAAAGGCATTTCAACACCTAAGTCGCCTCTAGCTACCATTACTGCATCGGTAACAGCAATGATTGAATCAATATTTTTTACCGCTTCAGGTTTCTCGATTTTTGCAATTACTCTACAGTCTTTTCCACTTGCTGCAATGCGTTTTTTTAAATCGATAATGTCTTCAGCTTTTCTAACAAAAGACAAACCAATCCACTCAATATCATTTTCAAGAGCAAAATCTAGGTCAAGCAAATCTTTTTCAGTTAAGCTAGGAAAGGAAACATCGGTGTGGGGTAAATTGAATCCTTTTTTTGATTTAAGTAAACCACCTTCTATTACCTCGGCTTCAACATCTGTGGTATTCAAAACTTTGATGATTTTTAATTCCAATTTGCCGTCATCCAACAGAATATGTTCTCCGGGTTTAACATCTTTTGCTAAATCGATGTAACGAATGGTTATTTTGTCTTTATTGCCAATTAATTCATTGCAGGTTAAAATTAGTTTATGCCCTTTTTCAATGGTTATTTCGTCATTTTCTACGATGCCTATTCTTAGTTTAGGTCCTTGTAAATCCTGAAGAATGCAAATGTCTGAATTTAACTCTTTGTTAATTTCGCGAATGGCGGTAATAACTTTTTTGTGGTCTTCTTGAGTGCCGTGAGAAGAGTTTATTCGGCACACATCAACACCTGCAAGAATTAGTTTTTTAAGCATTTCTTTTGATTCGGTAGCAGGTCCAATAGTGGCTACAATTTTTGTTTTGTTAAAATTATATTTATACATGAAGGTCGTTTATAAATTCTTTGTTTTTTTTAATGTTTTGATAAATGAAGTCAGGATTTTTGATAATGGATAAGTCAAAACCAAAAGTATGTTCAACTTTAGGCGCTTTTTTTAGGTCTTCTAGTGCCCGATTAAAGTAGGAAAATAAATCTTCACCGGAACAAATAAAGAAAAAATCAAAATTGGGTTTAGTTTTCAAAAAATAACTTTTACTCCCTTTGTTTGCTATCAAATGCCAATTGAGTTCCACATCTTCGAAATTACAAAAATAATGTAAGTGATGGCTGATTTCGTTACTTGGTGTAATTTTTTGCCAATCTAAAGACAATGCTAAATCCATTTGAAATACATGATTAATTTGCCACGCCAAAGAGTAGGCTGGTAAATTAGATTTAATAGCAGCTATTTGTAAAGGTATCATAGCCGAGTGATTTGTCATTCTTTTTCTTTAATGGAAGGACAAAGTTAATGAAAAACTAACAATTCACACTAATTTCAGTCGAATTCAAGCTAATTCAATCGATTATTTTGTTATCAATCTGTTTACGGCATTGTAAACCAAATCAGTAGGGAGATTACTCATACAGCTTTGACCAAATTTACATTGTCCACGGTAAAAACATTCGCATTTTTTTTCGGGCATCACAATTTCACCATTCCCAAACAAGTCAAACTCATGTGGATTGAAAATGTTATTCATTAATACGATTTTTTTCTGTAAGCCAAGAGTAAGGTGCATGCCCATTGTAACTTGTGTAACTACCAAGTCACATTGGTCTATCAGATTAATAAATTGAGGTAAACTAAAGTAACCTAAATATTTTGCGCCACTTTTTTCTTTTATTTCAAGGTTCCGTTTGTCCTCTTGTTCTCCACCTAATAAAATAACTTCAAATCCATCGTTAATTAGTTTTTTAGCCAATTCAATAAAATAGTCAATAGGCCATAAACGTGTGGTCCATCGGTCACCACAACCTGTGTTTAATCCAATCACTTTTTTGGTTTTGTCTATTTGTGGCCACACGTATCCAGCATTAGCATGGTTGTCTAATAAATAAGGTTCTCCTTGGTATTCCAAGCCGCACAAAGCGTAAATCTCTTGACAGTAATTAAGCGTATTCGCCTGACTTACATCGTCAAACAATCCAGTGTGGTATTTGTGGAATGCAAGTTCGTTTGCGGGTTGAGAAACATTGTCTTTGAGGATGTAACCGTATTTTTCGTTGGCTTTTACTTTTAATAATAAAGCAGAAGCTTCTTTTTCTTTGTCTAAATTGATAGCAATGTCAAATTGGGCTTCTTGCAAATAAAGAGAAGAGGCGAAATCGAACTTTAATATTTCATCAATTTGACCCTTCGGAAGTATTGCAGGGGTTTGTGTAAGCCAAGTGATTTTACAATCGGGATACATTTTTTTGTAAGTTTTTACCAAAGGTGTTGTTCTAATTACGTCACCTATAGCGCCAAGTTTAATTATTAAAATGCGTTTTGAAATTGGGGTGTATTTTGGGCAATTGTCACAATGATAGCCATTTTCCTTGTGAGGAAGGCAAGGGACATCCCCTTTAAAATGTAAACAGTCGGCATTAAATTTTTGCATATACTATGTTTGCAAAATAATGATTTTTGTAGGGGATTTAAAAATTTAAATAAAGTTTTTGTTGAATTCGTCCAACTTTTTGTGAAAATCATCGTCTATTATGGTACAAACTTTGTAGTATAAAGAATTGTTACTATATTTGTATAATTGATGCTAAATCGTAAGTATATATTCGTAAATCTCCTTTTAATTGCTGTTTTTTTTGCAAAAGATTTATCAGCAACGCATCTTGTAGGTGGATTTATTAGCTATCAATACCAAAGTTTAACAGCCTCTGGTGCCCGTTATTTAGTAACCATTAAAGCATACAGAGATTGCAGACCCAATCCTTCGGTCGACTTTGCTTCTAATATCGATGTTTGTGTGTACCGAAGAGATAATTCCCAATTACACAGAACTGAAACTTTTCGTCTTCTTTCTAGAAAGCCAGTTAGACCTATAGGTAGAACTGATTGTCCTGAAGCGCTTAATACATGTTTGGAGGAAGCTATTTATCAAAAAATAGTGGATTTGCCTACAAGTTCGTTTGGCTATATTCTCAAATGGGAGGTATGCTGCCGTAATACTCAAGTAAATCTGAGAGACGACCCAACAGAAGGACAGCCTTTTATTGGACAAACCTACCAAACGGTGATTCCGCCAACAAACGTAAGAAACAGTTCTCCTTATTTTTCTGAAGTGCCAGTTCCTTTTATTTGTATCAACGATACCACAGACGCTATAAATTATGCAATAGATCCCGATGGTGATTCTTTGGTTTATAGATTGGCAACCCCATGGTATGGTGCAAGTTTAAGTGTTAATTATCCAGGGTGTACTCAAAATTATATCGCCCCTGTGCCCATCAGTAACTCGGATTACAGACCCGGTTTTAATGGTCAAATACCATTTGGAGCAACAGGTTATGTTGATATAAATCCTAGAAATGGAATAACGCGTTATTTTGCCAGACAAACAGGTAATTATGCCCTCGCCATAGATTTGGATGAATATAGAAATGGGGTTTTGCTGAGTTCAACAAGGTTGGATTTGCAAATCTTAGTCATTAATTGTGCTTTAAACAATCAACCAACCCTGTCAACGTCAACATCCAACTTAAGTGTGGTAGCAGGAGGGAGGTTGTGTTTTAATGTCGTGTCAAATGACATTGACAATCACACTGTAACATTGTCGGGGATTGGCGATATACTAACGGGTGCCAATGGGTTTGTGGGAAACAGGGCAACGTTTCCAACAGCATCTGCAAGAGGCTCTGTGACTTCGGAATTTTGTTGGCAAACAAGTTGTAATCAAGTAAGAAATGAACCCTATTTATTTACTGCGTTTGCGGTTGATAATGGTTGTCCTTCAAAATACAAAATAAAGAATTTCGAAATTAGGGTGCGACCATTTAACCCAACTATAAATTTAAATGGACCAACTAGCCTTTGTCAAGGAGAAAAAAATGTCCAATATACCATTATAGCCAATGCGGCTTTCCCTGATGATATTGTTGGAATTACTTATGATATAAGCATCACAGGAGGGCAGTTGGTGTCTCAAAATGGGAATCAATTTGTGGTTAATTGGAATTTTGGACCAAACCAAGGGATTATAGAAATTACACCAAAATCTATTTTTGGATGTGAGGGAAGACGCATTCAAAGAACCATTGTGTTAAGACCTGCTGCATCTACACCAATTATTCCATCAATAGATACACTCTGTGAAAATACTTTAAAGTCTTACTCTATCCCTTCTATCAATGGCTACACTTATCAATGGTGGATTCAAAATGGCGTTTTTCTAAATGCTTCAAACTCCAATGCGGTAAATGTAAGATGGGGTGCGCCCGGAAATGCCCAATTGAAAGTCGTTCAACGCAATGAATTCAATTGCCCAAGTGACACTGCCTTTTTAAACATCTGGGTTGCCAAACCCAACACAAGCCCTATCGGTGGAAGACAAACGGTTTGTCCTTTTTCTACTTTAGTGGATTACAGTGTGACTTCGCCTAATTATGGAAGTACTTTTTTATGGATTGTAACTGGTGGCGATATTGTAAGTAATCCAACCCCTAATGCTATTCAGGTCAATTGGGGTGCCGAAGGTTTGGGTGTAATCAAGGTGTTAGAAACCAACCGCTTTGGTTGTGCAGGTGACACTGTTACTCGATTTGTTTCCAAAACGTATGACTTAGTCGCTGATTCTATTCGTGGTTTAAGCAATGTATGTGAGTTCACAACTGGAGTTGAATATGCTGTTCCATTTACCAATAGGTCTGTTTATACTTGGGCTGTAAGTGGTGGAACAATTACAAGTGGACAAGGTACTCACAAAATTACAGTGGATTGGGGTGGTCAAACGACTGGTTCTGTCTCAATGTTTGAGAGAAGTATTGATACCGTTAATAACAAAGAATGTATAAGTGGGGTGTTTAATTATACTGTAAATGTTCGACCTTTCCCTGTAGCGAATCAAATTATTGGTCCCAATTCTTATTGCCAATCGTCAGGAGATTACTTGTTTATATTAAATGGATATGCTAATTCAAGTTATTTGTGGACCATTAATCCCAATAATTGGACTATCCGAGGGCAAGGAAATGACAGCGTGTTTATAAATTCTACTGCGTTTGGAACTTACCGTTTAAGTGTAACAGAAACCACCGAATTTGGTTGTGAAGGGAATCCCGTAAACATCGATGTTGAAGTTTATCCTAAGCCAACATCAAATGCTATTTTAGGAGACACTGTTATATGCTTACCAAATGTAACCAATAAAACCTACAGTGTTACGGGATTTGCTAATTCTGTGTTTAATTGGGCGGTCAATGGAGGTCAAATCGTCAACAATTCTAACAATCAAATAACGGTTAATTGGAGTGGTCAAAAAGACAATTCAGTAACGGTTTTTGAAGTTTCAGAAAATGGATGCGTGGGTGATACCTTAGAAATTGCCGTTTATTACGACAATCCGAGCTTGTATTTGAATTATCTTACCGTTAATCCTCCACCCAATAATGACAATGGTGTTGAATTGTTTTGGCAAATCTTTAATGCAGAACGCCATGCAACTCCCATTATAATTGAAAGAAGAAAAACTGGCACAACAGAAACATTTGCTGGCGTTGCCTCTGTAAACAAAACTGAGGTTAATTATTTACATACACCAATTAATACAGACAGTTTTGCTTACGATTACAGAATCAGAGGAACCGATTTATGCGGAGAACCTTTTTATTCTAGGATACATACCAATGTATTACTAACCGGTACTAAGGTTGGGGCTTATGAAGTGTCAATGAATTTTATGCCATATCTAGGGTGGGGAAATGCCGCAATCACTTATGACATCTACCGCTATTTACCAGAAAGCACTGCTTATGTGCTTTATGAACCAAATGTAAATTCATTTTCAGCCTACTATAACAATGGTCAGGAATATTACACACAATGTTACAGAGTAAAAGCCACAAAAGTGGGTACTGATACTGTTTCTTGGAGTAATGATATTTGCTTTAACTTTGAACCAATTCTTTACATCCCAAATGCATTTACACCAAATGACGATGATTTGAATGATCAGTTTATATTGTCTGGTGGTGCATTAAAGACTATTGATTTCAAAATATTTAACCGTTGGGGAGAATTGTTATTCCAGTCTGACAACTTAAAAACCTTTTGGAATGGGATGTACAAAGACAAATTACAACCTCAAGGGGTTTACATGTATTCATGTACTTACACTGATTTTAGAGGTAAGTTGTATTCTACCAAAGGAACAATTACTTTGTTGAAGTAATCAATTACCCTTTCAATATGTTTAATATTTCGGCATAATCCCAATTTGTGCTGTACCAACAATCATCGTATCCATAAATAAACAACAGATTATATGCCGCAAAAACAAGGAGTAAAGCTAGTCCTGTGATTTTGGTTTTTAGGTTATTCAATATTGTTCGGTTAATAAAACTCGCTAATCCGATGGCCAAGAAAGGATAATAATCCACAAAGGCTCTGCCTCCATAAGCGCAGCCAAACTGCCACGACCACCATGAAGCATTGATGTAAACTAAAACAGAGAAAAGAATTAAAAATCTAAACGAAAAAGAGGCACTAATCGGTTTGTAAAAATAACCCCAAAAGGCCAATAAGAATAGAGGGGCATAAGTTAAAAATCCATTGCAAGCGGCAAATAATACCTCAAGGATTTTGGGTGAATTCCAATTGGTAAAACCTTCACCCTTGTATGAATATGAAATCCAACTACCAGTGGCGTAATGCCAATAAAACATTTGAGGAATAACAATGGCAAAGCCAATGAGAAACGGTGCAATCCATCGATACCATTTTATTGACTTAAGGTCGCTCAAGTGATATTGGTGAAAGAAATAGGATAAAATAAAGAAAACTAGTAACAAATTAGTTGGTCTAATCAAAATTAAGAGAGCAAACAAAGGGACAAGGTACAAGATGGATTTGAGCTTCTTTTTTGAAATCAAAAACAAACTTAAACTGGCAATAAAAAAGGAATAAATATGTGACAATCCCGGGTGTTCAATGCCATAATAATATAGATTTGTGCAAGCAAGCAGCGCAATGCAGGTAAATAAACTGCTCTTTTTGTCAAAATGTGTTGTAAGGAAGTAATAAAGGAGAAATAATCCTAAAAGGAGATAAAAAACACCAGCAAATAAAATGCTATTGACATAAGGTTGCGAAAATCCAGACGCATCAAGTTGAAAAAGTTTACAAAAGGCATGAGTAACAATAAAAAATGGAAATTGGAGATAGGCAACGCCTGAGGTGTATTTGGTAAAAACTACCTTTTGAGAATCTCGTAAATAAAAACCATGACCGGTTAAGGAGTCCATTTTTTGGGGAATTTGGTCGTAGTCCCATTGGTAAATAAAAGTAGAAGGCAAATACATGTAATATCCCGATGCATCTGCCCACATTGTGCTTTTATAGGTGTGTATTTTGTATTTTGAGTTGATATTTAAAGACAGAAATAACCCCAAGGAAAACAAAAACAGAAAAATAAGAATGGTTTTTTTCACAGCATTCAAATCTAATTTATTTTTTTTAAATGTTATATTATTACATGATTATTGTAATTTAAACTACATATTTTGAAAAATACTATCGTTAGTCTGTTTGTAGGGTTGTTTCTTTTTAACTCTTATTACTTGTTTTCTCAGTCTGATAATTCAAGTAAATATCATTTAAGTGTTTATGACAATTTTGCTATTGACCTAACATCTCTTATTGATACACAGCATTTTTTAATTACACAAAATTATAAGGGAGTAAAGATTCTTTCAAAAAAAGATTCAATTGTTTATCATCTTTTTTTGGTGAATGAGGAAGTTGTAAAGGAGAAAAAAAGACACTCTCAAAATGTCGAAAATGAATTATTGAATTATGTTTTTAAAACATATTTTGACAATTCTGTTCAAGATACTTCGGGTATTTTCTGTTATTCACTTATAAATATTAAGAAAAATTCGATGCTTGTTAATATTGTACCCTGTCAATTTGATTCCTTAGAATTTAATTTCGTAAACAACGTTTTGCTTGGTCTGATTAGGTATGGTAAAGAATCTAAAATCGTCGTAGTTAGTTCAATGCAAGTAGTTAGGAAAAAAGAAGAAATAAGAGATTCTCTTTTTTATAAGTTTGAAGATTATTTCAATAATCTTAAGTTAAATTAATCAATATTGAATATCGTGTTCAACGTTTTTGTAGATGCACAATGCCTGCCGCAACAAAAAAACACATATTAAGAATCAATAAATATTTAATTGATTGGGAGAGTAATGTTAAAATTAAATGTATGTTGAATTTGTTTATTAATAGTAGTCTATTATATTTGTTAAAATTATGAAAATATTTCTTTCAATTTTAATGCTTTCAACGATTCTTTTTTCTTGCAAAAAAGACCCCGAAAATCTAATTGAATATCCCAATATTGAAGTTGGTGCTTTTCAGTTTATGCCAATGTATTTTGGGAGCAGTTGGAATTATAAAATATATGATTTAAAGCCCACAAAAACATTGAAGGGGTGGGAATATCACAAATACGACTCAATACCAGATATGATTTATTTTTATAACACTATTTATAAAGGAACAGGCTATGCATATTGGTATAAAAGTAGAACAGATATTAATACTTTTTATTCTGCAAACAATAGTATATTGTTTAATGTCAATTATATTGATTCAATAAAAGGGAAGCAATATGTTTTAGAAAAAGACAGTAATAGTACACAATATATTTATGGAGGTTTAGATACATTGGAAACAAAGTTTGGCAAAATCCCATGCATTGTAAGAAGTGGAGAAACATTTAATTCCACCAAGTATTTTTGGAAAAGGCATTTTGGAAAAGGTATAGGGGTTGTTAAATATGAATCTTATTCAATCCGAAATAGAGATACATTTAATTGGAAAACAAATGAGCTAGACTCTTATTTTATTAATAGGCCATAGCAGTTCGCCCCAGTTAATAAAAACAATAAAGCATTCCGCATAACTAATCTTTTGGTTTTATATAAACAAACCCCAAATATCCTGTTGTAACACATAACTTTACTTTTTGACCCACTTGGCGCGACTCGTATAAGGAGCCCTTTACATTGAGCCGCTCTTTTTTGCCATTGTTTTTTATGAAAAAATAGTAATTGTTACCTCTATATGTGCTAGCCGCTTTGTCGTAAATGACGAAATTTCTGCAATCTATGTTTCTGTCAAATGTTTCATTGATTTTAATGCCACCCCCAATTGAAATGAATATAAAAGAAGCTATTAATAATGACCTAATGCCAATGTTGTTTGAGTTTTTGTAGGTATTTAAGTCCTTGATATACAAGTTTAATGTCATATAAATAATATTGCCAATAACAATGCCTGAAATGACAAGAATGATTAATGTTTTTAACCAATAGGTGTAGTTTCCGATATTAGAAAAACCAAATGCAAAAACAAGGAATGAGATTAAAACCAAAGGGGTAAAGATGATATCTATATCAAAACTCTTTTTTGGTTTCATCATTTAGTCGCTTTCTTTTTTGTTAATTAGTAAGTTTAAAACCTATTTGAATCTCGTTCAGAAAGTCAGGATTTTAAACCGCAAAATAAAAGAAAGCGAAGGTGTTTACAAAATATATTAAAAGAGAAAGAGCTAAGCTAATCACCAATCGAATCAATCGTCATCTTTTTCTTCAGTGTTTTGTGGGTTGGGAGATGTTGGGTTTTCAGAAGTTCTAATTTCTGTATGTCTAATTTCCCCACCACTAGTTCCAGTTTCTTTTCCAACCATTATTACGGCAATAGAAAATGCTAGAATTGCCCAATTTAATGTGTTAGAAAAACTAAGTCTTTTGATATTCACCCAGATGCCGAACAAAGAAACTGCTCCTAAAACATAGGATAATATTGAAAATGTTTCCGCTATTTCTTCATGGGTTTCAATGTAGTTATTAGAGTTAATTCCTAATTGTTCAATGACTTCTTCGGCCCCTTCTCCAGTTGACATTGCTGCAATAGAAGCCAAAGCGCCAATAATAAAAATAAGAAAAGATGTTCTTTTGACTGCGTCCGATTTAATGATAAATCCAACGGTCAATACCAATGCCCCAACAATAGGAAAAATAAGGGGTAAGTGGTTTACGGTTAAATGCCAATGTGCTGCGTTCATATCTATTTATTTATTAAGTTAAATTTTTACACCAAAAAGATACCCTACAAGAGCTGAAAGTCCCATCGCTATTGTTCCCCAAATTGTAATTCGAATGATTGACTTCCTAACACTTGAACCTCCTGTTCTTGCAGATACAGCCCCTAAAATTATAAGAAAAATGGTGGTTGAGCCATAAAGCCAATATTCCATGCCTTTAACAGGACTGAATAAAATAATTAATAAAGGCAAAATTCCTCCCAATGTGAAAGCCGCACCAGAAGCAATTGATGCTTGAATTGGCTTAGCTTTACTAATTTCATTTATGCCTAATTCATCGCGAATGTGAGTGCCTAACGCATCTGTTTCGGTTAGTTCAATCGCTACTTGAAGTGCAGTTTCTTTTTTTAATCCCCTTCTTTCATAAATTTGGGCTAAAATTTCTAACTCTTCTTGTGGCATTTCCCTAAGTTCTTTTATTTCTCTTTGAATATCAGCATTTTCAGTGTCAGTTTGTGAACTAACTGACACATATTCTCCAGCTGCCATAGACAAGGCGCCAGCAACCAAACCCGCAACGGTTGCCAATATTATAGGCTCTCTAGAAGTGCTTGCTGCTGCAACACCAATAGCCAAACTTGAAATAGAGATTATCCCATCGTTTGCTCCCAAAACAGCCGCTCTAAGCCAATTGCTCCTATGAATGTAATGATTGTCCAAATAATTGTCAATAGTTATCATTTCTTTTACTTTTTCTCTGCGCAATTAAGGGAATTAATTTTACATAAAAAATGTTTCTTATCATGAAATGTTATTTTTAAATAACGGAAGTCATTCAACATCTTACTTTCAATATTTTTGAATGTATATGAGTTTATTTTGCCAAGTAACCACCATCAATGGGATGGTAACTGCCATTTACAAATGATGCTTTGTCGCTACTCAACCAAAGGATCATTTCTGCAATTTCTTCACTTTTCCCCAAACGTCCAATGGGATGTAGCGAAACAATTTGTTGTCTCATTTCATCGTCCAAAGCTTTGAGAAGTGGGGTGTCAATAAATCCGGGTCCAACTGCATTGATACGAATATTCTGTGCGGCATATTCTAAGGCTGCTGTTTGTGTTAGGCCAATTACGCCGTGTTTGGCAGCACTATATCCTGACGAACCTGCAAAACCAACAGCACCTAAAATGGAGGAAATATTAACAATACTACCACCGCCGTTTTTTAGCATCGCTTCTATTTGGTATTTCATACCATAAAACAAACTACTCAAATTAATGGAAATTACTTTTTGCCAACCTTCAATACTCATTTCAACAATAGGATTAAGTTCACCACCTATGCCCGCATTGTTCACCGCTATGTCCAATTTGCCGTATGTTTTTACAGCAAATGCAACCAAAGCTTGCATGTCCTCTGGCTTGGAAACATCAGTCTTAAAAAAAGAGGCTTTACCTCCCTTTGAATTGATAGCCGCAGCTCTGGCTTTTCCCTCCACTTCTTGTATGTCGGAAATGACGACATTGGCACCCAACTGAGCATACAATTCAGCGCTTGCTTTTCCAATTCCTGATGCGGAACCGGTGATAATAACGGTTTTATTTTTCATTTTTGATTGATGTTTATTCAGGGTCAAAAGTCACTTGTTTTGCCTTTTGAAAACTTATGAAATTCCTTTTTTTAATTACATGATTAAATCACTGGAAATTAATTCCTCTTCATTTTTGAAGAAGATTATTTAACGGAGTGTTTAGTTTAGAATATTCATTTTTAATGGTTAGAAATTTTTAATACGCTTTATTTGACAAAGCAAAAAATTATATCGAATTTCGCAGTTAATTATGGCAATTAAAATAACAGATGAATGTATCAATTGTGGCGCCTGTGAACCTGAGTGTCCCAATAATGCAATCTATGAAAGTGGTGTTGAATGGAGAATAAAAGACGGAACAAATGTGAGTGGAACTTATGTTCTAACAGATGGTACTGTTGTGGATGTTGAAGAGAAATTTGCACCAATAAGTCAAGAGGTCTATTACATAGTCCCTGATAAATGTACTGAGTGTATGGGTTTTCATGAAGAACCACAATGTGCTGCAGTGTGTCCGGTTGACTGTTGTGTGCCTGATCCTGAAAAAGTGGAAAATGAAGAAATTTTATTAGAAAGAAAGTCTAGATTACATCTTTAAATCAATGGATAATAAAGGGACTTGTTTACAATCCTATGTGCCAATTAGGCAAGAACCGGCTTCGAGTGCAGAGATGATTTCTGTTTTGGTTTTTGGTGAGTCTTATTCTATAATCAAAAAAGATGAGGAATGGGCCAAAATTAAAACAGACTTTGATGACTATGAAGGTTGGATAAGCTCCAATACTATTCAGCCTTTTAATCCAGATTTTACGAAAGTTTGTGATACTTTGTATGCGGAAGCTTTCTGTTTGAAAAAAAGAATTTTCATTCCTTGTGGTGGCATGATTCCTCACAATGGGAAATTTAAAATAGGGGATGAGCTATATGAATTGAAACACAATTTAAAGCCCAACCACCACCTGCCTTTCCGAATACAACTGGAAAATGTAGCTAAATCTTTCCTCAATTCTCCCTATTTGTGGGGAGGAAGAACCTACATGGGTATCGATTGTTCTGGTTATGTTCAAATGGTATTTAAGGCTTTAGGGCTTAATATTAAAAGAGATACTTCTCAACAAATAGAAATGGGCGTTTCGGTTGAACGCGATGAACTTCAAGCTGGTGATTTGGTGTTTTTTAAAAAAGAAGACCAATCTAAAGTTTCGCATGTTGGAATAATGCTGAATAAAACAGAAGTAATCCATGCAAGTGGCATTGTTCGCATAGATACACTTGCTAAAAACACAATGACGGTTGACAAGCAATTTGTTTACCAAGCAATAGCTTTTAGAAGATTACATTCTTAATACAATGGATTGGAGTAAGGATGATCAATGGAAAAAACTCAGTCGAACTAATAAAAAAAGATACCAATTGGTATTGAATAAGGTCAATCCTTCTAAGTTAATCAAACAATTACCAGATTTACACGAGGAAGTTTTTTCTAAAATTGATTGCCTTGATTGCGCTAACTGCTGTAAAAACCATAGTCCTACTTTTAAAGCTACTGATATTAAACGAATTAGCAAGTATTTGAAAATCAAAGAAACAGATTTAATTGAAAAATATTTGAAGTTGGACGAAGACAACGATTGGGTATTACTCAACAGCCCATGTTCCTTTTTGAATCAAGACAATACATGCCAAATTTATGACGTAAGACCTTCGGATTGTGCAAGATTTCCATACACAGACGAGGATGTATTTATCAAGCGTAAAAATTTGACTATGGTGAACTCAGCAGTTTGCCCTGCGGTTCATCACATATTAGAAAAATTAATTAAAGTTGAATTGTAAACTTAGTTAAGTTCATCACCAAACTCGTTGAAAATACTAAAGTCAGTTAAATGGTATTGAGGGTCTGCAATGACTTTTACCCATTTTTTGTATTTCCAGTACCAATTCCATCTTACACTTTTCATTCCTCCTTTGGTAAGGTATGCTTTGATGATTGGGTTAACTTTTAATCTTAAGTTTTTAATATTTTGAGTATCCCAAATGTAGCAAAGTTTTTCTTCGATACTGTCGCCTAAAAGCATACTTGAAACCACAGCACCAGTTCCATTGCAACTAGGGCACAGTTCCGCCGTGTTGATATTCATTTCAGGTCTTACACGTTCTCTTGTAATTTGCACCAAACCAAATTTACTCATAGGTAAAATATTGTGTCTAGAACGGTCAGACTTCATTGAAGCTGTTAGGAAATCGTGTAAGTCTTTTTTGTGAGCAGGACTTTTTAAGTCGATAAAATCAATGACAATGATACCTCCCAAATCACGCAGTCTTAATTGACGGGCAATTTCTTTGGTTGCTTCTAAGTTTATTTTTAGCGCATTTTCTTGTTGACTTTCAGCATCAGTCGTTTTTCTTCCACTATTCACATCAATAACGTGCATAGCTTCAGTATGTTCAATAATTAGGTAAGCACCATTACTGAACATTACATTTTTTCCAAAAGAGCTTTTTATTTGTTTGTCAACTCCAAAGTGCTGATAAATTGGCACTTTACTGTTGTAATATCTAACCAAAGACTCTTTGCCAGGGGCAATATTGGAGATATATTCTTTTAGTTTAGCGGCATATTCAGAATCATTTACATGGATATTTGAGAATTCATCATTCAACAAATCTCTGAGTAAAGCTTCAGTTCTTGAAATTTCACCCAATACTTTTTTAACAGGGTGTGCATTTCTAGAATTTGCAATTAGTTTTTCCCACTGACCAATTAAATTATTAAGGTCAAGTTCAATTTCTTCGATACCAGCGTCTTCGGCAACAGTTCTTATTATTACACCAAAATTAGCAGGCTTGATTTTGTCAAGCATTTGTTTAAGACGTTTTTTGTGACCGACGTCTGCTATCTTTTTAGATATGGAGGTTTTGTCCCCAAAAGGAACAATAACAGAGAATCTGCCGGCAAAAGATAGGTCGCAAGTAATACGAGGGCCTTTTGTACCGATAGGTTCTTTAAAAATTTGCACAAGTAATTCATCACCTTTTTTTAGGAGGTCTGATATTTTACCTGTTTTTACAATAGGTTCTTCAGTTTCAAACTCAGCAAGACTGGCATTTTTAAGTCCACCTTGTATCACTATTTTACTTAGTTTCTGTACAGATTTAAAATGAACACCTAAATCGGTATAGTGTAGAAATGCGTCTCTTTCGTGACCCACGTCAAGGAATGCCGCGTTTAAATTCGGCATTATCTTTTTTACTTTTGCTAGGTAAACATCTCCAATTTGGAAAGATGATACATGGTCTTCTTTATGTAGCTCCGTTAATTGTTTATTGTACAATAAGGCCACATCAATGCCATTTGAGTTCTTATCAATGACAAGCTCATTCACAACAATTGATTTTTATAAATTAATGACTAGAAAAAACTATTTTTTCTTGTGACGATTTTTTCTCAATCTTTTTTTGCGTTTGTGGGTTGCAATTTTGTGTCTTTTTCTTTTTTTTCCGCTTGGCATAATTATCTTTTATTTTATGGTTTTGGTTAAACTTTGGCCTTTTTTATTCCAAAGTTCTGATTCTTCTTTGTTTCCCATTAATGCATAAATCTGACTTAATTCAAAGTAGAAATCTGAATTTTGGGGTTGCAAAGATACTAATTTTTTAAATCTTTCAATAGCTTTTTCAAATTGATTTGTCTCAATTGACAATTTTCCTAAATAATACAAGGCATCTAGGTTGTTTGAATCCACTGTTATTACTTCTTTTAGCAATAGTGCTGGGCGCATTAAATCTGACTGACTTTCAGGCGCTTGCATTCTGTTTATGTTGTAAATAGAGACCGCTAAATCTATTTTAGCTTCGTTGTTTTTGGGTTTCAAAGCAAGGGATTTTTCTAGATTTTCTCTTGCTTTTTTGGTTATCATTAACTCATTTTTCTCGGCTTCGTGGTTGTAAAGTTCCATTAAATAATACTTAGCCGCGTCGTGATATTTAATTGGATTGTTTTGCATAGTAGCAAGTTTCTCTGACAAAACTGCCGCATATAAATACTGTTTCATTGTATCCAGAAGTTGGATAGATAGAGCCAATCTTGTTGTGTCGGTACTAGTCAGTACGTCTGGTTTTACAACAGTAGTACTACTGCCTATGTTTTTAATTAGATTATCAAATTCTTCCTTGATGGAAGCAGATTGAGCTAGGTTTTTTTCTTTGTTTAAAGCTTTAAAGTCAATACTAGCATCACTTCTGTTTAAACCGAAGTAGGTCAATGAGGCTGTTAAAACAAAAAAAGCAACCCATAAGGTTGCTTTTATGAGAGATTTATTCATTCTGCAAAATTAATATTCTTTTTCCTCTTTTTTAGGAACAAAGTTCGCAGGAATTGAAGTTTTGATTTTTTCAACGAATACTTTCGCTGGTTTGAATTTTGGAATAAAGTGCTCGTCAATTACCAATGCAGTGTTCTTAGAAATGTTTCTAGCAACTTTTTTTGCTCTTTTTTTCAAAATAAAACTGCCAAATCCACGAAAATATATATTTTCGCCGCTTGCCATGTTAGATTTCATTACCTTGAAAAATGTTTCAATTGATTCAGAAACGATAACTTTGTCGATACCTGTTTTCTCTGAAATTTCGCTGATGATGTCTGCTTTTGTCATATATTGTATTAATCTTCTTATATTTAACTACTTAAACGCAAAACTATGCAAATTGTTTTAAATATTTTACAATGGTATCAAAAAAAGAAAAGAGATTTGCCTTGGAGAGCAACAAATAACCCCTATTTTATATGGTTGTCTGAGATTATTTTGCAGCAAACTCAAGTCATTCAGGGGCTTAATTACTATCATAAATTTATTGAAAATTTTCCAACAATTTATCATTTAGCATCCGCAAAAGAGGAAGATGTTCTGAAATTGTGGCAAGGGTTAGGTTATTATTCAAGAGCTAGAAATCTTCATAAGGCTGCCCAAACCATCGTTAATGATTATAATGGAGTTTTCCCAAGTACTTATAATGATGTATTAAAACTCTCTGGAGTTGGTCCCTACACTGCTTCTGCAATAACTTCTATGGCGTATGAATTGCCTTACCCTGTATTGGATGGTAATGTATATCGTTTTATTGCACGCCTTTATAATATAGACCTGCCTATCAATCAACCCAAAACTTACACGGCTTTTCAACAAATATTGTCGGAAATGATGGTCAATCAAAAACCATCTATCTTTAACAATGCCATGATGGAAATGGGGGCAACGGTTTGTAAGCCTGTTCAACCACTTTGTCAAAATTGTCCTGTTTTGTCTTTTTGCGAAGCTTATAAAAAAGGAACCATCAATCAATTGCCAGTCAAGCTGAATAAGGTTAAAGTGAAAACTAGAGTTTTTAATTACATCTATTTTAATACAGGAGGAACTTTTTATATGGAAAAAAGAGGTCAAAAAGATATTTGGGAAAATATGTACCAATTGCCTTTAATTGAGACTAATACACCTGTTGGTGAATCAGAGATGATGTTGATGTTGAAGGAAAAACAATGGGGTGATGCATTGGAAATTAAATTTGAAATGGATTTGTCGCATCAATTAACTCATCAAAAAATATTGGTCAAAGTATGGTCTTGTAACATTGATAATAAATCTTTTAGAACTGAAAAAGAATGGATTAAAGTTGATGAAGATTCTTATAAAAAATATCCAATTCCCAAATTGATAGAAAAAATAGTATTACATTTGCATGGTTAATTAACGTCATTTTAAGTTATTATGGTAAATAAAGTGTTTCTATTAGGTCGATTAGGGAAAGATCCTGAAGTTCGATATTTCGATAACAACCGCGTTGTTGCTAATTTCACTATGGCTACCAACGAGGTGTTTTTGGACAAAAGTGGAAATAAAATTGAACAAACAGATTGGCACAATATAGAAATGTGGGATGCCTTAGCCAAAAATGCTGAAAAAGTTCTTAAAAAAGGTAGAACATGTTTTATTGAAGGAAAACTTAAAAATGAATCTTGGGTTGATAAAGATGGAAATAAAAAAAGCTTAATAAAAATACGAGCTTTACAATTTCAACTAGTCTCTTCACCAAGCAATGTTACAGGCGATATTAACGAAAGAACAGAAACTGGTCACGATTCACACAATGATCCCAATTCTTATTAATTGATTTTTCAATGATTTCAGACGACCCTTATCCCATATTTTTTGTAATTCAATCGATTATTGATTTTCAATTAATTCAAGAATCTATTCCATCAATTGTTGGCTCTTTATTGTTAATCGTAGTTTTCTTAATCTTATCTGCGTTATTCTCTGCCTCTGAAAATGCACTTTTCTCTTTGTCTTCCAAAGATATGGAAGAAATTAAAGATAACGATACGCCTTCCAATAAAGCAATAATAACGCTATTGCAAACTCCCAAAAAGCTTTTGGCAACGGTCCTCATCGCTAATAATTTTGTAAACGTTTCTATGATTATTGTAAGCTCCAATTTAATAGATTCTGTTTTTGTGTTCAAAGATGAAAATGTTGAATTTGTAATTAAAGTGCTGATGGTGACCTTTATATTGCTATTGTTTGGGGAGGTTATTCCCAAAATATACTCTATAAAAAAGAATCGCTTTATTTCCAAATTCATGGCGTTCCCTCTTATTTTTCTAGGGAAGTTATTTTATATTATTATTGTTCCTTTACTCAAATTCTCTTCTATTATTGATAAAAGAGTTAAAATTCACGAACATACCGTTTCTGCTGATGAACTTACTCACGCTATTGATATTACTTCCGACTCAAAAACGGGGATGGAAGAAAAAGAAATTTTAAAAGGAATTGTTAATTTCGGGAATAAAACCGTTAGGCAAATTATGAAGGGAAGGGTTGATGTTTCTGCTCTGGATGTCAATATTTCTTTTAAGGAACTTCTTCAAAAAGTGAATGAATTAGGATACAGCCGATTCCCTATTTATGATGAGTCGTTTGATAATATTTGTGGTATTTTGTTTGTCAAAGAAATATTGCCACATATTAATGAGCCTGACCATTACGATTGGAAAAAAATATTAAAACCTCCTTTTTATGTGCCTGATACCAAGCGTATAGATGTGTTGCTCGAAGAGTTTCAAGAGGAACGCAATCACATGGCAATTGTAGTAGATGAATATGGAGGTAAACTAGGTATTGTTACCATGGAGGATATTTTAGAAGAGATTTTTGGAGAAATAAATGACGAATTTGATGATGATCAAGTCAATTACAGTCGTTTGGATGCCAATACTTATGTCATTGAAGGTAAAATGTTAATCAATGACTTTTGTAAAATAATAGACATAGACAGTGAGTTTTTTGAAAAAGTAAAAGGAGATTCTGAGTCAGTTGCAGGAATGTTAATGGAAATAGCAGGAAGAATTCCACAACTCAATGAAACAATAATTTACCAAAATTTCAGTTTTATAGTCGAAGCGGTTGACAATAGAAGAATTAAACGTATAAAAGTAGTCATTAAATAAAATGTTAAAATGGTTCGCAATATTGAGTGTATGTTTCGTGATTTATAGTTGCGATGATTCTGTTTTTTCACCCAAACCTCATGCATATCCAAGATTGTATTTGCCACAAAAACAGTATTTAACATTTGATACTACAGCGCCATTTTCATTTGTATATCCTTCTTATGCACAAGTTGTGCCTTACGAAAAAACTGAAACAGATTGGCATCCGCATTGGTATAATATTCACTATTTGCCTTTTAATGCAACCTTACATTTGAGTTATCTTAAGTTCAACAGCAGAGACGAGTTTAATGATTTATATGACGATACCAGAAAATTAGTTTACAAACACGACATAAGAGCCGAAGAAATAGAGGAAACGGAATTGTTTAAACCTCAGTCTAATATTTCGGGTGTTATTTATGAACTCAAAGGGAATACAGCTACAAATCTTAATTTTTATATCAGCGACGGCAAACAACACTTTTTAAGAGGCGCGCTTTATTTCAATACTAAAACAGAAATTGATAGTATCGCTCCGGTAGTCGATTTTTTAAAACAAGATATTGTTAAAATGATAGAATCTGCCAAGTGGAAAGATTCTAACTTGCAATAAATTGTGTAAAAACTTTCTGTAATTTAGACTGAATTGGGTTATTTTTGCACACACATGCAAACCCAATTAAAAACCATCAAAAGTGCACTTATTTCAGTTTATTACAAGGATAATTTAGAACCAATCATTCATTTATTAAACCAAATGGATGTCACTATTTATTCTACAGGAGGCACCTTGAAGTTTATTAAGGATTTGGGGGTTAATGCAATAGCAGTTGAAGATTACACTGGTTTTCCTGAAATTTTAGATGGTCGTGTTAAAACTTTACATCCCAATATTTTCGGAGGAATTTTAGCCCGTCGTGACCAAGAGAAAGACCAAAAGGAATTGGCTCAACACCAAATTTCTCCTATCGATTTAGTAATTGTTGATTTGTATCCATTTGAAGAAACGCTTAAGAACACATCGAATGAAGCCGATATTATTGAGAAAATTGACATTGGTGGCATTTCTTTGATACGTGCAACGGCAAAGAATTTCAACGATACGCTTATTGTTTCTGACAGAAACCAATACCAAGCTTTAATCGATTTATTGACTGAGAAAAAAGGTGCAACAAGCATCGAGGATAGAAAACTATTTGCAACTAAAGCATTTATGACTTCCTCTCATTACGACACTGCTATTTTTAATTATTTCAATCAAACAGCACAATTGCCTGTTTTTAAGCAAAGTATTCAAGACAGTAAAATATTGAGATATGGCGAAAACCCTCACCAATCTGCACGTTTTTATGGACCAATTGACGAGTTATTTAAAATTCACAATGGGAAAGAATTGTCTTATAACAATATGGTGGATGTTGACGCTTCATTGAATTTAATTGCTGACTTTGAAGAATTAACTTTCGCTATTATTAAACATACGAACTCATGTGGCTTGGCAAGTCGACCTACTGTAAAAGAGGCTTATCTAGCGGCCTTAGCGTGTGACTCAACATCTGCCTTCGGTGGTGTTTTAGCTTGTAATGCACAAATTGATGCCGATGCGGCAAATGAAATCAATCAATTGTTTTTTGAAGTAATATCAGCGCCTTCATACACCGAAGAAGCTTTAGAAATATTAAAATCTAAGAAAAATAGAATCATTCTTGAATTAAAGCAAATTCCAAAACCTAAGTCTATTTATAAAACCCTTTTAAATGGTGTTTTGGAACAAGATTATGACATGGTGCTTGACAAAGCGGCTGATTTTAAAGTAGTAACGAGCACAAAAGCAAATGACACTCAATTGTCTGATTTGGAGTTTGCCATAAAAGCAGTTAAACACTTAAAATCAAACGGAATTGCTTTGGTAAAAAACAAACAACTTATTGGAATGGGTTGCGGTCAAACATCAAGAGTGGATGCTTTAGAGTCCGCAATAAAGAAAGCAAATGCTTTTGGTTTCGATTTACAAGGTGCTGTTATGGCCTCTGAAGCCTTTTTCCCATTCCCAGATTGTGTGAATATTTCTGCACAAGCGGGTATTAAAGCAATAGCACAACCCGGCGGAAGTATAAAGGACCAAGACAGCATAGATGAAGCTGAAAAGCACCAACAAGTTATGGTGTTAACAGGGGTTAGACATTTTAAACATTAAGGTTAAAGGGGGAAACCCTGCATTGCCATGTTTTGATCATAAAATAATAAACTTTGTATGGATATTCTTTTTCTTCATGGCGCGTTAGGATGTAAAAAACATTGGGAACCAACTGTTTCCCTTTTGAGTAACAACGCCAATATTCATGTGCTTGATTTTCCATCTCATGGTGATTCTTCTGTTATTATAAACGAACTACAATTAACAGATTTAGTTGATTTTGTTAGGAATTACATTCTTCAACATCAATTAAATAACGTTACAATAGTTGGTTACAGTTTGGGAGGGTATGTTGCTCTCAAATTGGCTGAGGAGCATTTTCCCGGTTTGGAAAAGGTAATAACAATAGCAACCAAGTTGAGTTGGAACAAGGAGATTGCAAGTCAAGAAATTGAGCAACTAAGTAAATTAGAACACCTTATTCCCAAATTCGAAAAAGAACATGGTTCAAATGCTTTGAGCCTTATTAAAAATACAAGCACTATTTTATATTCAATTGGAGCATCTCCTTTAAAAAAGAGTGATTTTGATAATGTTAAAATTCCTATTAGCATGTTGGTGGGTGAAAATGATACGATGGTAACACAGGCAGAAATCGAGGAATTTATCAATGGAAATCCTTTTATGGCAAAAATAGTTTTGCCCGAACAGCCCCATTTGCTTCAAAAAATGAATGCTACGGTTTTATCACAGTCAATTCTAAATTGTCTTAAATAATTTCGGTCATTTTTTTTAATTCCGAAAATGTTTAATATTGCACTTATTAACCTATTTGTTTAATCAAAAAAATAAAATCAATGAATAAGAAAATTGGAATTTTTATACTAAGTGTATTGTGCTTAGGGAATGTCTATTCACAAAAACGCTTAACGCATATTGGGGTTGCATTTAACAACTATGTTACGGCAAAACCAATCTCTGGTTTTCCTAAATTATTTACCACTCAAATTCACCCCGGAATTACAGTTTCAACAGGGTTTAATTGGAAAGAAAAAGAGAAATATCAACTCATGCAAACTTTTAAAGTTGGTATTTTTCACCACCGTTTTATTCAAACAGGGGTGCCATTGTATTCTGAATTTATGTACCGATATAAGCCAAGCTCCAAAATAGGACTGAGTGCAGGTTTAGGCGCGGGATACTTACACATGTTTCCGGGAGATGAACAGTTTCGTCAAAATGAAAGTGGTGGATGGGATGTTATAAAAATGAAATCAAGACCACAAGGAATGATTAGTTTGTCGTTAGGGATAGACTATCAAATTACATCAGCAGGTAATAAGGCTTTTATCCGCTACCAAAATGTACTTCAAACGCCTTTCGTTCCGGGTTATGTTCCTCTATTACCATACAATGTTTTTCATATAGGTACCACTTTTCCTCTTGTTAAAAAATAATTTAAAGCACTCTCACAATGACTAATAAAATATTAATATTCACTATTCTTTTAGTAACTGCTATTGCTTGTAAAAAAGCAGAAGTAACTAAAAAATCTGAAGTTTGTAATTTGACTATTGCAGACAGTAGTGCATTGCATCCTAAACATCAGTTGTTTAGTTCAATTCTGAAAAAATATCAAGAAAAAGGATTGCCCGGAATAGCCGTTATGATAGAAGATGAAAATGGCGTTTGGATGGGTAGTGCTGGAAAAGCTGATTTAAAAGCTGGTACAGATTTTAAACCTTGTACTGTTGCTAAAGTTGCAAGTATTACTAAAATGATGTTTGCCGCTACGGTTATGCAGTTAAGAGAGCAAGGTAAAGTGAATTTGGATGACAAGATTTCGAAATGGTTGGATGCCGATATTATTAAAAATGTTGAAAATGCGGACCAAGCAACTATTCGTGACTTGCTACAACACAGTACGGGAATATTTGACATCATTACTGATTCTGATTTTTACCTAGCCGTTTTAAACCAACCAAACAAAAAGTGGTCAGGAGAGGAATTGATCAAATTTGCCTACAATAAACCTAAAACAATGGATTATCAAGCAAATGCTACAAAAGGATCTTACAGCAATACCAATACACTTTTGTTGTCAATGTGCATTGAATCTATAACAGGTGTGGGGCATCATGAATACATGCGTCAATTGGTTATTAATAAGGTAGGTATGAATAATACTTATTATCAAAGTCACGATGAACTTCCTAGTCAAACGGCGCAAGGTTACTACGATTTGTATAACAATGGCACTATCGTTAATGTCTCAAATTTGGTGACAGGAAGCGGAAATGGATATGGCGGTATTTATAGCAATGTTATTGATCTGCATAAATTTATGAGAGCTCTCTTTATTGAAAAAACATTGGTTAATCAAGCCTCACTTGATATAATGACTACCTTTATTTCTGATGATGATTTCAGTGAACTTGGTGTAGGTTTGTTGAGACAAGGTTATGGAATTCACAAAGGGGTAGGACACAGTGGGCGCGACCTTGGATACAGTGGAGGTGCGCATTACTATCCAACAAAAAACAATAGAATTTTTGTCAATCTTGTTAATTATGGAACCAATGGTGAAACCAAATTAAGAACGGTGTTTTATGACATGCGTGATGAGTTTGCCAAAGAATTGACCAACTACTAAGCTTCATGATACGTTATTCTTTGGATTTGGAGATTAACAAGTCCAAAAAGCAATTGAATTATAATGACTCAATTCAGTTTTTAGGTTCTTGCTTCTCTGACCATATTGCGAAACAACTTAAGTTAGCTGGTTTTAAAGTTGCCGATTCAGTGAATGGCGTAGTCTTTAATCCAATCAGTTTGGCTGATCCCTTAATTAGGTTGATTCATCCGCAACCATATACTGAAGACTCCATTTGCTTTAATAACGGCTTGTATTTCAGCGATTTTCATCATGGTGTTTTTGCTTCTTCAGATAAGGCCATTTTATTGAATGAAATTAATCGCAATCAGTCTGAATTTGAATCCAGATTGGCCCAATGCAAATTTCTCTTTATAACTTTTGGTTCTGCCTATGTTTACAAAAGAGTAGAAAATAATAGATTGGTTGCAAACTGCCACAAACAAGCGTCTAATTCGTTTAACAAAGAGTTGTTGACCGTCAATGAAATTGTTGACTTTTATAAGCCAATTCTTCACTATTTGGAAGAAAAGTTTCCTGAATTAAATGTGGTGTTTACGGTTTCTCCTGTCAAGCACTTAAGAGATGGTGTAATAGAAAATCAATGGAGTAAAGCAACCCTATTGTTGGCAATTCATCAGTTGATAAACAATGGTAATGTTACTTATTTCCCATCTTATGAGTTGTTAAATGATGATTTAAGAGATTACCGTTTTTACGAATCGGATGGGGCACACCCTAATCATTTGGCAATAGAATATATCTTCAGAAAATTCAAAAAGGTTTTTTTTGATGATATAACGGTTCAATACTTCGAAGAGGCAATAAAACTTTCAAAATTAAAAAGCCATATTCCTATTCACCAACAAGGAGAGGAGTATCAAAAATGGATTCTTAAAATAGAAGAAATGGAATCTGTTTTTAAAGCAAAATACCAATTATAAAAGCTCGAAACTAAACGTGTGTTTAATTTCTTTGCCATCTCTTAATTCAACAGAATATTTGCCTTTTTTGTATGCAGCGTCTTGCGTGTATTCTATTTTAATTTTTTGTTGAGTGCCATTAAAAGTAATATCTTCCTCGTGAGTGAATACATCATCAATATTTGTAAGTTTACTATTGCTATTACTTAAGATGATTCCATCGGGATTTTTAATTCTAATAATGTATTTTTTGTTAATTGGTTGGTCGGTCAATTTATTGTTTAATAAATCAAAGGTAATCATCAGTCTCTCTACTTTTTTAGCTTTATAAATTGGCGTAAAAATTCCCTTTTTGTCATATTGCGGTTCTACTCTTATAGGTCCAACATTGGGTTGTGCGGCAATGTTTACTTTTTTGGAAAGAGTCGATTTGTCTTTTTCTAATTGACTGATAGTAGATTCTTGTTCATTTAATTTGGCAAGATAAGCTTCGTTTTGAAGTAATAATGAATCAACGCGCGTTCTGAATGCTAAATTATTGTTCCTGAATACAGCAATACTGTCCTTTAATGCTCTGTATGATTTACCTGAACCACCCTGACTGATGAGTGCACGTAATGAATTTATTTTTGACTCTTTTTCATTTAATAACTGAAGTAAACTGTCATTTTCGCCTTGATATAACGAGATTTCTAAACGAAGGTTTGCTACTTTTTCTTGCTCAATTGCAAGTTCGTTGTACAAACTATCTCTTAATAAATTTAAAGATTGTAAAGTGTCTATTTTTGATAAAGCAATGTTGGTTGAATGTTGCTCTTTGTTCCATAAAAAGATGTTAGAGCCAACAGAACCAAGCAATAATAATAAAAGTAAAACAATAGTTACGGTTTTGCCTTTTCCGGTTTTTTTTTCTTGTGCAGAATCGTCCATTTTATAATTGATTATTTTGCAGCAATATTAATAATTCTGAGGGACTTATGCTAACTCTACTTACTTTCAATCGTTTTTTAGTTAAAATTCCAGTCGGAAATTGTTCTATATATAACTTGTTATTGATTTTTTGGCTCGACTGTCCTATCATCCAATTAATTTGATTCCGTCTAATAAAAGTCCTTAATTCTTTAGGCGTTTCTCCATAGTTAAAAGTAATTAAATTGATTTTGTCACTGTAGTTTAACTGAATGTTTCGGAGTATCGCTGTGTCTTTTTGAAAATTCTCTTGTTCAAATCTCCAAACATAAATATAGCTTGGTTTTTTCTTGAAATGGCGAATAGAGTAAGTCTTTTTTTCTTTATTGGCTGTTTGAAACTTGAATCGATTTATTTTTTTACCAATGGTCAGCTGTTTTGCAATTTTGGCATCATCATCTCTTTTTATTAAAATGGTATTTCCCAAAGGATGTATGTTTTGAATAATGTATTTCTTGCCTTTTCTTTCAAAGAAAGTGCTGCCATTTTTTTTGCTAATAGGAATAACAACATCTGGCAATTCATTTATTTTATATTCCCCTATAATGATATAATCGATGCCATGTTCATTGAAAATGCCATTGCAGTTTGCGTCTTTTATTCCTATTGTAAAACTGTCTTGTTCGGTCCAATAATCGCCTGCGATACAATTAATTCTTTGTTCTCTAAAACTGTAAAGTGTGCCTGCATAGACTTTGTCGGGACTATTTGTTTTGTAATAATCATCCAACATGCCAATGTATTTAGCATTAAAGTTTAATCCATAACGACTGATATTTACAGTGTAGGTAGCATTGGCAACAGTAGGGTTGTTAAGGGTAATGTCTTTGTTGACAGTATAGCTGAAGAAAGTATCGGGCGCACCATCATCAGACAAGTCTAAATTATGGTTTTTATCCACCCAAATCAGTGCTGGTTTTTGTTTTCTTTGATTGTTGCCGATAACAGCCAAAGTATAGCCCGGCAAAGACTTGCGGTTGTTTAATCCTCCAAAATAAATAAACGCATAATTAGTGTCTTTCACTCCTTCCATGGAAGGGAGAATGAATGTAAATGATTTACTTTCGTTTTTGGTGTCAACCCCAATATTAATGGGTTCAAGTATCGGTTGTCCTTTGTATTTGTAAACAGCAACTATCGATTGCATTTTTCTGCCTTTTTCATCTTCAATGTAACGGTTTAATTTGACCGTTTTTTCAGTTTGGGCAATCATGAATTGCTGACTGAAAAGAAGGAAAAAGGTTATAGCAAGATGCTTTACCATTTATTAATCTCTTCTACCTAAGAACATCGAAATGAAATACAACAAGTTAGCCAAAGCTCCCATTGCAGCCACAACATAAGTCATCGCAGCCCATTTTAAAGCATCTTTTGAACCTTCGTATTCTGTTTGATTAACAATGCCTTTGTTTTGCATCCAAGCCAAAGCTCTTTTACTTGCATCAAACTCAACAGGAAGTGTAACTAAAGCAAAAGTAGTTAGGAATAAATTGGCAGCAATTAATATTAATAATAGAGTTACACCGAACTGATTGCCACTGTAAAACATAGCACCTGCCCCAAACATCATTAACATATTGGCAAACTGCATAACTCTAGCACTGATATTTACAACTGGAACGAGTTTACTTCTTAGTCCAATCCAAGCATAAGCTTCAGCATGTTGCACAGCGTGTCCACACTCGTGAGCCGCAACTGCCGCTGCTGCTGCATTTCTTTGATGGTAAACAGATTCACTTAAGTTTACAGTTTTGTCGATTGGGTTATAGTGGTCGGTTAATTGACCGTCAACTTGAACAATTTTTACATCACGAATGCCATGGTCGGCCAACATTTTGGCAGCAATTTCAGCACCACTCAAATTGTTTTGTAAACGCAACTGTGAATAGTGTTCAAACTTAGATTTTAAACGGTTGCTAATAAATAAACTAACTAGCATGGTGATAACACCAATGATAAGAAATCCAAACATAATATATTTTTTATTTAATTATTTTCATTACAACAATAACCATACCTATTAAGAACATTATGATGGAAATTCGATTAATGCCGTGCATCATCTTTAAATAACTCATGTTCTTAAATGACGTTTCGTCAGAAATGTTATTAGTTCCGTTCAAATTGTCATTATTTTGAGTCTCTTTGTTGAATTCAGGTTGTTTTTTGAAGCTCAAATAGCTCAATAATTTTTGTATAATCATTTTATTTACTGTAATGGTGGATAGATGATTTTGTCTTTAACAACAATAGCCATCGGGAATTTGGTCTTAATTTGATTGAAGAGTGACATACATTCAAATTTAGTTTTATACAATCCAACATATACTTTAAAATTGGGCTCATCCCACACTACTTCGCTAAAAGCATTGTGTTCCATATCGAATTTGTTTTTAATAGCCTCTGCTTTGTTTCTGTTATCGCCACTGAAAATTAAAATATGGTATCCTTCAATTTTGGTGTCAGGGTTTTTTCTTTTCGCAATTCGGCTTTTCAAACTCCAATCAAGTTCTGCTGGTTTGTTTACTGTAATTTGTGCTTGTAAACTCTGTACAGTAATAAACAATAAGATTATAATTAAGTTTTTCATTTGAATTATCTTTTTTTCTGTAATTCTCTTTCTTGTTTTCTGCGCTCAGTACGACTTAGCTTTTGGTCTGATTCTGAACTGCCATTGGTCGACAATTGCTCTTGAAGTCCGTCAGGAATATTGTTGTTGCGGGTCAATTTCATTTGACTCATATCTGTTCTTTGCGGCTGTTGTGCCTTCTGAACCGACTTGTTTTCTTCGCTTGATATTTGCGCTTTGAACAAGGTTGATAATATTTTGTCATTCATTCTTGAAATCATTCCTTGGAACAATTTTACTGATTCAATTTTGTAAATCAATAATGGATCTTTTTGTTCGAACGTAGCATTGTTTGCAGCAGTTTTTAAATCATCTAATTCTCTTAAATGGTCTTTCCACTCATCATCCAAAATCTCAAGACTGATAATTTTTTCAAATTCAGTGCTTAAGTGTTCTCCTTTCGAATCTAAACATTTTTTTAGGTCAACAGGAATGCCGTAATTTTTGATACCATCTGAAAAAGGAATCATAACAAACCCAACTTTTTCGCCTTCTTGTCCGTAAATTCTATTTAGAACAGGTAATGCAACAGTTTTGATGTTGTTTTTTCTGTGTTCGTATGTTTCGGTTAGGTAATCGTATAATTGGTCAGCAATTTGTTCTGATTTTAATGATTTGAAATCGCCTTCTTCAATAGGCATTTCTGCCGCAAAAGAAAGTGCTAATGCCAGTTTCAATTGCTCATATTGGTCAACTTGCTTGGCGTTCATCACTTGCTCATCACACCAATCTGAAATCATGTGTCTAATATCCAAAGAAAGACGGTCGCCTAACAAAGCATTTTTTCTTCTTTTGTAAATCACAGTTCTTTGCTTGTTCATTACATCGTCGTATTCTAACAATCGTTTTCTCATTCCAAAGTTGTTTTGCTCAACTTTTTTCTGACTTCTTTCAATTGTTTTACTCATCATTGGATGCTGAATTACTTCGCCTTCTTTGTATCCAAATTTATCCATCAATTTAGAAGCTCTGTCGCTACCAAATTTTCTCATTAAATCATCTTCTAAAGAGACGTAGAACAATGTTGTTCCAGGGTCACCTTGTCTACCAGAACGACCTCTTAACTGCCTGTCAACTCTTCGTGAATCGTGTCTTTCGGTACCAATAATGGCCAAACCACCTGCTTTTTTAACTTCTTCGCCTATCTTAATATCCGTACCTCTACCAGCCATGTTGGTTGCAATAGTTACCGCTCCAGGTAATCCCGCTTCGGCTACAACTTCTGCCTCTCTTTGGTTCTGTTTAGCATTCAAAACATTGTGCTTAATGTTTCTTAACTTTAACATACGTGACAGTAATTCTGAAATTTCTACCGATGTTGTACCCACCAAAACTGGTCTGCCTTCTGAGGTTAGTTTTACCACTTCATCTATTACAGCATTGTATTTTTCTCGCTTGGTTTTGTATATTAAATCATCAAAATCTTTTCTTGAAATAGGTTTGTTCGTAGGAATTACAACCACATCTAATTTGTAAATTTCCCAAAACTCACCCGCTTCGGTTTCTGCAGTACCTGTCATCCCCGAAAGTTTGTGGTACATTCTGAAATAATTTTGTAAGGTAATGGTGGCAAATGTTTGTGATGCAGCCTCAATTTTTACATTCTCTTTGGCTTCTATCGCTTGGTGCAAGCCATCGCTGTATCTTCTGCCCTCAAGCACACGACCGGTTTGTTCGTCTACTATTTTTACTTTGCCATCTACAATAATGTATTCAATGTCTTTTTCAAACAATGTATAGGCTTTTAATAATTGGTTGACTGCGTGAATTCTTTCTGATTTAATTGAGAAATTTCTCATTAACTCCTCTTTTCTTTGGGTTTTTTCTTCCGCAGAAATGCTTAATTTTTCGATGTCAGCAATTTCAGTTCCTACGTCAGGAATGATGAAAAAGTCTTTCTCTTCGCCAGAAAATGTAATTAAATCAATCCCTTTTTCTGTTAAGTCAACTTGATTGGTTTTTTCATCTATAACAAAATACAACTCAGCATCTGCCTTAGGCATTTCTCTTTGTCTGTCTTGTAAATAGTAGTTTTCAGTTTTGAGCAACAATGCTTTCATGCCTTGTTCTCCTAAAAACTTAATGATTGCTTTGTTTTTTGGCAAACCTCTGTGGGCTCTTAATAATGCCAATCCTCCGCCGCCTTCTTTGTCGCCTGTATTACCTGATTCTATTAGTTTTTTTGCATCATTCAAAAAGGTATTCACTGCCTTTTTTTGAGCTTCTACTAGTTTTTCAATTCTAGGTTTTAAAGCAGAATACTCCTGAATGTCTCCACGAGGCACTGGTCCTGATATAATTAATGGAGTTCTAGCATCGTCAATCAACACCGAGTCAACCTCATCTATCATTGCATAATGGTGCTTTCTTTGAACCATCTCTTCAACAGAATGGGTCATGTTATCTCTTAGATAATCAAAACCAAATTCATTGTTTGTACCATAAGTTATGTCTGCTAAATAGGCTCTTCTTCTTTCATCGCTATTAGGTCTGTGGTAATCGATACAATCTACGGTAATGCCATGGAATTCAAAAATAGGAGCGTTCCATTCGCAATCTCGTCGAGCCAAATAATCATTGACGGTTACAATGTGAACCCCTCTGCCGCTCAATGCATTCAAATAAGCAGGAAGAGTAGAAACCAATGTTTTTCCTTCTCCCGTTGCCATCTCAGATATTTTACCTTGGTGTAAAACAACCCCACCTATTAATTGAACATCGTAATGAACCATGTTCCATTTTATTTTTCCTCCTGCCGCAGTCCATTCATTTTCATAAACGGCCTTTTCTCCTGAAATTTTAACATTCGATTTGCGTTTTGAAATTTCAATGTCAAAGGCATTGGCAGTAACTTCTAATGTGCTATTCTCGGAAAATCGTTTAGCCGTTTGTTTTACCACAGCAAAAGCCTCTGGTAAAATAGTCATCAAAACAACTTCTAATGATTTGTTTCTTTCCAATTCCAATTGCTCAATTGAAGTCAACAATTCATCTTTCTCAACCACTAAGTTGGGGTCTAAAGCCTCAATTTCTGCCTTTATGTCTGATATTTTTGTGTCAATTGGTTTTAAATGTTCGGCGATAGTCGCTTTAAGTTCTGCCGTTTTTGCTCTCAATTCATCATGTGTTAATTGGTTGAATGAATTGAAATGATTGTTTATTTCTTCAACTAATGGCATTAATTGACGAATGTCTTTTTCACTTTTGGTACCGCCAAATAGCTTCGAAATACTTTTTACAAGGGAGTTAATCATAAACGTGCAAATATATTAATTTTACTTTGATTTTGTTTACTTAAAGTACTCAAAGTCTGTACCAATTTGATACGCTTGACTTTTAACGTTTTTTTGACATACTTTCTGTCAAAAAAAAACCGCCTGAACGAATTCAGACGGCTTTGCACATTAAAATTAATACTCGGGAAATTATATTTTTTGGTATTGGATATTCGCCAATATTTTTACTTCATCTGAAACAACGATACCGCCTGCTTCGGTTACTGCCGACCATGCTAATCCAAACTCTTTGCGATTAATAACACCTGAAACCTCAAATCCATGTTTTTCGTTGCCATAAAAATCAACCATTTTACCTTCGTAATTCACTGCTAAACTTACTGATTTTACATGACCTCTGATTGATAAATCTCCAACTAAAACATAATGTCCGTTGTCTGATTTTTTAAGTTCAGTTGATGTGAAAGTCATGTTAGGGTGGTTCGCTGAATCAAAAAAATCTGGACTTTTTAAGTGCTCGTCTCTTTGGCCATTGTTGGTGCTTATGCTGTTAGTGTTGATTGTAAAATTGATTTTTGCATTTGTAAAATCATCACCATCTGTTTCTACAGTTGAATCAAATTCTGAAAATAAACCCGATACTGTGGAAATCATCAAATGTTTAACTTTGAAGTTAACTTCTGAATGCATTTTGTCTAATTGGAATTGTGCCATATTGTTATATTATTTAATAGGGCAAAGGTAGTTGAGTGACCCAATTCAGAACCTTAATCTAGTTTAACTAATGGCCTTAAACCAGTTTAACTAATGGTTGTTAATATTCCTAATTTTACTTAAAAAAACAGGTGTAATTCCCAAATAGGCAGCAATTTGTGTTTGTGGTAGTCGCTTGTTTAGTGCTGGATATCGCTTAATAAAGTTGGCATATCTTTCGGGGGCATGTAAACTCATGCTTTCTAACAATCGGTTTTGATAGCTGATTAACCCATTTTCTGTAATTATTCTGAAGTATTTCTCCAGTTTAGGAATCTTTTCGAACAATTTCAATTGTTGTTCTCTTGTAATCAAAAGCATTTCGGTGTCCTCTAAAGCATCAATATTGAGCTTGGCTTCAGTTTTTTTGGTAAAACTCATCATGTCTGTAATCCACCAATCTTCAATGGCAAATTGTAAGATGTGCTCGAACCCATTAACGTCAACATAATAAGAACGCATACAACCATTAATAACGAAGGCTGAGTAATGTGATATGTCGCCCTCCTGCAAGAAATATTGTCTTTTGCGTAGTTTTTTGAAGGTGAAAAATTGACGTAATTCCTCTTTTTCAGTTTCGTTCAAACTCAAATGTTTTTCTATGTTCTTGATTAATAAACTAAATTCTTCCATAGGCTTTATTCAATATTTTGTGGTTTATAACAAGTTTGATCTTTGCAATGATACATCATTTTTGTGTTTTTGTATTCTTTGCCTTTTAATAAAGGGATTTCTGTAGACTCATTCACGCAGGCAATCAAGCTGTTAACCTCATTTTTGTGTAATTTTAATACCGCAATTGCTTCTGCTTGCTCGGCACAACTTACGATATACTGTTCCATTCCTTCTTCTGTTATTAAATTCAAAAGGGCCCAATGGCTGTACCAAGGTGCGTGTTTTTCTATATTGGTGTTCATGGCAGACAACATATCGGTCACCATTTCTCTCCAATCCGAACGGTCAAAATACCAAGATAAGGTCCATAAGTTGTGCGCCATAATGCTGTTACTGCTGTTAATGACATCATCGTTTATGTCGTATTTGTCTACGATAATCTGCTGTTGCGTTTCACTGAACCTGAAGAAATGTTTATTTGGATTGTAAAACAACTCTATTGTTTTTAAACACATTTCATTGGCCAATTTTAAGACGTTCTCATCAAAAGTTATTTTGTACAAATGAATCAAAGCATCTATAAAACTTACATAATCCTCTGAATAAGCAGAAATATTGCTTTTATCAGTTTGGTATGAACGGTACAACTTACCACTGATGTAAAATTGCTCAACCATTGCTTTGTATAATTGAACCGCATTCTGCACAATGGAAGGGTCTTCTAAATAAAAAGCCGTTTCTGCCAATCCTTTCAACATTAATGCATTCCACGAGCAAATGAGCTTGTTATCTAAGCCTGGTTTTATTCTACTTTGTCTTAGTTTTTTTAATGCCAATAAGCCTTTTTCTATGCAATCTATTAGTGTTTCTTCAGTCGTTCCCAATTCTATAGCCGCTTGTTTTGGAGTGGCTAAGGCATACAATATGTTGCGGTGTTCTTCCCAATTGCCATTTTCTGTGCATTGGAAATAAGCTATAAATAAAGGTAAGTTTTCGGAAATATTTGACTTTAATTCTTCATAAGTATAGGTGTAAAATTTCCCCTCCACACCTTCGCTGTCTGCATCTAAAGCACAGTAGTATAAGCCATTTTCATTCCTCAATTCTTGGTTGCAAAAAGCAAGTGTTTTTAATGCTATGTTTTTTAAATAAGGGTCGTTGTTTAAACTAAATCCGTAAGCAAAAGCAGGCATCAGTTGGGCATTGTCATACAGCATTTTCTCAAAGTGTGGGGCAAACCATTTTTCATCAACCGAATATCTGGAAAAACCGCCATCAACTGCATCAAATATACCTCCAAGGGACATCTGCATAAGGGTGTGAATTCCCATTTCTAATGATTTTGGATTATTTTTTATATGGCCATATTTCAATAGATATAGAATGTTATTAGGCAAAGGAAATTTAGGTGCTCTTTTGTTTCCGCCATAAATGGGATCATAAATGGCGTCAAATGCTTCGAATGCCAATTCTGATAAATTGGATTGTGCTTGTTTGAATGAAATTTCGGGAGGAAGATTCATGTTTTTTAATCCACGACTGAGTTTGGCGGCATATTCAAAGGCTTTTTCTTTTTCATTTTGCCATAAGTGATGAATTTGCTTTATCAGGTTTTGCCATTTGTCTTTGGGAAGATAGGTGAGGGCATGAATAGGTTGTTTGTCGGGGAGAGCAAAGGCATTAAGTGGCCAACCGCCATTCCCGTTTATCAACTGACAAGCATCCATATAAATTTGGTCAACATCTGGCAATTCTTCACGGTCTATTTTGATGCAAATGAAATAATCGTTCATCATTTTTGCAGTTTCTTCGTCCTCGAAGGATTCATGTGCCATAACATGACACCAATGGCAAGCACTGTAACCAATGCTGATTAACAAAAGTTTGTTTTCTTCTTTTGCTTTGTTTAAAGCCATTTCGCCCCATTCATACCACTGCACAGGATTGTGTGCATGTTGCAATAAATAAGGACTTTGTGAATGCATGAGAGCATTGGTGTGCTTGTTTATATCACTGTTCATTAGTTAGGATTGTGTTTTTGCGTTTGTATAGATTTTGAAAAAGGAGTGTATCGAATGCCGATGTAGAATTCTCTTCCCCTTGTTGGTCCCCAATTGAATGAAGTGTCAAAATAGGGGCTAAATGGGTTTTGCCAACTAACAATAGGGCGAATTTGCCTGAAGTTTAATATGTTTTCACAACCGCTGTAAATTTCGAATTTTTTCCATTTTTTGGTGACTTGAATATTCGTAATGGAATAAGGTTTGGAGAAATTGGGTTGTTGGAATTCTACGGGATTAAAGGACGTGTTAGGGAGTCGTTGCTCGCCGTACCAATGTGAATTTAAATCAATACGCCATTTGTTCGATTTGGGAATGTAAGAAAAGCCAAACAATAAACGATGTCTTGAATTGAATGGTAGTAACTCTTTTTGTTGGTTTTTGATTCGGTAAACATCCAAGAAGTTGTATGCCATTTTAAATTCATATTCTTTGTAAAACTTGAGAGTTAAATCGGTTTGAAACCCGTTTGAAATAGATGTTCCGGTGAAGTTGTATATCAATGCTTTTTGAGACTCGCTGTCATAATCGGGGAAAAA
>JBBAKM010000011.1:0-725 GCA_040403495.1 Bacteroidia bacterium
CAGCCACGTAGTGGCGAAATAATAATAGAATCCAACAACCAAATGCCACCCAGCCGCGTAGTGGCGAAATAATAGGAAATAACCAAATGCCACCCAGCCACGTAGTGGCGAAATAATAATAGAATCCAACAACCAAATGCCACCCAGCCGTGTAGTGGCGAAATAATAATAGGAAACCAAATGCAAACCATCTAGCCACGTAGTGGCGACATCATAATAAAATTAAAATGGCAAATACATATACCCAAATATATCTTCAAATAGTGTTCTCAGTTAAAGGACGTCAAAACCTCATACATAAAAATTGGAAAGATGAATTGCACAAATACATCTGCGGTGTTGTGAATGGAAAAGACCAAAAGGTATATGCAATTGGAGGCGTTGCAGACCATATTCATATACTTGTTAGCATAAAGCCAACAATTTTAATTTCCGATTTAGTTAGAGATATTAAAGCCAATTCATCAAAATGGATAAATGACAATCATTATATAATTGGTAAATTTCAATGGCAAGATGGTTTTGGCGCGTTTTCTTATTCACAGTCGCATCTTGATAATGTAATTGCCTATATTAATAACCAAGAATTGCATCACCAAAATAAAACATTTAAAGACGAATACATTGAATTATTGCACAAATTCAATATTGAATTTGATGAAAAATATCTTTTTGACTGGATTTAAAATGTGTTAATTGATTTCTGTATTGTGATTTCTGTATTG
>JBBAKM010000011.1:825-1079 GCA_040403495.1 Bacteroidia bacterium
TTATTTTTCTATTATGATTTTGCTATTATGATTTCGCTCCTCTGGAGCTTTGGAAATATTGTTAATTGATTTTTGTATTGTTATTTTTCTATTATGATTTTGCTATTATGATTTCGCTCCTCTGGAGCTTTGGAATGTTTTATTCAAAGATTGTTTTTTTATATCCTAACAATTTAATATAAATGCCACCCAGCTGCGTAGTGGCGATATATTAATAGGAAACAACCAAATGCAACCCATCCTAGCCACGTAGT
>JBBAKM010000011.1:1179-86585 GCA_040403495.1 Bacteroidia bacterium
GGCGACATATTAATAGAAACCAACAACCAAATGCCATCCAGCCGCGTAGTGGCGAAATATTAATAGAACCCAACAACCAAATGCCATCCAGCCGCGTAGTGGCGACATATTAATAGAAACCAACAACCAAATGCCATCCAGCCGCGTAGTGGCGACATATTAATAGGAAATAACCAAATGCAACCCAACCCAGCCACGTAGTGGCGAAATATTAATAGAATTTTGAAACATAAAACGAAAAGATTGGTTATTAAATAAAGGATTTTAAAAACATTGTATGCAAAAAAAAGAGTATAAAATTCATATAGTAGGTGCGGGTATTAGCGGACTTGTAGCCGCAAAGGTGCTCGAAGACAATGGGTTTGAGCCAACTATTTTGGAGGCCACAGACCGTGTTGGTGGAAGAGTGAAAACGGATGTAGTAAATGGCTATCAGTTAGATCATGGTTTTCAGGTATTGCTAACTGCTTATCCAGCTGCTCAAAAATTCCTTGATTACAATGCGCTGAATCTACAAAGATTTATTCCCGGTGCCGCAATTTTTAAAAAGTCTAAAGCCGTTGTAATTGGTGACCCGCTCAGAGATATTTCTTTGCTCTTTCCAACCCTTTTTTCTGGTATTGGAAGTGTCAAAGACAAGCTAAAGGTTTTAAAACTCAACAATTATCTCAAAAACAAAAGTTTGGAGGACATATTTGCCTCAAAATCACAAACAACGCATGCTTATTTGATGGATTATGGTTTTTCTGATGAGATGATTAAGCAATTTTTTAAACCTTTTTTTAGTGGTATTTTTTTAGAAACTGAATTGGAAACATCAAGTAGAATGTTTGAGTTTGTTTATAAAATGTTTGGCGAAGGTGATGCCGCTATTCCTATGGCTGGTATTGAAGCCATTCCCAAACAATTGTATCAAAACTTGAAACACAGTACTTTTAAATTTAACACCAAAGTCAATAGCGTTTCCAATGGAATTTTAAAGCTCGAGGATGGTACTGAATTGCCTAGTGATTTTACCATTATTGCCACCGATTCAAGTCATTTGTTTGATGACAATACTGGCCCAAGTATCGAATGGAAATCTTGCGACACACTGTATTTTGAAACAGAAACTAGAGTGATACAAAAACCTTTGATTGGTTTAGTAGCTCTACAGGGTGCATTGGTAAATAATATTTTTTATCACAGCAGTTTGCAGTCAGCAAGCAAACCAAACAAAGAATTGCTTTCAGTAACGGTAATAGACCGACAAGGATTATCAGATAAAGAACTTATAGAAAAGGTTGAAATAGAGTTAAAAGCGCATTGTAATATAACAGTGAGTAATTTTATTGCCCATTATTTCATTCCCAAAGCATTGCCAAAATTAAATGACCTAAATTATGAAATTTCACCTAAACAATCATCACCCAATAGTACTGTGTTTTTAGCAGGAGACACGCTTTTGAATGGCTCTTTAAACGCTGCAATGATTTCAGGCGAAACAGCAGCGAATGGCGTAATCAAAGCTGTTTCGGGCCAAGTGTAAAATTAAAAATTAATATGGTTTATCCTTTATGCGCTTTATTTAGGTAATTGCATTTTGTAGTAATATCATTTTCAATTATTTAGTTTAAAAGACCATAATCATAAAAAGGAATAGGAAAATCACATATATTTTACCATTTTTGAAACATTAAACCAAACATATACCATGTATACTTTTTTACAAACATTTCACTCGCACTTTAGATGGATTATTATGCTTTTTGCAGTTGTTGCCATTGTGTTACCAATGATTAACAAACCCAATGAAATCTCTAAAAAACAGCTTTTACCTGGATTGATATTCATGATTGTAATGGATACTCAGTTTTTGATGGGTACTTTGTTGTACTTTGGATATAGCCCATTTGGCTTAGCTGCTTTTGAAGGCGGAATGGCAACGGTTATGAAAACTGCTGAAATAAGAAAAATTGCGGTTGAGCATTTTACATTAATGATACTTGCTTGGGCATTGGTCCACATTGGCTACATCAAAATTAAGAAAGCCGCTTCATCTGCAGAAATCCAAAAGAAATCATTGATATTCTTCGGAATAGCATTTGTTTTAATTTTAGCAGGTATTCCTTGGGCAAGGTTGTAGTTCTTACTACAACAATGTTTTGATAATATCGTCCAAACTTAACCCTTCGGCTTCGGCTTTGTAGTTTTTTACCAAACGGTGTCTCAATACATTGTACGCAATGGCTTGAATATCGTCAATATCTGGAGAAAGTTTTCCATTGATTAAAGCGTGGCATTTAGCACCCAAAACCAAAAATTGTCCAGCTCTTGGTCCAGCACCATAGCTGATGAATTCATTTACTTTGTCTGTTGCTTTTGCAGTATTTGGACGGGTTTTGCTTGCCAAGTTTACCGCATATTCTAAGACATTGTCTGCTATAGGCGCTTTTCTAACAAGGGCTTGATAGGCCAATATTTCTTCGGCATTTAAGCAATTGTTGACTTTTGCTGTTCTGTTACTCGTGGTATTTTTTACAATATTAACTTCTTCTTCAAAACTAGGGTAACCAAGCACCAAATTAAACATAAAACGGTCGAGCTGTGCTTCTGGTAAAGGGTAGGTTCCCTCTTGTTCTATAGGATTTTGTGTAGCAAGTACAAAGAAGGGCTGATTCAGTTGGTATGATTTACCATTAACTGTAACACTTCTCTCTTGCATCGCTTCCAATAAGGCCGCTTGTGTTTTAGGAGGCGTTCTGTTAATCTCATCTGCCAATATAATGTTCGAAAACAAAGGTCCTTTTATGAATTTAAACTGACGGCTTTCGTCCAATATTTCGTTACCTGTAATGTCACTCGGCATTAAATCAGGCGTAAATTGAATGCGATTGAAATTTAAATCTAAAGCCTCTGAAATAGTTTTAATTAATAATGTTTTTGCTAGTCCGGGAACACCAACAAGTAGGGCATGACTGTTACAAAATAAAGCAGTTAACACGCCATCAACAGCTTGTTCTTGCCCAACAATGATTTTGGAAACCTCACTTTTAACCGCTTGGTATTTGTTTGTAAAGTCTTTTGCTAATTCAATATCACTCATTTTAATCTTTATTTTTTAGTTATCCAATCGTTAAAATAATCACAGTTGAGGTAGTCTTTTTTGATAGAAATATAGGTTTCTTTTTTCTTTTTTTCCGACCATTTATCCATTTGTTTTTCTTTTTTATCCTCCATTGCCAACAGTTGTATTCTTTGCCAATCCATTTCCAAATTTGCAACGTGTGGTTTGGTTTCGTCTTTCAAATAAATAATTCTGTAATAGGGCGTACCATCTTGTGAATAGGCAATCTCAGGCGCATAATACTCGCCGGGTTTCATAGCACTTGCAATCTTTGAAATGTCTTTATCTAAGTATTCAAAGGGTATTCTTTGTGTTCCAATACTTTCATCGGTCAAAAATCCACAAAAAGGCTTGGTCATTTCGTCTTCTGAATAATTTTTTACAGCATCACACCATTTTATTTTCCCACTCTCAATCAGTTGGTAAACCGAGTCTATTCTTTCTTTTGTTAATTCAATATCAGAATCCAAAAGTTTAGGTCGAATTAGTATGTGTCTTACTGTCACTTTATCACCTCTTTTGTCTATCAGTTTTAAAATATGAAAACCATAAGCTGTTTCTATAATGTCCGACATGCTGTCTTTTTTAAGTGAATAGGCTGTTCTCTCAAATTCGGGTACCATGTCGCCTCTGCCAAACTCAGGTAGCAAACCACCTTGTCTTTTGCTGCCAGGATCTTCACTGTAAATACCTGCTAATCTCGCAAAACTCTCACCACCTTCAATTCTTTCTTTTAATAAGGCTATTTCTTCTTTAGCAAAATCAATGGCGTCTTTGCTTGGCTTTGGTTTCAACACCAATGAGGCTATTTCCACTTCTGCAGATATGTAAGGCAAACTATCGACCGGTAAATTATTGTAAAAGTCGCGAACTTCTTTGGGTGTAATCTTAATTTCACTTTTAATAGATTGTTCCATTTTCTCCATCAGCATTTGTGCCTTTAGTTTGTGAAAAATCTGTTTTTTGTACTCGTCAGTCGTCATTCCTAAATATTTTTCTAGGTTTGCCTTGTTGTTCATTTGACGTTCAAAAATCCTTAAGTTATTGTCTATCCTGTCTTCAACCTCAGCATCAGTAAGTGGAATACTATCTATTAGGGCTTGGTGAACAAGCATTTTATTGATGAGTAGTCTTTGTAATAAATCGCATCTTACTTCATCCGTAGGAACAATTTCTGGGTCAAGTTGTGTAACCAATATGTCGAGTTCAGACCTTAAAATAGGTGTGTTCCCGACTACTGCAATGACTTCATCAATAACCTGTATCGTTTTGGGTTGACTATAGCCAACTGTAACAGAAAGGAAAATTACGCAGGAAATAATGAGTTTATATGGTTTAAACATGTTGTTAATAGTAATATTTAATTTCGCCTTTTTCTTTGGCATTTTTTATCAAGTTTTTTTCTAAATCTTTTAAATATTTAAGCTTCCTTTGGTACAATAGAATGTCTTTGATTTTCTCTTTTTCAAACTCAATGGGCGATACACTGTTTTTTATTTTGAAATCAATGATGTATAAAATATACAAGATATTGTTTTCCTCCAATTGAATGTATTTATTGTTTGCCAAAAAACGCTGTTGATTGTAGTTTTCATTCAGTGGTATTTCTTTTGTAATGTCATCCAAAAAAAGCCAATTACTGTCTAAATAAAAATTATCCGCTTTATCCTCGGCATATTTCAATAGTAAGGCATCGTTTTCTTTACTACTGTTTTGAATCAACTTCTTTATTTTGTTAACGTCAGCTACTGTTTTGCTTATTTTTAGATATTTTATCTTTACAATGTTTTTGCGCAACAAAAAATTGTCTATGTTGTCGTTGAAATAACTCTGTATTTCTTGTTCAGACACTGATGTATCCATTTGATTTTGAGCCATTTTTTGATGGTATTCAAAAACCAATAGTGAGTTACGGTAATCGTTAATTAGTTTTTCTTTGTTCTTTTCCTCATCAGACAATGTTTCTTCAGCAGCTTGAACAATGATTTGATTTTCAATCCATTTTTCAACAAATTGCTTCAACCTTGCGGAACTGTCACCACTGTTTTTTTCGTCAAATAATTCAGATGGAATTTCTGATTTTAAAAGCTGTGCCCCTTTATATTCGGCAATGACATCCTTTGATTCCGAATTTTTACATGCAGAAAAAATTGTCAATACAAGACAAATAATAAGGGTATGTAGGCCTGAAAAATGCAAATTTTATAAGACTAACGAACGTATTGTTTTTTTATTGACTGAAGTGCAGATTCATTGACAGAAACAGGGTATTTTTTTTGAATTTCTTCTATCCAAATGTTTTCTAAATATTGCTGATAGTCGCTAATAATTAAACCACGTGCCTCGTTCAATGATTTTTTACCTTCAGGTATAAATTGATGAACTTGAATAAGAACATAATTACCTTCCACTTTAGGGTCTTCACTCATCAAGAATTTACCTTGTACCGAATTGGTAAATAATAAATCAGCATAAATGTTGTCGCCTTTTTCAAATTTACCTGTCAAAGGAGTATTGATATTCAAAGGATTTAATCTGTTTTGTTTTCTTAAGATAGAATCCAAAGTAATGCCTTTTTCCAAATCAAGTTTAACTTGTTCTGCAATGGTTTTTGAACTTGTGCGAATAACTGTAGCATCAAATCGGTCTTTGAAGATGTATTTACTCGCATTGTCATTATAAAAAACTTTTAATCCAACACTGTCTTCCACGCTTTTGGTCCATACTTTTTTATCAGTCAGCGTAAACAACAGGATACCTTCTTTGTATTCTTTGTACAACGATGCAAATGAATCATTGATATTCTCAAGGTCATTTTCGTAATATTCCATTATTGTATTCATTTTGTAAGCTTCGAAATAGTTTTTTACGGTTGCTTCAAAACTTTTGTTATTACTTGGTCTGATGGCATCATTTAACCAAATAGAAAAATCTTCGAATGTGTATGCTTTTTTGATTTTGCTAAGTGTAAATAAAACAAACTTCATCTGTTTTTTATTTTTCTCCTTACTTACTTCATGCTGATAAACACCTGAAACAATGTCTTGACTTAGTAGTTTTTGTAAAGTACTTAAGCTCTTTTTGTTTTCTTTTACTTTGTAATAGTTACGTGCTTTATTGTAAACAGCCAAAGTGTTTTGATATTGTCTACTATCTCTGTTAATTTTATTTAGGATAGTAGGTTTAATGTATTTAAGAGAGTCAATTGGTTTTAGTGATACTCTTTTGATAATATGAAATCCACCACTGGTTAGGATAGGTTTGCTGTAGTCACCGTCATTTTTCAAGTCAAAAGAGGTTCTTTTGAAGTTTTCTGGTAATCTAGAACTAGTCATTGTAAAGGCTGGCATTTCACCATTTTTTACAACAGTGTTTGCATCTTCAGAATACTGTTGAACCAAGATTTCAAATTTGTCCCCTTTTTGTAATTTGTTGTACACTTCATTGATTTTTGCCTCAGCTTCTGCCAATTCCTCTGGTGCAGGTCTAGGGTTCGTTTGAATCATGATGTGCTTAACAGTTATTTCACCTTTTGAAGGACGAGAATCATTTACTTTTAAAATATGGTAACCAAATTCAGTGCGAAATACTTTCGAGATTTTGCCAACAGGGGTATTATAAGCTTGATTTTCAAATTCATAAATCATTTGAAAAGCACTAAAGTAGCCTAATCCTCCTTTGTTTTCTTTAGCAGTAGGATCTTCACTGTATTGCATTGCAGCATCGTCAAATGATATTTTACCAGAATCTATCTGACGTAAAATCATGTTTATTTTTTTGAAAGCTGCTAAGGTATCCTCTGGTGATGAATCGGGTTTGGTAAACACCAAAATATGACTAGCATTTACCTCGTTGAGCATGCGTTGGTATGCTTCATTCACCAATTTGTCATTCACCACTCTGTCGGTTAAGTATGGTTTAGCAATTTGCTTGCGGTATGAAGATAATTCGGATTTGAAACCTTCTGTGGTATCTATGCCTTGGTCATAAGCATCCTGAACTTTTAATTTAAATTTTTTGTACAAATTTAGGTATTCTAAAATACCTGCCTCAGTATAAACATCTCCTGGTTTTTCATTTTTGGTTAATCCTTTTCTGAATTCCTGAACAGTAACAGTGTTTTTTCCATAGTTAAAAAGTACAGTATCCTTTGCATTTTTTTGAGCATTGATACATTGTGCTGTGATTAAAAACAGTAAACTTAAAACAATTTGTTTCATATAATGGCTTCGTTTTGATATATAGCCTACAAAAATAGGTTTTTTTTGCATTAATTTGCATTCAATATTATTTGCATGAAAGACCTTAAAATATTTGATACTTATTCCAAATCTTTGGCTAGTTTTAAGCCAATAAATGCTCCTTTTGTTGGTATTTATGTTTGTGGTCCAACGGTTTATGGAAATCCTCATTTAGGTCATGCACGTGGTCCTATTGTGTTTGATGTGCTTCATCGTTTCCTTAAGTTTTGTGGGTACAAAGTAAGGTTTGTAAGAAATATAACCGATGTAGGACATTTGGTAAATGACGGGGATGAGGGCGAAGATAAAATTGCTAAAAAAGCCAAAATTGAGCAATTAGAACCTATGGAAATTGCCCAGTTTTATACTGATAGTTACCATAAAATGTTGAATTCGTTGAATGTTTTGCCAGCTTCTATTGAACCGCGTGCCAGTGGTCATATTATTGAACAAATTGAAATGATTGAAACCATTATTCAAAATGGTTTTGCTTATGAAGTGAATGGTTCTGTGTATTTTGATGTTATTAAGTTCAGTCAAACCAATGATTATGGCCGTTTGTCGGGACGAATAGTCGAAGATTTGTTAGCAGGTGCAGGAAATGAAACGCGCGAATTAGAAGGACAATCCGAGAAAAGAAGTCCTAATGATTTTGCACTTTGGAAAAAAGCTGGTCCTGAGCACATTATGCAATGGAGTAGTCCTTGGGGTAAAGGGTTTCCGGGTTGGCATATAGAATGTTCTGCTATGAGTAAAAAATATCTAGGCGAAACTTTTGATATTCATGGTGGTGGATTGGATTTGTTGTTCCCTCACCACGAATCGGAAATTGCTCAGTCGGTTGCATGTTCAAGCGCACAACCAGCCCGTTATTGGATGCACCACAACATGATTACTGTAAATGGTCAAAAAATGGCAAAATCCCTAAACAATGGTATCGCAATTGATGAGTTTTTTAGTGGTAATAATGCTTTATTGGAACAAGCCTATTCTCCAATGACTCTTAAGTTCTTTGTTCTCCAAGCACATTACAGAGGAACACTCGACTTTAGCAACCAAGCATTACAAGCCTCAGAAAAAGGACTTAATAGATTGTTGGCAGCTTCTGATACAATCAAACAACTCAAAATAAGTAATGTATCCACTGTTGACATAGATAGTTTGGAAACCAAATGTTTCGAAGCATTAGCAGATGATTTAAATACCCCTATTTTAATAGCTCATTTGTTTGAATTAGTTACATTAATTAATAATTTAGATAATGGAAGTCAAACTATTAATAATGAGGATTATATTAAGTTAGAAGGTTTATATAATTCTTATGTTTTTGACTTGTTAGGACTGCAAAAAGAGGCAAGTCAAGGTAATGAAAAATTAGAGGGTGTAATGAAACTCGTGATTGAGTTGCGAAAACAAGCAAAGGAGTCTAAAAACTACGCAGTTTCAGATGCTATCAGAAACCAATTAGCAGAAATTGGAATTGAACTGAAAGACGGTAAGGAAGGAACTACTTTTACTTTTTAGATAGTAGCAATTACTTTTAACTCAATGCCAATTGGCGTTGGTAAACAATTGATTTCTAAAGTCGTTCTACAAGGGGGATTTTCGCTGAAATATTCAGCCCAAATTTTATTGTAGATTGGAAAATCATCTTTCATGTTGGTTAAAAAAACCGTTACATCTACGATATTATCCCAACTGCTTCCTGAATCTTCAAGTATGTAGCGAATGTTTTGAAACACACTGTGACACTGTTTAGCGATGTCATAACTTTTAATTTTGCCATTCTCATCTAATTCGACACCAGGAATAATTTTGGTGCCTCTTTCTCTTGGGCCTACACCGCTTAAAAATAGTAAATTTCCAACTCGTTTAGCGTGTGGGTATAATCCCACTGGTTCAGGTGCTTTGCTCGATTCTATGCTGTTTGGATTCATTGTTATTTGCTTGCCGTAGTTTTCTTAACAGTAGTTTTAGTGTTTGTGTTTTTACTTGGTGCTTTTTGTACAGTAGAAGATTTTGTGATACTTTCTACGCCTGTATTGTAAATAAGGGAACCTAAAATATTGCCATCCATGTGGGTAGCAATTGCAATTTGCTTTCCGTTTTTACAAAAAGAAACTGAACGGACATTTTTACCCATTTCTTTAAAATCTGCAATGTGCTTGCCTGTTTCAACTTCAAATAGTTTTGTTGAACCATCGTTGCAACCACCAATGATATAACGGCCATCAGAACTATATTGTAAGCAAGTAACTTTCCACTCAAAGCCACTTAATTTTTTCACTTGTTTTCCAGTATTAATATCCCAAATAATAATGCTTTTGTCATGACTTGCACTGGCCATAAAACCAGCAACAGGAGATAAATCCAACATGTTCACCTCATCGCCATGTCCTGTAAAAGTCAATAATTCTTCGTTTTTACCAATAGCCTCAATTTTCTTAATGATGCCCCCTTTTAATGCGACATAATAATATTTTCTATCACTGCTTAATTTTAAATCATTGATAGGACCACCCATTTTAATAGTTTTATTCTTTTTATTATCTCTTAAATGAGTTAGTTTTATGTTGCCATCAATACTAGAAGTAACTAAATAAGTCATTGAAGGATCCAAAAACGCAGAGGTTACGGGTTCCATGTGAATGTTGTAGACTTTACTCAAACTAGGCGTGTCCAAATTCCATAGTCTGCAGGAATAGTCCTTGCTAGAACTAACCAAATATTTACTGTTTTTAGAAAAAACCAAACGGGTAACAGAACCCAAATGGCCATTAAAAGTTTGTTTTATTTTGGGTATTCCAAACGAATCTAATTCGTATATGTGAATAACCCCATCTGCACTTCCACTCGCCAATAACTTCCCGTCTAAAGAATATGCAACCGATTCAACATTAAAAGTGTGTTCAGTTAATTTTATTTTAAAGGATTGTGCATCAAGCGAAATACACATGAAACATAAATAGAAAAGGCTTATTATCTGTTTCATAATTGATTAAATTAATTAGAACGCTAAATTACTAATTTAAAATGATAAATAATTAACATTTTCAAAAAAAATTGTACTTAATTCGCAGTTGATATTATGTCTACAACAAAACAACAACAGGATGCATTAGATTACCACAGCACAGGACGTCCAGGTAAAATTGAAGTGATATCTACAAAACCAACTCAAACTAAGCGTGACCTTAGTCTAGCATACTCCCCAGGGGTAGCAGAACCATGTCTTATGATTGCGGAAAATGTGGAAGATGTCTATAAATATACAGCAAAAGGGAACCTAGTTGCTGTTATAACAAATGGAACTGCAGTTCTCGGTTTAGGTGATATTGGTCCCGAAGCTTCCAAACCTGTTATGGAAGGAAAAGGCGTTCTTTTCAAAATTTTTGCTGATATTGATGTTTTTGATATTGAGCTCAATACAAAAGATATTGACAGTTTTGTTGCTTGTGTTAAAGCTTTAGAACCTACTTTTGGTGGTATTAATTTGGAAGATATTAAAGCACCCGAGTGTTTTGAAATTGAAGAACAACTTAAAAAAGCGCTTAAAATTCCAATTATGCATGATGACCAACACGGTACCGCTATCATTAGTGGTGCTGCTTTGTTGAATGCCCTTGAAATAACTGGGAAAAAAATAGAAAACATTAAAATGGTGGTAAATGGCGCAGGTGCCAGTGCCATGAGTTGTTCCAAATTGTTTATTGCCCTTGGTGTAAAAAAAGAAAATGTATTAATGCTGGATAGTAAAGGTACTCTTAGAACCAGCAGAACGGATTTGGATAAATATAAAACTTATTTCGCTACAGAAACCTCTATCGAAACACTTGAAGATGCCATGAAAGGCGCTGATGTTTTTGTAGGATTGTCTAAAGCTGATATTCTTACCCAAGACATGATTAAAAGTATGGCAAGTGATCCTATTGTTTTTGCAATGGCGAATCCCGACCCTGAAATTTCTTATGAATTGGCCATTAGCGCTCGACCAGATATCATTTTCGCAACCGGTAGAAGCGATTATCCTAATCAAGTGAATAACGTGCTTGGGTTTCCTTTTATTTTTAGAGGAGCGCTCGACGTAAGAGCTACAACTATCAATGAGGAAATGAAATTAGCTGCTGTCAGAGCTATTGCGCAGTTGGCCAAAGAACCTGTGCCTGACACTGTAATGAAAGCTTACAATGAAAGCAATGTTGAATTCGGTAGGACTTATATTATCCCGAAACCAATCGACCCAAGACTAATTGAATGTGTGAGTCCTGCTGTGGCTAAAGCTGCTATGGACAGTGGTGTAGCTAAACATCCTATTGCCAATTGGGAGAATTATAAACTTGAACTTAGAAACAGGTTAGGTCTCGACAATCGTTTTATCCGTAGAATGATGACTAGGGCAAGACAAAATCCTAAACGTGTGGTTTTTGCCGAAGCAGACAATGTTAAAATTCTAAAAGCAGCTCAAATTTGTAAAGAAGAAGGTATTGCAATTCCTATTTTATTGGGAAATAAAGAAAAAATACAAGCACTATTGTTAGACAATGCCATTGATTTAGGTGAGGTATCAATTATTGACCCTCTTTTGGAAGATGCTAAAAGAGAGGAATACGGTCAGTTGTTTTTTGATAAACGCCAAAGAAAAGGAGTTAATATTTATGAATCTATCAAGTTGATGCGTGATAGAAATTATTACGGTTGTATGATGGTAAATCAAGGGGAGGGCGATGCGTTTATCTCGGGGTTGACTAAAAATTACCCTCGTTCGTTAAAACCTGCAATGCAAATTGTTGGCAAGGAAGAAGGGATTACTAAAATTGCAGGTATGTATATTATTATGACCAAAAAAGGACCTTACTTTTTTGCAGATACTACTGTAAATATAGATCCTACCGCCGAAGAATTGGTTGAAATAGCGAAAAGTACCCATGCAGAAGTCTTGAAATTAGGTGTTAAACCTAATATCGCATTGTTGAGTTATAGTAATTTTGGAAGTGCCAAAGGTGAAGTGCCTGAAAAAGTTAGTAAAGCCGTTGCTTATCTTCATAAAAACAATCCGGAAATAACCATTGATGGAGACGTTCAAGCAAATTTTGCTATGAATAATGAATTACTAAAAGAAAACTTCCCCTTTAGTACCTTAGTTGATAAGGATGTAAATACCTTTATATTTCCCAATCTTGCTTCAGGAAATATTGCCTATAAATTTGCGCAAAGTTTTGGACATTCTGAAAGCATGGGGCCTGTATTATTAGGATTTAATAAATCAGTGCATTTCTTGCAATTAGGAAGCTCAATAAGAGAAATTGTAAATATGGTTGCGGTAGCTGTTATTGATGCCCAAGGAAAATCTTAGGAATTAATAGGTCCAAAAAACTGCTCTGTTGCAAATTTTTTAAACTTAGTTGCTTGATTAAATTTATTTGGTTGTGTTGCTAACTGCGCTGAACTAGGATTTAATAAACTAAGGAATGTGCTTGTTTTTTCATCTTCTTTAATGGAGGCACGCGCTTCCATTACTTGTTCGTATAAGTTTAAATCATACGGCAAATATTCCGAAAGATGCTTAAACCCATAATTATTGTAAATAATTGAAGAATAAGTTTTTAATCCATTCATGAAGGGGTACAGAAAATATTGCAACGAGTCTAAATCTTTGGGATTATCTTCTTTATTTTCAGTAGCTTGAATAGGACATACTGGTGGTAATGCAAAATTCAATAAACTAAATAAAGGCCTATGAGCTGGAATTTCTAACAGTTTACTTTTGTTATTATCGTTGATTATCAAAATTATTTCACCATTAAAGCCTCTTAATTTCCCCGGTCTGCACAATAGCTCGGCGGGATAACTTAAAGAACCTGTTTCATACACAGAATAGAGTAATTTAGATAATGGTAGTTCATTTTGATGACTCAATATGGTGTCAATTCCCGCAATAATAATCACTTTTTTAGCATTTACAACTTGTAAATACTCTTCAACACTATAAAACGAACAATAAATATTACCTGTATTTGCAATGATAAATTTTGCATCGGTAACCACTACATCTGCTTGTTGGTGATTTTTAATTGTTTCTGAGTCAATATCAAGAAGGACAGATTGTAAACCTACATGTCTATGGAAATTGATTTTGTCAAATCCTTTAAGGTGTTTGTTTATAGTTTCAATGGTACTTGCATTGTCAGGACACCATGTTATTTTTCCATCCGTTTTTTTGACATTTGTATCAAACTCAAACAAGAGCTTATCAAGATTTTCGCTTGCTTTCCATCTCCAAAAACTAAGTCTTTTTTTAGCCAAAGAAAGGTCTTTGAAATGAGCTAAACTCTCGTTAAGTTTTTGCAGATAGTCCGTATGTTTTTCTGTAAAATTCATAATTTAAATAACGATGTTGTCTATTAGTCTTACATCTTCTACGATTACTGCAACCAACAAAATATTATTTCTGACAGGCATCCATTGCTTATTTGGTTTAAGTGTATGCTTATCTGCCACCGAAAAATAATCAATTTCTATGGGATATTGTTTTAATAATTTTAAGCCCTCATTTAGTGCTGTATTTATGTCAATTTTATTGAAATTTGATTTCACTTCTTTCATTGCTTTGTAGATGTTAGAAGCTACTTTCAGACCCTCTTTACTCAGTCTTTTGTTTCTTGAGCTCATTGCTAAGCCACTTTTTTCTCTAATCGTAGGACAAAATTTAAGTCTAATGTTTTTAAAATATTGGTCTCGCAAATTTTTAATCACTAGGCATTGTTGAAAATCTTTCAGACCAAAAAAGGCTTTGTGTGGTTCAACCAAACTAAATAAACGGTGAACAACAGCTGCAACTCCAGCAAAATGTCCAGGCCTTTTCTCACCCTCATATACTTTATCCAAATCGTGTAGCGGAATATCAACATTACTCATCCCAGAAGGATATATCTCTTCATAGGTTGGAATGTATAATAAATCACAATTTACAGATTTGAGTAATTCTATATCTTCATTGATAGTAATTGGGTATTTATTAAAATCTTCTTTATTATTGAACTGTTTGGGGTTTACAAAGATAGAAACAACAGTAAATAAATTTTCTTTTTTACTTTTTTCAATCAGTTTTAAATGGCCATGATGTAATGCACCCATTGTGGGAACAAAACCAATTTTTTGATTTATATCTGGGTTTTTTAAGAATTTTTTAAGTTCTTTATTGGTTTTGGCAATTAGCATTTTTTTCTACCGCAAAATAAGTTTAACCCTACAACAAATCAAACAGTTATTAAAAAAAAATCCGCACTATTTTGGAGTGCGGATTTTCAATGTATTTTAATTTGATTATCTTCTTATAACTAGTTTTATAGAACCGTTATTTGTGTTTCCACCTTTTGAACCTGTGCTTGTGATAACATAAACCCCAGATTTAATTAAAGCAGTTTCGAATGAAACACTGTTAGTTCCAACATGGGCTAAGTGAGTATGTGAATAGGTTACTTTACCATTGATGTCAATTACATTTAGGGTTACTTTTTCATTAACTGGTGAATCAAATGTTACGGTTACTATGTCATTTGCTGGATTTGGATAAGCTGATAATGCATGAGTTAATTTTTTAGAAACACCTTCTTTCAATGACGTTCTGTATTGAACACATTCAAAAAATCCTCTACCATGTGTTCCTGCATAAATAGCACCTTGACTTTTGTATGGGAAATAAAATTGTCTTAAAGATAAGGTTGGTACTCTTGGGAATTTACTATTGACACTTTGTGAAGTCCAAGTATTTCCGCCATCATCACTAGCAAAAATTCCTAAATCTGTTCCTACAAAGTAAGAGTTTGAACTTGCGTATGTGATGACACCATCGTAAACAGGCATGTCAGGAATATTATTGGTTATGTTAGTATAACTTGGAGTGCCTAACATATCATTACCTACAAATACGTGACTTCCACCACCATAGTTACCAATAGTGATTAATGCCTTATTAGAATTTCTAGGGTCTAAGTTCACTGAAGTAATAGAACGACCACCTGAATTGAAATTCAAGTTAGTCATTGTAATTCCTGGTGGTATCGACAATTCAGGTGAGAAAGGTAAGTAAGTAGCAGTGTTTAAACCATCAACTCTCCAAATTGTGTTACTGTTAGAGATAAATAAAGAACTTCCATCAGGTGTTACTTCCATATCCCAAACTTCTGCATTTCCTTGAGATGTTGCAATTAAATACCAATTTGGTTCTTTATCAAAGTTAGTGATGTTTTCTGCCATCCACACTTGACCGAATCTTGCAAAGAACAATCTAGATTGTTTGTTTTCGTAATCTGGATGCTCCCACAAAATATATTTAGTGTTGAATGGTGCCCATGAAGATGGATTATTGTGACCACAGTATTCTGCTGTATCTGTTAATCCAGTAAACGCTCTAGCGATACGACGATCCCAAACACATAGTTGTGTTCTTCCAAAATCTTTTGATCTTGTGATATTACCAAAGTAAGAAGACGAAAATATTATTGAGTTATTTTTAGTAGAAATTTGAGAAGTGAAACCATCACCTCCTCTTATTTCAACTGCAGATTTTGAAGTATTTCCTCTTTTGTTGATATATAAAGAGCCATTGTCTTGCGTTCCACCTGTTACATTGCCATCATAATCAGCCGCAACATAATAGAATTGCGTTGCGTTAAAGCCGAAGTTTTTTGGAGCATAGGTTCTAAGGTTGTCTGAACTAAAGAATAGTCCACCGTCGCATCCAATAATTAACGTAGGAGGGGTTGTAGACATATCCCATTGTAATACGTGTTTGTCTGCGTGAACGTGTGCTGGGTTAGCACCGCCAAAATCGTTCAATGAAGCGATATATCTTGGGTTAGTATTAATTTTCCATTCAGCTAAAAACACACCACCCATGATAATATGGTTTTTATCTCTTGGATTAACAGTAATAACGTTGTTAAAGTTGCCTTGACCTTGCAAAGAGTTAGACAATGGGTCGAAGTAAATAGAGCCAGTATTGATAATTTTAGTCCATGAAGTGCCGCCATCTGTAGAACGGTAAACACCTTCCAATCTTGATGCGTTATTTGAAGTCATAACATACACATAATTTGGGTCTTCAGGAGAGATAGCAATAGATGCACGAACGAAACTAATACCTTCAGGAGTGATAGTAGTCCAATTAGAACCTCTGTCAGAACTTTTGAAAATATTACTTCCTATTTGAGCATATATGTGACCGTTAGTTGCAACTTTCACTTCTTTTGAAGCACCAGTTCTACCTCTTGTCCATGTTAATCCATCGTCCGAATATTGAACGCCTGCATCAGTAGAAGCATATATTCTTGTTCCAAATTCTGCAGGTTCAGCAGCCAATGAGCTAATGTTTCCAAAATTTCTGGTTGAAGGTACATTGGTGAAAGTACGACCTCTGTTTGTAGAGATAAACATGCCAAATCCTTGGAAACCTGGCGTTCCTCTTAGAGTACCGTCTATAGAAACGAATTGACCTTCGCCTGTTCCGTATACAATTGTTCCGTTAGAATTTTGTGCAATACTAGAAACATTTAAATTTTCTTGTAAGTCGTTGACTGGTGACCAAGAAGAGCCTCTGGAAGTAGATCTAAACAATCCACCACTAACACCCCCAACATACATAATAGATGGTGTATCTCTGTCTTGTAAAAATGCTCTCGTTCTTCCACCAACATTGTCAGGACCCAATTCATTCCAAGTTGCATTAATTGCACGTTTGGAACTAACTTGGTTAGAAGCATTTAATGCATTAAAATATTCCTCAGGACTTACAGTTCCTGTAGCAATATTTGTACGAATAGAGTTGAAATATTCTGACATTCCAGCAGCTTTCTTTCCGCCGGGAACAACATAAGAATATAAAGTTTTCATTTGACTTTCGTTACGTGCAACGTATTCGCTTTTCTTTGTACTGATTGAAACAAACAAGGTTGATAAAATCACGAAAAATACACTTAGGTATAGAATTCTTTTTTTCATAAATTAACTATTTTTTAACTTAAACAATTTTCAAATTTAGGATTTTTATTTTTAGTTGTCAACTTTTTTTTAAATGTGCTTTTCTGCATGATAGGAAGAACGAACCATTGGGCCGCTTTCTACAATTCTAAAGCCCTTATTTTCACCCACTTCCTTGTACATCTTGAATTTTTCTGGACTCACATATTCTTCTACTTTTAAATGCATTTTGGTAGGTTGTAAGTACTGTCCAAGGGTTAAAACGTCACATCCGTGTGATAATAAATCGTCCATAGCTTTAAAAACTTCCTCTTCAGTTTCACCCAAACCTAACATTATACCACTCTTGGTTCTTCGTCCCAACTCTTTGGTTCTTTTTATCTGTTCCAAACTTCTTTCGTATTTGGCTTGAGGACGCACTATTCTATATAATCTTTCTACTGTTTCCATGTTGTGACTTACCACTTCGGGTCTTTCATTCACTACCATTTCAAGTAAATCCCATTGCGCTTTGAAATCTGGAATTAATGTTTCCATGGTTACACCTGGATTTTGTTTCTTAACTTCTCTTATTGTAGCCGCCCAAACACTTGCTCCTTTGTCTTTTAATTCATCTCGGTTCACCGAAGTAATGACACAATGTTTTACTTTCATTAGTTTGACAGCTTCTGCAACTCTTGTCGGTTCATCCATGTCATATTCTGTGGGTCTGCCTGTGGCAACTGCGCAAAAAGAACAACTTCTGGTACAAATGTTCCCCAAAATCATAAAAGTAGCCGTTCCAGCTCCCCAACACTCCGCCATATTTGGACATCGTCCGTCTTCACAAATGGTGTGTAGTTTGTGTGTTTGAACAATTTTTTTAACAGCAGCGTATTCAACCCCCGAAGGAATTTGTATTTTTAACCAATCTGGTTTTGTTCTTTTATTGGGTTTTTCTAAAAGTATTTCAGACATATTTTAATAATTTTTACCAAATGCAAAGCTAATGTAAAACCCAGAAAAAATGGTTTTGTTTTTTATTTCATCCATTATTTGGGGTCTACTTGGAAAATAATCCAATTGTATGCCTAATTCTATCGATTTAAAGTCGGACCGATAAGTCCCCCAATCAAATGATATACCTGACTTAAAACATAGGCCGCTTATAAGTTTCGAATCTCCTATTCCCTTGCCAAATGAGGAATAGCCTAATATTCGGTTCTGCGGCGTTGTTGTAGGGTTGTACCTAACACTAACTGTGCCGCTCTCGTTTATTCCACTTGTGTCAAACACGTCTAAATCAACATACAGTGGTTTCAAAAATCCTATAATTGGTCCAACACCACCAAAAAAAGTGACACCAATATTGTTTTTTGATTTTTTTTCGGAAATTGTTTTCGAAACACCAATCATTGGCCTCAACACATATAATCTGTTTAACTTTCCAAAAATATAAGGTGTCGTGTTGCCAATTCTCTGGTTTAAAATACTTTTTTCTTTGAAATGTTTAATGTGTCCAATATTGATTTCGTATGTCCTTAGTAGTTTTTTGTTAATATTTACCGCGTTACGAAAATAAATGCCATTACTGTAACCACTGCTGTAAATACCACCTTTGTAATGTGAATCATCAAAGGTAATGTCATACATTTCCTGTGAATTAACGGTGTATATGGTTAATATCATCCATAGTTTTAGTAAACTGTAAAAGTAAATTTTGTATGTTTGCATCAAAAATAATGAATACTTCAAAGGTAATATATTTAGGTGAATTAAGAACAAATGCGCAACATATACAATCGCAAAATACAATTGTAACAGATGCACCCGTCGATAATCAAGGAAAAGGAGAGGCATTTTCTCCTACCGATTTGACAGCAACTTCATTAGCTTCATGTATGCTTACAGTCATTGGAATATATGCCCAAGCGAATGGTATTGAAATGAAAAATTCTGAGGCAACCGTGAAAAAAATAATGAGTACAGATGCGCCAAGAAGAATTGTTCAAATTGATGTTTTTGTTAATATAATTACAGAACACCCCTTGGATGAAAAACACCAAACTATTTTTGAAAGAACAGCACATACTTGTCCTGTTGCCAAAAGTTTACATCCTGATATTTTTCAAAATATAAAATTGAGTTTTAGCTCTGTTTCTCAATAATTGCCTCTATTGCTGAAACTGAAATATCAGAGTGGCTGCAATTAAAAAGACATTTTCCGTTCTTAATGATAAGCAATTGAGGCGACTCATGAATTACGCCAAACTTATCTGAGAGTAGGTTTGAAACGGAACGGTATCGAATTAAGTCTAAATAGTAAATTGGAAATTCATCTAAATAAGCTTTCCATTGTCTTTCCAAACGGTCTTTTACCATTGAACTTATTGAACAACGGGTACTGTGCTTGAAAATTAATTGAGGTTTTGAAAGTGATTGTTGAATAATTTGATCAACCTGTTCAAGGTCGCACAACTCTATCCAATTCATTTATTTTAAGGTATTGGTAATTAACGGACTTGTGTTAATTTTGTAACCAACTGATGGGCATCTGTCTTTTCTTCCCCCACATGAAACAGCCATTAAAACAAGAGAAACCGCAATGACCAAAGTTGAAATTTTTTTCATATAAATTTATATATATAATAGTTAACAAAATTAAAACATTCTTTTCAAATAACGAAATAAATTTTTTATTGGCCGAAGCACAAAAATTGGGCTACGATAAGTTTATCTTTAAATACAAGCCTACTCACAATGAATTAGCTTCTTTTATAGCAGAACAACTTAGTTTACAGAAAAATGCCTCCGAAAAATTGCCGACATTTTTTAAAAAGAACTGTTTTTATACCAAAAAATTACTTGAACAAGCTACTGCTGAGTATGTTGCTTTATACAAGTCTAATTTAATAAAAGGCGATAACTTATTGGTTTTGGCGGGTGGCTTAGGGGTGGACGAATGGGCCTTTTCTCCCAATTTTAAACGCATTGTTTCTGTGGAAATAGACGAAACTGTGAATGATTTAGTTGATTTTAATTTTAATCAACTCCAAGTTCAAAACGTTCAAAGAATAACCGCCGACGCCATTGCTTATGTTAAAGAGTGTAATACTTTTTATGAGGCTGTTTACACCGACCCCGATCGTAGAAATGACGGGAAAAGAGAAATTTTGTTGTCTGAACATCAGCCCAATATTATTGCATTATTGCCACATATTCAACGCATTACTAATCACCTTTATATAAAATGTTCGCCTATGTACGACCATCAAATGGCGATTAATGAATTAAATCAGATTGAATCTATTTACTTTATTAGCTTGAAAAGTGAAATGAAGGAAATGTTGATTCATGTAAATTTTGAGAAGGATGTAGAGGATAAGGCAATCCATTTAATTTGCGCAAATATTGAAAATGCACATTATCAAGAAGTTAAGTATTTATTGTCCGACTCATACTCGCGTCCTGCACTTGCCCAAAATTTGTCAGGTTATTTTTATGAAACGGGAGCCTCTTTGGTAAAAGCCCGCTTAAATCATCAGTATGCTTCTGAAAATGAATGGCTTGCCATAGATTATGCAGTTCCATTTTATATTTCTAGCCAATATTTTCCCAATTGTATAGGTCGTGTTTTTAAAATAGTAAGTGTACAAATATTCAATCAACAGTTTAAAAACTATTTAAAAACAGAAAAAATTACCAAAGCCAATATCAAAAGCAGAGGATTGGGAATAAAAACGGAAGAAGTTTACAAGAAACTGGGATTAAAAGAAGGGGGACTTGATTACTTATTTGTTTGTCCTCACTTAGGACAAAAAACCGTAATTCATTGTATCAAAGTTGATTAAGCGTTAACCTCTTTAATGTAAGCTTCTAATGCTTTTACAATGGAAGGGTTTTCCTTAGTTGGCGCTTGAATATCACATACCAACTGATGTTCTATAAGTGCTAATTGCGTTGATTCGCCGATGGCAGCCAAACGGGTGTTATTTTGCTTAAAATCAGGGAAATTATCAAACAAGGATTTTATATCCGCTGGGCTGAAAAAGACAATGGCATCATAAAAAACATCTTCTAAGTCGCTCAAATCGGCAGAAACCGTTTTATACATGCAACTTTCAATAATGCTGATTTTATTCTTTGCGCAAAAGTCTAATATGGTGGATTTGCGAATGTCAGAACATGGGAACAGGTATTTCTCAGTTTTGTGCGCAAGTAGCAAGTTTAGGAAGTCGGCTTCTGTATTTAATTTTGGTGAAAAAACCTTACGTTTTCTCAAGAAAATATACTTTTGAATGTATAAGCCAATGCCTTCCGTAACACAGAAATATTTCATGTCTTGAGGAAGTTCAACCCTTAGTTCTTCAACAACGCGAAAGAAATTGTCTACTGCATTTTTTGAATTAAAAATTACAGCAGTATGTTGCAGAATGTTTACTTTGTTTTTCCTAACTTCTCTTCCATGAACGGGTTCTACTTGAATAAATGATCTGTAATCAACCTTTATCTTGTATTTGGTAGATAAGTCATCAAAAATTGATTTCTTACCAGGTTCAGGTTTGTTTTGTGATATGAGAATGGTTTTAATCTTGCCGTTTTTGGTCATAAATTCATAAACTTGTTTATCGATGCTATTAACACCACTAGAGGTAAAATTTCAAAGCTGCAAATGTACAATATTAAAATTAAAATTGAACCACTTTTCAAAAAATGCGATGAAGTGACAAATTTGATAATACTAAATACATAAACCAATAACAGATAAATGGACAATAAATAAATCATTCCATTCTTTAATAATTGGGGAAATTGATAGTATATAACTAGTAATATTGGTAAAAAAAGGATAGCAAATACATAGGAATGTATTCTATATATAATAGCGTAATGTTCTTGTAAAGACAATTGGTTAAATGCATAAGAAAACAACATTTTAAAAAGTTGGTTTAGTATAAAAATTGCCAAAGTAAGTCCATTAATGTATAAAATAAGTAACCATGGGTTAATATGGCTAAAAAGCGCTTGCTGATTAAAATGAGCAAACAAACCAATGCTGATAATTTGGCTTATAATGAGCCAAGTAAGGTATTTACTTAAAGTAAAGTTGTTGTTTTGAGATTCAATAAAATCATCAAAGTTGATTTGATTAAAAGTGGATTTGGTAATTAAATAATACTGGTTGGGAAAAATTCTTTTAAACTGAATCATCAAAATCAGAATCATTATCAACCAAGCGAAAACTACATAATTGTTTAAATTTTTTCTAATAGGTGGATTTTGTGAAGCCAATAAACTTTTGCGGATATTTCTTTTGGAATTCAAATAGGTGGTCTTGTCGTGTCCTATAAATGCATGGTGAAATAGGGTGTCTTTGATAACCAAGGTGTCATCAAGCAAACTGTCGGCGTATTCTATAAGTAACTGTTGTTCTATTTGTAAAGCACGTTCGTTAAAATAATATTCAATAAACGGCTGATTGTCATATTCAACAGTTGAATCTGTAAACGTAGTTTCCTGCGAATACATTAACAATGGTAAATACATTGCCAAACCAAACAGCGTTTTTTTAAAAAAAGTTACTAATCCCAAAATGTATTTTTCCTGTTCTTAAATCAAATGGATTGTTTTTTTCTTTGCCAAGGGCGTAAATAATAGATAAAATACCAGCACCCGTCTCTATTTGTCCGCCAACACCAAAACCCCATGGAAAGTCGGAAATGGTATTATTCCCTAGTTCTACCTGCTTATTTTCATAGTACGCCCCATTCCAAAATACCTTAAAATAAGAGTCCTTGGAAATTAAATAGCGATATTCTATGTCTAACATATTAAAATTGCTTGCAAATATACTCTGTTCATTAAAACCTTTTAAGGAATTTATCCCTCCTTCTCTTAATAATTCATTAAAATACAAATCGTCACTTACTATTTGGGTCATATAAACCCCTAATTTAAACGTACTACTATTGCCCAATTTAAAAAAATGATCGTATTTTATTTTATAAAACAACTGTGTTGTTCTTAGTTTGATAGAGTCATACAGTGTTTTCTGATTTTCAAATTTTACCTGAGAAATAATATTATCCCTCAACAAAGTTCGGCTTCCCACTAGCAATTGACCGTCTATAATCCAACCTTTTTGAGGGTTAAAAATATAATCTAACTGATTGTAATAACCCTCCAAACCGTATCTGTTGTTCGAAATAGAATGAATGCTTGGTAATCTCTTATTTACCCTAATTGCGAAAGTGTCCACACTGTTTAAATTGGTAATGGAGGTTTGATAAAATGCTTTTATGCCATTTAATCCTGAGGTGTAATACTTAAACCCTATTTGGTTTTGTACACTGGTATAAAGGGTGTCAAATTTTAAAAAATCTAAACTGTAATCAAGTCCAATTGGTTTGGCAAACAGATAAGGTAAATTGGCTTGCGCTTTTAATTCCTGCGACCTAGCATTAAAACTTCTCCAATTCAAATGGATGGATTTTGCACTTTTAAAAAGATTGTTGAGTTTGAGTAAAAACTCCCCTGTAAATACAAATGATTGAGTAGAATTATTGCCGGGAGCTAAACCAATAATCCCATTAATTTGGTCTGCTTTTTTCTTTTTTAAATAGATGTAAGGTTTGGCTAATCCGCCTTCAATAAAAGCAACAAGTGGAGTTCGTTCGGAGGATACAAAAGGCAATTGATTGATTTTCCCATTTACTTTCTTAAATAGAGTTTCATTGTAGGGACTATTGTTTTTAATACCCAAATAAGCTTCCAGAAAATTAGATTTTAACAAACGTTCGCCTTCAATATGGAGTGTGTCGTATATAAAAAGAGGGCCTTTGTTTATTTCCAAATGGTAATTGAGGTCATTAGAATCTAATTGGTCTATTTTTACATTAACTTTACTAAATGGATATCCGCTGTTCTCAAGTTGAGAAAGTATGTAATCAATATGGCTTTTCAATTGAAGGGTATCAAAATAGGAGGTTTTAATTGGGTAAATTTTCTTTTGGTTAGATAGGTTATAAGCAATTGATTTAATGCGATAGCGCTCACCCAAAAAATTGTTTATTTTGTATGTGGAATCCTGAAATTGAATGGAGTCGTAACTAAATCCCAAAAAACCATTAGAAAGATAATAATTCTTGAATTGTGACAATGCATTATTCAGTTGACTGGAGTCTATTCTGGCATTGTAGGGGTAATTTAAAGGATTGTTTTTATACTCAAGTCTAACAAACTGTGCGGAGGAAATGGACATAGATAAACACACAAAATAAATAAGTAAGCCATATTTTATAGTAGGTGAGTTCAATCCTTAAAAACACAAAATTACATCTTTTGCGACTTTTTTAGCTATGTTTCAAATAAAATACACAAGTTTTCGTTTTCATATAAATAAATTAATATTGCAACAATGAAATTTTTAATTGTATTAACTGCCGTTTGTTTAATGGTTTTATCTTCTTGTGGTTCCGCTAAAAAGTGTAATGGATCCAAAAGTACGCGAGTTGAAATGGGTAGAATGTAAGTTATGAAAGTATTGTTTGTTTGCTTAGGGAATATTTGTAGAAGTCCATTAGCTGAAGCATTATTTTTACACCATTTGGATAAGCATTCTTTGCACACCCACTTCCAAGTCGATTCTTGTGGGACAGGCAATTGGCATGCCGGTGAATTACCAGACCCTAGAACCATTAAATCTGCTAAGAAAAATGGGATAGAAATGAATCACAGGGCTCGCCAAATTAACCCTTCTGACATTCATCACTATGATTACTTATTTGCGATGGACCATTCCAATTTGGAAAATTTACACACTATGTTTCCTGCAAATACTGATAAAATAGTTTTGCTAACCCATTATTCAGATAAATACAAAGGGCAGATTATTCCTGACCCCTATTTTGGTGATGAGGAAGGTTTTGATGCCGTTTTTAATCTTTTAAATGATGTGAATGAAGAACTTGTTTTATTTTTCGCTGACAAACTCAAGTCAAGTAAGTAAGGGAAATTATATCTTTGGCTTACTTTCGGTCTTGTTGTTGTCGACGGGCTTGTTTTTATTTCAAATATATCCTGGATACCTTTTAACAGATGGAGGAATATTTACCGCCATAGCTTTTAAAGTGCAAAAAGGGGGAACGCTTTATTTGGATGCATGGGAAAATAAACCTCCCGGATTGTTTTATCTTTTGATTTTATTTTATTCCCTAATTCCTTCCAAAATTTGGGCTACATTTATATTGGTCTATTTGGTAACATTGTTAGCAGCATTGTACACCTATAAATTCTATGTGTTAAAATTAAATTCTGTAATTTTATCTGTTTTATTAAGTTTGTTAACACTTGTTTTTTTATTGTTGCCCAATAATTTTGGCGACGGGTTATACACTGAATTCTACGGAACGGTAACAGTAATAATTGCGCTTTATTTTAATGCTAAATTAGAAAAAGAAAAGCATGTGTTAGATTTAAGATTATCGATGCTCATGATGGGTTTGTCCTTTTGGTTTAAGGAGCCTTTCATCTTAATGGCAGCGCTGTTATTGATGTATCAGTTTGTGAAAGTAAAATCAATAAAGGAAAGAGGAGTAATGTTTTTGTTTTTTATACTACCTTCTTTTTTCTTTTTAGTTTTATTAGCAGTTAATCATTCGCTGATTCCGTTTATACAAACATTGAAGTATAATTTTTCTTATACAAATGTAAAAACGGCTATACCATTAGTGCAAAAGTGGAATGACATTAACAACAATTTTATTCAGCTATTACCCATATTATCAATTGCATTTTTGTTTTATTTTTATTCCAATTTGCAACAAAAGGAAAATCGATTAGCAGTGCTTTTTTGGCTTCTTTTTTTGGGTGCTTCGGGTTCAATTTTAATAATGTCGCCTTATAATTTTGGACATTATTATTTGCCATTGTTTACACTTTTTTTCTTTGTATTGGTCCAACTTTATACTTTAAAAGAAGAACAGAATAAATCGAATTTAATATTCACAATAGTAGTATCAATTAGTTTGTATCAAACAGATAAAAAGTTGAATCCTCAATTTGAATTTTCGATAAAAAAATACCAAGAAGATGCCATAACACGACATTTATCTAAACAAAATAACAAAACTTTGTTTGTGGATTGTGTAGAATATGGTTCATACTATATCAAAACAAATTTGTTGTATAATACCTTTTTACCTGTTGCTTTACCAGTTCATTTTTCAGACAATGAACAAGGTATTGAAAATAAGGAACGAATATGGAAAGAGTTGTCAGGTAAGCCTTCCGACTATTTAATAAGAACATATACAACAGGATTTTATTATTGGAGTTTGCCTCACAATGGTTTTTACGACAAGCATTATGAATTGATAGATAGTGCAATACAATCTAATACCAATACTTTGTATTTGTATCGATATAAAAAATAAAATAGTCAACTAAGTTTACTATAAATTAATATAATATTTGATAAAATGTTAATAGAATTTTGTTAAGAAGTTCTGTTTATCTGTATTACTACTTAGATTTGAATCCGATAATACAAAGTGCAGGATTTAAATATAAAAGGTCAGAATTTTTTAGTTGTACGCAAAGCTGGACATAAAGGTAGGGGAGTGTTTACATCTAAGGAAATTAAGAAAGGAGATATCATTGAAATTTGTCCTATCATTGAATTAAGTAAAAAAGATCATTACATGTTAATTGATAATCTTTTAGAAAATTACACATTTGTGTGGAATACACAGAAAAAAAGTGCCGCAATAGTATTAGGGTTCGGTTCTTTATATAATCATTCTAAAAGTAATAATGCTACCTACAATAAAAAAATCAAAGAAAATGTAATGGTTTTTAAAGCGACCAAAAACATAGCTGTAAACGAAGAAATAACGATAGATTATGGAGACATGCACTCCGACTTAAGTTAAATAATAATAAACCAAAAAAGAAACCAATAATAAACCAATTTATATAATTATGGCAACAAAAAAAACAGCACCAAAAGCAAAAGCTACAAAGTCTGCGCCTAAAGCAGCTCCTAAAGCAAAAGCAACTAAAGCAGCTCCAAAAGCAGCTCCTAAAGCAAAAGCAAAAGTAGCACCTAAAGCGAAAGCAGCTCCTAAAGCAAAAGCAAAAGCAGCTCCAAAAGCAAAAGCAAAAGTAGCACCTAAAGCGAAAGCGAAAGCGGCTCCAAAAGCAAAAGCTAAAGCAGCTCCTAAAGCGAAAGCAAAAGCAGCTCCAAAAGCAAAAGCAGCTCCAAAAGCAAAAGCAGCTCCAAAAGCAAAAGCAGCACCTAAAGCGAAAGCTAAAGCGGCTCCAAAAGCTAAAGCAGCTCCAAAAGCAGCTCCTAAAGCTAAAGCTAAGAAAAAGTAATTAGTAACCGATTTCTAAAAGCCTGTTCTTTTGAACAGGCTTTTTTTATGCCTTTTTGATTTGTGCCTTAATCAAAATTATCAATAATGTCGAATGGATTCAATGCATTCAAATTTAAACGAAAGCCAATTCTCCTGTTATTTAATATCCCGTTTTTTAACAAATCGTCATACTGACTCGAATACATTAATGGAAAATAAATTTCAAAGTGATTCTCTATTAGGGGCAAGCTTATTCCTCCTGCATAAACCAATGTGTTGGTATAGCTTATTTCACTGCCATTAGTAGTGTTTACTACTTTTTTTGCAGGATAAAAACTCATATCGAAAAACAAATTGAAAGGGATTTTTCCGGGCATTGTAATTTCATTGTTGATTGCAATCATCCACTTGTCGGTATTTTCTCCCGTTACAACAGGTAAAACAGTTCTTAAATTACCATTCATTTCCAATAACTGCTGACCAAAAATAGTTTTGTCAAAGTAGTTTTCACCACGACCAATCAAGGCATTTTCGGCCAAATAATCTTGTCTAGAACCATTGCCACTTGCAAAAAAACTTTGTGAATATATGTCGCCCGTTTTGTTTAAAAATAAACCTGCAAATAAGCGTGTTTTTAAGTATTTTTTTTGTTTGTTCAAGTGTACTTTAAGTTTCAAACTACTGGCAATTTTTGTGTAATTTGTAACTTTACTTTTGTGCTTGTTTTCTAAATTAAATTCAAACTTGTTTGGGAAAATAGGATGAACATAGTTTCGTGTAAAAGTTGCTCTAATATACTCACCACGAAGGTTTTGATTGAATCTTTCAGCATCGTTTGTTAGTGAAAAATAATTGACTTGTATGCTATTGGTAGCGAATTCTTTTTTATTGAATTGTAGCAATAAGTAAGGCTGTATTTTTTGATAGGTTGATGGGGTAGAAAAGTTGTTTCCAAACCGTTGAAATTTGAGGCCTGTTTCCATCATTTGTATCATCCTTTTGTTTTTTAAAACTAGTAAATTTAGTTGACCAAATCCAATTAGATTATTGTTGTTTATATTTACACTTGGCATCAACTTATACTCTATTCTTTTTCTTATTAAAGTTCGGTTGTAAAACAATGCTCCAACATACATTTTGTCAGTGGTATTAAAACCAACTACGGGTGTAAAATAGTGTGCAGATTTTACATTGAATGATGGGGCTTTGAAAGGGATAGAAAAACTGATTAGTTTTGCTTTTTGTCCATTGTTTGTGTAGTTTGTTTCTAATAAAAAGCCTTTTTTATTGTAAATGCTGTCCTTTTTTTTGTTGAGATAAGTTTGGAATTTTTGTGCATTTTTAACAACTACACTGTCTCTTTTTACTTTAATATCAATGCTATTTACATCGGTTAATAATTCACTAAAAAACCAATCAAGTGAAAAACCACAAGTTTTTTCAAAACTTTTTTGAAGGTCGCTAGGCAAAGGGTGTTTGAATTGCCACTCTTTGTAATAATTGGTAAAACAGCTTTTAAATAACTCCTCACCCAATTGCTCGTTTAAATATGCAAATAATAATGGACCTCTGCTATAAACAACAGAACCATAATTCGATGATGTATACTCATCTGAACTAATATTACAAGCTTGCATGTTGCCTTTACAAGCTATTCTTATTTGATTGAATTGTGGCGTATAACTCCCCAAAACATCTTTAAATTTCTTTTTGTTTAAAAATTGCTCCTTATTCTTGTATTCATTGTCGAATTTACTGTGAAAAAAAGTATTGATACTTTCATCCATCCAAGGGTATTTTCTTTCGTTACTTCCCAATATGCCATAAAACCAATTGTGCCCAACTTCGTGGATAATAGTGCTTCTATCAAATGAATTGCAAATAGTAATTGTAGGATATTCCATGCCCGAACCTGCTAATAAAGGCCCTATAACAACTGAACAATTTTTGTAAGGATATTGTCCAATGGCTTCACTGTATTTTTTTACACCTTCATTAAGCGCAAAAATAGGATGTTCACCTTCGCCATTAAACTTTTCAATGGAATAAATTCTATTTACGACGGTATCACCATTTGGTAATTCTAAGTCATACTGGTCTAAATGAAAAGCGGTATCTGCAAACCAAGCAAAATCGTGAATGTTTTTTTCTGTAAAGCGCAGTGTGTAGGGTTTTTCTTCGTTTTTTTTGTATAAAAAAGGTTTGTATTTATAATCATTTAAGAGCCTTAATTCACTTTCGGTTTTTAACTCACCCGTTGCAGCACAAACATAATTTCCGGGCAAAGTAATATTAACTTCATAATCGCCAAACTCACTGTAAAATTCACCTTGGTCTAAATAAGGCATTGGATTCCATCCATTAACATCGTAAACCGCCGGTTTGGGATACCATTGTGTTATTGAAAAAAAACTATTAAGGACACCCATACGAGAGAATATTCCTGGGATTTTAACCTCAAATTTAGATTCAATGTTTACAGTAGAATTGGGCGCCAAAGGGTTCATGAGTTTTAATACAACAATGTCTTCATTGTTTTGATACAAACTGAAATTTAAAAGGGCGTTGTTGGTCGAAAATGTTAAACTATCCATGTATCCCTTTTCGGAATCTTTACTAAAATAAAATGATTCCTTGCCATTTAATAACTCCTGTTTAGCAAAAGCGGTTTGGTTGTTTTTATAGGCATTAGGCCAACAATGAAAAATTATTTCTTTAAGAGTATCAGGAGAGTTGTTGATATAATTGATAAGTGCGGTGGCACTAATTTTATTGTTTTTGGGGTGAAGTTCAACATTCATTTTATAATTAACTCTTTGTTGCCAGTTAGATTGGTTTGTTTTGTTTTGAGCAAACAAGAGGGTATTAGCACAAAGAATAAAAATAATTGTAAAAAAAAATTTCATGATGCAAAAGTAAATCGAATGTTCCTTATTTTTGTAGTGAATAGAAAATCTATACACTAAACCACTGAATACGTATGTTTGATGATTTTGAAGATGATGAAATGGATGATGATTTGAATGATGATGCATTTGATTTGGATGGCGCTCTTCTTAAATTTGACTTATTAGCCTCAGATTCATCGGTTTATTTTTCGGAAGATGAGATAGAATCGCTGTTTATGCACTTTTTATTCAATGGGGAAGCCGACAAACAACAAACAATTATTGAGCATGGCTTGTATTTATATCCCAACAAAGTTGAGTTTTTATTAGAAAAAGCCTCCATATTCGTTAACAATAATCAATACATTGAAGCCTTAGAAGTACTTCATAAAGCAAAAGGTTACGAACCGTATAATCCCGAAATTTTAAAACAAGAAGGCGAAGTGCTTACCGATTTGAATCATTTTGATGAAGCTGAAAAGTGTTTTAAATCTGCTTTAAAATTGGCGCAATTCACAGATGATTTTCAACAAGTAGAAATTTACAAGTCATACGCGGACTTAATGTGTTCCAAAAATGATTTGAAAAAAGCGATTTCGATTCTAGAAACAGGAATCTCCAAGATAAAAGAATGTGAACCTTTGTATGGTCAAATCATTCATAACTATTTGGCATTTGGTGACTTGAATGATGCAGAAGTGTTTTTTAAGAAAAGAATTGATGAACATCCTTATTCATCTTTAGATTGGATGGCATTGGGTAAAGTTTCTGAAATGAACAAGAAAAAGACACAAGCAAAAAGTGCATTTGAATATGCTTTGCTAGTGGATCCCAATGCTAAAGATGCTCATTTTCACATGGCAGGAATTTTGGAGGAAGAAAAGGATTATATTCAAGCCATTGAACATTATTCAAGTAGTTTTAAATCTACAGACGATCATTATCCCAATATTTGTATCGCCCGTTGTTATTTGGCAATAGACAATGGGGAGTTGGCAAGACACCATTTAACCATTAGTGAAGAGTTTCTGGATTTTATCCCTGAATTTGACTATTTGTTGGGTTATTCTTATTTGGTAGACAAGCAACCCAAAAAAGCATTGCCTTATTTTCTAAAATCATTGGACAACGACTCCGAAGACATTGCAGCCATCAAAGGCATAATGGTTTGTTATTTTGAATTAAATGACAATGAAGCCATTAGATCCTTGTATATTGATTATAAAAATCAAAATCAAGTCTTTTTAATAGACAATTGGAAAGAGTTTTTAAGTATTTTTCACGCATCTGAAATGGATGACCTTTTTCATGATATGGTGGATTTTATGACCGATAGATTGGATTTTAGTCAAGAAATTAACAATATTTACGACGTTATCAATTACGATAAACAACCCAGTGGCACTAATAAACACACGATTATTGAAAATTTAATTCATAATTTTGATGAAACTATGGAAAATGTGAAGTTATTTTGCCCCACACTTTACCACGACGACAAAGAATTTAAAGACGCAGTTGAACTTTACAAACACAACCAAGATGAATAGCGAAATATTTAATTTAACACAATTACCAGAACGTCCTGCAAAACCAAGAGACAACGGTTTGACAATGGTAATGGACAAAGGCTTAAGCATACGTGAAGCCCTAGATTTTATTGAACACGGCAGTCATTTGACTGATTTGTTAAAATTAGGGTTTGGTACCGCTTATGTAACCCCAAAATTGAAAGAAAAAATTGAGCATTACAAACGTGCTGGATTTAAAGTGTATTTTGGAGGAACCTTATTTGAAGCCTATGTTATTAGAAATCAGTTTGATGATTACAGACGTGTGGTCGATTATTACGGTTTGGAACATGTAGAAGTGAGCGATGGATCTATGGATATTCCGCACGATGTTAAGTGTGAGTATATCAGAACATTGGCCAAAGATTTTAATGTTATTTCTGAAGTTGGGAGTAAAGATGCAGAAAAAATTATTCCTCCATACGAATGGATAGAAATGATGGAAAAAGAATTGTCTGCAGGTTCATGGAAAGTAATTGCCGAAGCTAGAGAAAGCGGAACCGTTGGGCTTTTCAGAGGCGATGGCGAAGTGCGTTCAGGACTTGTTGCTGAGATAGTAAGAAAAATTCCTTTAGAAAAAGTAATTTGGGAAGCCCCTTTAAAAGCGCAACAAGTTTGGTTTATCAAATTATATGGTGCTAATGTGAATTTAGGTAACATTGCCCCAAGTGAAATTATACCACTCGAAACATTAAGATTAGGACTAAGAGGAGATAGTTTCGATTTTTTCCGTAATCAATAATTTTAGTTAAATTTATTTTCATCACGCTGCACGGCGTGATACTCTCTCCCCAAGCTGTCATGTCGACGTAGGAGACATCTTTTCCCGACAGCTTTTCAAGGAAAACCAAGATACCTCCGTTGTCGGTATGACAGCCTAATAAGATGCTGAATTTTTGCCGTGGTTAATTTCCCCTCAGTATTCTCCCGAATAACTCGGGAGTGGTTATTTCCCCTCTCTTATTAAACCCCATAAAAAAAGCGTTCCGAAGAACGCTTTAATTGGTATCGATATTTATAGTATTACCATGCTGTTGATTTTTGCCGTTGTTGGTGTTATCACCAACAACAAGAAAAGAAATTAGAGTTGTTGGTCTCGGCTAAGCCGAGACCAACAACGGCTAAACCCCATAAAAAAAGCGTTCCGAGGAACGCTTTAATTTTTATAGATTTATTATTTTATTGCCACTCTGTTGATTTAAACAACCTAGCAGGACCGTTTCCTATCCATTCGCACTCCATTTCTGTATCGGTATTCCAATTGAACTTCCATTTTACGAAATTTCCACTTGCCATCATTTTAATTTCCATTGTATCGGAGTTGTTTACCCAACGCCATTGTCCATCTACTCCGTATAAACCGCTACTTTTAAAATCATGTACTATAAAACTACCTTTATCATACCATATCTTATTGTTAGTCAAAGTAGTTTTGTTAAGTGTTTTGGTGGGAGTGGTAGTGCTTGGTGGTGGGGTGTCATCGTCACCACAAGCCGAAAACCCAATCAATAAAGCTGGTACTATAGCCCAAGCTAGTGTTTTAAAATTTAATTTTTTAATGTTCATAAATTGTTATTTGAAAAGTTGAATTATATGCGAATTAAATTAAACAATTTAAATTAAACAATTTAAATTAAACAATTTAAATTAAATTATTTTTGTAAACCAACTGATTTTGAGTGTATTATAAATTTGTATTCTGTGTCACCCATTTCACGTGACTAGGCTCAGCCTAATGGGTGACTAAACAACTAAACAACTAAACACCCTTCGAGAACCTCAGGGTGACAAACCAATTCAACAATTAAACAACTCTTTCGCATTCGCTGATGTTATTTCGGCAATTTCATTGTGCCGTTGTTGGTGTTATCACCAACAACAAGAAAAGAAATTGGAGTTGTTGGTGATAACACCAACAACGGCTATAACAATTAAGCAACTAAACAATCACGCTGCACGGCGTGAAACCATTCAACAACTAAACAAATAAACAACTAAACAAATAAACACCCTTCGAGACGTTTCCTCACGTGACTAGGCTCAGCCTAGTGGGTGACAAACTCAACAATGAAACAAAAGTTTCGCATTCGCTGATGTTATTTCGGCAATTTCATTGATGTTCATTTCATAAGTATCTGCCACTTTTTGAGCTATGAGCGGAATATAACTGCTTTCATTTCTTTTGCCACGGTGCGGTGTGGGAGGTAAGTAGGGAGAATCGGTTTCAAATACTAAATCCTGTGGTTTAAAGTTTTTTAATATTTCAGGCAATGTGCTGTTTTTGTAAGTTACGACCCCACCAATGCCCAACTTAAATCCAAGTTTTGTGATTTCTTTTCCCTCTTCCACTGAGCCAGAAAAACAATGAAAAACACCTTTTGGACATTGTTTCATCGATTTGAGTATTTGAATGGTTTCGTAGGTAGCACTTCGGGTGTGAATAGAAACAGCTAATTGATAGTCGACAGCCCATTCACATTGTGTTAAAAACGCTTCAGCTTGAATTTGTTGGGTTGACTTGTCCCAATACAAATCCATTCCAATTTCGCCAATTCCATAATACTTGTATCCCGATTCTAGTTCTGATTTGATGATTTCCAAATCCTGTTTCGTGTTTTCATTGACAGAACAAGGGTGAATGCCAATCATCGGAAAACAGTGGTTGGGAAAGCGTTCTGCACATGCCTTCATGGCGCCAATACTTTCAATATCAATATTGGGTAAAAGCATTTTTTGGACATTTAATTGCTTGGCTCTTTCAATCACCAATTCTATGTCATCATTGAATTCTTCGGCAAATAAATGCGTGTGTGTGTCTATAAAAACCATTAGTTCCAGCTTAATTTTTCTTTGTTCAAAAAGGCGTTAATTCCTTTTTTGCAATCATTACTTGAACGCGCTTTGGCGTTTGCCTCAGCGGCCATATTCAGTTGTTCGTTCAATGTTTTCCCTTTTATATCTGATAACAATTGTTTGGTAATTTGAATAGAATCTGCCGAAACTGTTTTTACTAACTTGCTTGCCAATTCATTAACCACCGTTGAAATAGTTTCTTTGTCGGCAATAGCAGTTATGAGTTGCATGTTTAATGCTTGTTCGGCGGTAAAAATATCACCTGTTAACAGCATTTTTTTAGCTCTATTTTCTCCGATTTTGGCACTCAAAAACACAGAAACTATGGCAGGAATAAAGCCAATTTTTACTTCGGTGTAAGCAAAACTCGATTCAGGGGTTGCATAACTAAAATCGCACAAACTAACCAAACCACAACCGCCTGCAAAAGCGGCACCTTCCACTTGTGCTATGGTAATTTTAGGAAAGGCATCCAATGCTTTGAACATTTCCATTAGTGAGGTAGAATCTTCTAGGTTTTGTTCGTAACTATTGCTTTGCAATGTTTTTAAATAAGATAAATCTGCACCAGCACAAAAGGCTTCACCATTGGCTTTTATAATGAGCACCTTGCAATTTTCATCGTCTTTGAGTTGAATTAATGCTTGGTGAATTGCTTGAGCCATTTGATGGTCTAAAGCATTTCTCTTTTCAGGACGATTCAGTGTTACAGTCGCTATTTTATTTTCTATATGACATTCAATCATACAGCAAAAATAATGATTTGTTTTTACGATTGGTTTGTAAACTTTAATTTGTTTAATCCCTTCTATATGGATTATCTTTGAGCCTTAATATTTCTAAAACAATGAAAAAAATAGTATTTATTTTATGTAGTTTATTCTTTGTAACTGCCATTCAATCACAATCTCATTTAATTAAATTTAATTTTAAAAAGGGAGCAGAATACAAACAAAATCTGAATTCAACCATGCAAATTACCCAAGAGGTAAGTGGGCAAGAAATGCGAATTAATATGGGTATTAAGGCCACCACAACATTTAAAGTTACCAAAGCAAAGGATACAACGTACGAAATGGATGTTACTTATTCAAACATGTCTATGTCTATGCAAATGGCAGGTCAACCTACTTCTCCTGCAGTGGAAGATTTGATGGGAAAATTGTTGAAACCAATTGAGGGTAAATCTTTTCAAATGACTTTGTCATCTTCCGGAAGAATTATATCAATCAGAAATTTAGAGCAATTATTTAATCAACTTTTTGACAGTGTACCATCTTTAAGCCAAGACCAAAAAGAACAATTTAAAGCTCAAATTAGTCAAGCTTATGGTGAGGAATCTTTCAAGAGTTCTTTCAAAGTTTCTACTTCGGTTTTCCCCAATTATGCAGTACAAAAAGGGGATCAATGGACCATTCACAACACATTAGTATCAAACTATTCCTTTGACGTTAATTCACAATTTCAATTAACCGATATTGACGATAACTTTTATTACATCAAATCAAAATCAACGTTAAATACCATCAATCAAACAGATACTTCTTTTAAGGAAGTTAATGGCGTTTCTGTAAGGGTAGTGCTCAACGGGAATTCTGATTCTGAAATTAAATTGGACAGAAAAACAGGTTGGATTATCGAATGTTCAACCAAGCAAACATTACAAGGTAGTACAGAAATTAAAGAAACCGAACAGTTTAAAGGAGGAATGAAAATTCCACTTAAAATGACCCAAACTACTACGATTAAAAGTTAATTCGTCCTGTAGCTTAATAGTTGCAATTTGCCACTTTTAGCCCTTGTTAATTTTTGATTTTGGAGTAGCGTTGTACTGATTTTAAACCAGCTATAGCCAAAAATCTCTTTAAATTACCTAAATTTGCGCCCACATGTCAAGAATTGTAGCTATAGTAGGGAGACCAAACGTTGGAAAATCAACATTATTTAATCGATTAATAGGTGAACGAAAAGCCATTGTTGACGATTTAAGCGGCGTAACCCGTGACAGACATTATGGGGAATGTGAGTGGAATGGGGAAACATTTAATGTAATAGACACCGGTGGTTATGTTAGTGACAGTAAAGATATCTTTGAAGCTGCGATAAGAGACCAAGTTAAAATAGCAATTGAAGAGTCAAACCTTTTGTTATTTATGGTGGATGTTACTACCGATGTAACTGATTTGGATAGTCAGTTTGCTAGTATTTTAAGAAAATCAAAAAAGCCAGTTATTGTAGTCGTTAACAAAGTTGATACGCACGACAAAATCAATGATGCGGCTGTTTTTTATACATTTGGATTCGAGAATTTATTTACCATTTCTTCTGCCACAGGTTCAGGAACAGGGGAATTATTGGATAAAATAGTGGAATTATTGCCCGAAGATAAGGGAGGTGATTTCCAAGACGAATCGGTTGAAAATTTACCTAAAATTGCGATTGTTGGTCGTCCAAATGTTGGAAAATCATCTTTTGTAAATGCTTTAGTTGGATACAACAGAAACATAGTAACCGACATTGCAGGAACTACCAGAGATTCTATTCACACCAGATACAATGCTTTTGACAAAGATTTAATTTTGATAGATACCGCCGGTATTAGAAAAAAATCTAAAGTCGAGGAAAATATCGAGTTTTACTCTGTAATGAGAAGTATCAAAGCCATTGAAAATTGTGATGTTTGTATCTTAATGTTAGATGCCAATAATGGAATTGAGTCGCAAGACATGAACTTACTCCAATTGGCACACAGATGTGGTAAAGGGATTGTCGTGTTGGTGAACAAGTGGGATTTGTACGAAAAAGAAACCAATACTGCTAAGGAGTATGAAGAACACATGAAAGAAAGAACGGCTCCTTTTAAAGATTATCCAGTTCTGTTTATCAGTGCACTTAACAAACAGCGTATTTATCAGTCATTAGAAACCGCTTTGGCTGTTTATGATAACTTGTCTAATAAAGTAAAAACATCTAAACTCAATGATATTCTATTGCCTATTGTTCATGCTACACCACCTCCGGGAACAAAAGGAAAAACAATTTCGATAAAATACATACAACAATTGCCATCAAAAGCAGTGTGTTTTGCCTTTTTCTGTAACTTACCTCAATACATTTCTGAATCATACAAAAGATTCTTGGAAAACAAATTGCGTGAAAACTTCAATTTTAAAGGAGTTCCAATCAAGATTTTCTTAAGGAAGAAATAAAAATCAAGTCAATATTTTATTAATTATTATACCATGAAAAAATTAATTATTTTAAGTTTATTAGCATTTTTTGCCGTTTCATGTGGTTCATCTGCTCCCGAAATTAATGAGGAAGAAGAGCAATTAAGAGAACAAAATGACAGCATTATCAAGGATAGAAATCAAGAAATTTTAGATTCACTTGAACGCGCTTTGGAAGCTCAAGAAGAAGATTCATTAAGTTGAGTTAATCTATTGTAAATCAATAATTATCAACTTAGATAAATGAACTTTTTATCTCATTATTTTTTTCATCAACAAGACAGTTATCATTTTAACTTTGGCTTAGTTTTGCCCGACTTAGTTCGACATTTTAGCAAAACCCATTTAAGCTTGTTGCCCGATTACAATCACCCGCACAAAAATGAGATTAAAAATGGCAGTCATTATCATTTTCAGGGAGATAAATTGTTTCATCAGTCCGATTTTTTCAACGAAATGACCTTGGTTTTAAAGGAAAAGTTAGATGAAAAGGCACAATGGCCCCGAAAATGGTTTTTGAATCATTTGCTTATCGAAATGACCCTCGACCGTGCTTTAATGGAAGAGTATCCCGACTTGTGTCAACAGTTTTACAGTGATTTATCCAAGGTGGAAGACGATTTGATTCACTCTTTTTTGATAGATTCAGGCGTTACAAACACAAGTGATTTTATTGAAAAGCACAAACGCTTTGTCAATTTTCCATTTATTTTTGATTACTTGCACAATGAAAAATTAATTTATGCGTTAGGCATGGTGTATAAAAGAGTTGGGATTCACTATGAATGGCAGTCGCAAGACCATGATTTGTTACAGAATGCATTGCCAGAAATAATAGAAATTGCCAAGAATAGTATACACGACGTAAAAAAAAATGTGAGTATAACAACGTAATATTGAAAAAATAATAGAAATTTGCAACAAATGACACGTTTTAAAATAATCCTTGGTGTAAGCTTAATGTTAAACATTGGCCAAATAGTTGGTCAAAATGCGACCAAGTATAGCAACGAGTTTTTACAAATAGGAGTGGGGGCGCGTTCTTTAGGAATGGGAGGAGTAAGTGTAGCATCTGCCAATGACGTATATGCTGGCTATTGGAATCCTGCAGGACTTACAAGTATTGATGACAATGCACAAGTTTCATTGATGCACGCTTCATACTTTGCCGGAATTGCCAATTATGACTATGGCGCTTGGGCAAGTAAAATAAGTGATAAAAGTGCGTTAGGGATTAGTTTAATAAGATTTGGAGTGGATGGTATTGCCAATACCTTCGATTTAATCAGGAATGGTGAAATAGATTACACAAGAGTTTCTTCATTTAACACTTCCGATTTTGCTTTTATATTGTCCTATGCTCAAAACGAAAAAATTAAGAACTACAAACATTTAGACTTTTCTTGGGGGGGTAATCTTAAAATCATCAGAAGAAAAATTGGTCCATTTGCCAAAGCAACAGGATTTGGATTGGATGCAGGTTTTAAATTGAAAAGCGAAAAAAGGGGCAATTGGTCAGCCGGGGTTGTAATCAGAGACGTTACTTCTACTTTCAATAGTTGGAGATACACCTTTACCGATGCACAAAAGGATATTTTAGCCTCTACTCAAAATGTCATTCCTCAAAATACACTAGAAATTACATTGCCGCGTTTAATTGCTGGTTTTGCCAAAACTTGGGATTATAAAAACTGGGAATTTGTGACAGAATTGAATGCGCAATTTACATTAGATGGTAAGCGTAACACATTGGTAAAAAGCAATTTTATCAGTATTGACCCTAATTTGGGTGGCGAAGTATTGTATAATATTAGTGAAAATAACAAAGTATTTTTTAGAACAGGGTTTAATAATTACCAAACCTATACCAACAAAAATGGTAAAAAAGTAGCATCAATAATGCCCAATGTTGGTGTTGGTGTTCAGTTAGGAGGTTTTACAATAGACTATGCTTTAACAAACCTGAGTGCATTGTCAGGCAATGGACCAGCCTTGTACAGTAATATTATCTCCCTAAAACTTGGGATTAATAAAAATAACTAAGAAAGTTTCTTTCTTTTCGCATTTATGTAGAATTGCATTGGCTTAAAGGTTTTATTTATATACCTTTGTAGTCCATGTCTTTTCAATCATTTATTGACAAATTAAAACAAAGATGGCACGTTACATCCACGCTACAAGTGGTTATTATTCTAATCGTTTTTTCAATTACAGGTTCATCAATAATAGTTGTAAAAAGGCTGTTTGGAATAGATGCAGAGACTGATATCATTACCCGAATTTTATTTTACATTGGGGTATTCCCAATCTATAATTTATTACTATTGATGTATGGCTTTGTTTTCGGTCAATTCAAGTTCTTTTTTGAGTTTGAGAAACGATTTTTTAAACGAATCATTGGTTTATTTGTTAAAAAGAAATGAGCAATACCATTCAAGAAATAGATGTTTTAAATGCGCTGCGTTATGTAGATGATCCCGATTTAAACAAAGACATAGTTACCCTAGGCATGGTTAGGAATGTAGCTATTGAAGGTAAAAATATTTCCTTCAGTGTTGTGCTTACTACACCTGCATGTCCCATGAAGGAGATGATAGAAAATGCCTGTAGAAACGCAATTTCTCACTTTATAAGTTCAGACATCAACGTACAAATAGAAATGACCTCAGATGTGAGTGTCAATAAAAAATCCAATGATTTTTTACCAAATGTGAAGAATATTATTGCGGTTGGAAGCGGAAAGGGTGGTGTAGGAAAATCAACGGTTGCAGCCGGTATTGCATCGGTTTTAAACCATTCGGGTGCTAAAGTTGGTTTATTAGATGCCGATATTTATGGTCCTTCGGTTCCGTTGTTATTTGGGGTGCAAAATCACGAAATAGACATAGAAGAAAGAAACGGTAAAGAGTATATGAAACCCGTGTTGGTTCATGGAATCGAGCTGTTTTCAATCGGTTTTTTATCTAAACCAAATGAAGCTGTTGTGTGGCGTGGTCCAATGGTTTCACAAGCTTTGAAGCAATTTATTTCAGGCGTAAGTTGGGGCGATTTGGATTACCTAATCATTGATTTACCTCCGGGTACAGGGGATGTGCAAATTACCATGACTCAAACTTTGCCTTTGACAGGTGCAGTAATAGTTTCTACTCCGCAAAAATTAGCTTTGGCCGATGCCAGAAAAGCCTGTGCCATGTTCAATATGCCTTCTGTTAATGTCCCTATTTTAGGGATTGTAGAAAACATGTCCTTTTTTACTCCCGATGATGCCCCCGATAAAAAGTATTACATTTTTGGTAATCATGGTGTTACTGAACTTGCCAATGAATTTAACACAAAAGTGCTAGGTCAATTGCCAATTATTCCTTCAGTAATGGATGATGGAGATTCAGGGAAATTAATAAATGATAAAAATATTCGATTTTTTTCTGAAATTGCAGGCCAATTGGTTCGTGCAATTGCAATAAATAATAGTAAGTAAATACAGAATGGATAAATTAAATACAGTAGAGGAAGCGTTAAATTCTATTCGCCCGTTTTTGAAAATGGATGGTGGTGACGTTTCTTTGGTTGCCATTGATGACGATAATGTTGTAAAAATTAAGTTGTTAGGTAATTGTAGAAGTTGTGACATGAGTCACATGACTATGAAAGCAGGTATTGAAGAAGCCATTAGAAAAGTATTTCCTGAATTGAAAAATGTAGTGGCGGTTGATTAGTAAACTCGATTAAAATTGTAAAATTTATAGTAGTTAACCATTTACAAGTAATAGCTGTTATTCTTGTAAATTTTTTGTTTTTTTCTCAAACAAGTTCCACATTTTATGTCCACTATTTTTATTTTTTTGGTTTAGGATTTGCCACTTGGCTCATTTACTTTATTGACCAAATTTTAGACTATATTAAAAGAAAAACAAAGGGGGATGACAGGCATCATTTAACGGCTAGCACTATTGTTTTCCAATTGTTATTGGGATTGGTTTTATTCATATTGATGCTCGTTAATAGAACGACACTTTCAATACAACATTTTTATTTTATTGCTTCAATTGCCTTTTTAGTTGTTTTCTATTTTACAATTATTTTAGTTAAAGTAGGGTATTTAAAAGAGATTTTTTCAGCCTTAATAATGCTCTTTTCTATCGCCGTTTTTCCGCAATATTTACAAGCTATTTTTGAGTTTAAATGGGACTATTTTTTCTATTTTTTAATCCTACTTTCTAACTTAATTTTATTGTCGATTGCAGACGCCAAACACGATGAATGTTTAGGGTTTAATTCACTTGTAAAATACTTAGGTAATAAATTGACTGTTAGTTTATTGCTATTAATTATTATCTTATTAATACTCGGCTCATTTTGGTGTTTCGAAACCATTGGTTTGTGGCTTTTTGTGCACGCCTTATTGACGCTTTTATTATTGTTTTTTAGACAAAAAATTGAGAGTTATTTAATTCACTTTTTAGCGGATTTTATTTTACTATTTCCGCTGTATTATTTGAGTGCGTATTTGTAAATTTTAAGCTTGTTCAAAACAACTACCACATCGTGGTTCATAGTATTCATTTCCACCTATCAATAAAAGTACATTATTGTTCAATTTTCTGAAGCTATAATCGGCGGGTTCTTGGCAAACTGCACATGGGGCTTTCAGGTGTACATGATGGTCGGCTAATTCTATCAATGAAGTCATTAATCCAAAAGGACGTTTTCTGTAATCTAAGTTTAAACCTGCTGCAATAACATCAATGCCTTTGCCTAGAAATTTTTTAATATCAAAAAGAAAAAGTTTGTCAAAAAATTGCGCTTCATCAAAAACAATAAGTTCAGTATAGGGGGTTATTAATGTGTTAAAATCAAGTTCAGGCTCATAGGTTATGCAAGGATAGGAAAGGCCACTGTGAGTAACAAGCAATGATTCTACATGTCGGTTGTCAGCACTTGGTTTTAGTACAATTAATTGATGTGGTTTTAAGTTTCTTTTACTAATTTCAGCAATCAATGCAGTTGTTTTACCCGAAAACATACAGCCATAAATTGCGGTTAATTGACCCTTTCTAACTTCCATAAATAATTTTACAAAGATGATAATTTTATAGAAAATCAACTATTGTTATTTAAATTTAATTCATTTAATATTGCTTGTCATTTTATAAGATGAAAGAAAATCAAATTTCAAGTCAAATTAAAAGTTTATTAGCTTCGTTAGCTCAACTAGAGTCTGATATTAGTGCAGGTAATCATTTGCTTTTTCAAAAAGATAAATTAAAAAGCATCGCCATACAACTTCACTTATTGGCCGATCAAATCGGGATTGAAGAACCTGTATTAGAAACGCCTGTTGTGTCAAAACCAATTACAGAAGTTAAAGCTCCTGAAACTGTTCATAAACCCAACGTTGCCAAATTGCAAGAGCCTGTAATAGAAGTAACACCTGTTACAGAAATAAAACCTGAACCGATTCTTGAGCCAAAACTTGAACCAAAGCATGAACCTGTAGAAGAAGTGGTAGCGCCTGTTGCAAAAGTAGAAGTTCCAGAAATTATAGCTGAAGCTCCTAAACCAATATTTGAAGTTGTTGTGGAAAAGCAAGTAGAAAAGGCAGAGGTAAAGCTTGAAGAAAAAAAGGAAATTATAGAAACCATTGTTCCCAAACCAATAGAAACTAAAAAAGAAACCATTGTTGAATCGGTTTCTGTCAATGATAAACTTTCCAAATCGGCAGTACCCCCTCAAAACATTGCCGAAAAATTGAAAGAAACGCCAATTTCAGATTTAGTAAAAGCAATAGCCATCAGTAAAAAATTCGAATTTATTAATTTGCTTTTTGACGGGAATTCTGAGTTTTACAAGCAATGTATTCAAACCATACAAGCATCTTCTGACTACCAATCAGCGATACAATATATAGAACAGGAAGTGATTGTAAAATATGATTGGCAGGAACATGAAAAATTGGCTGCCGAATTTTTTAGCTTAGTGAGAAGACGTTTTTTGTAAACTAAACATTATAAAATAATAAAATGTTTAGTTGGCATGCGATACCTTTTGCTAGGATTTTATTGCCATTCTCAATAGGGATATTTTTATGTTTATTATATCCTTTAAACCCTTTAATAATTTGGGGTTTACTTGTCGCATTTTCTCTAATTTATGGCTTATTTATAAAGACTTCCCAATCAACTGATAAGTTCAAAAATCAATATTTTACAGCAGTCATACTTTCACTTTTATTGATTTCTGTTGGTTTTTTACGCACCCATTATTTCGATTCACAATTAAGGTCCAATTACTACAAAAATTTTGATTCGGCCGATGTGATGCAAATTTGTGTTGACGATGCCGTAACAGAAAGTGATAAGTTTTATAAAGCTTATGTCAATGTTGAGCGTGTGCGTAATCAACAATGGCACTCAAGTTCAGGTCGATTATTGGTTTTTTTCAACAAAGCCTATGTGAATGCAAAACCCAAAATAGGCAATCGGTATTTAGTAAAAGGACTTACTCAGCCTATTCCGCCACCCAGTAATCCGGCAACATTCAATTACAAACAGTACTTGTTTTATCACAATATTCATGAACAGTTTTTTGTAAAGCCAAACCAAATTATCGCATTAAATCAAGATAAAAAGTCAATTTATGCACATGCGCAAGGATTAAGAGACCAGTGTGTTAGACAGTTGTCTCTGTATATCAAAGACAAGGATGCTTTGGGAGTTTCATCAGCGTTACTGTTGGGTTACAAGGAGGATTTAAATCCCGAAACCATGCAGTCGTTTTCCAAAACAGGAACCTTGCATGTGTTGGCAGTGAGTGGCTTACATGCCGGAATTGTTTTTATGATTTTGAATGTGCTGACTTCCTTTTTGTTGCGGTTAAAAAGAGGCAAACAAATTCAGTCATTATTAGTATTATTAGGCATTTGGTATTATGCCTACGTTACAGGTTTATCCCCTTCGGTTTGTAGAGCTTCTTTGATGTTTTCATTAATGGCAGTAGCCAAGTTAAGCAACAGAAAAACAAGTTCATTCAACGTCGTTTTTATGTCGGCTTTTATTTTAATGTTATTGAATCCTTATATCATTGTTGATGTTGGTTTCCAATTGTCATACACGGCAGTTTTAGGGATTTTGTATTTACAGCCCAAGTTGCAAAAATTATACTTGCCCAAGTTTAAAGTTGATGAATACATTTGGGGATTGCTTACAGTATCATTTGCAGCACAAATTTTCACATTTCCATTAAGTATTTACTATTTTCATCAGTTTCCTTTGTATTTTCTATTGTCCAACTTGTTAGTAATCCCATTAATTTTACTTGTTTTAATTTTATTGATTGCCTTATTAATAGTGTCATTCTATTCACCTTTAGCCGAAATTGTAGCGATCATTATAGAATTTATATTAAAAATCAATAGAACAGTTTTGACATCTATTGAAAATCTGCCATACAATTCAATTTCAGGTATTTATCTTAGTAAATTGGAGATGATAACATTGTACGCAATGGTGTTTATTAGTTTAGCTTTTTTTACATACCGAAGAAAATGGCAAATGTTCTTACTTTTATTTGTAGTTGTGTTTTTTCAAACGAATACATTGTTCACTAAATTGAGAATTTCAGAACAAAAGATTTTGACAATTCATGTTATAAAAAACCATGATGTGGTTTCTTGTATTGAAGGGAGCAAAATGTATTTAATAGCAGATTCAGGTTTTATTGAGGACAAAAAAAGTTTCAAATTTTCAATTGAGCCCTATTGTTTAGAAAAGGGAATAAAGCAAATAATTTGGTGTGATTGGAAAAATAACTATGAATTTGAGCATTTAAAAGTGATTTCAAACGGAGGTTTTCAGTTTTTTGACACAAAAATGACAATAATTAAAAATAAGATTACAGGACCCATTTACAGTGATTTTTGTTTGATAACTTCAATTAAAAAACAAGCAAAAAATTTTCATTTTATAAATTGTAAATACATGTTATACAGTAAGTTAAAAGATAATTACAACAACTATTATTTATTCAAAAATAAAGATTTGGAAGCCCGATTTACAAATGAATATTTAATTTATTCGTTGAATTAAAAGTAAAAATAATTTGTAATATCCGTTTTTAGATTAAAAAATAATTTGGATTTAAAAATTTGATTTATATATTTGACCCTTCAAAAGAATAAGTAATAAATAAATAAATAGTTCAATTATGATTAAATTCTACAAAAAATCAAATCTAGCAAAATTAACGAGCGGTCTTTTGACAGCCTTGTTATTGTTTTTTGCACAAGGCGTTTATGCCTTCCCAGGTGGTACTTATACCATCGACAGAAATGCTGCATCTTCAGCAACCAATTATCGTTCATTCACAGCATTGGCTAATGATTTAAGAAACATTAACCGTGGTGATACTGGCGCTAACAATTACCTTATAGGTGGTGCAGGTCTTCAAGGTACCATCCGAGTTAATGTGGTTGCAGGTTCAGGACCGTACACTGAAAGATTTCAATTAACACAAATATTAGGTGCTAGTGCAACTAATAGAGTAATCATTAACGGAAACGGCAACACAATCCAATTTGCTGCAACTGCTGTAAACCAAGCTACTATCGAATTGAATGGTACAGATTTCTTTACATTCAATGATTTAACTGTTATTTCTTCAGAACAATCAAGTATTGGTGGTAAAAATATTTGGATTTATAATGCAGCTAACTTTAACGTTATTAAAAGATGTAATTTAAGAAGAACATTTGCAAATACTGCACAAGGTTCAGCTTATGTTTTTATCAATCAAAGTACTACAAATTCAGTATTTACGTATGGTGATGCTGGTAATGACAATTTAATTGACTCATGTAACATGAGCTCACCTGGTACTACTTCTGGCTCAACTTGGGGTCCTGTAAATGGTGTCATTATGTTCGGACCTACAACAAGAAGCACTGGCGATGCCACTAACAGAAATACAATTTCTAATTGTACTATTCAAGATTTTTTTCAACACGGTATATATTGTAACTACACTGGTGGTATAACAATTAGAAGAAATGTTATTCACAAAACAGGTTCAAATAGAAGTACCACAGCTTATGGTATTCGTGCAGATTATACTGATTTTAATATTGATCAAAATAGAGTTTACAACTTAAATGGTAATACACCAACTTTTAATCAACAGTTTGGTGTTTACGCTTTCACTTTTGCATCAAGTGGTTTTGTATTTAGTAAATCGTTATTTACAAACAACGATATTCATTGTTTTGGTAACGGAACAGTATATGCAGCATATTTCTTATGGTATTCAAGCATATTTGGAGGTAACCACGTAATGGATATCACAGGAAATACACTTTCTATCTCTCATCCAACTGCAATTAACAACAGCCAATGTTTTCCATTGTATAGTTTATATTCTTATGGTATGACTGAAAACAACATCATTCATTTTGACATGGCAGGAACCTCAGGTCAAAAACAATTGTTCTATGAAGCAGGTCCATTAAACGCCAACATTAGAAACAATAATTTCTCTTTTGGTCCATTAGCAGCTAACCAAACAGCAAGAGTCTTTGGTCCAGGATTTAACGTCAATTCTACTATGCAAGACATGTACAATACAGGTATTCCAACTAGTAATATTAGTCTTGATCCAGAATTTGTAGATTTTAGCTCAAATTCAATAATGATTCCAACTTCATTGCCAATGGCTAACAGAGGAAGAGTTACTGCCTTTACAAGAGACTTAACAAATGCAGCCCGTTCAACAACACCAGATATTGGTGCTTACGAATATTTTGTTGATTTAGAAATTACGGCTTTTACAAACGTATTTCCAGTTCCAACTTGTGCAGGTTTTATTACACCTATAACTGGTACTGTAAGAAACAATGGTGCATATGCTATCAGAAACCCAAGAGTTGCATACTCATTGAATGGTGCTCCACAAGTTGAGTATTCTATTCCAACTATTTTAGCTCCTGGCGCTTCTATTAACTTTACATTCCCTATTCCTCAAATTTTCTCTAGAGCAGGAAACAATACAATTGCACTTAGAATATTTGCGTCTGATGACAACTCAAGTAATAATCAAATAACTCAAAATTTTGTGGTAACACCTGCTCCAGGCGGTGGTGAATTCTCTAAAGATAATTCAGCTTCATCTACATTTACGCAGTTTATTGTTTCTGGAAAACCAGACTTAGCATTCCGCAATGAAGCATTAGTTTATCAAATTACTCCTCCATCAAGAGTTGGTTATAATAATTCTCAATATGGTACTGCTGGTAACACTTGGCAAGCATTTGCTTCAGCAAGAACTGTTAATGGTTTTGTAGCAAATAGTTTAGTAACACTAATACCTGCTTCAGGAACTACTGACTTAAGATTAAGATTTAATGCTACTAAAGCTTGGGAAGATAGCACAATCATTGTTTCTTACAGAGTATTAAACAATGCAACAGGTTGTGATACAACATACACAAGAAGAGTTCTTGTGGCTCCTAAAGTTGATCCTAGTTTCAAATTACCACAAATTCTTTGCGAAAAAACTGATGTTTACTTCGAAAACTTGTCTACTGTTAGCAGTGGTTCTATAGAGTCTGAGTGGAATTTTGGTGATGGTTCTCCAGTTTCTGATGAAGCTAGTCCAGTTCACTTCTATCCAAATTTCGGAACATACACTGTAACCCTAAAAACAAAAACTAACCCACACGGTTTTGTTACAGATACTACCTTTATTTTAGAAATTACTGAGGTTCCTACAGCATTAATTGTAAATACCAATGCTTGTGAAGGCGTTGCTGTAAGATTAAGAAACGGAACAGTTTATGGTGGTTCAGGTTCTACAACTTACACTTGGGATTACGGTGATAACACAGGAACAACAGCGACTAACAAAAATGATTTGTTTAAAACATACGCTAACCCAGGTGGTTATTTAGTAAAATTAACAGCTACTGCTGACGGATGTTCTAACTCTACTCAAAAATTTGTTTATCAATTCGCTCGTCCTGTTGCAGATTTAGCAAAATTGTCAGGTGAATGTTTAAATTCAGAATTCTCTTTCCAAAACAATTCAGGTATCTCACAAGGATTATTTGGTAGCGAGTGGGACTTCAATGATGCTGGTAACAAATCAACTATCAAAAATCCTAAATACAATTTCCAAACTGCAGGTACTAAAAACGTAAGATTAAAAGTAACTTCAGAATTTGGTTGTGAAGCAAGAGACAGTATGACAGTACTTGTAAGACAAATACCAACTACAAGCTTCACTTATCCGTTTGCTTGTAGCAGAACAGCTACTCCATTCACTAACACAACTAGTCTTAATGGTGAAACTTTAAGAGATTACGCTTGGGATTTCGGTGACGGATTCACTTCTACTGCTTCTAACCCAACTAAAAACTGGACTTCAGTAGGACCTAAATTAGTAAAATTAACAACCCGTTTAGTTAACGGTTGTGAATCTTCAAGCACTCAAGAAGTATCAGTAGGTGTTCAACCAAACGTAAGCTTTGATGTAGAAGACCGTTGCGCAGGTAGCAATGTACCTTTCACTAACAAAACTACTTATGACCAAGGTCAAATCACTTACAACTGGAGTTTCGGTGATGGTAACACTTCTAATATAGCTGCTCCTGTTCACGCTTATGGTTCAGGTGTATCTCAAACGTTCTCAGTTAAATTGAAAGCTTCTATCGCTGGTGGATGTTCTGATTCATTAACTAAAACAGTTAACATCAGCCCACTACCTGGAACATGTGATTTCACTATCGCTAACCCTTCATTCACTACTATTGCAGTACCTTACACTTTCACTCCAACAGGAGGAAGCACTTCAGGTATTACATACACTTGGTTGACAGGTGACGGTGGATCAGTTCAATCTAGCGGAACAGGTGCTTCATACAGATACAACCAACCAGGTAAATACTGCGTACAAATGATCGCAAGAAATACTGAAGGTTGCGAGTGCTCTGTAACTAGATGTATCACTTTAACTACTAACATTTACAATGCTGAAAGCATGAACAATGCAGTATCTGTATACCCTAATCCAAACAGCGGTATCTTTAATGTTGCTTTAGCTTCTGAAATTTCAGGTGAAATGACTGTAGTTGTTTACAATACAATCGGTGAGTTAGTAAAAACCATCGTTGTTAATAACAACCAAACTGTGGTTGACTTAACTGATGTTGCTTCTGGTGTTTACACTGTGAAAGTAATGGCTGATAACCAAATCGCTACTAAGAAAATTACAATCGCTAAATAATATTAGCGTTTAATATTCCTTCTAAAGACCCCGAATTTATTCGGGGTCTTTTTTTTGCAATAAACTTTATCCCTTTTCGTTTCTTCTTTATGACTCTCTTCCTTTCAACTCTTTTTACTTGTGCCCTTTTAGCTTGTCAGTACAGTCCCAAGCAAACAAAGATTAATCACAATGAAGACCAAAAGGAAGAATGGGTTTATAAAACTAATTCGGGTACTCAAATTTGCACCCGTTACAGTTGCCCCCAAGTTTATAGTAGAACTGAGGAAGATTCGCTCTCATTTGCGTTCTATTTAAGGCATTTGCCACTAAAACCTGATTCTGTCTTGGTGCAGTATTACAATGGAGAAACAAAAGCGAAATCAAATGTTTACGATGCCGTAATTGATATGCCCATTTCACCCAAAGATTTACAACAATGTGCCGATGCTGTCATGAGATTGAGAGGCGAATATTTGTTTTCAGTAAAAAAATACAGTGCCATACAATTTAGATTCCTTGGAGATGGTCAATACCATTCGTTTGTTACCTATGCCAATGGACAATATACTTACCCCAAGTTTCGTGCTTACATGGATTATGTGTTCAATTATGCCAATACTGCCTCACTAAAAAAACAATTGAAGGAAAAAGCATATTCGGAAATAGCCATAGGAGATGTATTAATTCAAAGTGGTCAACCATACGGTCACGCTGTTATAGTAGTTGACCTTTGTACAAACAATGAAGGACAGCTAAAATACATGCTTGCGCAAAGTTATATGCCTGCACAAGAAACTCAATTACTCTTAAATCCTGAAAATGGAACCGTTTGGTTTACTTTAAACAAACAAAATGAAACAATTGTAACCCCTGAGTGGGTTTTTACAAGCAAAGATTTAAGAACTTGGTAAAAGAATATTATATTTGCACCCTAATTATCAAGAAAGACGGAGGGAAATGGTCCTATGATGTCTTGGCAACCTAGTTTTAAGGTGCCACATCCAATCCGCCAAATGGCGGAAAAGATAATGTCAGAAACAAAATGTTGTAGCATTGTTTCTTCGCTTTTTGTGATAATGAAACCTACAAATGACACCCCAAATTTACCCATTTTTAAGACTAAGCGGACTAGAACCTCTTACCCAAACTAATGAAACCAATTTTATAAATATTGGTGAAAGAACCAATATAACAGGAAGCAAGAAATTTGCTAAACTGATATTGAATGACCAATATGAGGAAGCCCTTTCTATTGCCCGTCAACAGGTGGAAAATGGCGCGCAAATTATTGATGTGAATATGGATGAAGGGATGCTGGATGGCAAAAAAGCCATGGTTCATTTTTTGAATCTAATTGCTTCCGAACCTGACATTTCTCGCGTTCCTGTGATGATAGATTCCTCCAAATGGGAGATTATTGAAGCTGGATTGCAATGTATTCAAGGAAAAGGAATTGTCAATTCTATTAGTTTAAAAGGTGGTGAAGTTGAATTTATTCGCCAAGCTACTTTGGTCAAAAGATACGGTGCCGCAACTGTTGTTATGGCATTCGATGAGCAAGGTCAAGCAGATACCTACGAACGCCGAATAGAAATATGCCAACGTGCTTATAATATTTTGGTGCATCAAGTTAAGTTTCCTCCTCAAGACATCATTTTTGACCCCAATATTTTAACCATAGCAACTGGTATTGAAGAGCATAACAATTATGCTGTCGATTTTATCAATGCTTGTCGATGGATTAAATCAAATTTACCATTTGCCAAAGTAAGTGGTGGGGTTAGTAATATTTCTTTTTCTTTCAGAGGGAATGATACCGTAAGAGAAGCCATGCATTCAGTGTTCTTGTATCATGCCATAAAAGCTGGTCTGGACATGGGGATTGTAAATGCAGGGATGCTAATGGTGTATGATGAAATACCCAAAGACTTGTTGACATTGATAGAAGATGTTATGTTCAACAGAAATCCAGACGCGACTGAAAATTTAGTAAAATTTGCAGACACAGTAAAAGCAAAAGGGAAAGTTGAGGTAGTCAATACAGCTTGGCGTTTATTGTCAGTTGAGGAGCGATTAAAACACGCCTTGGTCAATGGAATTACGGATTTTATTGATGTTGATACAGAAGAAGCGAGAAAGAACTTTAAAGTGCCTTTGCAATTGATTGAAGGTCCATTGATGGCCGGGATGAATGTGGTGGGTGATTTGTTTGGAAGTGGTAAAATGTTTTTGCCTCAAGTGGTCAAAAGTGCTAGGGTTATGAAAAAAGCAGTGGCCTATTTAGAGCCCTTTTTACAAGCCGAAAAAGACCGCGCTTTGGCAGCCAATGAAACCAAATTGAGCGACCAAAAAGGTCAAGGGAAAATTTTGTTAGCAACCGTAAAAGGCGACGTTCACGACATCGGAAAGAATATTGTTGGGGTTGTTTTGGCTTGTAATAATTACGAAATTGTTGACATGGGTGTAATGGTGCCGCCCGAAAAAATATTAGCAAAAGCAAGAGAAATAAATGCAGATATAATAGGATTAAGTGGTTTGATTACGCCAAGTTTGGATGAAATGGTAGTAGTGGCACAACAAATGGAAAAAGAAGGTTTTAGAATTCCATTGTTAATAGGTGGCGCAACAACCAGTCGAATTCATGCGGCAGTAAAAGTAGCGCCACAATACAGTGGATCTGTGGTTCACGTTCTAGATGCTTCCAAATCGGTTCCTGTGGTTTCTGCACTCTTAAGTGACGAACAAAAGGGAGCATTTTCACAATCTATTCGTGAAGAGTATATTCAAATGGCAATAGACCACTCCAAAAGACAAGCAGCTAAGGAGTTGTTGACCTATTCTGAGGCTCTTAATAACAAAAAAGAACTTGATTTTTCTGACATTAAAAGTCCCCAAAAATTAGGCATTCATTATTTGAATGGTTTTGATTTAAACGAGTTGCGCCCAATCATCGATTGGACACCGTTTTACCAAACGTGGGAATTGGCGGGTAAATATCCAGCCATATTGAAAGATGAAGTAGTAGGGGTAGAGGCTACTAAATTATTTGAGGATGCCAATAAAATGTTAGACCAAATTATCAGTGAAAAATGGTTGACAGCCCATGCAAGTTGGGGTATTTTGCCTGCAAATTCTGATGGAGATGACATTGATGTTTTTGACCTACAAGGCAATAAAATTGAAACTTTTTGTTTCTTAAGACAACAAAGAAAAATGGCAGCTTCTGTACCAAATTTATCTCTTGCAGATTATATCGCACCCAAAACCCTTGGTAAAAACGATTACATGGGATTTTTTACAGTGACTGCGGGAGTGGGAATTGAGCAACATTTGGAACGTTTTGAAGCGCAGCACGACGATTATAACAGCATTTTACTCAAAGCATTGGCTGATAGATTAGCAGAGGCTTTTGCTGAGAAATTACATCAATTGGTTCGTACAGATTATTGGGGATATGCCCAAGAAGATCAATTGAGTGTTGAGGATTTAATTATTGAAAAATACCAAGGAATTAGACCTGCCCCAGGCTATCCAGCTTGTCCAGACCACACCGAAAAAGAGAAGTTATTTAAACTATTGGACAATGATAAAATAGGAGTGGAGTTAACAGAGAGTTTTGCCATGTATCCTGCTTCCTCTGTCTCAGGGTTTTATTTCGCACATTCTGAATCGCGTTATTTTGGTGTAGGTCAAGTTAACAAAGACCAAATACTCAATTATGTTGAGAGAAAAAACAAGTCAGTGGCTGAGATTGAAAAGTGGCTCAGACCAGTGTTAAGTTATTAAAATTAAATGATATTGGTTTCTATTGAGCGTTTATCAAACAAGTGATTTGGCGCTTTAAGTTTCATGTTCTTTTTTATTTAAACATTAAGAATGTAAATAGGGACATTCAAAGATTGTTTTATGGTACAATACTATGAATGATTTTTTTCTTTGTTATAATTCCATTATTATTTTTGTAATAAACGACATAAAAGCCACTTTGTAATGATTGTAAATCGATGGTATGAACGCCCTTGTCAAAATTTTGCTGTAGAACTTTTCCGCCATAGCTATTCAAAATAATCACTTCACATGGGTGGAATGCATTAATGTTTAACTGTTGGTATTGGGGCAAATGTTGCACTAACATTGATTCGATATGTGCATCACTTATGTTTGTATTTTCCTTGGGACAAACCACTGCTATTTCAATATTCATGGAGTCTTTACAACCTTTGTTATTTAATGCAATTGCTTTTACTGTAAATTTCCCAGTGTCAGGATATTGGTAACTGAAGTTGGATTGATTGATTAATGAGTTGCCATCACCCATAGACACAATAGAGGATTGAATGGGTTCATTGGTTTTCAATTTAAAGCTTTTGGTCAAGCAATCTGAACCGGAACTTGTGTCAATAGAGGTGATTTTAAAGGCACAAGTGTCTTCTGCTTCGCAATTGATATTAACAGTGAATTGAGCAGTGTCTGCACATCCTATGTCATCTTTTACAACAACAAATACTTCATATTCGCCATTTTCTGCGTATTCATGAACCTCAAAAGCATTGTTTGATGAGTCGCCATCGCCAAAATACCAAGTCAATGTTTCTGTATTCTGACTTACTATGGCATTAAATTCCATCTCATTGCAACTGTAACTTAAGGTATCTGCAGAATAAATTCCTATTTCACTTAGGTCGCACGGATTGTCACATTGAATAATCACTTGTTTGAATACAGAATCGGCGCAACCATTGGCGTCATAAACTATTCCAATTAAGGTAAAGGTGTCATTGGCGGTATAAAAGTTTTTGGGTTTGTTGCAAGTGCAATTGTTCCCATCGCCATAGTACCATTTGTAGGACTGTGGGGTGCCTCCGCTTATTGTAAAATCAAAATCCTTGTAGTTACAAGTGCTATTTGTTGTGTTTTCTGTAATGCTTGTAAAACGAACAGAACATGGTTGTGCCCAAGCTGAAAAAGAGAAAGTCAAAAAAAGTAAAACTAGCGTAATTTTTTTAATCATATTGTTGTAAGACACGTTTGGTTTTAAATTAGTGGTATAAGATTCATTTTTTCTATTTCATGGATAAATTTGGAAACAGGAAATCCCATGATATTGTAATAACAGCCTTCTATTTTTTGGATACCTATTAATCCAATAAATTCCTGCACACCATAAGCGCCTGCTTTGTCTAAAGGACGGTAATGTTGCAAGTAATAGTCTATTTGTGATTCCGTAAGTGTATTGAAAAACACTTTACTTTCGTCGTAAAAAACCAAAGATTTTTCTTGACTTTTTACGCATACACCTGTAAAAACTTGGTGCCATTTGCCCGAAAGTTTCATTAACATTTCTTTGGCTTCCTCCATTGTCAAGGGTTTGTTTAGAACTTCATTATCTAACCAAACCACCGTGTCTGCGGTGACTAATAATTCTTTTTTATTGATTGTTTCTGTGTAAGCGGCGGCTTTTTTTTGAGCTAAAAAAACAGGAATTTCAGAAGCTTTTAATGAAGGTGAAAAGGTTTCTTCAACATCAATTTTAATACATTCAATATCAAAACCACTGTCTTTCAAGAGCATTTGTCTACGTGGACTTTGTGAGGCAAGAAGTATTTTGTAAGGAAAAAAGGGAGGGTGTTGCATTAGGTAAAAATTAAGTTAAGAACGGCAATCAATATCAGGACTTTCAAAAATTGACTCAAGTAGTGGAAGTCCTTTTTTTCTTTGGCTTTGGAGAGTAAATTGATAAAATAAAACAATGCAATGGTGATGATTGCCATTACTATTGCAGGAATATACATGTCGACACCCCAAGCCAATACACTGTAAATACCACAGAAGAGGCTTTCGATACCAGCAAAAATATAACAAATGATTTTAGCCCCCTTGTTGCCAAACACCACAGGATATGTTTTGTGTCCAACCGATTTGTCGCCCTCTGCATCTTCCATGTCTTTTACAATTTCTCTGATCAATGAAATTAAAAAAGCAAACAGGATATAACCGGTAAAGTTTAAAAGCCCAATTTTGGTTTTAAAAGAAATTAGCAAAATGCAACAAGCCACCACCGCAGCGCTACACAGGGCCACTATTAAATTGCCAATCAATGGCATTCCTTTGAGTTGTTGTGCGTATAGAAACAACATCGTAATGATGCATAAATTAACAATTAAATAGGATTCACTCAGTTGGTAAGAAATTAGTAAAGAAAGAACATTTAGCACAAAATAGGCGATGAATCCTTGTTTTTTGGTCACGGTTTTGCCGATGATAACCCTTTCAGGTGCATTAATCAAATCGGTATTAACATCGTAAATGTCGTTGACGATATAACCGGCAGCGGCTGTTAATACGGCAGGAATAATTAAATAGGCCATTTTTAACCAATAGTACAAATCCACATCAGGCGAGTATTTCAGTAATACCACGAGCATGGTTGCGGCTATAATGAATAGATTAAGTGGTCGTATCAATTTTATATTTTGAATGAACATGTTGAATGTTATATTTTCTCATTCAAAAGTGAGCTTTTTATTTTAAATTGCCAATGTTTAACTACAAACACATGTTTAAAACTCAATTTATATGGCCAATTGTCTATCTCTTACTCGTGGTTATCATGTATATTGTTCAAGTTTATGTTCCAGAAGTTGAAACCATTTTGGCCTTGTATCCTCGTCATTTCAAATATATTTTAGGGGTTATTACCACTGTCTTTTTACATGCCAATGTTTCCCATTTAAGTTCCAATGTTTTGCCCTTGGCAGCGGGTTTATTTAGCTTATTTTATTTTTATAAAACCATAGCCAAACAAGTGTTGTTTTTCAGTCATTTCCTCAGTGGATTGCTCATTTGGTTATTGGCGCGCCCTTCTTTTCATATCGGTGCCAGTGGTTTGGTCTATGCCTTGGTGTTTTTTATTTTAATCAGTGCTTTGGTCAGAAAAAACAAACAATTGATGGTGGTTGCTTTCATCATTTTAGTGTTTCAAAATGGATTAATTTGGGGCGTCTTTCCGCAAGACAATCAAGTCAGTTGGGAGAGCCATTTGTTGGGCGCCCTTGTAGGCATTCTATTGGCAGTTTTATACAGAAACAAGGGCCCACAGAACGACAACGAAAAACACTGGAACGAAGAAGAACAGCAAGAAGATGCTTACAAAGCATTGTTGGAGGATAAGGATTGATAACTATCGGGACGATAGGTTTAAGCCATAATCAATTGTTTGTTTAAGCGCTTTAGAGGTTACGGCGATTTATATTTCATTTGAAATGAGTTCATACTTTGTACTTCGGCCACCTTGCTCGCTTTTTATCAGTATCCTTTTTTCCATCAGGTCTTGAATATCACGTAATGCAGTGTCTTGCGAACACTTTCCAATTTTAGCCCATTTGGTCGTGTTTAATACTCCGTTAAAATCGTCCATTAACATATTTAATATTTTTATTTGTCGATTATTCAAATTTAATTTTGAATTTTTCATCCAGAAATAATGCTTGTAAATGATTTTTTCTAGAATTACATCAGAATATTCAATAGCATTGAATAAAGAATTTAGAAACCATTCTAGATAAAGAGTAATATTCATTTCTCCTTTTTGAGTTTTTTCTAAAATCTCATAATAGGAATTACGTTCCTTAAGAATTTGAGTGGACATGCTATAATAGCGGTTAGATTGCTTGTCAGATTGTGCAAGTAACATATCGCTAAGTGCTCTTGATATCCTTCCGTTGCCATCTTCAAACGGATGTATTGTTACAAACCAAAAATGAGCTATCGCTGCTTTCAAAACTAAATCAGTTTTGTTTTCTCGATTAAACCATTCTAAAAAAAGGTTCATTTCATTTTCAATTAGCAGTGCAGAAGGTGCTTGGTAATGAATTGTTTCTTTTCCCAATGCACCTGAAACAACCTGCATGGGACCTGTAGAATCATCACGCCACTTTCCTGCAGTAATCTTATACAACCCACTTCTCCCATTAGGGAAAAGTGCTGAGTGCCAAGAAAATAGTCTTTCTTCATACAGTTCTTTATCATAATGCTTAGTTGCGTCTATCATTAAGTCGACAATTCCATCAACATGTCTCTCTGAATAGACTAATCCAGAGATATCCAAACCTAACTTTCTTGCTATGGATGATCTTACTTGTGCTTTATCTAATAAGTCACCCTCAATTTCTGTTGATTTAATAATTTCTTGTGTTAAGATTTCAAGATTGGCTTCGTTGCGTAATTCAAAACCTAACATCCCCATTTTCCCAATAAGTTGTCCTTGCTTGTTTCTAACCATAGAAAGCAATGGCAATAAGGTCTCGCTATCCCATTCAAATAGAGGCCAATTCGGTTGCTTGTAGATGTAAATCATAGTTAATCTCCGCTTATTGTGCGTCAAAAGTAACATTTATTCACCGCAATACAAAACATTCACCGCATTATTTGCAGATAATAGACCAGTTATTCTCCGCATAACTTTGGCTAGTCGTTACCACTAGTTGTTTGCAGCTTGATGAAGGTGACGATTAAAACCACTCCCGATAACTATCGTGAAGATTTGAAATGGCTAAGCTCCGACAAAGCGAACTGTGGAGTAAGAAATAAAAAATTAGGGAAGGCAGAAACTACTTTTTACCAAGCTATTTGGTCAGTTGGGAGAGCCATTTGCTGGGTGCCCTAGTAGGGATTCTATTGGCAGTTTTATACAGAAACAAAGGTCCGCAGAATGACAACGAAAAACACTGGAACGAAGAAGAACAGCAAGAAGATGCTTACAAAGAATTATTGGAGGATGCTAAGTAAACACCGAAGTAATTTCAATAAAAACAGTTTGTGAATTTATTTTTTTAAATAATTGCAAGTTTTTGTAAACTTATTGAGCGCATTTTTTTTGTATTTTTTAACATGTATTTTTGCAAAGTGGAATTTGTGAATGAGCATATTGATATAACAATAACAAAAAAGGATTTTTTAGACAATTCTTATTGTTTTGTTCATGCCGATATTGATAGTGTCACTGTTTTTTATCAACTGAGTTCAAATGATTGTTTGCTAGATATGCTCAACAATTATTATGAAATGACTGTTAAAATTAAGAATTCATATTTTACAAAATACAAAGAAACCATTCAATTTGTTCCCAATAAACAAACGTTGTGTTGTAATACGCAGTCAAAATTATTAGAAATAATCAATTGTCAATTCTCGGGAATAAAAAGAAGTTTATTAATAGAAAGTAATGTCTTGTATCTGCTTTTTCAGTTAAGCAAAACAAGTACAAGTGAAGTTGTGGAATGTGAAAAATGTAATTTTCTAAATACGGCTTCAGAAATCGAGAAAATTGAACAAGCTAAAAAGTATATTTTAGATAATTTGGCCAATAATTTAACCATTCCCATCGTTGCATTGTCCGTTGGAACCAATCAATGTTACCTGAAAAAAGGGTTTAAAGAGGTTTATAAACAAACTATTTTTGAGTTTATACAAGAAAATAGGATGATAAAAGCCAAACATTTATTGCTTTCGGAAAAGTACAGTATTTCTGATATTGCCGCTTCTGTGGGTTATTCTTCCTTAAGTAGTTTTAGTCAATCATACAAAAACTATTTTGGTGTTTCGCCAACCAAACAATCAAAACAAACTATTCCTAATCTCTAAAATAGTTTTCCGTTATTCTAAAGAATTATTTAAGCTAAGCACCTACTTTTGTGCCGTAATTTATAATTAGTCTAAATAAAAATGAGTACAAGAATTATTGCCATCAAATTAATCTTTTTCCTTGTGGGATATAGTAGTTTGCATGCTCAAATCAAAACAAATAATCAAGACACAATAGCCATTTTGGAGCTAGATAATGTCACAGTAGAATATAACAAAAAAGCTTTAGAAAGAATGCGAGAGGTGGAGGGATACAGTATTTTCTCAGCCAAAAAAAATGACATAGTTAAAGTTAGTAATTTAGATGCTAATCTAGTCAATAACAATCCTAGGCAAATATTTTCAAGAGTAGCAGGCGTTAGTATATGGGAAAATGATGGTTCGGGCACTCAAGTGTCGGTTGGGGTAAGGGGATTAAATCCTAACAGAAGTTGGGAGTTCAATACCCGTCAAAATGGGTATGATATATCGAGTGACGTATTTGGGTATCCCGAGGCATACTATAACCCACCGATGGAAGCTGTTGATAGAATAGAAATTATCCGAGGAGGTGCCTCTTTACAATTTGGTTCTCAGTTTGGAGGATTGTTAAATTATGTGTTGAAAAAAGAAAAGAACAACAAACCATTGAGTTTTGAATCTCAAAATACGGTGGGCAGCTATGGAATGTTTAGTTCATACAACGCGCTAAGTGGCAATACCAAAAAGTGGAATTATTCGTTTTACAACCATTACAGAAAAGGAGACGGTTGGAGACAAAATGGGCAGTATGAAGTTAGAAATACTTATGGATATTTACAGTATAAATTCAATGAAAGAACCACCATTTCTGCTGAGTATACCAATATGGATTATAAAATTCAGCAATCGGGTGGTTTAACAGATGCTCAATATGCCGAAAGTAGTCGTCAATCTTTTAGACAACGTAATTGGTTTAGCACCCCTTGGCAAGTTGCCAACTTGGATTTTAATACTGTAGTCAATAAAGATTTATCATTTAATGTTAAAGTATTTGGTTTGCTAGGCGAGAGAAATAGTATAGGTTTTTTGGCTACTCCCAATGTAATGGATACCATAAACCGCGCTATAAACAGTTACAATCACCGACAAGTTGACCGCGATTTTTATAAGAATATTGGTTCAGAGTTTAGAGGAATGTATTCTTATCGCTTGTTCAAACATAAGAGTAATTTAGCTTTTGGTGCTAGAGTTTACAGAGCAAATACTACCAGAAAACAAAGGGGTAGAGGCGATACTGGTTTTGAATATAACACCACTATTTTAACTAATAAGTATCAAACAGAGCTCGATTTTACAACCAATAATTTTGCGTTGTTTGCTGAAAATTTATTTAAGTTAAGTAAACGCTTAAGTGTTACACCGGGATTGCGTTACGAAAGCATTAGTTCAAGCATCGGTGGTCTTTTAAATACAGTTTCAGGTGTGGAGGTAATGGCGACTCCTAGTGTCAATAAAAGAAACTATTTGCTTGCAGGATTAGGGATAGAGTACCAATTAAAACAAACTAATATTTATGCCAATATCTCTCAAGCTTACCGTCCCATCTTGTTTTCAGACATCACTCCACCAGCCACTACAGATGTCATTGATGAAAACTTAAGAGATGCCAATGGGATAACCTCAGATATAGGTTACAGAGGAACTATTAAAGACTTTCTTAGTTTTGATGTAAGTGCATTTTACATACAATACAACAACAGAATAGGCACAATAAGACAATTTGTAGACAATGACCCTAGCAAAGCAACCTACCAATTCAGAACTAATTTGGGAGAATCTGTGAACCAAGGTTTTGAAGCCTTTGTTGACTTAAATATTTTTAAAGCACTTAAGATGAACAAAAAATATGGCAACTTAAGTCTTTTTGGATCGTTTGCTTTCATCAATGCTGAATACAAAGAATTTAGAACTACTTCGGTTTCAGGTTCTGCGCCTAACATAAGCATTACAGAAAGCAATTTAAAAAACAAGAAAGTAGAATATGCGCCTAATCAAATTCACAATTTTGGAATAACATTCTCTGTAAAAGAACTTTCAGTTACTATGCAAACCCGTATTTCTGGCGCAGTGTACACCGATGCAACCAACACAGTAGAACCCAATAGTACGGGTACTATTGGCAAATTAGACGGCTATCAAATTTATGATATAAGTTTAACTTATGGTTTCTTAAAAAATTATAACGTCCGTTTTAGCGTTAATAATTTATTAGACACCAAGTATGCGACTCGTAGGGCGGGAGGCTATCCAGGTCCGGGTATTTTGCCTGGCGAAGGACGAATCGTTAACCTTGGTTTTGGACTTAAATTGTAAAGGTAAGGAGTTTACTTCAATCGCAATGAATGGAATAATTTATTGATAAATGTGTCGATAGTTGCGGACTGCTTATTTTGGGGTATGGTTTTTATTTCAGAAAAATGAGTAGTCCGCTTTCGGTCCCTATTTCGGTCCAAATTTTTTTAAAACCCTAAACCACTGTTTTTGTGTCGCCGGTATTACCAACCATTTTTGATTATTTTTTTCACTATGACTTGTTCGTTGTGTTTAAATTTAATGAACAACATACCATTAGGGATAGTAGATAAATCTATTTTTTGATTGATTACAGTAGACGCTTGTAACAATCGCCCATCCATAGCGTAAATGGCGTATTCAATAGTATTCATTTGGTTATTCTCAATCCATATTTCATTACCACTTGGATTAGGGTAAAGGTTAATATTGTCGTTATCGTTCAATTTACTTTTAATACCTACCGTATTGGAACTAAACTGCTTGAGCCAATGTTCAATAATGTTGAAGATATACGCATTGTTTTTGTCTTGCATCAACAGATGACTATTTCCTTTAACCAAAGAATCCTCTGGCAACGAAACAACATCAGCTATTCCGCCTGCTTTCTGAAAAAGAGTAGCAACTCCCTCTGTTGCTAATTTTCTGTTTGTTTGGTTTCGTGAAGAGATATAGTCGCCATAAACGCCAAACATATTTAATCCATTGAAATCAGGAAAGTCAGTACTATCAGGTGGGCCAGCAGGTTCTATAAGAATTAATCCCTTTACTTGTGCTTTCTTTTGGTGTGCAGCTAATACAGCAGACTGAGTGCCGGCGCTGTGTGATAATAGCCAAACGTTGCCTTTTGTTGAATCTATTACAGCGCTTATTGCATTTTCATAACGGTCGGTAGAGGTTCCTAGGTAAGGGTAATTTAATGCGAAATCAGTAAAAGAATCAGTAGGAAATTGTGCATCTAAGTAGGGGTTGCCTTGAGAATTTCCAAATCCCCATCGCCTCCATATATCCGACTGCCAAGCTTGAACCGACCCTGGAGTGGCTGGTTTACCGTTGCTTGGTACACTAAAAGGGGCTATTATGCCACCTGTTGCAAAATCATATTTGGGGTCATTAACCATATAGACATCATACCCTTTGTCTGCAAATAATTCAGCCCATCCTTTTCTGTCATCAGGTGTTGTAATAAAGATATAAGAGGTCAAGTTCAGTCCGGGTACCATAATGATAGCTGCATTTTCTGTTTTATTACCCGACTTTATAACATTCACCAAAGCATCTTTGGTATAAAAACTTTCATAGGTATGTTGAGCCATGCTTTTACTGGCTATAAAAAAGCAAAAGATAGAAATGAGAATTTGTTTAAACATTCGTTTTGTATTGTTATTATCTATTATTTTTTGAATTTAATTGGTGGCATTAGTTAATCTAAAACCTTCCTTTAGTTTTCAAAAATAGAATAAAATAAATAAATACAAAAGTTTAAAGAGATTTTAGGGTTTAAGAAATTAGGTTCAGGTGTCTTGGATGATAGTTTTCAACGTGACAAACTTGGCGATTTTTTTCATCTGAAGCGGCGGATTGCGTATTTTGAATTGAAATTAGGGAAGAATAAAACCCTTTTTTGCCAAGGTGCTTTTTAGGGTGTTCTTTTACATCGTTGTTTATAATAATAAGTTCCAGAAGAATCATTATTTTAGTAGCTACTAATTAACCAAATGCCCATCCGCTTCCTCCATTAATTAGTAATACTAAATTCGAAATGATAATCCAGATTTTAACTGGAAAGCAAAAAACATATATTATTGATCCCCATAATTTTAAGTGGCCTTTTTCTTCTTTATTTGATTCGTATTTTTTGAATAATTGCATTGAAATGAAGAAGGGCAGCAAAGAGGTAATTAGGCTAGCAAAGGCAATTCCTGCTATCGCGCCTCCCGATATATGGTAACCACCATCGTACAAGGCAGCTAATGTCGTCACTGCAAGTATGATTAATATTGAGATGTAAAAAATTCGTAATTTCTGTCTGATTTTCATGTTTCTATTTATCTATGGTCACTTTTTTCTATACGCCTTATAACGATTTCGGGCATGGTGATGTTGACGATTTTCTTCATCTGAAGCGCCGGATTGTGAAGTACTGTCCCGATACTTCGGGACGATTCTTCGGGACGATACTTTTGCCCAGTGCCTATTCTCATTAGAGGTCGATTTTATCAATTTCTTTCATCAACCTATCTGTTTCACTTAATGCCACTATGATTTTTTGATAGTGCAAAATATCATCAAATTCGAGTTTGCGATCCTTGCGGTCTTTGAGCCATTTTTGTGCTGGCTGATAACCACCAATAAAACACTTCCATGCCTTGAGTGGCACATTGGCGAAATATTGGGTTTCATTGATATAAACATTCCCTTGCAAATCCCCTGTTTTCTCATTTTGTGGAATTGGAAAATAGTGTGGTTTTACAACCACATTGTCCCCATCAATCGGATATTGTGTGATGTAATTCTCTACTACAGAACTTTCCAATAAATGAATTTGCCTGATTTCTCCACCTAATTTTACCAATTGCCAAAAGGTTTCTTTGTCTTTAGGATAAGGCACTCTAGGAAAATCTATTTTCAAAAACTCTTTGTACTTCTCACGGTAAGTATGAGAATGTAAAGCCGCATAGATGTAATCCAAAATATCAATCGGAGCATATACCCCAAGCTCCCCAAACTCCCCAAGCTCCCCAAGCTCCCCTCCTTCCAAAGGAGGGGCAGGGGTGGTTGTTACCTCAACCACATCACTTGCCAAACCCCCATTTTCAGGAATAATCTTACTCCACCCAAAACTTTCTTTTATTTCATCTAAAACCTGTTCAGTTTGTTCAAAGACTAATTTGTTTTCAAATCGTAATACTTTGATGCCATAATACTTTAAAAACAAGGTTCTTTCTGCATCTTTTAGTTGTGCTGTTTCATTAAAATGCACTTCACCATCTAATTCAATTGCCAGTTTTTCGCTAGGACAGTAAAAATCTAAAATATAATTACCTACGCTGTGTTGCCTTCTGAACTTTCTACCTTCTAATTTAGAGTTTTGAACCAAAGTCCAGAACTTAGCTTCTGCTGGTGTTAAGTTGTTTCTAAGCTTTTTTCTAAAAGTTTTTAGGTATGGAAGATTGTTAAGTTGGTGTTTGTTAATTGCTCTTGGACTAATTTGTTGTTTGTTGTTTTCAACCACCCCTAGCCCCTCCTTCAAAAGGAGGGGAGCTGGTTTTTCGGGTACGAAAGTTAATCCTAATTTATCTGCTATTTGCTTTATAATTTCTGGGATTAGATTGGGGGTTCGACCTTGCGCTAAGCTTTCTAAAAGTTGTTGTAAATCTCCAGGAAAAGTATGCTCGGTTGCATTACCCAATTTATATAGTTTATTAATGTTGTCTAAGTATTGTTCTAAAGTCATTAATTTTGTTTTCAAATTTTTCAAAGTTGATAAGTTTATGGGGCTTTAAATAGACTATAGTTAAAACTGTAATTAATATCCCAATAGTTAGTATTCTGTGTTTGTTTTTGAACTTTTCTTTGATAGCAATATAAAGTTGTCGCAACATCTCAACTCCAAGTCCCGCAAAAACAAAAACTAAAATAAAAAAAGCAGGAATTTCAAAATCTCCAAGGTCATCAAACCAATAGTAAGAAGTGTTTACTAAAAGAAAGAAAACAATAGTTGTTATTAGGAGTCCTTTGTTCTTCAATGTGTCTGTTTTTATTTAAGTTGTCTGCTGATGGTTTGGGGCTTAGCAAATTAGTCAATTTTCTTCATCTGAAGCAGTGGTTTGCGAAGTACTGTTAGGATGCATAGGACCGATCAATTTACCAATTGAAAAAAAAGCGTAGCTCAACCCTGTTGGTATAGTAATTCATCTTGTCGTTAGTTGTTTTATCAAGATGATATGTGTCAAAAAAACAATCGGAACTATAAATGAAGGAAGTAATATATATGGAAATGACAGTACCGCTATATTAGGTTGTTCAAAAGCGAGTTGTTGAATAGGTAAAGGGGCTGATAAGATAGCTATTACTAAAATATTCATTAAAAACAAAAGTCCAATAATATTCCAAATCAGAATTGTTTTTGTGCCAAGATTGACTTTGAATAATTGACTTAGAATGAAAAATATAAGTGCTGATATACCAATAATAATATCAAAGTTTAAACCATTAAAAGTCATAATTTCAGGTACTTGCTTTCGTAAAAACAAGAAATGCAACGTTATTTCTACTGGAATACGTAATGCGTGAACTAGCATTGCATAACGATAATCTAAGGAAACAATTTTAAGATTTGAGTATAGAAAAGCTATGAAAACAATATTGCCAATCAACACAATCAAAAACCTTGGTGGGATAGTATTTGTGTTTTGAAAAAAGCCTGTTAGTGATATAAAACTAATTAAAATGAGCCATGAAATGGAAACAATTAAAACTCTCTTATTCCTATCTGTCCCTAAATAGAAAAACAAGAGCACTAAAAGAGTCGTTATTATAAAACCGATATTTATATCCATTTAGCCTGCTTGTTCATAAGCCAATTTTATCCAATCTATTACTTCTTTATTAATTTCAGCGATGTCAGATAAGTTGATTTTATGAGAACACATTGCCATAGGTTTTTCAGCTTCTAATTTACCTTTGGCTTCTATACCTTTGAGATTAAAACCTATTTCAAATCTTGATTTTGATGCAGGATTAAGCGTTACAAATTGCTTTTTTCGTCTCAAACTTACGTAAGCTTTTTTAGGTGAGATTTCAAAATCACCATCAAACTGATTTATTTCTGAAATCAATTTGTCATAAAAAGCTTTCAAGTGTTCTTTACCTTTGTATTGGTTTGTGATTAGTTCGTCTGTATCTGATGTTGATGCAGCATATGAACCCAATACTTTTGAAGCAATAGTTGTGGCGTATCCGTGAGTGATATTGTGGGCTTCTTTTAAATACTTCACAATTTCACCGTGTTTACTAAGGTTTTGTTTACTGATTACAATTTTCCATTCATCTATGGAATGACCTGTTTTAGATTTCAGGTTCTCTATCATTGTTAGTTCTGCCTTGTCCATAGTATTTAATTTTTATTTTCAACGGCTATCTTTAACAAGTTTAAACCTTGTTGATTGGTTTTTTCCATTTCGGATTTTGCTCCAAACAACCACATAAAAAATGCGTCAACTAAACCTGATTCTAATTTAAAATCTTGTTTAACTTCTATGCCGTTTGCTGTTTCGGTAAAGTAATAGTCAAATGTTGGTTTTGCTACAAAGGGTTTTTGAATGTCACACATCATACCCACAAAATTGAGTTCATCAATTTTTAAGATTTCCTGGTAACCTAAATCTTTACCTTTATTTCCGTTCCAATGGTATTGTGCGCCAACTTTTCCGTCGGTTCCTTTTACTTCATACTTCTGTGTTGGGTCTTGTGCCAAAAATGGCGACCATTTTGGGAAGTTTTGTAAGTACTTTACCATGTCAAAAACTTCTTGTTTAGTTCCCTTTATGGTAACGGTTTTAATGATTTGAATTGATTTCAAACCATTGGCTTTATACAAACCAAATCCTATGAATGCTACAAGAGCGATTCCAATTATTGCAAATATCATTTTTTTGTTCATTTTAAAAAGTTTATAATTAGTTCATTGGTATTACATCTCTGACTTCTACTGTGCCACCCATAAAAAGTATTGGGCATTTTTTTGCAAGTTCTGTGGCTGATTCTATTGATTCGGCTTTTAAAACCATATTACCACCTATGGTTTGTCCTTCTACAATATGAAAACCGTTTTCTGTGCTTTGATTGGCAAAAATTTTTTTTCCTTCAAAGCCCAATTGGTGCGTACTTACCAATTTCCCTTGCATTGCAATTCCACCAATAAATTCTCCCCAATGTTTGTGCATTTCTGATATTTGTTGTACTGTCGGCTCTTCGTTGCTCGGTTCGTATCTGAAAAGCAACATAAATTCTTTTAACTGTGACATATTTTAAATTTTAATAATTAATGATGATGCAAAATTCATCCAAATAAAAAAAATAAATCTTGCCATATGGCAAGAAATTTTATTCGTTAGAAATTTCCTTCCTAATTCGGCTCAATGAAGTGTCTGTTATGCCCAAATATGTGGCTATGTGTTTTAGAGATACATTTTGTACAATATGAGGTTTTTCTTTAAGTAGTTTTAAATAACGGTCTTTGGCTTGGTCGGCTATCATGGAAATACTATGGCTTTTTAAAGCAAAATAACTACCTACTAATGTTGTTCGTCCTTGTTCTCTAAAATTTCGGATGCTATGAAAAAGTTCTTGAAATGTGTCAAAGTCTAATTGCCAGCAAACACAATCCGAAAGTGCTTGAATATTCTCTCTTGTCGGATTTCTTAAAAAGAAAGAAGGCCAGTCGATAACTATATTGCCAACTGAAAAAAAGTTTGTTGTAATGTCATTTCCTTCAGTGTCCATAACGTAAGACCGTATAAACCCACTTTGAATAAACCAATAATTATTTGCTGTTTTACCTTCTTCTAGTAGGAAACTATTCTTTTCGAACGTTACTTGTTTAAATTTGGAAATTGTAATTTCCATTTCTTCTTTAGACATATCCGTTTTGCCAAAGACCTTGTTTAAGAAATGAGCTTCTGTCATATTTAAATTTTAATTTTTTTGTTACGTTTTGATTTTCAGTTTTACTAACAACTTACATTTATACCTGATGAAATCAGACTTATAGAACCATATTGTGTTGTATAAGAATGACTTGAATTAGTCTTTTTTAGTTGTTTTACAAAAATGCGTTTTATTTTTTAAACTAACAAAATAAAATGGTACTTATTTACCAAAAGTTTTGTCTACCCCAACAAATGTTCGGTTTGATTGTGTTCAACCACATCGAAACAGGTGCCGTTGAATTTTAAAACATACAAACACAAATTGCTGTGTCCCCATTTTTCCATGTCCTGAAGGGGTGTGTTGGTGAGCAAACACAAAAAACTGCGCATCGCTCTGCCATGCATGCAGATTAAGATGTTTTGTTTGGCTGTGTTTTACATTATTTTGGCTAATCCTATTTAAGGGACTGAAATAGGTAAGGGTGTCATGTTCTGAAAATTCAACTTCTTTTAAGGTTTTATTTTTGCCCCACTATTGCCCCAAATGCCCCACTATTGCCCCACTATTATATAGAATATATTTGATCCAGATGTTCCTTTTCTTGCAAATAATGTATATTTCTGTACCAAATCAGTTAACTCATTTGTGGCGGTTCGTTTTGATACATTATTTATTTCCTGATAATCACTGTTTGTGATTTTATCCTTTTCTTTTGTATAAAGGACTGCTTTTACTTGTCTTTTGTTTAAACCTAAGTTAGTCAAATACTCTTCGTAATAAATATCTTTCCTGAACTCAACTAAGAAGTCAGAACCTTCAAAAGAGTAGCTTGGTGCAGGAATATTTGCTTGAGAACAATAATAAATCATTTTCTCAATACCTCTTCCCCATGATTCAATGTAGCCGCATCTGAAAAGCGTATTCGCAATGTCAGGATTATAGGGCTTAGAAGCGTGCCTATTCAGTAGATTTGTTACCGTCCAATTATCGGGTAATTGGCCATCGTTCCATATCATTATTCGATCTTTATAAACCTTAATTTGAATGGGAGCACCACCCGAATAATCTTTGTGAGCAACAGCATTTAGTATGGCCTCTCGGATGGCTTCACTAGGATATTCATACGTTTCTACTCTGGAAATCCCTTCATAGCTTATCAATGCTTTGATGTATTTTGTAAAAAGCAAATCCATTGTTTTCTCAATCTGCTCAAACAAATTACCGTGTGCCTCATCTTGATACATCAAATCCGCTTCATTTTCGAAATAACCAATTTTGATGTAAGCTCCTGTTACATACCTTTCAGGTTTGGGATGAAAAAGTAAAATAGCGGCTCGTTTGAGAGTTTTTTCATCTTCTAAATACAATTGTAAGCTTTCCAAAAGTTCTTGATTTGTTCCTTCTAAATCCTCATAATCAAGACGTTTGCTTTTTGTTGCTTTTCTTCTGAAGAAATCAAAGGTCTCGTTTTTTAAGTCGTCTGTTGTGACATTAGGAATCGGCACTCCATCCCATTTTTTGCCTTGTTGTTGCAATAGAAATTTAGTCAAAGCTGCACCTTTTAACTCCTGTAATGTGCTTCCACTTCTATAATAATATTTACCTCTTAAGCTAATAGGGAATGGATAGGGCTCAACCACAATTTCCAAATAATCGTCGCCATTTGTTGTATGCAAATTTACATCTACCATTAAACCCAAGAAATCCCTAACTTGATTAGGTAAATCTTCTAAAAGTTTTTTGGCATTATCCAAATGTTTGCAGTTGCCATTGTCATCAATTCCTATAAACAAAGTTCCACCTTGAGCATTTGCAAAACCACATATCCATTTCATGTATTCATCTCTCCAGGTTACTTTGAACTCAATATTTTACGATTCTGATGTCGCTAAGGGTATGTATTAATTTATAGGAGACTAGTTTACTCTTTTTGAAAATGTCAATTTCTTCTTTTTGTTTTTACTATGCGATAACATAATTACACTTTTTATTTCCAAAAATCTATCAAACAAATTACATGTATATAGGTCGGAAATGTCAGGCTAAATTTTAGTTATTTTACAAATATGCAATATATTTTTTGAACGAGCAAAAGTTGTGGTAGTTAATAATTTATTATGCAGAATTTACCCCAACAAATGCGCTGTTTGATTGTGTTCTATGTCATCAAAATATGGTGAGATTTTAATTGAAGGTTTAATGACTAAAATTCAATTTATTCATTTCAGGTTCAGTTTTTTTAAATGCCTTTGCACCTCGCGTTCTACTTGTTCAAAGTCGGGCAAGTCTTTAATTTGTTCACTCATTGAACTTTGCCATCGACCTTTGTATTGCGGCAATCGTTCGGCTAATTTTTTCGTAAAATCTGTGTGATTTAATTCTTTGCTTTTACACTTTGTTTCGAATTCGCTCAAATAAAAATTAACATCCATTCTGTGTTGTTCCAAAAGATACCAAATGTCGTAAAAATCACGGGCTTGCATTCTTTGCATCACTGACCGCATTTTCTCCACTAATACCTCTTCTAATGGATAACACAAAAGTTGGTGTTCTTCCATATCGGTATAGTCAATGAAAACATCTTTCATTATTGGTTCAAAAACCAGTTGTTCGCTTCTCGAGATGTCAATTTTTACTCGTTTGTTATTTCCTTGTCCGCCAAGTGGGCCGATATAGCTAATGTAAAAGTTAATACTACCATCTTCGGGTTCGCCCAGATAGTTATCTAAATCAATGATTTCAAGTGGAATATTGGCTTCTTCCTTAATGAAGTCAAAGGTTTCCCTGAACCATTCAAAAATTTGTCCATTAGAAATTGGATTATTGATTAAGGTAAAGTCTAAGTCCTCTGAAAATCGGTAACCCTCAAAATAGATTTTCTTTAAAACAGTTCCTCCTTTAAAAACGATAACTTTTGAAAGTTGTTCATGTTGTGCAATCCCTTTTAATATCCATGAAAGAATATAGTCTTTTTCAATTTGCTGGTCACGGACGCCAACAGTTCTAGCTTTTTGTTGTATTTCTCCGGGTTTAATCATGTATATATAGCCGATTTAATGGTTTCTGTGTCTAAATTTTGCTGAATACTCCACCTGCTATTCCGTTTGCCTATCTTTGGTAATTCAGTATCAAGAACAATATAAGAAGCCGTTTTTATTTTTTTTAAATCGTCAATAATTTCTGAATTGATATCCAGTGTTTCCAACAAAAACCCCAATCGCTTTATTACCGCTTGTGAATCAAATTTTACAGCATAATCGAACAGGATATCATATTTTATTTTATTTTTTGATGCATAAATTGCCCTTGCTACTTCCACTATACCACCAGCATAGTCAGGTTTAAATAAGCAGTCTATAAATGTTTTTTCTAAATCAGAACAAAGCACTTTATTGAAACTATCAATCCATATTTTTTTTGCACCGAAAAAATGTTTGTCGTTGTGATAAATGAATTGAAAGGGAATATTTTTGATTGTTATTTCTGATGGTCGAATTTGTTTTGAAACAACAATTTGTTCTTTCAAAGAAGGTTGAGTGATGAGATTATGAATTTGCAAAGCAGAATAGTAACCAATATAATATTGGGCATCGTTTACCAAGTTTCCCGCTATTAAATGCCAGTCGGGCATAAAATTTTCAGCATTTGCTTCGTACGGTATGATGTAATAAACCCCGTCTTTCAATCTCATCAGAAGTCCACGCTTTGTCATGTCGCTTAGAAGTTCCCGAAGTGTGCTTCCCTTTGAATTAGGCATTGCATGGATTGCCTCGTTGTAGTCAAAACAAGTCTTATTCTGTTCATTGAAATAGGACAGAAGTTCGTTTGATTGCGTTGATACATATTTACTTTTCATAGTAAAATTATCAGGATAAACCTGACTACAATGATACAAAAGATAATTTAATAGTTGGCTATTTTGCCTTAAAAATTATATTTTACAATGTAATTATCAGGATAAACCAGATATTAAAATAGGCTTTAGCAACATTGAAAGTCCTTGTTTGTCAAGTCTTAGCCAACACTTACAACTAACATTTTTCTTGTTTTATGAGTTTGAGGTAAAATTCCATTTCTTCAATGGTTTTACACCTTGTAAAAATCAACAGATGATTTGTCCAACTAATTTCTCTCAGCAGTGGTGAGAGTTTTGGGAAATCTTTTTAAGTCTCATAAAACTGCTTCATTCTCCAAATATTTTTATCAGAGAAACCTTTAATATCTGCTTCGTGTGTTTGTATGGATTTATGATTTTTGAACCCAAATCTACCCCAACAAATGCGCCGTTTGATTGTGTTCTACCACATCGAAACAGGTCCCGTTGAATTTTAAAACGTACAAACACAAATTGCTGTGTCCCCATTTTTCCATGTCCTGAAGGGGTGTGTTGGTGAGCAAACACAAAAAACTGCGCATCGCCCTGCCATGCATGCAAATTAATATCTTTTCTTCTTCGGTTTGTGACATTATTTTGGCTAAACCAATTTTCTGTCTTTCAAACATTTCAAGGGGTGTTTCGCCATCAGCCACAGCTGTGTCTAGTTCTCCGCTTTGCCATTGCTTCACTATGCTTTCAAAATGCGCCACTCGCTCCGGCGTTTGTTCCACACCTTCCATAATCCCCCAATTAATCTCATTCAGTTCTGCTATCGCCTTGTGCGGGTGTTTCTGAATAAAGGAGGCTACCGACTGATGGGTGCGTTTGAGTAAGGAGGTGTACACGCAGTCGAACGTTATGGTTTGATACCTTTGGTAAAACAATTCAGCTTGGGTTCTGCCGGTTTCATTCAAATCGCTGTTGATGCCACTGCCTTGTATAATCCCTTTTTTATTGAAATCGGTTTCGCCGTGCCTTATTAAGTAAATCGTTTTGTTTATATTTGCGCTATTATTTATTGAAATGGCTTCCATATTTTTTGATACGGCAAATATAAAACTAGAATGGTTAAATGACTACTGTAAAAATACTATGGTAGAGTATTTAGGAATTGAATTCATAGAATTGGGCGATGACTTTTTAAAAGCCAAAATGCCTGTGAATGAAAAAACAGTTCAACCGCTCAGAATGTTGAATGGTGGCGCTAGTTTGGCGCTGTGTGAATGTGTTGGAAGTATGGCGGCAAATTTGGTGTTTGACAGAACTAAATTCGTGGCACTAGGGCTCGACTTAAATGGCAATCATTTGCGTCCAGTAATGGAAGGCGATTGGGTGTATGCGATAGCCAAGCCGCACCACATTGGATCTACTACCCAAGTTTGGGAAATAAAAATTGAAAATCAAGCGGGTCAATTGGTTCACATCAGCCGATTGACTATGGCTGTAAAAAACCGTTAAAGGGTCCTAGATGAGCACCTACCGTTTTATTTGGCGACTCCCCATTCAATCACAACTGTATGGCTTTACAGCCCAAGAGAATGGTTTGGATGCTTTTGCTTTTGCCCCTTTTGTTTTACAAACTTCTGAGTTAAAAAATTACTTTCACAAAGGCACCATAACACCCATTGATGAAAAGGGGATTGCTGCATTTTTTGATGAGCTGCAATTGCCAATCAATCACGCAAGTATAACGGCTCCCAAAAACCAGTATTTACAAAGTGTAAAGGAGGCCAAAACCGCCATTGAACAACAGCGTTTTGATAAGGTTGTTTTAGCCAGAAACAAGTGGATAGAGGGTCCGGTTGATTACAAAGCCATGTTTGCCAATATGCTACACAAGTATCCCAATGCTTTTGTGTTTGCCTGTGTTACCGAGGATGGTTTGCTTATGTTGGGTGCAACCCCCGAAACTTTGCTCAATTACAATGGCACAACCCTTTTTACAGAAGCATTAGGTGGCACTTTGTACAACAATACTTATGGCGATAAAGAGTTGAAAGAACATCAACAAATCAGAGATTACATAGAACAGCAAATCCTGTCTTTGGAGTTGTCAACCAGTATAGGTGCTATTAAAACCAAACAAGCAGGCAATGTGTCGCACTTGTGCAGTGTTTTTAGTGTCTCGGTCAATGATGCCAATAAAGTCAATCAATTGTTAGAACGCTTGCATCCAACGCCAGCGGTGTGTGGTTTTCCCAAAGGGAGTGCCATGCAATTTATCATAGAAAATGAAGCTTTCAACAGAGGTTATTATGCAGGTTTTTTAGGACCAGTTAGTCATGACAATCGTCAGCAATTGTTTGTGAATTTACGCAGTGGAATGGGTTATCAAAATGGATTGATGTTAATGGCAGGCGCAGGCATCAATGAAATGTCTGTTGAGGAAGATGAATGGGTAGAAACCGAACGAAAAATGGATACTTTGTTAAATTGTATTCATTTGATTAAAAACTAGTCGAAAATTAAAAGACTAATGAGGGTTTTTTTGTAAATTTGCAGCCGTAACGTGTTAAAAATATTATTCAATATCTTTTTGATTTATCTCATTTGGCAGGGAATCAAATTATTTATTTCCATCAACAAGGTACAGTCCAACTTGAACAAGAAAGTGAATGACATGAATGAAAAAATGAATCAGACTCAAAGAAAATCTAAGAAAACAGAGTCTAAATCAATAGATGAAGAGTATATAGATTACGAGGAAATTAAAGATTAGAAATCATCTTCATCTTTCACAACAGGGTCTTTCATAACCTTGCTCAATTCCTTAATAAAATCTTTCACCAATTTGTCTACTGCCAAAAGGTAAGCATCGTTTGCTTTAGCACCTCTTTTTTGGTTAGCATAATACTCTAAGTAGGTTTGAATAGGTTTTTCAGACCCTTTGGCAACGGTATTGTGAACGAAGTGAGAAATTTTATATTTGTATTTGTCGTCTTTTACACGAATGTCTATTCTGAAGGTGATGGTCCCGTTTTGGCTGTAAGAAAATTCATTGTTTTTTAACATAAAAGGCACCGTTGGTTTAATAATAATTCTACCAACATCACCATCAGGTTTGTAATCTTCTATCAACATTTCTTTAGGAAAAGGGATAGGTTTTTTAGGGTCTTCTTTATACACTGTGGTGTATTTTTGCATTAAAAACTTTTTAGCTCTCCAATACAATGAGTCAATGGTTCCACCGTCATAAACATCATTTTCTAACGGCTTAAAAGGCATTACACCAATGTACGTAATAAGGTTAGAGTTGGTGTCAATAGGAGGGGTAAATTTTTCGTATGGTTTAAAGCCAAGTGGAGATTTTTTTTCTACAACAGCAGGAGCTTCAGCAGGCGTTTCTTCGAAGGTAGTTGAATCAAAATTATATTCTGATCCATAAGGGTCAGGTTCTGTGGTTTGTGCTTTCAGGCCAAAACTAAAGAAAGCAAGAGAGATAATAAGAAATTTGTTCATTCTTGATGTTGATGTTCGTTTATATGGTTTTAAAACGCAAATTGAGTACCAAATTTTTAACGGAGGGCAAATCTAACAAAAACATTTAAGATTAAAAAAACAAATTTATCAAGGTAAGCTTAACTTTGCAGTCTTATTCCACTACTAACTGTAAAATGAAAAAAATATTGTTTCTGCTCCTCGTTATCTTCGGTTTAACTTCTTGTAAGCATAAGGAAATCAAGGTAATGCCACAAATTAAAGTTAATAACCATTCGTTTTCTAACTATGATTCTGTTCGTTTGAATCACATTCATTTGAACTTGAATGTAGATTTCAAACACAAGGAATTGTCGGGTAAAGCGGTACTTAGTATCGAAAATAGGACAGCTTGTCGTTATTTAATCTTAGACATTAAATCTTTGGTCATTGATAAAATATTATTGGAAGATTCTTTTGAAACAGCTTGGAGTTTGGGCGAAGAATACACCCATTTTGGTCAAGCTTTGGTTATAGAAATTGGTAAAAACACCGAAAAAGTGGCGGTTTACTACAAAACATCACCTAGTGCAGAAGCGCTTATGTGGCTAGAACCTGAACAAACATTTGGCAAAAAACACCCTTTCTTGTTCACGCAAAGTCAGGCCATATTAGCCCGAACGTGGGTGCCGTGTATGGATGCGCCTGCTGTAAGAATGACTTATTCTGCGGATATCACTTGCGACCCACAGTATTTGGCATTGATGAGTGCCGAAAATAATTTTGAAAAAAACAAACAAGGGCGTTACCATTTTGAAATGCCTCAACCTATTCCATCTTACCTGATGGCATTGGCGGTGGGTGATTTGTCTTTTAAGAGTTTGGGAGTTAATTGTGGCGTTTTTGCGGAGCCAGAAATGTTGGAAAAAGCTGCTTATGAATTCAGTGATTTGTCTGCCATGATTTCAAGTGCCGAGGCCTTGTATGGTCCATACGCTTGGGGCCGTTACGATGTCTTGTTGTTGCCACCTAGTTTTCCTTTTGGTGGAATGGAAAATCCCCGTTTAACTTTTGCAACACCAACCATTATTGCAGGTGACAAAAGCTTGGTTTCGTTGATTGCGCATGAACTCGCCCACAGTTGGAGTGGTAATTTGGTGACCAACAAAACATGGAATGACTTTTGGCTAAACGAAGGTTTTACCGTTTACTTTGAAGAAAGAATCATGGAAAGCATTTATGGAAAAGATTATGCCGATATGTTGTCAAAATTGAGTTTAGATGAAATGCAAAAATCATTGGAATCACTCATGCTAACCGCTCCCGGTGATACCAAATTAAAACTAAATTTAAATGCTAGAAATCCTGATGATGGCGTTACAGACATTGCTTATGTCAAAGGGTGTATGTTCCTGAGGTATTTAGAATCGCAAGTCGGTAGAAAAGCTTGGGATGCTTTTTTAAACCAATATTTCAATCACTTTAAATGGAAAACGGTGGACACCGAAACATTCATTGCTTACCTGAACAAGGAATTATTGTCTAAATATCCCAAAAAACAATTCAATGTGATGGAGTGGATTTATGAGATTGGTGTGCCTGCCAATTTACCAAAAATACAAAGCAAATATTTGCTTAAGGTTGAAAATATGGCAAGCGAATACAACCAAACTAGGAAATTGAAAAGCATTGATACCACACAGTTTACCACACACCATTGGTTACACTTGTTAAGAAATTTGAATGCGGATTCTATTCAATCAACAATGAGTGAATTGGATACTACGTTTGGGTTTAGCAAAAGCACTAATGCTGAAATACAATGCGATTGGTATGTTTTGGCTATCAAGAATAACTATGAAGTTGCGTATCCTTATTTGGAAAAATATTTATCGACCGTAGGACGAAGAAAGTTTTTAGAACCCCTTTACTTCAATTTAAGCAAAACAGAAGAGGGTACAGTAAGAGCGAAAAAATGGTACGAAAAATATAAAAACAGTTACCATGCGGTTTCCCGAAATACCATTGAGGAACTTTTATACAACGACCCAATAGGGAATAAATAATTTTAAGGAATTCATACTTTTTGGTATAACTATTGCGTTCTTATAAAGATGAGTAAGTGGATTGTTTGGGGATTGCTATTGCTTGTAAGCACAAGTTTTATATTGAATAATAAGGGTGGTGCAGAACAATTGCAAGCAGCACATAAAAATCAATTGATGGCGGCTTACCAAGCTCAGAATTTCTCAAAATTCAGAGTCTTGTTCAAAAACACACCTGCCAAAATGTTAACGGACACCGTTGTGTTGAATTGGCAAAAACAAATGACCATCAAAGATTACCGTTTGCATTATTTGCCAAACTTAAATCAAGATGTAAAGACCTTGTTTTCAGTCGTTCCGCAAGTGGGTCAGTGTAAAAAGGGAGTGGTGAATGAAAAAGGGCATCAACAAGTGATAACGGTACTGAATTTTTACAGAAGATTAAGTGGATTGTACGATTCATGTGTTTTAGACAATCAGCTCAATACACAGTGTCAATCGGCGGCATTAATGATGGAAGCCAATAACAATTTGAATCATAATCCACCGAGCAATTGGCGTTGTTATACCAAAGAGGGTGCAATAGCGGCATCGCAAAGTAACTTAGCATTAGGCGCCAGTTTTACCGAAGGCTTAGACGTGTTAATGGATGATTTTGGCGCTAACAATGATTTTTGTGGACACCGCAGATGGTTGCTTAATCCATTTAATTATCGGTTTGGACATGGCAGTACAAATTCAGCGATGGTCATTTCTGTTTTTGGCAAAACACAGGTGCCGAGCAATAATCAGATGTATTACAACGACACACAATTTGTGGCATGGCCAAGTCCCTATTATTTTCCCAAAGATTTGATTTTTGAAAGATGGAGTTTTTCGCTGCATCAGGCGGTTTTCGACGAAGCAATGGTGTCTGTTAATGTGAATGGAAAAAGTTTGCCATTGAGCAAAGAAAGGGTGAGAAATGGGTATGGTATCAATACATTAGTTTGGAAAATTGACCCTGCATTAATACAAAACAATCAGATTTACTACGTTAGAATTACGAAAGTAAAAAAAGGGAATACTGGCAAATATTACGCCTACACCTATCAAGTTAGGCCGTTAGAGATTCAGTAATTATATGATTTTGATTTACTAATATTAGTTAACTTTGTAACACAATATTAGTGAAGCATGAAATACAAATTATTAGGCAGAAGTGGATTGAAAGTTTCGGAACTTTCTTTGGGTACAATGGGTTTTGGAACCGAATGGAATTGGGGCGCCGACAGGGAAGCCAGTTTTCAAATAATGGAAGCTTTTGCCAATGCAGGAGGTAATTTTATAGACACTGCCAATCGCTACACCGAAGGAACTAGCGAAAAGTGGATAGGGGAGTTTGTGCAACCCAATCGCGACCATTTCGTTATAGCGACTAAATATTCACTGCATGATAATTTAACAAATGTGAATGCCTCAGGCAACAACAGAAAAAACATGATGCGCAGTGTGGAAGCCAGTTTAAAAAGATTGAACACCGATTTTATTGACTTGCTTTACCTCCATATTTGGGACAATTTAACCCCTATTGACGAAGTAATGCGCGGTTTGGATGATTTGGTAAGACAAGGCAAAGTAAATTATATTGGTATTAGTGACACACCGGCTTGGGTGATAAGCAAAGGGCAAACATTGGCAGAACTGATGGGATGGAGCCAATTTGTGGCGTTACAAGTAGAATACAGTTTGCTACAACGCACACCCGAAAGAGAATTGATACCGATGGCAAAGCATTTTAATTTGACCGTTACACCTTGGGCACCTCTAGCAGGTGGCGCTTTAACAGGAAAATATTTGGTTGGTGACAAAGGTCGTTTGCCCGAAAACAGTAAACGATTGAATGAACGTGCAGTAGGCATTGCCAAAGAGGTGGTTGCTATAGCCGAAGAATTGAAAGTGGCGCCAGCGCATGTGGCGTTACAATGGACCATGAATCAAGGGTTTTCTAGCATTCCTATTGTGGGGGCAACCAAATTGACACAAATGCAAGAAAATATCAAAGCCTTAGATTGTCAATTGACAAAAGAACACATTCAAAGGTTAAATGCTATTAGTGCCATTGAATTGGGTTTCCCAGGCGATTTCTTTAATGAAGAGGGCGTTAAGCAAGTAACATTTGGTGGGTTTTACAATCAAATAGAAAAACGAGATTAAATGAATTTTAAGAGAATTTGTTTAGGATTGATTTTGCTATTTATTCAAAATATTGAGTTAATGGCAATCAATGATTCTACTTCTCATTTTAAATTATCCTCTTACATTGAGTTTTATTATCAGTATCGAAATCCCAACGATGGTAGTAAAGAACTGCCTAGTTATGTAAATTCTTTTAAAAAATTAAATCAATTCAATTTAAACATAGGGTTACTAAAAGCTTCATATGAGAGAAACAAATTCAGAAGTAACTTGGGAATAATGACTGGAAATTATGGACAAGCGAATTTGGCACACGAACCTGCTCCATTAAGGCATTTATTTGAGGCTAATATTGGATTTAAGTTATTGAAAAATAATAATTTATGGTTAGATTTTGGATTAATACCATCACATATAGGTTTTGAAAGTGCGTTAAGCATAGATTGTTGGCACTTAACCAGGAGTATTATGGCAGATAATACACCCTATTATGAAATGGGTTTTAAATTAAACCATACATCTAAAAATGAAAAATGGATAAGTTCATTATTGGTGTTGAATGGATGGCAGCAAATGAATCAATTAGAGATACATAAAACACCTGTTTTAGGTCATCAAGTTATATATCAACCAGATAGTAGTTTAAAAATTAATAGTAGTTCATTTATAGGACATGTAAATAAAGAGCTTGCAAGTGGTATGCGTTATTATCATAATTTTTACATTCAAAAGCAATTTACCAATAAAATTTCAATGATAGCAGCTTTTGATATAGGTAGACAAACTATTTCATCAAATCATTTTATTTGGTACTCACCTGCATTAGGTTATTTGTATCAGCCTACAAACCGAAAAAAAATAGCTTTAAGACTTGAATACTTTTATGATCCTAACACAATTGTAATCTTGCCTGCAACCAGTCATTTTGAGGCCATTGGTGCATCTGTAAATTATGATTATAAGATTAATAAATACATGGATATTAGAAATGAGTTAAAGTGGTTAAAACATTCACAAAATACCTTTACATTTTGTTCAGCATTAATCATTAAGCCGTTTTAATTACTTGATTAAAACCAACCAACAACGCTTAAACATAAAGTATTTTGTCTGTTGGAATTGGCAATAAAAGGATACTTTAAGTTGCCTGAAGATTCGAGGTCACCTTTATAAAACCAATTTTGAGTGCCGTAATCGTGTCTGTATTCAGCACGAAACATCAAATGATCCTTAACTAGTACATGAGAAAAAGTACCTGTGAATCCATACAATGCAGCTTTGTTTTTTTCATCAAATGATACTAAAAAATTTGACGACGCACCTTTATGTAGTTTTTCAAATAAATGTTCATATCTAATAGCAAAGTAATTCTTTTCAGTCATTTTGTATTTTAAATAGGCAACATTTATCAAAAATTGATTGGTCCCAGAATTCGTGGCTTCAAATCCAGGCGTAAACTGAGTCATAAATTCTATTCGTTTGGAAATACTAAATCTTGTATGAAAATCAAATAAGTGTCTCCAACTGCCTTTAATTTCATAGTTTGTCGGTCGCTCATTGCCTCCCATATACAAAGCACTTAAATGAAATTTTTTATTTGGAGTCCATAAATATGAAAAGCTAATTGTTTTACTGTTGTTATTATCTGTGACCATATTTTGTCCATTAACAAGATAAAATGAATAGGTGCTTTTTGAAGAAGGACTATACAATAGTCTAATACCACTGTGATAATCCGGCACATGAATAAAGGCGTTACTTCTAGAAAAATTCCAATTTTCACGATAATCTTTTTTATGTAAATGATGATTTTTTTCACTTGATTCCCAAGTTTGAAAACTTGGTAATCCTTCAATACCAATTGGAGTTGCCATTACTCCCATTTGAGCTGATAATCCTTTTATATTTTCAAAGTCATAATTAACGATGGCTTCTTGGATAAACTGCCAAGTTGAACTATTTAAAGAAGGTATCTGATTACTTGCAGGAGTAATTGGTTCTTGTTTATAAAACTGGCTTGGTGTCATTCCAATATTAATTGCCAAACGAGTGCTAAAATTTTTGAATTTGGCATCAGTGCCCAACACAAAGTTGCTTACAGTAAGTGAATTTGCAATAAAATCAAAACCTCTTAATGCATTGATATTATTGGCGGGTTTGTTAAAGTTATGAGAATAAAAAGTTTCTAAATAGCCACCAAATGAAATATCTACTTTATCTTCTGTTTCATCTTTTTGATGAGTAGTATTGCTTTCAATTGTAATATTTGGTGTAGTTTTAGTACTGTCTATTTTAGGATTTGTTGAAGAAATTGTATTGATTTCTTTTATAGTCTGTGAATGAAGAATGTTAGTCGATAAGTAAAAAACGACTAATAATGTGTGAAATTTCATTTTATTGTATAATGGTACTGTTTTTTATAAAAATTGAATGGATTTATAATTCCATTTAACAGGTTTTTTAAATCTGTTTTTAATGATTAATTATGACATTATCGACAGTATAAATTTTGGAATAAAAAAAATACTTCAAAAAAGTCGTAAAACTTTGAAATTAAATGTAATAGGTTGTTAGATAAAACCTATGCTGAGAAAAAAAGAGTAAAAATTATATGTTATACCTGCAATTTAAAATTATTAATTGCTTTAAGGAAACTAGTTTTTCCCAATTAAAATAGGCATTCTTGGTTGTGGTACTTTGCTTAGAAGTATAAACATTATCAATAAAAACTTTAGAAATAACAACAGAGTTATAGTTGTTAAGATTTGTGTTTCTGAAAAAATTATTGATGTCCCTAAGTTTATTTTGATGATAAAGGGGGGATTTTAAAAAATTATTTGAATTTAATTCAGTTTCACTTTTTTCAGAAATATTTATCTCTTGTGTAGTTTTTTTAGTAGAGAAAAAAATGTTGTTGACAGAAACAAAAGACAAAATTGCTGTAAAGAGCAGATTTAATATAATGATTCTTTTTGAGTTCAAAACGATTTTTAACGCCGCGAAAATAATATTAATTCACATAATTTATAAATATTTTTTGAATATTCAAAATCCACTGTTTTAATAAGTTGTATGTTGGGTAATTCAATTCATCCATTAATTTCAACTACCTCCTCAGTGAACAAATGCAATTGAGATGCGAAGCCAAGTATTTCAATTTGGATGAATTGAAATTTAAGACCCAAGGGCAATTCACAACATGTGTAAGTTTGGCTTGGGGGATATAGTGGGGTGGTAATTTTCTAATTTGTTGAATTATTAGAATCAACGAGTCTTTATTTTGAGGTGTAATAGGTGTAAATTAAAATATTATTCCAAATATAAAATGGTCATATTCCATTAACATTTTTGTGATTTCTATTTACCTTTTTTTTTGATTTGAAAACCAATGTTTAGATTGAAAATAAAAGTCGGGAGTAAATAATTTATTTTAGTGGTTTGATGTTTAATTGAAACTGATGAATTGATAGGGTTAATAACCTCTTCAACCTCTTCTAAGTCATAAATAAATTGTCTGATGCCAACGCCAAATGCAAACTCAAAATTTCTGTTTCTTTTACTCATAATATTTGAACCTCTCATGATTTTATATTCAAATTCATTAATATTAATGATCCTTTGATTATTTGGCAAAAAATTAACGGATTGTTTTATGTTGGTATTCATATATGCAAAGCCTATTGAATAATAAAAACCTTCTAGATCATAATGTTCATCCTCGAAATATTTAAGGGATATTTTGGTCCCTAATGATGGGAGGAACTTAACATTGTTTTTGTTATAATTTATTCTATGGTAGTAACTGTTTTCCGAAAAATCCGCCTCATCATTTATGCGATTTTCTATAGTATTATTAAAATGTGTAGAGACGACTGGTTCAACAGAAAAATACCTTGATATAGCTTTTTCAAAACCCACAGAAAAATCTCCCCTTAATAAATTAGTCGGGTAAAATTTTAAAAACATTGAATTGTTGAATTCATTTTCAATATTTATGTTTGTGGATTTACTGCCTAGTTTTACTTCATTTCTTTGACAGATTCCTAAAATTAATTTTAGTTGAAAAAAAAATAATAAAATGTATTTTATTTGCACGCATCAATATTACAAACGAAATGAAACATTTAAAAATAATTCTTATAACGATTGTGTTAGGTGCACAATTTAACAATATATATTCTCAAAACTTGCTAAAAAGTAAAGGTTTTAGTTTAAAGCAAATGACTGAGTTTAATAATTTAGGTACAGATTCTTCATTTGTATTATTTTTGACAAGCAAACAAGCATCTCATAAGTATTACCTGCTTATTTTTGATAGTAGTAATTTGACATTAATGAACAAAAAAGTAATTTCTTTTGAATCCAAAAAAGAGGAAATTTCTAAAGCGGTTTTAAATAACGGTCATCTATTTATAGAAACTAGAATGTATTTAAGGAATAAAGATGAGGAGATAGTTAATAATTATGTGCTGAATCCTTATACATTAGAAAAGGTAAATGCAACTTTTAAGTACAGTATAAATTCTTCAAAAGAGCTAAACAATTCAATTTTAATGCATAATCCAAATTATCAGCTTCTGAATATTATAGATCAAGAAAAATTTGCTGGATTTAACTTAACATCGGATGAGTTTTCTGATTTAGAAGGCTATAAGGTTAATTATACAGTTCAAGAGGATAAGGACATTTATTTTTATAAAAGTTATTTAAAGAATTTTGAAATTCTTAATTTAGTAAATAATAAAAAACGAGACATTACATTAAAGGATGTGTAGGCTCCCCCTTTTTAGTACAATTCAAAAATAGATTATTTTTTATATTTTT
>JBBAKM010000012.1:0-82863 GCA_040403495.1 Bacteroidia bacterium
TAAAAAAAGCCTCCACAAATGTGAAGGCTTTGATACTTGTGATCCCGAAGGGATTCGAACCCCTGACCCACAGATTAGAAATCTGTTGCTCTATCCAACTGAGCTACGAGACCATTAACATTCAAAAAAAAAGGCAGTAACAGTTTATTAATATCTAGACTGTCAACTGCCGTTTTTGTCGGGGTGGCAGGATTTGAACCTACGACCTTCTGCTCCCAAAGCAGACGCGATACCGGGCTACGCTACACCCCGAAGTAGTTGTTTTGATTACTTATTCTTGCAAACAAATAATAAATGTCGGACCAAACTATAAAACATCCGACCAAAAGGGTCTTTTCTAATTTTAAGAACTTCTGCAAAAGTACAATTTATTTTTTAAATTGTAAAATTACTTTTCAACTTTATTTCGCGGTGAGGGAGGGATTCGAACCCTCGGTACAGTTTCCCGTACGGCAGTTTAGCAAACTGCTACTTTAGGCCACTCAGTCACCTCACCTATTGAGGGGGGCAAAAATATTCAATATTTTTGAAAAACAAAAACTTTTTTATTTATTGAAAAAAATACATTTTTCTGACATTTTAAAATTTAGAATTGCTTAATATTGAAACTTGATATTATTTTTTATATGAGCATCAAAGACTTGTTGAAATTTAGAGACATTAAAACCTATGGAAGCACTGAGTGGTTGGCACACAATGCAAAGAAGTACAGATCTGTTTTTGACGAAAATGAAACCGCTTACATTTATTGCGAGTTTTCTTTTTTTAACAAAAAATACGATGAAGATAATTGGGATTTAAAGTTAAAATTGAAATGTTTGAATGAAGCAGATGAAGAAATTTGCGATTTAAACTGTGATAGAACAATCGATAAACGCGATAATATCGTTTTTGTTCGTGAAGGTTGGGGGGTAAAAACACCCAATACCTATTGGAAAGCAGGAGCTTACCGTTGGGAAGCCTATGTTAATGATGAACTATTTGCGACCAAAAGTTTCTATATCGAACGTCAAGGCGTTGTTAAAAATGGAAATAATCCCTTCTTTAAAATTAATACTTTAAAACTTTATGAAGGTCCCGATGCCAACTTAATTGACAATGAAAGAAAATACTACATTTGTTTCAATGCCCTAACCACTCGCTACATTTGGATCGAAATTAATGCCAAAAATTTAGTTAGAAAAAGTACAGATTGGGCCTGTGAATTGGTGTTTAATTATAAAACCTCTTCAGGATACCTTAAAGGCTCCGCTACAAAACTGTTTTTTGTAAAGCCTGACGATGAGAATTTTAGTACCACTGTAGGGTGGGGTAGTGATATGTTAGGGACTTGGGGTAGAGGTCGTTACTACATTGAAGTGGTGTTTATGGACGAACTAGTTGCAAGTGTGCCTTTCGAAATTGGCGATGATTACGTAGAAGCGGTTGAAGAGGATTTTATTCCTTTAGTGCAGTCAGGGTTCTACTTTGATGCTGATTTTGACTTCGAATTAGAAGATGACAACCAAGAAACAAGTGAGGTGAAACCCGAAGTTGCCAAAGTTCCTGTGGTTAATGATTCTTATGAAAATGTATTAAAAGATTTAGATGCTATGATTGGTTTGGATAGCATTAAATCTAAAGTTAAAGAATATACCAACTACCTTAAATTTATTGCTTTGCGTAAAGAAAAAGGGGTTGCAGACAGTGAGCATATCAACTTGCATGCAGTCTTTAAAGGAAATCCGGGAACGGGTAAAACCACCGTTGCAAGAATGCTTGGTAGAATCTATAAAGAATTAGGGTTACTCAAAAAAGGTCACGTGCATGAAGTAGATAGAGGGGATTTGGTAGCTGAGTTTATAGGACAAACAGCTCCAAAAACTAAAGAAGCTATCAAAAAAGCAAAAGATGGTATCCTTTTTATTGATGAAGCTTATTCATTAGCCCGTAAAGACGATGACAGTAAAGACTTTGGAAAAGAAGCCATTGAAATCTTATTGAAAGAACTGAGCGATGCAAGTGACATTGCCATTATTGTGGCAGGTTATCCTACCGAAATGAACACTTTCCTTGAGTCTAACCCTGGTTTAAAATCGCGTTTTAACATGATTTATGAATTCCCTGATTATATACCACAGGAATTAATCAAAATCTCGGAATATGCTTGTCAAAAAAGAGGTGTTAAGTTAAGCGAAAGTGCTGTCGCAGAAATGTACAAACATTTGGTAGATGCTTACAGAAATAGAGATAAATTCTTTGGAAATGCAAGAATGGTTAATTCCATGATTGATGAGTTTAAAATGAATTTAGGATTAAGAGTAATGAAAGTTAAAGACCCAAATAAATTAACTTTGGATACCCTTAGCACTATTGAAAAAGAAGATGTTTTAAAAGCATTTACGGCTCAGTCTAAAACCGATGCCGATATTCCTATCGACGAAGAATTATTGAAAGAATCGGTTGGAAAACTCAGAAAACTTACCGGTTTGGCAAAGGTTAAAAATGATATTGATGAACTGATTAAGTTGGTGAGATATTACAAGGAGTCTGGAAAAAATCCACGTGAAATATTTTCATTACATTCCGTGTTTTTGGGTAACCCTGGAACGGGTAAAACGACTGTAGCCAGAATTTTAGCTCAGATATACAAAGCATTGGGTATTTTAGAGCGTGGTCATTTGGTGGAGTGTGACAGACAATCTTTAGTGGGTGGTTACATTGGTCAAACGGCAATAAAAACCTCTGAGTTGTTAGACAAATCACAAGGAGGTGTATTGTTTATAGATGAGGCCTATTCATTAACAGAGGGTGGTGGAAATGATTACGGCAGAGAAGCCATAGAAACTATCTTGAAAAGAATGGAAGACCAAAGAGGAAAATTTGTAGTAATAGCGGCAGGTTATACTCAAAATATGGAGAAATTCTTGGAGACCAATCCTGGTTTAAAATCTAGGTTCGACCGTACTTTCTTATTCGAAGACTTTAATGCCGAAGATTTATATGGTATCGCTATCCAACAATTGGCCGACCATAACTTAATTCCAGATGAGGCTGCCAAAGAACAACTTAAAACTTACATTTCCTACATGTACCAAAAACGCGATAAGTTTTTTGGAAATGGAAGGGCAGTAAGAAAGGTAATAGAAGAAGCGGTGAGAAATCAACATTTAAGATTGAGCGAATTGCCGAAGAGCAAAAGAACTGCTAAGGTAATTGGGACACTTGTTTTTGAAGATGTTGATGAATTTAAAGCAGACAATATTCCTTCACAAAAAACTGGAATTGGATTCAAATAAACATGACATTACAATATCCCAATACGATATTTGAAGTCGTACTATTTGTATCATGTGGACTTTTGGTTTTAATACAACTAATGGTTCATTTCTATTTAATTCTACCGTTTTTAAAAGTCAAAAAAACTGACTTGCCTACTCATGTTTCTTGGCCAGCTGTAAGTATTGTTATATCCATTCGTGCTGATTTTGAAAATATTCAAAAGCTTTTGCCAGAATTGATGAATCAAAATTATCCAAACTTTGAAATTGTTCTAATAGACGATGCCAGTTGGGATGAAACTAAATCTTTTATTGAAGAATCTGTTAAGCAATTTCCGAATGTAAAAGGGGTGTATGTGACCGAAGAAATGAAAAAACAAACACTCGGTAAAAAACTTGCACTTACGCTAGGAATAAAAGCGGCCTCTCATGATATTATCGTTTTAACAGATGCTGACTGTATGCCCGCCTCTTCTTATTGGTTGCAAAGAATGGTTGCCCCTTATCTGGAAAATCCATCTACAGAAATTGTGCTTGGCTATTCTCCCTTTATTAGAAAACAGACTTTTGTTAATCTAATTTCACAAATGGATAATTTATGGACTGCTATTTTGTATTTTTCATACGCAGTGCGCAACAAAGCCTATATGGGTGTTGGAAGAAACATGAGTTACAAAAAGTCTTTATTCCTGAAAGTGAAAGGTTTTGCCAGTCATTTACATGTGCTTTCAGGTGATGATGATTTGTTTGTAAGAGACGCAGCTAATTCTACCAATACTGCTATTTGTATTCATCCCGATGCCTTTATGTTTACAAGTAGTAAAAGCAGTTTTAATACATGGTATTTGCAAAAAAAGAGACATACTTTTGTTGGGAAATATTACAAGTTTAAAGACAAAGTAAAGCTCGGATTTATTGGTTTGTCACATGCGTTAATGTGGGTTTTAATCGTTTTTAATTTGTTTTTACTAAACAATTGGTTTTGGACATTGATTCTGTTGTTATTGTTTTGGTTGATTAAATTTCCATTGATTTTTATGGCGTTCAAAAAACTCAAACACAAATATAAAATAGTATGGATGCCCTTCTTTGATATGTTCTATGTTATCTATAATGCAATGTTTGGGTTGGTGAATTTATTTAATAAACAAAAGAAATGGTAGACTCTGCAATCATACAAACGTATTTTAAGGAACTTTCTGAAAAGCAAATTAGGCAGTTCGATCAGTTGTATGCGCTTTATACAGAATGGAATGAGAAAATTAATGTCATTTCCCGAAAAGACATAGATGAATTGTATGTAAGGCACGTTTTACATTCTTTGGCTACAGCAAAATTCATTGATTTTACTCAAATTCGTTCAGTCTTAGACATAGGAACAGGCGGTGGATTCCCTGGAATTCCTTTGGCCATTTTATTCCCTGATATTGAGTTTTATTTGGTAGATTCTATAGGAAAAAAAATAGGGGTTGTAAATGCCGTTATTGAAGGTACGGGGCTAACAAATGTTAAAGCAGAACAATTAAGAGCAGAGCAAGTTAAAGGCAAGTATGATTTGGTTGTAAGCAGGGCAGTGACCCAATTGGTTGATTTTTATGCATGGATACACAAGAATTTAAAGACAGATTCTGAGGTTGCTTGTTTAAAAGGAGGCGATTTAACACAAGAGTTGATTAATTTTAAAGAAGTTTACCCGCGCAAAAAAATAACGATCGAGTCTATTTTCCCCGGTTTTGATGATCCGTTTTTTGAAACCAAAAAATTACTAATTGTAAGGTAATTATTGTTGTAAAAAACGCCATTCTCAGTGGCTTTTATTCAGTAAAAAGGCAATCGTAAACTTCTGTTTAATTCTAAGTTAATGTATCACCAATACTAGTAAAAATAGTTCATTTTTAGTTTTGGATTGCGATGTCAATTGTTTTTTCTTGATTTAATTAAAACCTAGACAATATTTTCAAACTGTTTTCTGTTAATAATGAATACGACTTTATAAATGGCAATTAAATTTACTTTAAATAAAAAAATAAGACTTACAATTTGTGTTTTCCTTGTAGTGAATGCATTAAATGCTAACAACTACTTAGGTTCTACTAGTTTTGGAACTCATGTGTATTTGTATACTCACAGCAGTCTTGTAAAAGTGGACTTGCAATCAAAGCAACAGCAAATGGAGAAAAACATTAAAAAGGACACCATTACAACTCAGGCTTTGATAAATATAGGGATGTCTAAAGATAATTCCACAGGCAAAGAGCATGTGATGTTTCAGAATATTAATGTTTTTGAGATTTTGAGTATAGGCAATAGGAATGACAGTTTGTATGTGGCAATCCGATTTAAAAACCCTAAAAATCTTTATTTGTACAGCTATTGTTTGTTGCGGTTCGACCAAGATTTAAACTTTCATAAAGTCTACGTTATAAAATATCCTCCCTTAGTTTCTTACAATTACTTTCCTCAATACAAAGAGTTGGAATTTACCGATGATGCTCAACTTCGTTTACTTTATTGCGACAGTTCCAAACAATTTTGCCAAATAAATTTTAGATTTAATGAAAATAAAAGCACGCTTAAGTCGGACCCCAAAAGCAGAGTGCTTGTAAAGCATTTTACATTATTTGCCATGTTTACTTCGCAAAAAGCAATTGTATCACCTAGTTTGTATGCCATTAAAGGCAGTGATTGGTATTACATGCTTCCTTATCCTGTGTTTTTTGATGCCAATTTATCACGGTTTTTAGACCCGTTTAACATGAAACAGAGTATCATAGAATCAGATAAAAAAACACATTATAAAGGATTTTCAACATCACCAAGCATGACACATGATGCCTTTAATCTTAATTATATTCTTTACCACGCCGTTCAAGCATCTTCAGGTTTACAGGTTTATGTAAAAAATATTGAAAAAGGAGTGTTGCAAAAATTGAGTTTCAAAAATGGCAGTAGTAGTTTTGTGACAGAGGATGTGATGCCACTTAAAAATGGATTAACTTATTTCTTTTTTACCAATAACAATCAAAACTATCTGTTGTATAAAGATGAAAAGACAGAGATAGTCAAATTGCCCTAATATTCAATTCGAAAGCTATTTAAAGCGATTAAATTCATTTTCCTTGTAGTTTCTGATAATTGAATTTAAGGCATTTCGTTCAAGCATGTTTTTTAATTCATTAGTTGAAGTTTTATAGACATTTGACGTGTCAAAATAATCGTCCTCATTAAATTGTTCGGTATAATGACTGTATTCATTTCTATTGCGATACATCATAATACTGTCATTCTTTATATCAAAGACAAAATTGAAGTAATAGGGGTTCAATTGATTTTTGTCATTTACCATTAAGTACACATCTCCCACTTTTGGATGATTAATCATTAAGTTTTTTTCCTTTTGGGCTTTAAGATTTAAACTAATTCCCAATGTAATAATACAAACAAAGAGAAACCGTCATTCTGGAATTCGGCTCTGCGAATATGCAGAATCTTATCATTTGTGCTCCGCAATTCAGAAGATTCCGTATAATTGCCCCAACCACAAGCACAATCCGCAGCAATTTACGGAATGACTGAAGGGTGCCTTAACTTGATTTTTTAGGTTTTTTTTGATTTTTTCATCCCGAACAGGTTCGTCGCACACTTTGCATCGAACATGGACTACATTGTCTCCCATTGGACAAAAAGGGATGAAATAGACATGAAAATAGTCTCTGTAAATCTTTACATCCATGTCGTTTTTCTTGCAACTCAAACAGGTGATTTGATACTCTGTGTATTTTTTTATTCTTGCAGTTTTATTGCCATAGGTTAAGAACATAATTTTTATTAAAGTTCAAATGGATGAAAGATTTTTTATTTTTTCAAATTTAAAATAAAAAAAGGGTATTCATTAAATTGAATACCCTTTTTTTAATATTATTAACTTGAATAAGGCTTTAATTTCTTTTGTTCTTAATGGCTTATTGCGTAAATACCAATATAGGTAATAGCACCAGCCAAATAACCCAATAGCGCTAACCAAGATATTTTCTTTAAGTACCAAATGAAGTCAATTTTTTCCATACCCATTACTGCCACACCTGCAGCAGAACCAATAATCAAACAACTTCCTCCTGTACCTGCAGTGTATGCAATGAATTCCCACATTTTGTGATCCATAGGGAATGTTTCTATGCTATACATTTTCATGGTTGCAGCTACAATAGGCACATTGTCAACTACAGCTGATAATAAACCGATAGCTATTGCTATTAAATCCTGATTACCTATTGTTTGGTCCATCCAAGCAGCTAAGTTTGCCAAAGTGCCAATACCTTGTAAAACGCCTATTGCTAACAATATACCTAAGAAAAACAAAACACTTGAGGTGTCAATTTTTGATAATGCATGAATAGCGCTGTATTGTTTTCTTTCTTCTTCTTCTTTGTCAATATGTAATAATTCAGAAGCAATCCAAACGATAGCCAAACTGAATAACATACCCATGTATGGAGGTAAGTGAGTAACTGTTTTGAAAACAGGAACAAACAATAAACCTGCAATACCTAATAATAAAATTAATAAACTGCCTTTTACTTTTTCTTCTTTTTCTGCTTTGTCGTAATCGTAAGAATCACGTTTAACTTCTCCTCTTAATTTAAAACTAACTACAATCAAAGGAATAAATAAACATACTAAAGATGGAATAATTAGCATTTTTATAATGTTGGCACTGCTAATTTGACCACCAATCCAAAGCATAGTAGTGGTAACGTCACCAATAGGAGACCACGCGCCACCTGCATTGGCAGCAATAATTACAATACCTGCAAAAAACAAACGTTGTTCTTTGTCGTGAACTAATTTTCTTAACAATGAAACCATAACAATAGCGGTAGTTAAGTTGTCTAATAGTGCAGATAAGAAAAAGGTTAATAAACCAATAATCCATAATAATTTTCTGGCATCTTTGGTTTTAATTCTGTTAGTGATGATTTTGAAACCTTGATGGGCATCAATGATTTCGACAATCGTCATAGCGCCTAATAGAAAGAAGAGGATTTGAGCCGTGTTTGCCAACTCGTGATTCAATTCTAGATTGATTTCAGCGATGTGATGGTGCTCGAAAAGTGCCCAAATACCCCACATTAATGCGGCAATAATTAAGGCAGGTGCCGTTTTGTTGATGTGCAACGGATGTTCAAATGCTATAGCTAAATAGCCGAGAACGAAGATAATGATTAATAAAATTTCCATTTGGATTAAAATTGGGGCGAATATATATCTATTTTAATAGATATTAAATAATTATTAAGATTTTTTAAAGACTGGAACTGTGCTACATGGTTCCCCAAACATCAACGATTTTACAACGGGTAATAGTTTGTCGGTAAGCTTTAAATAAACATTGTTAGGGATGAATTTGTCTCCACAACCTTTTATTACAATTCTTTTGTCTAAATATTCGTCGGTATCTAATTGCTCTATTGCATTTATATATAATTGATGTTCTAACTCTTCGCGACTGCCTACCATAGCATACTTAACAACAGATTGTAATTTTGTAGCAATAAGCATGTAAGCCCATGTTGGAACTATGGCATCACTGCTGCAAATAATATTCACATAACTGTCTTTAAAAATACTCCAATCGTTGTTTTTAATAAAATCGCGAAAATCTTTCTCTTTTAACATTAAACCCATGTACAATTGTTCTTTAATGTCTATTGTTTTGAAGGGAAAATCTAAGATAAGTTCCTCTGGATTAAGTGTGATTAATCCGCTGTTTGCCACTTTGTTTTCTATATTCTCCATATAAAGTTTTGAAGTCGCAAATTTACATAAAAAGTAACAGAAATGTGTGTTATGGATTTAGTGGACTATTTGTGTTTTAAATGGGTAAAACAATCTGAAAAATAAATTAAAAAATATGTAGGTTTGCATTTTAGTATCAATTGTCCCCATGAAGCCATACTCTATATTGCTATTTATCACTCTTAGTTTGTGTTCATTAGGGGCCGTTTCTTTGTATTTAGATGCCAATAACATAAAACTTGCCGGTGTTGAATTAATGAATTTTGATTCAGACCAAATGGATACCGGTTCCTTGTCTGAAAGTAAAGACTCTATTTTATTGAAAGCCAGAGAGATTTTTCTAAAGGATTCGGCAACTTTGGCCGCCAAAAAAATAGAAATTTTCAAAAAACCATCGCGCTCATTTCATGACACACTGTTGCTACTAGAAATTGCTTCTATTGAAAGTTCAGCAAGGTTTTATTACGATAATTCGCTTACCAATACCACAATGGATCGTTTTTTTGATGAATTGGAACAAGTGAAACGAGACAATACTTTTTTTAGAATTATTCATTATGGCGATTCTCAAATAGAAATGGACAGAATTAGTAGTTTTATAAGAGAAAAACTACAAAGGTCTTTTGGAGGAAGTGGTCCCGGTTTACTACCTGCATTGGAAGTGACGCCAAAGTACACGGTAGCAGTTCAAACTTCGGGAGATTGGACAAGAAAACTAACTTTTGGGTCGCCTGAATTTAGGTCGAAACACAATAAATATGGTCCTATGGCCTATTTCTGTGTCAAAAACAGTCCTTCAGCTAAAGTGTTGTACACTGCCCGCGATAATACCAGTTATAAGAACAGAAGTTTTAATACTTGTAAAGTTATCATTGGCGCTAATTCAACTCAGCAAGAAATTAAATGCTTTTCAAACAACAAGTTGGTAGATACCAAAACAGTAGAAGCAAGTTCAATTGAACAAATCATTAGTTTCTCTACAGACAGTGCAGATGGCAAAGTGGCATTGGAATTTAATGGAGGTAGAGCGGAAATATTGGGTGTGAGTTTGGAAAATAAAACAGGCGTTGCCCTTGATAATATTCCAATGAGAGGTGGTTCAGGATTAATGTTTGCCAATATCAATGCGGAATCTTTAAAACGAACTTACCAAGCTTTGGGTGTTAAAATGGTGATTTTACAATATGGCGGAAATGCCTTACCTGGAATGAGTTCCAAATCAGGTGCAGAGTATTATGGCAAGCGTTTTTATGATCAAATTACGTATTTAAAATCTATCGACCCACAGTTAATTGTTTTTGTCATTGGTCCTGCAGACATGTCGGTAAAGCGCAATGGGGAGTTGAAAACACACGAACATTTGGAGGAATTGAGAGATGCAATGAAATCAGCAACATTAAGAGCTGGTGGCGTTTTTTGGGACATGTATGAAGCAATGGGAGGCAACGGTAGTATGATAGAGTGGGTGCGTTCTAAACCTTCTTTAGGTTCGCCTGATTACATACATTTTACAACAAAAGGGGCTCAAAAAATATCAGAAATTTTTTACCAATCGCTGATGAATGAATATGAAATGTACAAAATAAGAAAAAAAACCAGCAATTGATTAAGGCTTTAAAATATCTATTCATGTTGTTGTTGGGCACATGTTTTTCTTTGCATTCTCAGGATGTTCCTGTTAATACCGAACATTTTCCTTTTGTCAACGAGAATTTAAATTCAATTAATTTTTTTAATGACAGTATTGAATTTTACAGTTTTTTTAGAAAGTTTGACCAACTAATTTCACAAGGAACGGGGAAACTAAATATTGTTCATTTTGGAGGTTCCCACATTCAAGCTGATATTTGGTCCTCTCGTCTTAGAGATAATTTCAACTTGTTTATCAATCAAAAACAAGCAGCACGTGGTTGGATTTATCCTTTTAAAATGGGACTTAAAAACAATAATCCTTCCAACTATCAGATAGATTACAAAGGGAAATGGGATGGATGCCGTGCCGTAAATTATAATTGTTATGGGAATATCGGAATGAATGCCCTACAAACGACTACTTATGACAGTTCTTCTGCTTTTTCAATACAATTATTTGAATCTGAAAGAATCGATTATGTGTTTGATAGGGTAAAAGTTTTTTATTTGCAATCTGAAAACAGTTTTGATATAGAATTAGATTCAAATTATACTGCCAAACAAATTATCATAGACAAACAAAATGGATACATTGAATTTGTGTTTGATAAAGTGATGCGTTCTGTTTCGTTTAAACTAAACAAGCGTGATTCTACCCAAACCAGTTTTACTCTATTTGGGATGTTTTGCGATTTGGATGCCCCCGGTGTGAATTATAATGCAGTGGGAGCAAATGGCGCCTCTGTGCCAACTTATTTGAAATGTAATTTATTGGAACAGCAAATAAAAGCAATTAAACCAGATTTGGTTATTTTTTCAGTTGGAATTAATGATGCATTTGCACCCAATTTTTGCGCCTCATGTTACGAAAATAATTATTTGTCATGGGTTCAAATCATTAAAAGAGCTTCTCCAAATACTGCCATATTGTTTACAACCAATACGGATAGTTACAAAAAAAATAGAAAAGGAAAATTCATTAAAAATCAAACAGGAATAGAGGTGAAACAAGTTATGGAAAATTTGTCAAGAAAAGTCAATGGTGGTGTTTGGGACTTGTTTTCAATAATGGGTGGATTGGGGAGTATGGAGTTTTGGGTTAGGCAAGGAATGGCTGCAAAAGACCGTGTTCATTTGTCAGGCTCAGGATACAAGCTTGTTGGTGATTTAATGTTTAATGCCTTTGTGTTAAAGTATTTGGATTATTTAAAAACCCCTGTTTCAAAAATAAAGCATGATTGAGTATATCCTTACCATATTAAAATCGTTTTTTTCTTTTTCAGAAAACCATCCAATCATATTTACAAATATGGATTTTTGGATATTTTTTGTTATCGTTTACGCAGTGTTTACTGTTATATACAAACAGTATAATATCAAAAATTTATTTCTGTTTTTAGTCAGTGTTTTTTTCTACTACAAAACCAGCGGCTTATTTTTTGGTCTACTTCTTTTCACAATTACCAATGAATTCTTAATTGCACGAATTATTCATCAATCCAAAAAAGAATTACTCAGAAAGTTTTTGTTGGGATATAGTGTGGTGATTAATTTGGGCTTGTTGTGCTATTTCAAATATGCTTATTTCTTTACCGACTCTTATAATCAGTTGTTTCAAACCAATCACGAAGTGTTCAATTATTTCGCCCATTGGGGAAATGGTTGGTTGAATAATGGGGATGCATTCAGAATAGATAAAATTATCTTACCGGTTGGTATTTCTTTTTACACGTTCCAAACCCTTAGTTATACCATAGATGTTTACCGAAAAAGGTTAACTCCAACCAAAAATTTCTTTGATTTTGGTTTTTATGTTTCTTTTTTCCCTCAATTAGTAGCCGGTCCTATCGTTAGAGCGAGTGATTTTATTCCCCAAATAAGACAACCATTTTCGCTTAGTCGTTATCAGTTTGGACTAGCGGTGTTTATGATTTTAAACGGATTACTCAAAAAAATGGTCGTTGGAGATTATATCGCAGTTAATTTTATTGATAAAGTCTATGCCAACCCATTTTTATACACCGGATTAGAAAATCTTTTGGCCGTAATAGCCTATTCTCTTCAAGTCTATCTCGATTTTTCAGGTTATACAGATATTGCCATAGGAATTGCTCTATTAATGGGTTATAGACTTAATACTAATTTCAATTCCCCATACAAAGCGAAGAATGCAGGTGAGTTTTGGAAAAGATGGCATATCTCTTTGTCCACGTGGTTGCAAGATTATTTGTACATACCATTAGGAGGTAACAGAAAAGGAACTATCGCTTCTTACGTAATCATTTTAATATTAAGTGTATTTATGGCATTATTGCTTGAAGCAAGTTGGGTGCTATGGATTGTGCTCTCTGTAGGTTTTGTGTTTTTTGCTTTGTCCTTAATTTCTGCTGAATTCAAAAAAGCAATTAATACCAATATCAACTTGATGATTACCATGTTATTAGGTGGTTTGTGGCATGGCGCAACTCTCAATTTTTTGATTTGGGGAGGCTTAAATGGTTTAGGGATTGTGGTTTACAAGTTTTGGCGTAAAATTAGTCCGTATGAAAAAATGAAATCATTGCCTGTTCATTTCTGGAAGGTGTTTAATACATTTGTGTTTATTTCATTTACTCGTATCTTCTTTAGAGCAGAGGATATGACACAAGCTACAGAAGTTATTACTAAAATTTACAGTGATTTAAATTGGCAGTTATTGCCTCGAATTATTGTTGGATATAAAGAGGTTTTTTTGCTAATGACTATCGGATTTGTGGTGCATTGGTTGCCAAAGAAACACAAATGGGAATACAAGAAGTTTTTTATTAAATCTCCAGTTTGGTTTAAAGTTGCAGTTATAATTGTTTGTGTTATTTTAATTCAGTTAACCAAATCGGCGGACACTCAACCATTTATTTATTTTCAATTTTAAAAGCCTATGAAACTTAACTATTTAAGTCATGGGGTTCTAAAAGCAGGTGGTTATAGGCACGAAAAGTTTTTATTTGATTCGGTGGTAAATAAGTTGGAATTGTCGCCAAATCAATACCAAATATTACGTTTGCCTAAGCAATTTAATTATTTATTTGCGTATGTTTATTTAATGGTTTGGGGTTTCTTGAAATCCAACGCAGAAATAAATATTGTCGTTTCACGCTTGGCATTATCAGCGCTTTTTAGAAATTGGTTCAATCAAAATCAAGTGTGGATTGTGTTGCATAATTTTGATGACAACGATGGAAAATCAAACTTAATGAAGCGTTATTATGCTTATTTATTTAAACTGTTAAGAAAGGTAAAGCACAACAGATTTAAAGTGATAACTGTGGCTGAATATTGGCAACAATATTTAACAAATGAACAACACCTTCCCAATGTGAAATTATTCCCCAATTTATTTGAAGCTGAGTTTTATACTAAATTCCATAAAGAGGATAAAAATGCTTGGATTCATTTGGGTCAATATAGTGCCAAAAACCATGAAGATATTTATCGTTTAGCGAAGGTTTTAACACAAGATGGCTATTATTGCTATTTCAGTACCTTAGATTCGTCTTTGGCCAAACCTTTTAATGGTCAATTTGAGATAATTTATTTCCACAGTTTTAATGATTATTTAGACCAAGTTTCAAGGTCTATGTGTACCGTTTCTCTAATCAAAGTAAATGAAGGTTGGAACAGGTTAGCGCATGAAAGTATTTTGATAGGAACCCCTGTTTTAGGCTATGGCAATGGTGGTTTAGGAGAGCTTTTGAAAAAAAGTCACAGCATTATTGTTCAAGACATTGATGAGGCATATACCTGTATAAAGGCTTCGTTATTCATGATGCCTGAATCTTCCTTTTTTCAAGACTATCACACCAATAAAGCGCAGGACTACCTCAATAAGGTAATGCAATAAAGGGAATTAAGAAAACCTGTTTGCTTAAGAAAGATGTTTTACCGCCAATTCAGCAATTGTTTTTCCAATTGACAGTGAACTTGTAGCAGCAGGACTTGGTGCATTAAGCACATGAATTTGTCCCGGAAGCTCTTTAATGTAAAAATCATCAATTAAGCCACCATTTTTATCACATGCTTGAGCTCTAACTCCTGCGCCTCCTGTTACTAAATCATCTGATTCAATACCCGGCAAAAGTTTACTTAAGGCTTTAGTAAATGCATTTTTATTAAATGACCTGTACATTTCACCCAATCCAGTTTTCCAATATTTAGAGGCTACTTTTATAAAGCCCGACCAAGTAAGAGATTCCCATAGTTCAGCAATATTGATTTGTGATTTTTTGTACCCCTCACGTTTAAATGCCAAAACTGCATTTGGTCCCGCTTCAATTTCACCATCAATTCTTCGGGTAAAATGAACTCCTAGAAAAGGGAAATTAGGGTCAGGAACAGGGTAAATTAAATGTTTTACTAAAAAGCGTTTATTAGGCTTTAGGGCATAGTATTCTCCTCGGAATGGAATAATTTTCATATCCAAATCGGGGATGGTGTGTGCTGCAATTTTATCGCAATACAAACCTGCACAATTAATAATTAACTTGGTCTCAATTTTACCTTTTACGGTTTCAACGATGATAGAACCTGACTTTTTCTTAACATTGATAACCTTATTATTGAACCTGACATCGCCACCCAATAACTCAAAATTTTCTTTCATTTTATTAGCGACCACTTTGTAATCTACGATTCCAGTTTGTGGCACAAAAATGCCTTTGATACCATAGGTATAAGGTTCAATGGCCTTGATTTCATCTGCATTAATGTAGTGAATTCCTTCCAAACCATTTTCTACTCCTCTGTTGTAGATGGCATCTAAAGCACCTAATTCATTTTCGTGAGTTGCAACAATGATTTTGCCACACAAGTCAAAGGGGATGCTGTTTGTTTTGCAAAATTCAATCATCATGTGGTAACCATCGATACAGTTTTTGGCTTTTAAGCTACCCGGTTTGTAGTAAATACCACTGTGAATAACGCCACTGTTATTGCCAGTTTGGTGAGCGGCTACTTTGTTTTCTTTTTCAAGAACTATTATATTGAGTTGTGGTTGTGCTTTTTTTAGTTGGAGTGCAGTAGCTAATCCTACTATTCCTGCACCAACAATGGTGACATCAATTTTTGACATTTTATAGGGGTTTTAAATCGTTACTTTCTTCTTTAGTTTCAAGTTTAGTTTTAAGTTCTTTAATAATTTTTTCTTGACTCTTAGCGTATTTTCGGAAAGGGATAATTGCTGAAATGCCAATCGCTATACCTGTTGTAAAACAAAGTAAAAACAAAATGACTAATGGGGCGTTGAATTCCCAAAAAAACACTTTTACCAATGTAGAATTGCTGTTTTGTAAAGCAAAAATAACAACGAGTAAAGTCGCTGTCAAACCGATTACTATTTTAAATAAAGAATAGTTTGATGGAGGCGTAGTTTCTGTCATGCTGCAAAGATAGTCGATTGATTAATTATTTTTCAATCTTAATATCTAAGTCAGTTTTTACGAAATCAATCGATTGAATAAATGCTTTCGCCTTTGGTTTTATTAATAATATTTTTGGAGTTGGTTGCAATAATAAACTGAGTTTCAGGTCGCAATTCTTGCAAAGATTTAAGTAATTGCTTTTGCCAATCTTTGTCTAATCCAGTTTCTGGTTCGTCCATAATGAAAACTGTATTTTTAGGTTTGTTTTTTTCGCTTATTGCAATAAGATTGATAAGGATAGAAATGATTCTTTTTTCCCCGTCAGAAATTTCACTAATTGAGCCAATTTTTCCATTGTTAAAGTGAATAGTCATTTTGCCACTTTTGTCTATGTCTAGTCGCTTGTTTTTTGCTTCCAAAAAAGCATTTACACTCGACTTTATTTGATGGATTGGGTCATTTAATTTTTCAATTTCTTTTTGGTAAGAAATATTGAAATGGATAATGTCATTTATCCTTTTTAATTGCGGTTGATTTTGAAACCAAGTTTGATACAAATGAAGGGTTTCAAAGTTTATTTGTGCCTTGTTGTTGTTTTTTTCAACTTCCAAAATGTTTCTTTGGACAATTTCTAATTCATCAAAAAACGAATTGACATGGTCAAGAAAACCTGTTAAATTAAAATTTTCGAAAGCTTCAATTGCTTGTTCTCTTCTGTTTTTTAAACTATCATAATCAGGAATAAAATCCAAGTCGTGTTGTTCCAAAAACTCGAATGAATTTAGTAAAACTCTATTTTTGAATTCTTGATTGATAATTGGTTTTTTTAGTTTGATAGTTTGAGTATGTTTTTCGATACTCTCAACCAAGTGATACAAACATTCCTGAGAATCTATTAAGCTATAATTGATATAATTGTCTAGGGGAAACTGGTCGTAACGTCTTCTGAAAATAAAGTTATTACGCATTTTAGACAAGAAAGATCCCGCTAAATTGGGGGAATTAAAGGAAGCAAAAATAGTAGCGCCTGCTGATTTTATGTTTTTTACAACCTCTTGTTCTAAAAAAGAGGTTTCCAAATGATTCTTTTTTTCCTCGTTAGACTCAAAGTCCAATTGGTTGTTGTAAGTAAATTTGGTAAAAACACCTTCAACAGAATTGTGGTTTTGTTGAGTATATGAAATTTTAAATTCAGAATCATTGGTTTTATTAAGGGCAATAGTAACCGTTTTGTTACTTGAATTTAATAATTCTAACTCCAATGAATCAAAATCAATAGAATTTAAAATAGAATAGGAGGGAGTTGTAAGGGCACTAATTAATTTTAAAAGCGTTGTTTTGCCAGAACCATTACTGCCCAAAATATAAGAAATATCGTGCTCAAAAGCAGCGTCTATATTAATATAGCCGTATATATTTGTTGCTTTGAACTTGTTAATTTTCATAAAAAATGAAGTATATAATACTAGAATCTGATTTAGTTAGGTGTGCAAAAATAAGATTTTATGCTTAAAAACAAATAAAAATAAGATTTTTTTTTACAAAGAGCTTTCGATTTAATAAATAAAAAAGCCCCGATTATGAGTCGGGGCTTTGTATTTTGAAGATTTTAAGTATTTAAACTTAGTACATGCCACCCATGTCTGGCGCGCCATGTGCATGAGGTGCTTCTTTTTCTTTAATTTCAACTAAAGCACATTCTGTTGTTAAAATCATGCTAGCTACTGATGCTGCATTTTCTAGAGCAACTCTGCTTACTTTAGTTGGGTCGATAACACCTGATTTAATTAAATTCTCGTATTGTTCTGTACGGGCATTGTAACCAAAATCGTCTTTACCTTCTTTAACTTTTTGAACAATGATAGAACCTTCACCACCAGCATTGGTAATAATTTGTCTTAATGGTTCTTCTAATGCTCTTCTAACAATTGCAATACCTGTATTTTCATCTTCAGTATCACCTTTCAATTTCTCTAAACCTTCTAAAGCTCTGATGTATGCAATTCCACCACCTGGAACTATTCCTTCTTCTACAGCAGCTCTAGTTGCATGTAAAGCATCATCTACTCTGTCTTTTTTCTCTTTCATTTCAACTTCACTAGCAGCACCTATGTATAATACCGCTACACCACCAGCTAATTTTGCCAATCTTTCTTGAAGTTTTTCTTTGTCGTAATCGCTTGTAGTATTTTCGATTTGCGCTTTTATTTGTGCAATTCTAGCTTGAATAGCAGCTTTGTCGCCAGCACCACCCACAATAGTAGTGTTGTCTTTGTCGATAGTAATGCTTTCTGCTCTACCCAAATCTTCCATTGTAGCATCATCTAATTTTCTGCCTTGCTCTTCGCTAATTAAAGTTCCGCCAGTTAAGATAGCAATGTCTTGTAACATTTCTTTTCTTCTGTCGCCAAAACCAGGAGCTTTTACAGCTGCAATTTTTAATGATCCTCTAATTTTGTTAACAACCAAAGTTGCCAAAGCTTCACCTTCTACTTCTTCACTGATAATTACCAAAGGTTTGCCAGTTTGAACTACTTTTTCCAAAATTGGAAGCAAATCTTTCATGCTGCTAATTTTTTTATCGTAAATCAAGATGTATGCACCTTCTAAGTCAGCAATCATTTTTTCGCCATTGGTAACGAAATATGGAGATTGGTAACCTCTGTCAAATTGCATTCCTTCAACAACCTCAACAGTGGTGTCAGTGCCTTTTGCTTCTTCAACAGTTATTACACCGTCTTTACCAACTTTTCTCATTGCTTCTGCAATAAGTTTTCCAATAGTATTGTCGTTGTTTGCTGAGATGGTAGCAACTTGCTCAATTTTATTGTTGTCGTCGCCAATTTCTCTTGAAAGTTTTCTTAAAGATTCTACCGTTGCAATAACAGCTTTCTCGATACCTCTTTTTAAGTCCATTGGATTAGCACCTGCCGCAACGTTTTTAATTCCTGTTGTTACAATGCTTTGGGCTAAAACGGTTGCAGTAGTTGTGCCATCACCTGCTAAATCAGCAGTTTTGCTTGCAACTTCTTTTACCATTTGTGCACCCATGTTCTCGATTTCATTCTCAAGTTCTATTTCTTTTGCGACCGTTACACCGTCTTTGGTAATAACTGGAGAACCGTATTTTTTGCCGATTACAACATTTCTTCCTTTAGGTCCTAATGTTACTTTTACTGCATTCGCTAATGCGTCTACACCACGTTTTAATCCTTCACGTGCTTCTATGTTAAAATGGATTGATTTTGCCATATATTTTTTTAATTGTTATTTTTGATTTTTTTGAGTTGATTAAATTGAATTAAATGATAGCGAAAATGTCGCTTTCTCTCATGATTAAATAATCTTTTCCCTCTACTTGGATTTCTGTACCTGCGTATTTACCATACAATACAGTATCGCCAGGTTTGCATGTCATAGGCTCGTCTTTTTTGCCTGCTCCAACTGCTACAACAATCCCTTTTTGAGGTTTTTCTTTTGCTGTGTCTGGAATAATAATTCCTCCTGCTGTTTTTACTTCGGCTGCTGCCGGTTCTACTAAAACTCTGTCTGCTAATGGTTGAATATTCATATATTTATAATGATTTGAATGTTTGTAACAACATATAGTCACTAAGTGTGCCATTTTATAATTTATGCCATTTTTTCGCTTCAATGGTGTCAAAAAGTCAAAATGTCATGTTTTGTTTTTGCTTTTTAATCCTATTAATTTTTCTGTGTTAATCTTGTGTAAAACCAAAATGAAGAATCTGTTATTTTTGTAGCTTAATTTTTTCAATAATATACAAAACGTCATTTTTATGAATAATCAAGAACCAAAAGGTATTCTTATACCTGTGGGGGGGGCTGAGGACAAAGGAACGGATCTAGAATTAGGAATTATTTCAAGGAATAATCTGAATTTTATGGAAATTGGTATCCTTAAGAATATTGTTAATGAAATAGGAAATAATGACGCCAGAATTGAAGTTATTACTACCGCATCTCAAATTCCTGATGAGGTAGGTGAAAATTACATTGATGCTTTCTCTAAGTTGGGTTGTCAAAATATTGGTCACATGAAAATTAGAAATCGTGAGGATGTTATGCAAAAAGACTATTACGAACGTCTAAAAGCTTGTGACGCACTTATGTTTAGCGGTGGAAATCAATTGCGACTTACTTCTATATTTGGTGGAACTGAGTTTTTGGAATTACTGATTGAGCGTTACTACAATGAAAGATTTGTAATAGCAGGGACAAGTGCCGGTGCTATGGCAATGAGTAATACCATGATTTATCAAGGTAATGCAAGTAATGCCCATCTGAAAGGGGAAGTTAAAATTACAACTGGATTGGCTTTTGTGAAAGACGTTATCATAGATTCTCACTTCAATAAAAGAGGTCGTTTCTCACGATTAGCTCAAGCAGTAGCGAGTAATCCCTCTGCAATCGGAATTGGTTTGGGTGAAGATACAGGCGTTATTATTAAAAAAGGGTACGAAATGGAAGCCATTGGAAGTGGTGCTGTTGTTATAATTGACGGTCGCCATATCAGGCATAATAATATTGCTGATATTGAAGAAGGTACCCCAATCTCTGTTGAAAACATCATAGTTCATATTATGGAAAAAGGGAATCGCTATAATTCAAAAACAAAGGTATTCGAAGCGGCCAACGTAAATGTTGTTGAATAGTTATCTTAACAAAGTTAAGGTTCCTTTTAAATAAAAATACTTTCCGTTTTGTTAGCCACACATGAATTTATTTAAAAAATAGGAGATATCTATTTTTATTTTTCGAGTTAAAAATACATAAAATAAGTAATAAGTTTGCTCCCATGTTTGGATTGTCTGCATTTTTTGCAAAATTTTTAGTTTGGTCTGTCATTTTAAAAACCATTAAAAACATCATCAAATGGTTTTTAATTTTAAGTATTGGACTAGTATTGCTTTATAAATTTGTTCCTGTTCCATATACCTTATTTATGTTCCAAAGGTGTTTTCAACAACAAGCTGATGGGGACGAAATGAAACTAGAAAAGGATTGGGTGTCAAAGGATGAAATTTCCAATTATGTTCAATTGGCTGTAGTGTGTTCTGAAGATCAAAACTACTTAAAACACAATGGATTTGACTTAGGCGCAATTAAAAAAGCGATGAAGTACAATGAAAAAATGGAAGAAAAAGGCAAGTCGAAACGAAGAGGGGCGAGCACAATTAGTCAACAAACTGCCAAAAATGTTTTTTTGTGGCATGGTAGAAGTTGGATTCGCAAGGGGTTTGAAGTGTATTTTACTTTTCTGATCGAGTTGTTGTGGAGTAAAGAGCGTATAATGGAGGTTTATCTCAATGTGATAGAATTGGGGGATGGTGTGTATGGTGTTGAAGCTGCATCACAAAAGTATTTTAAAAAATCAGCATCCAGATTGACCCCAAGTGAAGCCGCCCTTATGGCAGTAGTGCTGCCCAACCCAAGAAAATTTTCTATCGCCAACCCAAGTGGATACACTCGCAAGCGTCAAGCTTGGTGTTTAAGACAAATGAGGTTCTGGGGAATGAAGTTGGATTATAACAAAGCTGATAAATCTTCGAAAAACTCTGAAGATGAAAATTAATAAATTGATTGAAAAACTATATTTTTGCCAATTGAAATGAAATACAAACGAATTCTCCTGAAACTTAGTGGTGAAGCTCTAATGGGCGACCAACAATATGGTATTGATCCTAAAATCTTAGAACAATATGCCAATGAAATAAAAGAAGTTGTAGACATGGGGATAGAAGTTGCCATTGTGATAGGTGGTGGTAATATTTTTAGAGGGGTTCAAGGTGTTCAAGGAGGTTTGGTTGACAGAGCACAAGGGGATTACATGGGCATGTTAGCCACTGTAATCAATGCTATGGCGCTGCAAGGAGCTCTTGAAAAAAATGCAATTAAAACGAGATTATTGTCTGCCATTAAAATGGAACAAATTTGCGAGCCTTTTATTCGAAGAAGAGCCATGAGGCACTTAGAAAAAGGACGTGTTGTTATTTTTGGTGCTGGTACAGGTAATCCATATTTCACAACTGATACAGCGGCCTCTTTAAGAGCTGTTGAAATTGAAGCTGACCTTATATTAAAAGGGACTCGTGTTGATGGCGTTTATACTGCCGACCCTGAAAAACATGCCGATGCTGTTAAATTTGATAACATTACGTTTAGTGAAGTCTATGAAAGAGGATTAAATATTATGGACCTTACTGCAATTACACTTTGTCAAGAAAATAAATTGCCTATCCTAGTGTTTGATATGAATAAACATGGTAATCTTAAACGATTAATGATGGGCGAACAAGTAGGTACTTTGGTTTCCTAGTCTCTGATTTTCCTTTTTATTATTCCTAATCTTTCTAATAGGCTGTAAAGTATAGAAAGTGATATAAATACGGTAGAAGTTACTATGAGTGCTACGCCTATTTTAGACATCATTTTTGATTTATTTTTGGCAATTTCTATTGGTGTGGAATAATCCAAGATTAAGCCGTGTTTAATCAATAAAGTTAAGCCAAAAGCAAATGTAAGCATGGCTATAACTCCAGTAAATAAAGCCCATTTGTCGTTGTTGAAAATAAAATGTCTTACTATTTCGATTGTTAAATAAGTGATAGCTAATATTGAAAGTGTTAATTCAATTTGATATCCCATTTTGATGTTATTTTACGCCTATACTTATACTAGTTTTAAAACAAAAATAGTAATCATCAAAAGGACCAATTACTCTAGGATTGTATCGAACTTTCAAAGCTAGTTTTGTGAACTCTAAAGACATGTTTAGGTAGTTCTTATAAGTGATGCCAATAATTGGTCTTAAACTTAAATTTAAATCTGGTTTATTGTAAGCCACATGCGCCAATCCTATGCCTCCGCCGACAAAGGGTTTGAATGCTCTTTTGCCAATAAAATAATGATAAGTAGGTGATATTGAGAAAATGTCATAAGCACCAATGGCATCCGTTTGGAAACTTTCTTGAACAAGAGAATATTCTAAATTAATACCTATTGAGTGTCTATTGTTTATGATTTTTTGAGGATGTAAATGAATCCCTATTCCTGCATTTTTGCCATTATACTTCGATATGTTAGGATTGAAATACCTCTCAGGAAAATTGCCAAATAAACCAAAATTGACTCTATAGTTTTTTTTCTGTGCTTTCAATGGCGTAAAAGCAACTAACAATAAACAGGAAAAAAACAGGCTTTTTGGGAAATTTAATGTCATCGTTTAAATGCTATTTTATTCCATGTAACCCCAATGTTTCAATTTTAACTCGTTTTTTCTCCAATCAGGTTCCACTTTTACACGCAAATCTAGAAAGACTTTCTTTCCAACAAATTTTTCAATGTCTTTTCTTGCTTCGGTCCCAATTTTCTTGATTCCGGCACCCATTTTACCGACAATGATTCCTTTTTGTGAGTCACGCTCTACAATAATGTATGCGTATATTTTATCTAAAGTTTTACCCTCTTGATAGTCGTGAACAATAACTTCGGTACTGTATGGAATTTCTTGTTCATAATAGTGAAATATTTTTTCACGAATCATTTCACTAACAAAGAAACGTACATTCCTGTCGGTTAATTGGTCTTTTGGGTAAAACGCTTCGTGAGTAGGTAAGTATTTTTGAATTAATTCAATTAAACTCTCTGGATGAAACCCAATCAGTGCGGAAATAGCAATAGTTTCAGCAGGTTTTATTAAAGTACTTAAGTTACTCAATACCGCATCTACTTCTTTTTGGTCCGACAAGTCTATTTTATTGACAATTAAAATGATAGGGCAAGAGGCTTTTGAAATCAATGCCATTTGTTCGTCTTTGAAATTGGGATTAGTTACGTCAACTAACACAATTAAAACATCAGCATCATCAATACTCTCCTTCACTGCTGTCATCATGCTATCGTGAAGTTTGTATGCAGGTTCAATAATACCTGGAGTGTCCGACAAAACGATTTGGGAATGTTCGGTATTAATGAGTCCTAAAATTCTATGTCGCGTAGTACTAGCCTTAGGTGTAATAATAGAAAGTTGTTCTCCTATTAGCAAATTACTAAGGGTACTTTTTCCTGCATTCGGTTTGCCGATGATGTTTACAAAGCCAGCTTTGTGAGGTGTTATTTGTTCTTCCAAAATGTTTTTTTTAATGTTTGTTTGCTAATTGTCCGCAGGCTGCATCGATGTCTTTCCCTCTGCTTCTTCTCACGTTTACAATAATGCCTTTAGACTGAACTCTGTCTGCAAATTTTAATATTTTATCGGGGTCGCTACTGGCAAATCCAGAGATAGAAATAGGGTTATATTCTATCAAATTGACTTTGCATGGAACTCTTTTTGCAAATTTGATTAATTCGTCTGCTTCTTCAATGCTGTCGTTAGTGTCTTGTATTACAGCGTATTCTAATGTGATTTTTCGTTTCGTTTTTTTATAAAAGTAATTTAAAGCCTCTATTAATTCTTCCAAAGGATTGCTGTCATTAATAGGCATTATTTTACTTCTTTTTTCATTGTTTGCGGCGTGCAACGAAAGGGCTAAGTTAAATCGGACACCATCGTCACCCATTTTTTTAATCATTTTAGCAATACCTGCAGTGGAAACCGTAATTCTACTTGCAGACATCCCCAATCCCTCCGGACTGGTAATTTTATGAATGCCTTCCATTACATTGCTGTAATTAAGTAAAGGCTCTCCCATGCCCATGAATACAATATTACTCAATGGCATTTGGTAAGTAGTTTTTGCCAATTGGTCAATAAGCCACACTTGGTCGTAAATTTCTGCAGGCTCCAAATTTCTGATTCTTTTCATAGCACCTGTGGCACAGAAAGTACAAGAAAGACTACACCCAACCTGACTGCTTACACAAGCGGTCATTCTATTGGGAGACGGGATTAGCACACCTTCCACTACCGCACCATCATGAAGTTTAAAGGCAAGTTTTATGGTGCCGTCAACACTGGTTTGGGAGGTTAAAATTTCAACTGTAAGTAAATGGAAATGTTCGTTTAGCCAAACTCGAATAGATTTGGAAATATTACTCATTTCATCAAAGCTTCTGACCCCCTTTTTCCACAACCATTCGTATACTTGTTTGGCGGTGTATGAAGGAAATCCAGCATTTGAAAATTGTTCCTGTAGCTGTTCTAAGGATTCTAAACGGATGTCTTTTTTGGTAGGATTCAACAAGATTGCAAAGTTAATAGATTTTTAATGCTTGTGTAAATTTAAAAAAAATAGTAATTTTGTTATATGAAAGTAAATTTTACCCTTAAATATTTTAGTCTATTTATTTTATTGGGAGTTAGTTTTTTAGGATTTTCTCAAACAAATTCTCTTAAGTTAACAATCAATCATAAATTGGGTTCAAGCCCGTTCGCATACAACCAGGTTGCCTATAATAATTTAGGTAATAATTTTAATGTTAATTTGTTGATGTATTATATATCAAAGGTTAAAATCGTTCATGACAAAGGTCAAGTTACTTCATTGGATAATCTTTACATCTTGGTAGATGCCACAAAGTCTACTTCTATTAATTTAGGTGATTTAGCCATTGATAGTGTTGAAAAAATTCAATTTTCTATTGGTGTAAATACGCCTCAGAACAATCAGGACCCAACTGCGTGGCCCGAAGATCATCCACTTGCCCCTAAAAGTCCTTCGATGCACTGGGGATGGAGTGCAGGTTATCGTTTTATAGTGATGGAAGGAACGACAGGCGACGGATTAAAACAAATGTTCCAAATTCATGGTTTAGGAAATATTAACTATTTTCAAACCGAAGTGGCTACTTCTGGAACAAAAGAAGGTAATGTTATCAATATTGCGCTTGATGCCGATTATACCAAAGTGTTAAAAAATATTCCTCTATGGAATGGAGTAATTTCTCATGGTGAAACAGATGAGTCGGTTACAGCACTCCAAAATTGTAGAGATTTTGTGTTTTCTCCTGCTGGTCAAGCTTTGTCAACACCAACGACCGAATATTCTAATGATTTTATTGTGTTTCCTAACCCTAACAATGGCGTTTTTGAAATAAAATCTAATGTGGATTGGGATGGTGTGAAAATAGTGAATCAACTTGGCCAAACAGTGTTTCAAGGTAATAATAATTCACCATTAAGCATTTCTAATTCAGGTGTTTATTTTCTGCATTTTGAAAAGAACGGTCAGTTTTTAGGAACAAAATTAATCAGCGTTCAGTAAATTGCTCTCATGGGTTAAACAAAGTTTAATTGTATTAATTCCACTTTTTTGGGTGGCTTGTAAAAAAGATGCACCCATTCAAAAACAAGAAATTGGCCTTGAGTCTATCATTATCCCCGATGGTTTTCCTCCTATTGAATTTCCTGCTGATAATGCTTTTACAAAAGAACGTTGGTTGCTCGGTAAAGCCTTGTTTTACGAAAAACAATTGTCCTTAGATTCTTCGGTTAGTTGTGCCTCATGCCACAGTCAACAATTTGGTTTTAGCGATAATGTTGCATTAAGCAAAGGATTTAAACAAAGACTAGGAAACAGAAACTCCCCAAGTATAATCAATGTAGCATACCATCCCTATTTTACAAGAGAAGGAGGAGTCCCGAGTTTGGAAATGCAAGTTTTGGTTCCCATTCAAGAACACAATGAATTTAACAATAACATATTGGACATAGCAAAGCGCTTATCATCAAATCAGAAGTTGCAAAACTTAAGTTACTTGGCCTACAACCGTCCGCTCGATTTTTATGTAATTCCAAGGGCCTTAGCGACTTTCGAGCGTAGTTTGATAAGTGGTAACAGCAAGTTTGATCAATACAAAAGAGGAACCATTTCACTTACCGAAGAAGAGCAAAAAGGCATGAATTTGTTTTTTAGTGATAGAACAAATTGCAGCGACTGTCACAGTGGTTTTAATTTCACAAACTATCAATTTGAGAACAATGGGTTATATGAAACATACAATGACCCCGGAAGAAAAAGGTTAACGGGATTGGATTCCGATTTGGCCAAATTTAAAATCCCGAGCTTAAGAAATATTGAAGTTACGGCACCTTACATGTATGATGGTTCTTTGCCCGACTTAGAGGCTGTGATAAATCATTACAATTCTGGAGGTAAACAACATCCCAATAAAAGCGAAAAAATTAAGGCACTTCAGTTAAGCCAATACGAAAAAAAACAAATTATTGCGTTTTTGAAAACACTAACCGATGTCTCATTTCTTAGTCAACACATCTATGCTCCATAGAATAGGACTGAATCAAAGGCCTTAAAAAAAAGGCCTTCTCTTAGGAATATATCTTAAACTTAACCCCCAATTAAATATCGGTAAAAATATAATCATTTTTTTATTGGATTAATATTTTGACTTAGCTCGACCCTGCTTTGGTTCAAACTGTGCAAACAGGTTTAAGATTGACCACACAGGATATTCATGATTTAATAGCGTTTTTAAAAACATTGAATGATGAACAATTGATAAAAGACAAACGATACAGTTCGCCTTTTTAGCACTTACTGAAATGATTCAAGTTTGATATTATTTTTAAATAATGTTTTAACTCAGCGAGTTTTAATTAAATTTGCCTTTTATTTCCAAATTATAGACATTCTCTAAAAGATATTTCATGAAAAGATACAAAATAAAATTCATTACATTTTTTAAAAATCTCATTTTACTGTTGCGACCACATCTTGTATTTGGTTTTATTCAACATTTGTTTTTGACCATTTCCAACACCATTCAGTTGTCAAGATGGATCAGTGCACAGTCAAAAAACAAATTGTTAATCAACGATTTTTTTGATTGGAAACGCGACCATTACAAAAGATATGGTTTGTACCAAAGTGTATTAAATATTTTGAACGAAGAAAAAGCAGCTTTCAATTATTTGGAATTTGGAGTTTGTAGAGGCGAGTCCTTTAAATGGTGGTTGGAAAACACCAAGAATTCCGAACATTTAATGGTAGGGTTCGATACCTTTGAAGGGTTGCCAGAAAATTGGGGTGTGTTTAAAAAGGGGGATATGAATGCAGAGATTCCGTTAATAGAAGACTCGAGAGGGCGATTTGTAAAGGGCTTGTTCCAAGACACGTTGCCTTCATTTTTAAAAGAAGGGCATTTAACCAATGATAAAAAACTCATTGTTCATTTAGATGCCGATTTGTTTACTTCTACATTGTACGTTTTAACCACATTAGCTCCTTATTTAAAAAAGGGAGATATTTTATTCTTTGATGAATTTAATGTGCCTAATCACGAGTTTTTTGCATTCAAAATGTTTTGCGACAGTTATTACATCAAAACAAAGTTACTTGGTGCCGTCAATAACTACTACCAAGTAGCTATTGAGATAGAGTAGGAGGGATAGAAGATTATTCTTTAGGAGAAACGTTTTTTATTTCTTCAGAATGAATAGAAAGTTTAAAATTTAGTAGTTCTTCTATTGTGATTTCAAAGACATTGCAAATTTGACATAAACGTTTAATCGAAAGGCTAATATCGCCCGATTCTATATAGGAGTAAGTGCGGGTATCAATGTTTAGTTGATCCGCAACTTCTTTACGGCTGATTTTTTTTAACTCTCTAATCGACTTAATTTTTTTGTATATGTTTAATTCATCAAAATTTATCATGGTGTTTTTTGGGATTTTTAAGTTTTGTCTAAAATAGGAAATTGGAATTATCAACTTCTTTGAATGCTATATTAAAATATTTTTTGTTAATTAAAAAGAGTGAAAAAAAGAAAAGTGCTTAAAGTGTTCAATTTTTTAATGAAAGGCCATTTTAGGCTTATGAATGATACTAAATATTTATCTAGCTTGTTTTAGTTAGAGGTGTTTTATAGGCGCATTGTTTAATTTATTACTTTAACTATTCAACAAAACGGGGCTTAAAATTCTTAAAAATTCTAATTGTGTGTTTTTTTGGTTATAGAAAATGAATAAATTGATTAAAGTAAAAATACAAATTAAATGTTTAGAGTGCCATTAAAATATTTTTTCATTTAGAAATTTGGCTTCTTGGTTATATTTTTTTAATGCGTGAGTTTTGTACTAAATTTATTAATATATATTATAAAAAAAGTATTTAAAAGAACAGTGATGCTTTCAGCGGCATTATTAATGACAAGTGCAATGTATGCCGCAGTAATTGGAGCAGGGACTGATGCATCAGGAGCTGGTGGTTGTGGGGATACTAAATCTCAGCAAGCTATGGTATTAACTGTGAAATGTAGGAAGACTGACGGTACAGATGGGAAACAATGTGTAACATCAGGAAAAGATGATGCATGTGCTCTTAAATTAATTGATTGTCAATAATAAGATTAATGTTTAACTGTAATAAAATATGGATAGGGATTGCATTCTTATCCATATTTTTTTCTTTTTGTAGTGAAAGAAAATCCTTTTCTCAAAAGAATGATTTCGCGCCAGAAATAGATACCAATGTAAGTGTTTTACTGACTAGGACTGTTATCAGAGTATCAAATGATACAAATGATAATATTTTAGCCTATTTTACATTTACCAACAATATAGATTCTCAAAAAACTATTTTTTTAACTGAAAAATATTTTTTAAATATTGTAAGCTATTCAAACAAATCTGTATCAAAAGTTAAAATCCCCAATTTGTTAAAAGAGTCTATTGTTAGAGCTAAGCCATTTGTGCAATTTTGTCAGTATAAAAATAATGTTTATTTTTTTCTTTTAAGGGATACTTTGGTGCGATGGGATACGCAAAATTCGGAGTTAATATTTAAAAATATTGATTTACCAATAGACTTTGATACAGAAAAATATTATTTGTCAGTTAACTTAGTTCAAGAATTTGGATTTCCGATGTTTTGCAAAAATGATACTTTGCATTTTGGGTCATTTTTAATCAATAAAAAACATAATAAATGGACAGTTTTTGAAGGGAATTATCCATATCAGGTTAACTATAATATTAATAATTCCAATTCTAATACTTCAAAATTCACTTATCCAAATTTCATCAATGAAAATCATTATGGGTTAGGATTTGAAATTCATAGGTTAAATATTTTAAATTATGATTTAATTAGTTTCCCTTTTACTTCAAATATATATCGTGTTTCAACTAAAAATAGTAAAGTGGATACTATTGGCGGGAAATCGAAATATCAAACCACCGAATTTATTAAGCCTTTAAGTTCAAAATATCAGAGAGATCAAATTTCATCTGACTCTGAATGGTATTATTTTATTCATTCCGAGAAATATAGTCAAATAATTTATAATTCTAATACGAAACAATATTATAGATTGTACTATCATAATATACCATTGAAGAAATATAATGGATTATATTACACACACAAAGATAGAATTATTTCTTTACAAGTGTTTAATGAGCAATTCTCATTAGTTCATGAAGAGATTCTTGATGATATTTGGTTTGTTTTAACATTTTTGCCGTATAAAAATGGATTTTTAATAAACAAGAATGGTATTGACCCTAAAAAAGATCATTATGAGTATTTATATTATGAAGTATTATCTAATTAGAATTTGGATTGTTTCCATATTTATATACTTTAATAGTTGTACAACTTATAAATTCAGAATTTCTAACCATTATAATAATGCAAATTGCATGGTTAAAAACTATATAAAAAATGAATTTAATGAAAATGACTCAATTTATCATAAGGTTTTAATTTTTAGAACAAATTTTTGTGGAAATGAATTGTGTACAGATGAGTTGTATGAAACTATGAATAAATATGTTTTAGATGAACATAAAAAGGTGCTTGTAGTATTGAGTAGCAAGGATACGACACTTATAAAAATTTTATCTACCAATAGTCAAATAAAGGTTAAATTGGATCTTTATCAAAATTTCCAAAAATATGGATTCCAAAGGCCTGGGCATTATGCATTTATCTTAAATAAAAATCAATGCCCAATCCAATATTTAAATATTACAAAATCTTTTATAAAATGGTTCGTAAGTCAATAATCAAAATATTAGTAGTTTTACTAATTTTGCAAAGTTGTTTTAGTAACAAAAAAAAATTTTACAAGGAAAATGAAATTTTGTCAGTTGCAAAAAATATTAGAGTTGACAAACAAGGTAGTTTTGCTTTTTTTTTAATAAGAACATCAAGGTGTGATTTGTGTACTGATGCCGCACGAGAAATTTTTAGGTCAATAAAAACAGAGTCGATTGCCCTACTTGATTGTAGTGATAGTAGTTTTCAAAATGAAATAAAATATCCGAATAAAGATGTAATAGTAAAGCCAAGTATATATTTTGAGGAAAGAGGAGTTGATTTTGGCGATAATTATCTATTTTTTATAAAGAATGGCGAAATATCTGATTATATTAAAATTTCTAAAGAAACAAAAGAAGATATTGTTAAATTAATAGAAAATGAATTGATTGATTAAAGTAAAAATACAAATTAAATGTTTAGATAGCCTTTAAAATATTTTTTAATTTAGAAATTTGGCTTCTTGGTTATGTTTTTTTAATGTGTGAGTTTTGTACTAAATTTATTTATATATATTATGAAAAAAGTATTTAAAAGAACAGTGATGCTTTCAGCAGCATTATTAATGACAAGTTCCATGTATGCCGCAGTAATTGGAGCTGGAACTGATGCATCTGGAGCTGGTGTTAATGTGGTTGGTTGTGGAGATCAGCCGTCATCTAAATTAAGAAGAATTGATTGTGGTTTTACAACTCCAGTTTATGCATGTGGAGTTGAAGGTACTGCCGAAGTTTGTCTTGAATCTCAAGCATGTCCTCAGTCAAATTAAATTTTATTTTTTTATACAGAGTGCTAAAAGTTTTAGCACTCTGTATATTTTTGATTCAATGCTCTAAAAAAGTAAATCAATTTCGATTGCCTAGCATTGAAAAGTCTAGTATTGTAATTAATAACTTCTATTTTGATTATGATACATTAGGTAGCTATTGGGATTTATTGGGTAAAAATAATATATCAGTCTCGTGCTCAACTAATAAAGTTAAGTTTTATTCTTTGTATAAGGGGATAGAACTTTCATTAAATGATAACAAATGGGATACTTCCTATTTTAAACCATTCAATAATGGTGTGTTTAATACTGCAATTGTAAAATCAGATTTAATAGGAGATAGTATTATATTCTTTATACATAAAAAGTCTATTTGGAAGTTTAATGTTTTAAATTACAAATTTAAAGAAATTAAAAATATGGAATCAGGAATAAAATCAGTATCAGGAAGTATTTTTTATAATTACACAGAGAGATTTAATCAAAGTTCAGCATTGCTATTCTGTGAATCCTTAAATCAGTTGTATTTTCCAATATATTCATTTAATAAGAAAGATAAAGAATATTTATTGGCATCATATAATTTACATACAGATGTTCTAAAAATTGAAAGTTTAATTCGTCCAAAAGTCGATGAAGAAATTCATCAAATTATGCAAGATAACACCATGTTTAAGATTAAAAATCAAACATTATTTATAGCATTTTCTTTTAATAAATTAGGTTTAAGATATAATTTAATTTCCAATGAAGTTGATACATTGAATTTTCAATCTTTAAAGGATACATTTTTACAATTAGTATATACAGAAAAAAATACAGGAATTAAAAACTTTGGAGATAGATTTATGAAAACTAAATTATATAATGCTTATTATGGTTTTTATGTTTACAATCCATTTAAAGAACATTTTTACAAAATTTTCTTTAAAAAGTTAGATGAAAATAATGAGAAAGGGTATAAAAATACACTAGCAGAAAAAAGGCTCGTTTTGCAGATTTATGATAATGAAATGAAGTTAATAAGTGAATTAGATTTACCTGAAAATATGAATTGGCTTAATGCAATACAGCCATGTAAAGAGGGTGTTTTGTTGTTTAATGTTTCAAATTCCGGAAATTATAATTTGCCAAATAAAACACTTTTATATAAAATTTTCTATGATTAAAGTTGTGGCTTTCTTTTTTGTGTTTATTTCTTTTTCATTTGGAAAAAAAAACAATAACTATGTTGCCATTGTAACTATGGTAAAACAAGAATTTAAAATAAACATTGAAAATTCAACAATTATACTAATAAATAACAGAATATGTAAAGGAAACTTTTGTGGTAGTAATCTAAATAAATATTTAATTAAAAACATTCCAACAACTACCTCAGATAGTATTTATTTTCTAATAGCATACAACGATGTAAATTTAATAGATACATTAAACAAATACAATAAAGGCAGAATTATCTCATTTAATAATAATATTTTGTATAAGTATGGCATTTATGTTCATGAATATATTGGGATAAGGGTGAAAAACAATAAAATTAAAAAATCAATTAATATATATGAAAGTACTCTTTTTAATAAGTGGAATTTTTAGTTTACTAATCTCTTGCAATTCTAATTCATATGTTAATGAAAAAGAAAAATTAATATATGATTTTTTTAAAGAAAATGTAATTTCAAGTGATGGGGAGAAAGTATATGTGGCAATTATTTCTTCTGGTTGTGAAGATTGTATTAAAGTAAACGCAAAAATAATTCAAGGTTGGGAGTCCAAAGGATTAGATGTTAAGTATTTAATGGATGAATATATGTTAGTTGGTTTGTCTAAATACTTGAATAATATTGAAAAAAAGTCAATTATAATTACCCAAAATTCTTTTTTTAAGTATGGTATTACAGATGGTAGAATGTTAGTCATGTATTCTAATGAAAATAACCTAGTAAAATATGAGATAATATCAGAGCAAGCAAAAAGTTATAATTTAAAATAAAATGTTCCCAATTATAAATTTTTTAGGATATGGTATAAGTTTATATCAGATATTTATGATTTTGTCAGTTGTTATATATGTTTTAGTCTTGGCAATTTTTATTAATAAATCTAAGTTGCCAAACATCGATTTCTATTTCTACATCAGCTTTATCTTTGTTTTTGGATATGCAGGTGCCAAAATGTTTTATATGATGGAGGATTTTCCCAATTCTTTTTCATTTAATCATTTTTTTAATTTAAGAAAGGGGTATGTTTTATATGGTGGAGTTTTTTTTGTGTTCTTAACAACTTTTTTATACTCAAAGCTTAGTAACATAAATCCTTTTATTTTATTGGATATTAATGTTATCGCAATGTCTTTAAGTCTTTTTGTTGGTAAAATAGCTTGTTTAATGGCCGGCTGTTGTTATGGGATTCCAACATATTTGGAGTCTATTGGCTTGGTTTTCACAAGCGATTATTGTATCGCATTCCCAAAGAATGAACCATTATTTCCTATTCAAATAATTGATAGTGTTTTTGGCTTGATATTATTTGTTTCCTTATCTTACTTTAAAGGAAAACTAAAGGTTGGATACTTGTTTTGGATATTTATGACAGTTTACCCAATCTACCGTTTTTTTTCTGAATTTTATAGAGGTGATGAAAGTAGAGGATTTGTGTTTGATGGTTTATTCTCACTCAGTCAATTTTATTCGCTTATCCTTGTTATTTTTTCTGTAATAATTATAACCTTTTTTAGAAAAAGAATATTTCAGGTTGATTAAGAAACTTAAATAAAGTTCTATTTAAAGAAGCTTATACTAAGGTCGATAGATTATCTACCCAAGTTATGAAAAACTTAATCAAAAATCCCTTTTAATTCAAACTGTAATTCTGGGAACATTACGCTTTTAACAACATCATCAATCGAAACAGGTTTTAAACCTATGTATAGATGGTCTTTTAAAGTGTAAATGAATAGGCATTCATTCATTGGGTCAACTATCCAGTATTCTCTAACGCCAGCTAATTCATATACTTCAAACTTGGTTTTCAAATCGTGTTTAGAATTGCCGGGAGATAAAATTTCGACCACCAAGTCGGGGGCGCCATTACAACCTCTTTCATCCAGCTTGCTTAAATCACATAAAACAAATAAGTCAGGCTGAACAACGGTGCTATCAGCTTTTTTATTAGGTATTGGTAATCTTACATCAAAAGGGGCAATAAAAACTTTACAACCCTTAGGATTGGTAATGTTAGAAAATGTTAGAAATAAATTGCCAAGTGTTCTTTGATGCTTTGTATTTGGCGCAGGACTCATTTTGATGATTTTGCCAAAAATAAGTTCTACCCGTTCAGTAAAACGCCATTTCAAATAATCGAAATAAGTGTATTCTTTGGATAAATCCAATTGACTATACTCTATGATTGGTTCCTCTACATCCATAAAAAATTAGTTTTTTCAAAAATAAAGAAAAAATATGAATTTAATCTATTCAAATGTTTGTTTTATAAAGAAAAACAAGACGATGATTCCCCGCCTTACACCTTCTTCAAAAAGCAAGTTTTAAGCACCATCATGCCTTTTTCAACCTTGCCTTCTATTTCTTCATCGTTATCGGTTAAGCGGATTTTTTTCACTACGGTGCCTCTTTTTAAGGTTAAAGAAGAGCCTTTTACCTTTAAATATTTGATGATTTGAACACTGTCACCTTCATTTAATAACGTGCCATTGCTGTCTTTTACTTCCATAATTTATTTATTTTATTGGGGCAAAAGTAATACAATTGATAGGAATACAATTCAATTGAAAAAATGTTATTAAATTGATTTTTTCGTTTGCATCAAACCCTCTAATTTTGCACTTTAATGAGTTTAACACAAGCTGTTCTCCTTTTAAAAGACGGAACGTTCTTCAAAGGCAATGCCCTCGGCAAAATTGGTACCACTACTGGCGAGATTTGTTTCAATACAGGCATGACTGGTTATCAAGAAGTATTTACTGACCCTTCTTACTATGGACAAATACTAGTTCAAACCAATGTACACATAGGAAACTATGGCGTTAATGAACAAGAAATAGAAAGTGATGGTATTAAAATTTCAGGACTAGTTTGTAGTACTTTTGCTAATCACCACTCACGTAAAATGTCTTTTGCCTCTCTTGAGGATTATTTTGTAAACAATCAAGTAGTTGGTATTCAAAATTTAGACACCCGTCAAGTGGTGCGACATGTTAGAAATGCCGGTGCAATGAACGCCATTTTAAGTAGTGAAGTAACCGATATTAACGAACTTAAGGCAATGCTCGATCGTGTTCCTGATATGGAAGGTCTTGAATTGTCATCAAAGGTTTCTACCCCTCAGTTTTATTTAAGAGGTTCCGACCAATCTGAATTCAAAGTTGCCGTATTGGATTTTGGTGTAAAAAATACCATGCTTCAATGTTTAAATGACAGAGGTGCTCAGTGTGGTGTTTTTAATGCCCATGCAACAATCGAAGAAATAATGGCTTGGAATCCAAATGGAGTTCTTATTTCTAACGGTCCCGGCGACCCTTCTGCCATGGATTATGCAGTCAAAACAGTGCAAGCTTTAATGCAAAATAATGTTCCCTTATTTGGTATTTGTTTGGGGAATCAGTTGTTGGGCAGAGCCATGGGTATGGAAACATTCAAAATGCACAATGGACACAGAGGACTTAACCACCCCGTTAAAAACCTATTAACTGGTCACAGTGAAATAACCACTCAAAATCACGGATTTGCTCTTAAATCAGGAGATTTCCCTGAAGTAGAAGTGACGCATATTAACTTAAATGATGATACAATTGAAGGCATAAGAGTAAAAGGACGTAAAGCATTCAGCGTTCAATACCATCCTGAATCTTCCCCCGGTCCCCACGATTCTAGATACTTATTCGATTCCTTCTTCGAAAGCATGAAATAAAACCCTAATTCCTAATTTACCTCACCCCTAACCCCTCTCCAAAGTAGAGGGGAACTATAACACTTAACTAATAACCCTTTCCCGATAGCTATCGGGACTAATAACCACTAACCACTAACTAATAACTAATAACTAATAACTAATAACCAATAACTAATAACCAATAACCCTTTCCCGATAGCTATCGGGACTAATAACCCCTAACTAATAACCAATAACCATTAACCAATAACACCCACAATGAGCCTAATCGCAGACATAAAAGCCAGACAAATTCTTGATTCAAGAGGTAATCCAACCGTAGAAGTTGATGTTTTAACAGAAAATGGAGCTCTTGGTAGAGCCGCTGTTCCAAGTGGTGCAAGTACCGGTATTCACGAAGCCGCAGAACTAAGAGACGGCGATAAGTCAGTTTACTTAGGAAAAGGCGTATTAAAAGCAGTTCAAAATGTCAATGAAATTATTTGTAATGAACTAATTGGTTCATACATCTTTGACCAAAATGACATAGACCGCACCATGATAGAATTAGATGGTACTGCCAATAAATCCAATTTAGGGGCTAATGCTATTTTAGCAGTTTCACTTGCTGTAGCAAAAGCAGCTGCTCAAGAAAGTGGTCAAAGTTTATACCGTTATTTAGGCGGAGTAAACGCCAATACATTGCCATTGCCAATGATGAATATTTTAAATGGTGGTGCGCATGCCGATAACTCAATCGATTTTCAAGAATTTATGGTGATGCCAACGAAAGCAGACTCATTTGGTGAAAGTTTGAGAATGGGTGTTCAGATATTCCATGAATTAAAAGCGGTATTAAAATCAAAAGGATACAGCACCAATGTGGGAGATGAAGGTGGATTTGCACCTAATATCAAAAGCAATGAAGAAGCAATCGAAACTGTTTTGATGGCTATAGAAAAAGCAGGATTCAGACCAGGAGAGGATGTTTATATTGCTATGGATGCAGCCGTAAGTGAATTGTGGGATGCTGAAAAAGGCTTGTATGTATTTAAAAAATCAGACAAACGCGAATTAACAGGAGATGAAATGGTAGATTATTGGAAAAATTGGGTAAACAAATATCCGATTATTTCTATAGAAGACGGTTGCGCAGAAGACGATTGGTCGAGTTGGAAAAAATTAACTCAAACTATTGGAGACAGAGTCCAGTTGGTTGGTGATGACTTATTTGTAACCAATGTAACCCGTTTGCAAAAAGGAATTACAGAAGGAATAGCCAATAGTATTTTGGTTAAAGTAAACCAAATAGGCAGTTTGACTGAAACTATCAATGCGATTAATTTAGCAACAAAAAACAGTTATACCAATATCATCAGTCACAGAAGTGGTGAAACCGAGGACAGTACAATTGCAGATATTGCAGTAGCAATGAACAGCGGTCAAATAAAAACAGGTTCAGCTTCAAGAAGTGACAGAATGGCGAAATACAATCAGTTGCTAAGAATAGAAGAGGAATTGGGGTCAAATGCTCAATTTATTGGCAAAGGATTTAAGTTTATCAAGTAATAATTAGGTAATTCTACAAATACATTAAGAGCCGATTGTTAAAAAAACGATCGGTTTTTTTATTGTTTCTTTCTTACCCCACTGCGTCCCATTTTTTTGGGTCTTCTTGTCGGAGTACTGACAGATTTTTTCTTGTCAGTTTCTGTTTTGAGTTTCCCTTTGGGCGCTCTACTTCCTGTGAATTTGCCTTTTGGCCCTCTATTGGGTGTTTCTCCTTCTTTGGGTGTAAACTTAGGGGTTCTTTTGTCGTAAAAAGCTGATTTCGGGATTCTTTTTTTCTTAACTGTATCTAGTGCAGCAGAAGAGTGTTTAAGTTTTTCTTCTAAAATTTTAACTTCAGAAGGAAGTAGTTCTCTGAATTTACCAACAGGTATTTTGTCCAACTGAATGTGCATGATACGAGTTCGTTTCAGAGAGACAACGTCGTAACCTAATGCGGTACACATTCTGCGGATTTGTCGGTTGAGCCCTTGGGTCAACACTATTTTGAATTTTTTGGTACTTTCTTGATATGTTTTACATGGTTTTGTAATCGTTTCAAGAATTTCTACCCCATTCGCCATTTTCTTTAAAAATTCTGGCGTAACAGGTTTGTCCACTGTGACAATGTATTCTTTTTCGTGTTCATTTTCTGAACGTAAAATTTTATTTACAATATCACCATCATCAGTCAAAAGAATTAATCCTTCAGAATCTTTGTCTAATCTACCGATAGGAAAAATCCTGCGGTTATGATTTATAAAAGAAATAATGTTTGATTTATCTTTCGGGTCAGTGGTTGTTGTAATGCCTTTAGGTTTGTTAAAGGCAATATGAAATGGTGCTTTTTTATTAGTTTTTATGACCTCGTCGTCTACACAAACTCTGTCATTTGGCAAAACTCTACTCGTAGGCAATGCCAGCTTACCATTAATAGAAACGCGTTCTTGTTCTACTAATTTATCAGCTTCTCTTCTTGAGCAAAACCCAGAAGAACTTATAAATTTATTGATTTGGATACCTTCGGAAAAACTCAATATTGATGTGAATTAAATCCAGTCCATAGCCATAGCTAAACCACCAACAGTAGTTGGAAGTGCTAGCCAAAATGCTTCAGGTAAAAAGATAATTAAGGCAATAATTGTAACAAGTGATACTGCAAAAAGCATCCAATATCCGGCTTTTGATTTTTTTTCTGACATAAAATTAAAATGACAGGGCAAACTTACGCAAAAAATATTTAAAATTTAAAATGAAAAAACCACTTTTCTTTTTTTTATCTTCCTAATTCGATTTTATTGGGTTATCAAGGTTTATAAAGATTGGAAAACTTCGGAATGATAACTCATTTTTGTTCCCTTTGAAATAGAAAAAAGATTATTTTTGCCGAATGATACAACGCAAGCAAACACTTTATTTATTATTGGTTTTAGTAATTAATTTAGTTTTAATATTGTTTAATGTCAATGTTACCAAGGGATTATTAAGGGTAACGGACATAGATTCAGACAAAGCGTATTTTTACGAGTTGGGTATTGTAAAAACTACCGTAAAAACGGAGCCTATCAATGAATTTACCAACGGGTCTCTTATGTATTCTGTAATAGCGGTTGCATTAATTTCTTTAATTGCCATTTTTTTATTCAAAAAATTACCACTTCAAATGCGATTAGTCGCTTTTAATTTTTTGTTTATACTTTTAGTTTGGTTTAATATGATTTATCAAATTTACAAATTAAACAGAACTTCGAGTATCGAATTAGTTTCCTCTGACCTGAATTATGTGACGTTATTTGTCCCTGCAATTCTATTATTGTTCAATTTACTCGCTTTTAAGGGGGTTAAAAAAGATATTGAACTCCTAGCATCTGTAGATAGATTGAGATAAAAAGCGCAAAAGAGAGTTAATCCCTTGATTTTATTGGAATTCAAGGAAGTTGAAAAAAACAGATTTTTTTTTTAGATTATTTTGAAAATAACAATAAATTTGCCTCCAATTTAAGTTTAATAGTTATACTTACGAATGAACACCAAGACCAAATATCTTTTAAAACTTACACTAGCAGTAGTAGTTTTATTAATTTCCGTTATTTCAATTAATCAATCATTTGATTTTTCGACAGTTAACCTAGACCAAGTCACTGCAGAAAAACCACTCTTCGGTGCAGATGAGTTTAAATATGAAGCCCCAACTGTTGATGAAGGAGATTCTGCTTTGTCATCAAAAATCAATTGGGCGATTTTTATTTTTGTCATTTTATTGGTTTTAGTTATCGCAAATACGCTTGACATCAGTAAATACATCTCTAAAATTACTGGAAAAGAAACCATCAACCAAAATGAAATTAACAAATGGATAATGTTGATTTTTATGATTGTTGGTTTAGCAGCGGTTGTATGGGAATATCAAGTTCATGGAAAGTTGATATTGTTAAACAATTCTGCAAGTGAACACGGTGCAAGCTATGATAGCATGTTCACCATAACTTTAGCATTAACCACAATAGTGTTTTTTATCACACAGTTTTTATTGTTTTGGTTTGCATTTACTTACGCAAAAAAAGACGGACAAAAAGCTTTATACTACTCTCACAACAACAAACTAGAGGTAATTTGGACCATTATACCTTCAATTGTATTGACAGTTTTGGTTTTAAGAGGTCACCAAACATGGAAATCTGTTGTTTATGCAGAAGATGATTACAAAGGTAAAATCAAAAAAATCGAAGTGTTTGCATACCAGTTCGGATGGAAAGCAAGATATGCTGGTGAAGATGGTGTATTAGGTAATGTTGATTATAAATTCATTTCAGGCAAAAACGAATTAGGATTGGCTTACGGTCCTGAGGTTGATGAATTGTTACTTGAATTAAAAGATAAAATTAAATTAGACCAAGAAGCTATTAAAAATCTAAAAGTTACTTTAGAGTCTCTGAAAGCTGACTATGCAGCAGCAGACGGATTAAAAGATTATACGACAATGGAGGCTATTCAAAAGCAAATAGATGATGTTATGGACGGTACAACATTGTCAGAATTAGAAGCATCTATCAAACGTAAAACTAAACAAATTGAGCGTATTGAAGCTATTAAAAGCAATCCAAAAATTTTCGCATCAACCTTTACAGGTTCTGAGGAAGATGATATTATCACTCAAGAAATACATTTAGCAAAAGATTCATTAGTTACTTTGAATTTCAGATCAAAAGACATTATCCATAGTGCTTGGTTGCCACATTTCAGAGCACAGATGAACGTTGTTCCGGGTATGCCAACTAAATTCACATTCAAACCAACTAAATCGACAGCAGATGCTAAAAAAGAATTTGGTGAAGAATTTGAATATTATTTGTATTGCAACAAAATTTGTGGAGCATCGCACTACAATATGAAAATAAAAGTTGTGGTAGAATCTCAAGTAGAAGTTGATGCTTGGTTAAAAAGCCAACAACCTGTATTCAAAAAGGTTGAAGCGGTTCCAGCCATCATGAACGCAACAGATTCAACAGTAGCAGCAGAGCCAGTTAATAAATTGGCTTTAAAATAATCCAAACAATCAAAAAAAAATCTTGTTATAATAATTAAGTTAAATTAAGCATGAGTACAGTAGAAATAACAGCCAACCCAACAATTGATTCCCACACTCATCACGATGAACATGGTCATCATGATCATCACCACAAACAGTCGTTTATCTCTAAATACATATTTAGTACCGACCACAAAATGATTTCAAAACAATACCTTATTACAGGTATTATTATGGGTTGTTTTGGTATGGGGATGTCTTTATTGTTCAGAATGCAGTTAGCATGGCCTGATGAAACTTTCCCTTTGTTTGAAAGTTTACTTGGTAAATGGGGTAAAGGTGGAAAATTAGACCCTAATTATTACATGGCACTAGTTACCATTCACGGAACTATCATGGTGTTTTATGTATTAACAGCAGGTTTAAGTGGTACCTTTAGTAATTTACTCATTCCACTTCAAGTAGGTGCAAGAGACATGGCAAGTCCATTTATGAATATGCTTTCATATTGGTTCTTCTTCTTGTCTTCTGTTGTATTAATGTCCTCTTTCTTAGTTGAAACTGGTCCTGCCTCATCTGGTTGGACTGTTTATCCTCCTCTTAGTGCGCTCGAAAAAGCGATGCCGGGTTCTGGATTAGGGACAACTTTGTGGTTAGTTGCTATTATATTATTTATCGTTTCAGCACTTTTAGGTGGTGTTAACTACATAGTAACTGTTTTAAACATGCGTACAAAAGGGATGTCAATGAACAGATTGCCATTAACTATTTGGGCGTTTTTATTAACAGCTGTTTTAGGTTTGTTATCATTCCCTGTGTTATTAGGTGCAGGACTTTTATTGATTTTTGACAGAAGTTTTGGTACTAGTTTCTACTTAAGTGATATTCACTTAAATGGTGTTGGTGCTTTATCGAATAGTGGTGGTAGCCCAGTGTTATACCAACATTTATTTTGGTTCTTAGGTCACCCTGAGGTTTATATTATCTTAATGCCTGCTTTGGGTATTTCATCTGAAGTAATTTCAACAAATGCTAGAAAACCAATTTTTGGATACACTGCAATGGTTATTTCATTAATCGGTATCTCTTTCTTATCATTTATCGTTTGGGGTCACCACATGTTTATTACAGGTATGAATCCATTCTTAGGTACCATGTTTATGTATGTCACGCTGATTATTGCGGTGCCATCTGCTGTAAAAACATTCAACTATTTGGCAACGTTATGGAAAGGTAATATTCGTTTCACAACTGGGATGATGTTCGCAATAGGATTAGTTTCATTGTTTATTTCAGGAGGTTTAACTGGTATTTATTTAGGTAATGCCGCTCTTGATATTCAATTACACGACAGTTATTTTGTGGTAGCTCACTTCCACTTAGTAATGGGTTCTGCTGCTATATTTGGTATGTTTGCAGGTATCTACCATTGGTTCCCTAAAATGTTTGGTAAAATGATGAACAAAACTTTAGGAACATTGCACTTTTGGTTAACCTTTATTTCTGCATACTTGGTGTTCTTCCCAATGCACTTTATGGGATTAGCTGGTGTTCCAAGACGTTACTATCAGTTCTCATTAATTCCTGAATTTGATATTTGGATGGATGTTAACGTATTTATTACAGTTTCAGCATTCTTAGGTGGTGTAGCTCAATTGTTATTCTTATACAATTTCTTCAATAGTATCTTTAGAGGAGAAAAAGCAACCAAAAACCCTTGGGAGTCTAATACATTAGAGTGGACTACTCCAGTTGAACACATTCACGGTAACTGGCCTGGTGCAATCCCTACAGTTTATAGAGGTCCTCATGAGTACAGCAGACCAGACAGAGAGTCTGATTACTTCCCTCAAAATGATCCAGGAAATGGTGAGCCAGAACATTATCACGCTCCTGCTGCCGTTGATACATCGTATAGTGGACCTAAAGAAAAACCTTCTAAAGTGTTTTTCTCATCGTTTGCTCATTTGTTTTTAGCAAAAAAAGTTCAAGCCTAACTGTATATTACAGTTTAATTTAGAACTATGGATTTTATAAAAATAAACCGAAGATTTGGTATTCTTACCATCTCTTCGGTTTTTTTGTTGTTGCTAGCCGGTGGTTTTGTAAGAAGTACCGGAAGTGGAATGGGTTGTCCCGATTGGCCTAAGTGTTATGATAAATTATATCCGCCAACCCACGTAAATCAATTGCCAATTGGATACCAATTCGAATATGTAATTAAGAGAGTTGAAAAGGCTAAAAAGTTTTCGAAACTAATAGCCAAGTTGGGGTTTAAAAAAGAGTCAGAGAGGATATTAAATGACCCTAATTTATTTCAACCCGAAGAATTTAATACAACAAAAGCTTGGATTGAATATATCAACAGACTTATAGGCGTATTGTCAGGTTTATTCTCTTTAGTATTTTTTGTAACCCTTTTCTTCATCAGAAAACAAATCAGTCGATCAAAGTTTGTATTTGGTATTCTTGGATTTATCTTAATGCTCTTTAATGCGTGGATGGGAAGTATTGTGGTAGCAACAAATTTATTTCCGATTTTAATATCCATACATTATGTAGCAGCCTATGCGGTACTTTTCTTTTTTATGCTAAGCATTCATCAAACAAAGTTAAACTCTGAGAGTCTGTCTTTAATGAAGTTTAAATACTATTATTTGATGATGGTGGTTTTGTCAATTGTACAAGTGGTGCTTGGAACGCAATTAAGGCATTTTACAGACGTGGCGGTTTCCAAAAACATATTGATAGTAAATGAAGCAGTTAACTTTAGTTTTTTAGGGATTAGTTTTACAAGACATTGGTTAATGGCTTTATTTTTGATATTTGTAAGTTTAGTTCCACTATTTGTGTTGCGCAAAAAAGTTGAAAGGAAATGGCAATATTTTAATTTAGGTTTGTCATCTGTATTAATAGTGCAATACTTTACAGGAGTGGTCAATTTAAGGTATAATTTTCCATTAGTGGCTCAAGTTTCTCATATCTTATTTGGAGGCTTAGTTTTTGGAATTTCGCTGTATATTTGCATCTCAATTTTTAAATCTTTATCCCTTGACAGAAAATAGTTCTATCAAACAACCCGAACCTCTTACTAAAGCATTTTTTAAGGATTATTTGATGCTAAGTAAACTTAGGTTAAGTGCCTCGGTTGTTGGCACAACGATGATTGCCTATGTTTTGGGCGTTGACAAACTCGGTTTAACTTTTAGTTGGACAACATTAATTGCCTTAACTGTGGGAGGAATGTTTGTAGTAGCTTCCTCTAATGGGTTCAATCAAATTATTGAAAAAGAGACAGATAAGTTGATGTCTCGTACTCAAAACAGACCAATTGCTGATGGAAGAATGTTGGTGAACGATGCCTTGGTTTTTAGTGTTATAATTGGTATTTTAGGGTTGCTAATATTGGCATTTTTTGTCAATGGTAGAGTTGCTTTCTTAAGTTTAGTTTCATTGTTTTTATATGTGTTAGCCTACACTCCACTTAAAAAAAATACGCCATTTGCGGTGTTTGTTGGAGCCCTACCTGGCGCTTTTCCTCCTGCAATAGGTTGGATAGGAGCATCGGGAAATATTGATATAATAGCTATTTTGCTGTTTGTTATTCAGTTTTTTTGGCAGTTTCCGCATTTTTGGGCTATCGCTTGGATATTAGAGGACGATTACAGAAAAGCAGGTTACACTTTGTTGCCGTCCTATGAGGGAAGAACAAAAAAGAATGCTTTTCAAACAATATTGTACTCTTTGATGTTAATCTTCATGAGCATGTATCCTTTGACGATGGATCCCCCTTTTGCAAGTTTATACAGTCTGTTTGTTATATTGCCTTGTGGTTTGTTTATGTTGTTCAGAGCATACAAATTATACCAATCATTGAGTGTCGCAGACGGAAGAAAACTTATGTTTGCTTCGTTAATTTACATGCCTGCTGTACTTTTAAGCTATTTACTTTAATTAAAAAATGTCAACCAATAATATTCAATCTATGTCCACACATAAAAACTCATTTAGCGAAAAAACTTTTATAACTTGGCTATTTATTGTAGCAAGTTCAATGTTATTTATTGCATTTAGTAGTGCCTATTGGGTACACAAAACAGATGGTATGAATAACAATGCATGGTTAAGTTTTGATTTACCTATTCAGTTCTGGATAAGTACTGTCATCGTTTTTATCTCAAGTATTTTTATGCAGTTTTCGTTCAATGCAGCCAAGAACGATAATGTATACAAAATTCCATCTTTGCTCACAATTACGCTTATTTTGGCTTTGTCTTTTTGTGTTTCACAATACTTAGCATGGGTCGAAATGAAAGATATGGGCTTGTTTTTTTCAAATAGAGAGCCCGGAGAGATTTCTGCCTCATTTGTTTATGTTTTGTCAGGCGTTCACTTGTTTCATATATTGGGCGGTATTATATTGATAATCATTGCATTAGTTAAGTCAACTAGATTGGAGATTCATAAAAAAAACATGGTGTTTATAAATATTTGCAAAACATATTGGCATTTTTTAGGAATTGTTTGGATTTTCTTGATTTTATTTCTTTATTTCGCAAAGTAATTTAGATTCAATATTTAGCATGTCAAATTCAACAACAGTATCAAACGAAACTATATGGGCTGGAGGTCGTTCTCCATTCAATGTAAGTTATGGAAAATTGATGATGTGGATCTTCCTTTTATCGGATGCATTCACTTTTTCTTCATTATTAGTAGGTTATGGGGCTATCAGATTCAGCTATGCTGGAAGTACCACTCCTTGGCCAGATCCAGCTAACGTATTCAATCACTTCCCTTTTGCGCATGGTTTACACTTGCCATTGTTGTTCGTGTCATTAATGACGTTTATATTGATTTTCTCATCTGTAACGATGGTATTAGCTGTTGAAGCTGGTCACAGAAAATCAAATGCTGAAGTTTCTAAATATATGATTTTAACGATTATTGGTGGTGCTGCATTCTTAGGTTGTCAAGCTTGGGAATGGTCACAGTTCATTCACGAAGGTGGTCGTTTGGATTCAAACATGTTTGGTTTGACTGAAGCAGGACTCAAAAAGGCTGAATCTTTGTCTTTTGGTAGTCACTATGAGTGGTTAGCCGCTGACAGAGGCCCAGGACCTGTTCCATTTGCTTCACTATTTTTTATTGTAACTGGTTTCCACGGTTTCCACGTATTAAGTGGTGTTGTTTTAAATATCATCGTTTGGCTTAATGTTATTGGTGGTACTTACATCAGAAGAGGTCATTATGAAATGGTAGAAAAAGTAGGACTATATTGGCACTTTGTTGACTTAGTTTGGGTATTCGTATTTACATTTTATTATTTAATCTAATTTATAAAAATTCTTATGAGCAGTTCACATCATACACACACAGAAGGCGAATATATTCCAGAAACATATGTGCCTCATTCGGAGTCACATGGTACAAAAAGTTTATGGAGAACATTTTGGATTTTACTTGCTATCACACTAGTAGATTTTGTTATCTATTTTGTCGCTGAAGCAAGTTTATTCAGAAACATCGTATTTATTGCATTTGGTATAGTTAAAGCAATTTTGATTGTTGGTATATTCATGCACTTAAATTACGAAGCTAAGTTTTTACGCTACATGATAGTATTACCAGCGATAGTTTTTCTATCATACTTGGTATGGCTTTTAATGGTAGAAGGTAACTACGTTAGTCTTGTTAAATATTTTCAATAATCAATGAATCAAATTAAAAAAAATAATAGCCCAACATGGAAAGTGTTGGGCCTTTTATTTTTATTGCTAGTAGTACCTATCTTATGGGTAATGCTTAATAAAACTGGCGTACACTATTCTAAAAAGTTACCTATCTATTACGACAGAGAACTCGATGCCAATGGTGACACTGTTTACCATACTATTGATGATTTTAAATTGGTAAACCAAAATAATGATACTGTCACATTATCCAACTTTGATGATAAACTGCTTTTGGTAAGTTTCTTTTTTGCAAATTGTGAAACAGTATGTCCAACTATGAACAATTACCTAGCTCAACATATTTATACTGAGTTTGAAAAAGATGACGATGTTAGGTTTATTAGTATTACGGTTGATCCCAAAAATGATACTCCCTCTGTTTTGCTTAATTATGCAAAACAACTGAATGCTAAACTGCCTAATTGGAGTTTTTTAACAGGAAGTAGATCTGTAATTTACGACTTGGCTGCCTACAGTTTTAAAATTCCAGGTGCCGAAGATAAACACAATGGTTTGTTTCACAGTAATAAAATTGTGTTAGTGGACAAACAAAAACGTGTACGAGGTGTTTTTGATACAGGTGGGCAGAACGATAAGCGAGAAACAATTGATGCAGTTAGAGCCCTCAAATTAGAATATAAAAAATCAAATGAAAGCAAGCCTTAAAAAAAACGATAAATTAGCCAATATAGTTATCATTTCTTTGTCTATCGTTGTATTTGCTTTGGTCGTTTTAATGCGTAAAGTAAAATTAGACATTGACTTTGGATTTGATACTCATGTTTTCCCAAAAATAAGTGCAACACTCAATTCTATTGTTGCTATTTTACTAGTTGTGGGATTGTATTTTGTAAAAGTTAGAAACTTGGAAGCTCACAGAAAATCAATGATGTTAGCTGTATTGTTTTCAGTATTGTTTTTACTTAGTTACGTGTTTTATCATTTCACAACGGTTGAAACTATTTACGGTGGTACAGGTGCTATGAAAGTGATTTATTACGTTTTGTTGCTTACTCACATCACTCTTGCAGGGGTAATATTGCCATTCATCCTCTTTGCGGTTTACCGTGCATTGGTTGGAGAGTATGACAAACATAAGAAATTAACCAAATGGGTTTGGCCTATATGGTTTTACGTTTCCGTGACAGGTGTTATTGTTTATTTTATGATTTCTCCCTATTATTTGTAATGTGACTAAAGTCACTTAATTTTACTATATTTTTAACTAACTTTGTTCTCCATAATGATGAAAAAATCTTTGTTGACCGTCGGCTTAATGATGCTTTTCTTAGTAGAAGCTTTTTCTCAATGCCCAATGTGTAAAGCAAGCGTTGAAAGTAGTCAATCTTCCAATACCAAAAGTGTTGGTATGGGTTTGAATACCGGTATTTTGATGTTAATGGGAGCCGTCTATGTTATTTTATTTACGGTAGGTTTCTTGTGGTACAAGAACTTTAAGAAAAGTCAAGAAGTTAATGGCTAAAAAACCTTCTTTATTTTACAGTGTAGTTTCTTGTAAATGCCCAAGATGTAGAACAGGAAATGTGTTCCCTTCTTCTGTATTAAATCCTTTTGAGTTCAGTAAAACAAATGACAATTGCCCTCACTGTGGACTTAAATTTGAACATGAAACAGGCTTCTTTTGGGCGTCTATGTATATTAGCTATGGTTTTAATACCATATTAATGATCATTTTTGGAGTCTTAGCTATTAATGCAGATTGGAGTTTTACTAAGATACTGTCTTATTTAATCCCAATTGTATTGGTTTTAACCCCTTTTTTATTTAGATATTCACGCATTTTACTTTTATACACCGTTTCGCCATTTAGGCATTACGATGAAGAGTATAGATAATTCATAAAAAAACCACTTTATTAAGTGGTTTTTTTATGATTATTACTAAAAAGAAAGATTTAGTGAAAGTATAAAATTTCTGCCGGGGGCAACAATACCTGAACTGTAGGGACGATACATTTTATCCAATAGGTTTTCAACACCTGCTGATATTTTAAATAGTGGCGAAAATTGATACATCATTTTATAATTTAAAGTAAACCATTCAGGTGAATATAAATTTCCGTTGATGTCTTTGGTATAAATAAATGGTTTTTGTCTTTCTTCTTCATTCAGCTGTTCATGTTTTACGGCTGCACTATACATCAAATAAAGTTGCATTTGAAGTTGATTGGTTTTGAAATTAAGCTTTGTAATACCAAAGGCTGGTGCTGCATGTCTTGAACTACTAATGTTGCCATTGTCCATTTCTTCTGTCCCTCGTTGGTAGTTGAATCTGCTTTCTATGCTAAATCCCTTAGGGAGTTTTAATTCAATACCCAAATTCCCCCCATATACTTCAGCTTTAGCCGCATTTTGTATTGAAAAGGTTTTGCGCATTTGTCCATCAAATAAAATACTGTCACTGCCATTTACTTGAATAGCACGTCTTACCATAGCATCATTTAATTGGGTGTAAAATAAACCTATATCAAATTTTATGTAGTTACCCATGGTTTTAGAAAGGTTTAATTCCATGTTAAATGCCTTTTCTGCATTCAATAAAGGATTAGGTAAAATTAAATCATTAGGGCCAAAATCGAATATTTTGCCAATGTCATCTACATTTGGTGCTCGGAACGCAGTAGAGATATTGCCGCTAATTTTGATTTTTTTGCTAGGATTGTAAACCATTCCATAACTCCAATTTAGTCTTTGATTGTTGATTTTTACCTTCTGGTTTAAGTATGGGTAGAATGGTAAATTGTTTGTAAAGTCAGAGAATAGGCCAAATGTATTGAACCTCAGTCCACCTAGAATCAATAATCGAGGTTTAATTTGGTTTTGATAACTGATATAAGCAGCATTGCTATTCCATTCAGAATTGGGGTAACGAGAGGAAGTAGGGATATTGGCAAGGGTGCTAATGTTTATTGCTTTACCTTCAGATACTACATGATTTAAAACAAATTCTAAACCGTAATTAATTTGATGTTTTCTGATTTTTTTCTCAAAATCCAGATGACTTGAATAGGCATTAACTTTTTCGGTTTGTGTTCTTAATCTCAACTTATTACTTCCGCTGTAGTTTCTATTTATTCGGCTTTCTTCAAAAAATTGATAGGCTGCAATAAATGAGAAATGGTCATACCATTTGGTTTTTTTCGACGATTGTACTTTAAAGAAATTCATCATCCATTTTTGTGGACCATAATTCCAAACAGCAGCTACGGGCAATCCATTTCTTTGAGTTTCAATCAGTCTGTCGTATCTTGAGTAGGTGGAGGTTTCGGAATAATGAAAAGCGTATTCAAATAGCCAATGCTCTGATTTTTTATAACTTATTTTTTGCATTAAGTTGAACTGTGAATAGGAGGTTGGTCGTTGAATCAATGGATTGTCATTTTCTATAATTCGGTCAACACTGTCTTGACGTTCAACATAGTTTTTTCTTAAATAATCATTGGGACCATTTTTGGCCCCCATTCTTAAATCCCCAAATTGATTGGACGAAAAACTAGAAAGAAAAGCCCATTTTTTACTGCCAATGTTAATGTCAAAATGCATTGTTTTTTCGTCATTGGCTGTGGAATGGCGAACATTGGAATTGCCTTTGATAAACAAAGATTTTGAAGTCGAGAAAACAGGCTGTAGTGTTTGAAAACTCATAACACCACCTATGGCGTCGCTGCCGTAAACAATTGACCCCGGACCAAACAAGACTTCGGTATTTTGAATGGCAAAAGGGTCTAAAGAAATAACATTTTGGATATTCCCTGAACGAAAAATAGCGGTATTCATTCTGACGCCATCAACTGCGTAAAGCAAACGGTTGGCTGAAAAACCACGAATCATTGGACTTCCTCCACCTTGCTGACTTTTTTGAACAAACACTTCGCCAGAAATGGCCAATAAGTCAGCAGCCGTTTGTGGATTCATTAATAATCGGTCTTTACTTGTGATTTTGGAAACTTTTATAGGAATATTCTTATTGTCTTGCTTCCATTTGGTAACGGATAAAACTAAATTATCAAAAGTAATGTAAGGGGTAAGCGTTAATTTGAAATTGAGCTTTTTTAACTGTTCATAACTGTAAATAAATGGAATGAAATTAGGGTGATTCTCAAAAAAAATGCTGTCAACCCCAGTCAATAGGCTAATGTCTGCTGTGCCATTCTCATTTGTAGTTAGCCGAATGTTATTTGAGCTATTTCTAATTGAAAGTCCAGAAACTGGTTTTAAAGTAGCTTCTTCAACTATTTTTAACGTTTGCGATTGTATGTATATTGTGTTTAATAATCCAAAGAGGATTAATGCTTTTTTTATCATTATAGAAACAGGTTTTTAAAAATTTAAGATTAAAAGTAGAGGTATAGTAATGTTATACCTTCATTGTGTGTGTCTTAAAGATTAAAAAACTGTGGAGGCGGTTCGCAGGATAAAATAAAGGGAGATTGATACTGATGGTCTAAATAATTTACTCTGAAAAACAGGGAATTGCTTTTAGAAAAAAGTAAACCAATGTCGGGCGCAAGGTATTTTAAAGTAAGGAGTTGCGAAAAATCAATATGTTTATCTGTTTGTTTGGAATGCTCACTAAAGCAAGAACTAACCATTTTGTCCAAATTGGCAAACAGTTGTTTTTCTTGAATGTCATTTACGCAATAAAACAAAAAAGTATTTTGATTGATAGTGTCAGTTCTTACAATATCATACATGCTGCCTTTGTATGAAAACTCTCTTGAGTGTTTCCAGTCAAAGGCCAATTTGTTAGAAGAATTAAATTCAATGGCAATAAGCTCATTTTGAGGAACACCATTTTTAATAAAATGTTTAATCTCCTTTCTAATAGCCTGTTGCTTGACTTTGAAAACAATCAAAAAGCCAGTCAGCTGAAATAAAATAATAACGCTTAATAATATGGCTATTGTTCTTTTCACTGATTATTCCATTGAGAATTTAATTCAAATTAAATCAAAAAAAACGAGAAGTTCTATTTATTGTAAGTTAAAAATTCGTCAACCATATTTTCACTACCTATCACAACAGGCGTTCTTTGGTGTAGCTCGGTTGGCTGAATGTCCATAATCCTAATAGAGCCATTCGTTGCTTTTCCGCCTGCTTGTTCAATTAAAAAGGCCATTGGATTGCATTCATATAACAAACGAAGTTTGCCATTAGGTGCAGAAAGGGTAGGAGGATATAAATAAATACCGCCTTTTAATAAATTTCTGTGAAAGTCGGCAATTAATGAGCCTATGTATCTAGCGGAATAGGTTTTCTTAGATTCGCTTGTTGTTTTACAATAGTCAATATAGTTTTTGTAAGATTCTGGGAAATCAGCATAGTTGCCTTCGTTTACAGAGAATATTTTTCCGTTTTTAGGAATTTGAATATCAGGGTGAGAAAGACAGAATTCCTGAATAGAATCATCCAAAGTAAAAGCATTTACGCCACTTCCTGTTGTGTAAACGAACATGGTAGCGGTACCGTAAATGATATATCCTGCCGCAACCTGACAATTGCCTGGTTGTAAAATATCTTCCATGGTAACGGCTTGGTTCGGTGAACGTCTTTTGTAAATAGAGAAAATAGAGCCAATAGAAGCATTAACATCAATGTTTGAAGAACCATCTAAAGGGTCCATTGCCAAAATGTATTTAGAGTTTTCGGCACCTTCACACCAATGGACATCTTCCGACTCTTCGGATAAAATACAAACACAGTCGCCACTCATTTCAAGTAATTTTATAAACACCTCATTAGAAATAACATCTAACTTTTTTTGTTCTTCACCTTGAACATTCGTGTTGCCAAAATCTCCTAAAATATCTATTAATCCTGCCTGTCTAACGTCTCTGTTAATCATTTTGGCGCCTAACTGTAAATCTCTGAAAATTCTTGACAAACTTCCTTGAACAAAAGGAAATAAATTTTGCTGATCGCTTATAAATTGATTAAGTGTTGTTATACTATTTTTTTTCATGCTTGATGTATTTTACCTTTGCAAAAGTAAAATAAAAAGTATGAAAGTCTTTAAATTTGGTGGAGCTTCTGTAAAAAATGCTGAAGCGGTAAGAAATGTAGGGGAAATTATCTCTAAATATTCAAGCGGAAAACTGTTAGTTGTAATCTCTGCAATGGGCAAAACGACTAATAAGTTGGAGGAATTAATGCAGGCCTACTTCTCCAATAACACAAGTTCAAAGGAAATGGTCATTAAGGAATTAAAACAGTTTCATTTTGACATAGCTGATGCATTAATCCCTGATAAAAAACACCACATTTATTCCGATTTGGAAGATTTGTTCATGGAATTAGAGTGTCTAGTGGATAAACAATACGAAAGTGTAAGTTATGATGAAATGTATGATGGAATAATCTGTTATGGAGAATTGTTGTCAACTAAGATTGTAAGTGACTATTTACACAGTATAGACGTGAAAACAAAGTGGGTTGATGCTAGAAACTTTATTCAAACAGACAGTAATTTCAGGGAGGCAAGTGTTAAATGGAATGAAACTGAAGAAACTGTAAACAGAATTTTGAAGCCATTTATTGATAGAAGTATTGTAATTACCCAAGGTTTTATTGGTCGTGATGAAAAAAACAATACGACAACCTTAGGTAGGGAAGGTTCCGATTATACAGCCGCCATTTTTGCATATTGTTTAGATGCGGAAAATGTAACCATCTGGAAAGATGTGGCAGGGGTTATGAATGCCGATCCTAAAAGGTTTGAAAATGCTCAGAAATTATCTTCCATCAATTACAATCAAGCCATAGAGTTGGCCTATTATGGTGCGTCTGTAATTCACCCCAAAACCATTCAACCACTGAAAAGTAAAAACATTAGTTTGTATGTTAATTCATTTATCAACATGGATGATGAGGGCACTGTAGTGAATAATCAAGCCGAAAATCTTAATCAGGCTTGTTATATTGTAAAAGAAAAACAAACGCAATTGTCGTTTTCAACCAAAAATTACTCGTTTATAGCCGAGGAAAATTTAAGTTATATTTTCGAAGCCTTTGCTAAACATAAAGTTAGAATAAATGTAATGCAAAATTCTGCCATTAGTTTTTCGGCTTGTTGCGATACCAAAGAAAATAAAATTGAAGACTTAATGAATGAATTAAAAGAGTATTTCATTATTGAATCTATTCCTGAATGTGTATTGTTAACGGTATATAATTCGACTCAAAATGAAGATTTGCCTTCAATTTATCAAAACAAAACAGTGCTTTTAAAGCAAATGTTAGGTCATACCATTCAAATGGTTATAAAATAGGGTTTTTATTAATCTGTAAGGGTTTCGAGCGCAAGTTGATAGCCGTCGGTACCCATGCCTACAATGCTGCCATTACAAGCTTCTCCAATCAAGTCGATGTTTCTGTATGATTCTCGTTGAAAAATATTGGTGATGTGAACAGAAATGAAAGGGCATTTTATTGATTTAATGGCATCGGCAATGGCGATAGAAGTATGTGAAAATGCACCTGCATTGATAATAACACCATCGTATTGTAAGTCACACTCATGTATTTTATTGATAATTTCACTTTCAGAATTACTTTGAAAGTAGTGTAAACGAACTGATGGGTTGTTGTTTTTTAGTTGATTGAATAATTCCTCAGAGGTCATGTTGCCATATTTAGAGGGTTCTCTTTCACCGAGTTTATTCAAATTAGCGCCGTGTATAATTAGAATCGATTTCAAAGTATTACATTACTTTTAGTTCAACCTCTTCAATCCTAGCCGCTTTCATTTGTTTAATAGTGATTTCGAAATTGTCAATTACAATCACTTCTTTCTCATCGGGGATACTTTCACTGATACTAATAATATAGCCGCCTAAGGTTTCGTATTCACCTTCAGGAATAGATAAATTATAGTTTTCATTTAAATACTCAATGGTATGGCGACCGCTAAAAATATAATGGTTGTCGTTAATAGTGGTTTCTTTTAGTTCTTCGGTGTCATACTCATCATCGATTTCGCCAAAAATTTCTTCAATAATATCTTCAATAGTAATAATACCTGCCGTTCCGCCAAACTCATCAACCACCACAGCAATACTTTTTCTCTTCAACGTCATTTCCTTTAATTGGTCTTGCAAGCTCCTACTTTTGTTAGTGATTAAAATAGGCATTGTGGCTTCAGAAATAGTTTTTGGTTTTTTTAGTAAGCTAATTTGATGAACATAGCCAATGATGTTGTCAATATTTTCTTTGTAGATTAATACTTTGGAATGTCTAGATTCAATAAAAACTTGAAATAAATCTTTGATATTTTCATTGATGTCCACAGCTACTAATTCAGTACGTGGAATCATACAATCCCTAACTTTCAAATTGCCAAAATCCAAAGCGTTTTTGAACATTTCTGTGCTTAAGTTTGAATCTTCATTTAGTTCAATTTGACCGGTTTGGGAAATTAAATTATCCAAGTCGAGCCTGTTAAATACCGGTTTGCTCGAAGCCATGGTTTCTCCAGTTAGAATTTTTATAATGCCTTTGGATATAAAAGTAATGATGGCAACAATGGGCCAAAGAATAAAATAACACAGATGAAAAGGTATTATGAGTGCATTTAAAATATTATCAGGGTTTAAACGAAACAGGGATTTAGGTAAAAATTCGGCAGTAATAAGGACGATTAGCGTAGTAATAATGGTAACAATAATAAAACGCCAGTAGGTGTCAGGGATTAGTGTTAGAAGGGTATTGTCAAGCATGTCCCCGCTAAAAATTCCATAAATAACTAAGGCTATATTGTTCCCAACTAGAGTGGTGCTAATGAATTTGGAAGGGTCTTTTACGTATTGAGAAAGTATTTTCCCTCCTAATAAGCCTTGTTTGTTTTGAAGTTCAATTCGTAATTTGTTAGAAGTAACGAAAGCAATTTCAATTCCTGAAAAAAAGGCTGAAAATACGAGAGAAGTAATGATGAATATCAGACCTGGGTCCATTTAAAATAAATTTATTTTAGTGCAAAGTTATTGAATTTTCACGAATAAATTTAAAATGGATTTGAGAGTAATGCAAAAACAGGTTGAAATAATGGAATTATAGCTTAAAGGTTAAGCCAAATTTTCCTCCAGACAGTGCGACGCCTCCGCCAAATTCTAAATTAAGTCCTACTTTTTCAGATAAAAAATACCTGACACCAACTTGTCCACCCCAACCAAGGCCATTGTTTCTTTGACCAATATAATTGCTGTCGTAGCGCCAAGAATAAAAACCAATATTTAAACCAGCATATAAATCCAATTCATCAGGAAGGTCTAAAAGATTGTTAAAATGGTAATTTCCATTTATTAAAGCGCCAGAAATGCTGTGTCTGTATTGAATTTTATTAAATCGTTGATTGAAATTTCGATAAGAAAATTCAGCACCAATAGTAAAGTCATCGTCTACACCCCAGTCAGCTCCAATGTATACCGGAACCCCCCAATTGGAAAAGCCCAAACCAGCGTTAATCTGAGCTTCACCTTTGTCGAGATTGTTTTGAGCATAGCTTGTGATTTTCAAAAGCAATAAAATTAAAATTAGAGTCGTTTTTTGAAAAGATTTCTTATTCATATACAAAATGTTAATAAATTTTTTACCTCATACAAATTTAGTACAATATTACTTTTTTTGGAGTAATTGTTTTCGTTTTTTTTAAGCTTTTATTTTATAATTCACTAGTAATTAAAAAATTGTTGTATTTAGTTGGAAGAAAAGTGTTAGTATTCCAATGTTAATTCAATAGATTTCAAATTTCAGTTAAATGTCATTTTTTTGTCATTTTGTTAATTAAGGTTCTTTTAATCATTTTAATTATGTTTAAATTTACTTTATATTAGCTAATTGATTTATCCATATGAAAAATAAATACAACATTCTGATTTTATGCATCTTAGCTTTGGTTTTCTCTTCCAATGTCAAAGCTCAGGATCAGGAATTATCAACTTTAGGGAAAAGGTTTTGGTTGACCTTTATGGAAAACATAGGAACTGGAACGACTATTTATCAATATAAAGTGGTAATAAGTGGTAATAAAGCAGTTACTGGAACAATCAGAAATGTAAGACAAAATACAACACAGAATTTTTCATTGCCAACAGGTGGAGGAGTTACAACTGTTTTATTTACAGCTGCTGTTGGTGTAACTTCTGGGTCAGAAAATACATCGGATAGAGATAGGGGATTGTTTGTTGAATCCTCCGATACTGTAGCTGTTTCAGCTCAAAGTACTAGAGACTTTTCGGCAGATGCTGCACTAATTTATCCTGTAGAAGCGCTTGGTGTTGACTATAGAATAGTTTCATATCCTGGTGATAACAGATCAGGTTTTGGGACAAATGCCAATTACCGATCTACTTGTGCAATTGTGGCCACAGAGGATAATACAGTAATTGATATTACACCAAGTTGTGCAACTGAGGGTGGAAGAGCGGCTGGTACTGCTTTTTCTATCACTCTCCAAAGGGGTGAAACATATCATATAAGGGCTAATTCCAGATTGCTGGATTTGTCTGGAACCTTGATTCAGGCTCGAGATTGTAAAAAAATTGCAGTTTTTGGTGGGGCAAATAGATCGTCTATTGTCCATTCTTCCTGTGGGTCTGGTACTACATCATTTGATCACTTATATGAGCAAATGATGCCAATTAATATATGGGGTAAAAGATTTGCTTTCATTCCAAGTATTTGGAGTGCAACCAACGTCAGACGTGTTGAAATGGTGAGAGTTGTAACCAGTCAAAACAGTACAGTAGTTCGTATGAACGGAAGAACTAAGGTGTTAAGCAATGCGGGTATGACAGATACTTTCTATATTCAAACAAATGCTGGAGGTCGTCCAGAAGGGATAATTACAGCTAATAAACCAATTGCAGTTTGTCAATTTTTGTTGTCAGAAAGATGTGATGGAAGTTCTTCTAATACAGATCCTGCAATGATATGGGTGCCGCCACTCGAACAAACATTAAAGTCTCTCAATTTTTCATGTGAAAGAGCCAATACTATCAATAAATTTTTTATTAATGTGGTTGTAAAAACCAGATACAGAAGTAGTTTAAGGATTGATGGTTTGGCACCTACTGCTCAATGGAAATTGGTTCAATTTGATACGAGCTACTCTTATATTCAACAAGCTAATCTAACCGAAGGAAATCACAACATGACCCATCCATTTGGTTTTTATGCCATGCTTTATGCTTATGGTGATTATGGTTCATATGGTTTTAATGCAGGATCATCCATAAAGCCACTAAGTTTCTTCAGCGAAGTTAACGGAAAAAGTAGTGCCGATTTTGAAGCTGATAGTGCCTTTTTCTCTGTATGTCAAGGGTCTTCAATACCTTTCAGTGGGGGCGGTTCTGTTACCACTGGTGTTACCTGGAAATGGCATATAAAACCACCGGTTGGAACGCTCATAACCAAAAACTCCAGAACATTTACCCAAGTTTTTAATGATACTGGAATACATCAATTAACAATGATTGCCATTCGAACTGCTAATGGAACTTGTAACGGTAGTTCAACTGTTGAAGATACTGTAAAAACGCTTATTAGAGTTTATAATAAACCTTTTATAAAGTTGATGAAAGATACTACTATTTGTTTTGGGAATAGCTTTGCAATAAAATCTCAAACAAATGGCGATACCACTTATACTTTCTCTCCTGCAACTTGGCTCAATTGTACAAAGTGTTTTGAACCAGTTTCTACACCTCTCAAAGATACAGCTTACTATGTTGTTGCTACCCGTTTTGGATGTCAACCAAGTCGAGATACAATGAGAGTTTTTGTTAGAGATTCTTTTTATCTCTCTGTTGGTAATGATACCACCATTTGTAGAGGAACTAACGCGCAACTTACTGCTTCTGCTTTTGGCGGTCTTAGTTCAAACCTAAGGGTAAATTGGAGTCACCAATTAGGTAGTGGGTTAACTAAAACAGTTTCTCCAAAAGTTACAACGACCTACATGGCGGTGTTAACTGATAGTTGTTCAAGAAATAGTTTCGGTGATTACTATGCTGATACTGCTTATATTAAAGTCACTGTTCATGACAGTCTGAAAATTACTATGCCTAATGATACCCTTGTTTGCGAAGGTAATGATGTTACTTTGTCTGTTTCAACGGTAGGTGGTAAGCCAGGAGAGTCATTCGTGACTTGGAGCAATAGTTTAGGGACTGGCTTGTCTAAAACAATTACGGCAGGTTCAACAGATGTCACTTATAAGGCTGTTTTAGCGGATGGTTGTACTAATCCAAAGGACAGTGGTTTTGTTACTGTAAAAGTAAGGCCAGGAATTAAAATTGATACATTGATTTATAATACACCTGTTTGTAAAAACACCCCGTTCACAATCCAAGCGAAAGCTTCTGGAGGTGATTCAACAGGGTATAATTTGAAATTATACGACTACACAACTGGGGTCTATGTTCTCATTGATTCTGCTAAAGGGAAAACAACAGCATCGTATACTGTATCTGTCAAAGATGATTCAAGATTTAGAGTGATAATGAGACAAGGCTGTAACTCTCAACAAACAACCAGTAAAATTATGGACATTGACATCAAAACTGGTTTAAGTGTAAGCGTTCCAAGGTCTGTTGATACTATTTGTACGGGTCAAAATTATAACATAGTAGTAAATGGTGTAAGTGCAGATGCTAAACCAATCAAATTTCTATTAAAACGAAAAAATGGTGCCAACTTCGTATCAATTGATTCTACCATTCAAAATTCAACCGCTAGTTTCACTGTTACGCCAAGTGCAACCCAAACTGATTACCAAATTATAGTGGATGATAATTGTAGCAGAACCGATACCACCGAATTCAAATTAATGGTAAGAACGCCATTGTCTGTTGCCACTATAGCAAATGATTACTTATGTAGAAATGAGTCTAAAACAATTGAAGCTATTCCAAGTGGAGGTAGAGTTCAATCATATACTTACCGTTGGTATGAAGTTAGTAATGATAATACAATAGGACTAGACAAAAGATTAACATATACCCCTAATCAATCTATGGAAATTGGGCTTGAAGTTAAAGATGGTTGCTCTGCTGATGTTGGAACTAAAACAACTTGGATGGTTGCTCCTGTCGTTTCTGACAGTACTTTGGCAACTTACCTCGAAGATTGTGAGCCTTTGGTAACCACTATTTTTCATCCAAAAACAGTCGGTACAGCACCATTGAATCCAAGCTTTACTTGGCAATGGTTCGAAAACGGCAACAACACGCTGAATGTGCCTTCAACTGGTGGACAAGCTTTGCCTGATGTGCCAAAAACATACAGTACGCCTGGGGTTTACAACGTAAGAGTTCAAATGCAATTGCCAAATAATAAAATATGTTATTCATTCGAAGAGAATTTCGATGTCTGGAAACAAGCGGTTGCTGACTTTGATTGGACCCCTATTCAAATTGATATTGTTGAACCTGAGGTTAGTTTTGTTAGTAAATCTGACGGTGCAACACAATACAACTGGACTATCAGTGATGGCGGTTCTTATAACATAGAAAATCCAAAACATTCATTTAAAGATACAGGCGTATTTAGAGTGACTCTTAGAGCTTCAAATATTAATGGTTGCGACAGCACAATAACCAAATCGTTAAGAGTTTTGGATATTTTCAGAATATTTATTCCAGGGGCATTTAGTCCGAATGCGGATGATATTAATACCGTATGGTACCCACGATTTACATCAACGCTAACTCTTGAAGTCACCATATACAACCGTTGGGGAGAAAAGATTTTCTTTAGTAATGACAATACGGGCAAATGGGATGGTACATTCAATGGTGATCCTTGTCCTGAAGGGATTTATTATTACCACATGAAGGTAAGAGAAAATAGAAAAAAATGGCACTACTACAACGGAACTATTACTTTGCTTAGGTAATAAATTATGATACTGTTTTAAATAAGAAAGCTCGCAATTGCGAGCTTTCTTATTTAAAAAGAGTTTGGATATTAGTCGCTTTCAGCAAACACTCTTCATATTCATTTTCTGGAATAGAATCATAAGTAATTGCACTGCCCACTTGGTACAAAAAGGTTTGTTCTGTTTTTTGGAATTCTAAGCTTCTTATAACAACATTAAAGTCAAAGTTTTTACTAGGGTCTATGTAACCCAAACACCCACTGTAAATATTTCTTGGTGTATTTTCGTATTTATCAATGTGCAACATCACTTCTTTTTTGGGAGCACCTGTCATACTTCCCATCGGGAATAATGCCTCAAATATGGATTGAAAATTGTTCCCTTTTTTAAGTTTCCCCTTTATTGTGGAGATTAAATGGTTTAATGATTTAAAAGCATAAGTGCCAAAAAGTTCTTCAACTTTTACCGTACCGGTTTCGCATATTTTTGACAAGTCATTTCTAACTAAGTCGACAATCATTACGTTTTCAGCTCTTTCTTTTTCATCGTTTTGCAACAAAAACATTTGATTCTGATTGTTTTCAGGGTGTTTTTTATTAGTGCCTTTGATAGGTTGTGAATACAAATTGTCTCCTTCTTTGTATATGAATCTTTCTGGACTATTGCATAGTATAGCAAATTGTTTGGTGTTTAAATAGGCTGAAAATGGAGCTTTACTCTCTTGATTTAGCTTGATAAACAAAGGTAATAATGGTGTTTCAATGGGCTTGCTTTTAAATCCAATACAGTAATTCATTTCATAATACTTGCCATTGTATATGTCTTCTTTTATCTGTTTTACTGTTCTTAAATAATCTTCTTTTTGGGTCAATGCTTCAAACTGTAGAGAAATAGCCTTAACTTTTTCTGTTGCAGTTTCTGTTTCTCTGAATTTATTTATCAATTCATTAAATTCAATCTCTGAAATACCATTGTTTATCAATTGTATTTTGTTGGTGTTTTTTGCAATCAAAAACACAATTTTAGGTTCAAATAAAAAATGTGTTAAAGTTTCATTGAAGGGGGATTGGTAATTAAATTGCCCAAAAATCCATTGCTGACTCTGTTCAATAGTGTTCCAACACTCGCTGTTCTGTGAATGGATTGGTTTATTTAGACCATAGCCTGCCAATAACTCATACTTTTCAATCTTATAAGCAGAAGGCATTTCGTTACTGTCGCAGATACAACACGTATCAAACTGACTACTGAAATTGTAAACTTTTTGTTTAATGTCAGTTAAGTTGTCAAAAAATAACTCAGTTTTCATCTTGGAAGTAATTAATGATTAATGAGGCTGTTTTTTTTCCTGTCAATGTTGTTAATTCTTCTAAAGTAGCTTCTCGAATTTTTTTGATGGATTTATAATTTTTGAGCAAAAGTTCTGATGTTTTTGAGCCGATGCCTTCTATTTGTGTGAGTTCGCTTACAGTAAAGTTTTTACTTCTTCGGTTTCTGTGGTGGGTGATGCCAAAACGATGGGCTTCATCACGCATTTGTTGAATGATTTTAAGCGTTTCTGATTTTTTGTCAAGGTACATAGGAACCGAATCTCCAGGATAATAGATTTCCTCTAGCTTTTTGGCGATTCCAATTACAGCAACTTTTTGGTAAATATCTAGTTTTTTAAGAGTTTCCACGGCCGAACTTAATTGTCCTTTTCCACCATCCACAACGATTAAATCGGGTAATGGACTGTTTTCTTCTATTAGTCGTTTGTATCTTCTATATAAAACTTCTTGCATCGAAGCAAAGTCATTTGGTCCTTCCACCGTTTTTATGTTAAAGTGTCTGTAATCACTTTTACTCGGTTTTGCATTTTTGAAAACGACACAAGCAGATACGGGAAAAGCACCCTGAATGTTTGAATTGTCAAAACACTCGATGTGTTTTGGAGGTGTTGTAAGCCTCAAATCTGATTTCATGGTGTTTAATACACGATCTACCCTTAAGTCAGGGTCTAGTTTTTCTGCGGAGAGTTGTCTTTCTTGTTTCAACATCATCGCATTTTTAAAACTTAAATCCAATAATTTCTTTTTGTCCCCAGCCAATGGAATAGTAACGGTAAAATTGGTTTCTAAATTGAGCTTAAAGGGAACGATGAATTCTTCGTTTTCGGTAGGATTGGTGTTTTTAAATTGGGCTATTGCACTCAACAATAAATCATGGTCAGTTTCATTGTTTTTTCTTTTTATTTCAATGTTTTGAGACTGTATAATCATGCCATCCTTAACTCTCAAATAATTGATCCACGCTGAATAATCGTTAGACGCAATAGCGAATACGTCTACATTGTTAATGGTATGGCTTACTATGGTTGATTTGGATTGGTAATTTTCCAACCAGTCGAGTTGTGTTTTATATTGATGGGCTTCCTCAAAAGCCAAAAGTTTAACAGACTCTTCCATTCTGGATTTAATCTGTTTTTTAACAATAGATAATTGTCCTTTTAAGATGTTTTTAATTTGGTCAATACTCTGCTGGTATTCAAGCTTGGACTGAAATCCTTTACATGGTCCTTTGCAATTGCCTATTTGGTATTCGAGACAAACATTAAATTTCCCGTAGGCAATGCTCTTTTCATTTAATGCCAAATTACAGTTTCTGATAGGATATATTTTTAATGCAAGTTCTAAAACGGTTTGCATCATTTTTATATTGGCATAAGGACCAATGTATTCCGAGCCATCTCTAACAGGATTTCTAACTACACTAACTTTAGGAAAAGCCTCTTTTGTGATTTTAATATAAGGGTATGATTTGTCGTCCTTAAGGTTGATGTTGTATCGTGGTTGAAGTTCCTTAATTAATAAGTTTTCAAGCAGTAAGGCATCGTATTCGGAATCCACTACAGTGTATTCAATTTCTCGAATTTTGGAGACTAAAACATTGGTTTTGCGGTTGTCATGTTCTTTGTTGAAATAAGAACTGACTCTTTTTTTTAGATTTTTAGCTTTGCCAACATAAATTATTGTATTGTATTCATCGCGGTATTTATAAACCCCAGGCTGATTTGGTAATAATGAGATAGCGGTTTTTAAATGACTAAAATCTTTCAAGACAATGAGTGTTTATGGTTGTAAATATTGGTCTTACTTAGTGTTTTCAAAAATAAATAAAAAATAGAAAGCAAAGGTATCTTTTTAGTATTTGTAATCGCTTGATTAAGAAGGAGAGTTGGTAATAGTTTTGCGTTTGAATTTTAAAAGGATAATATTGCAAAGGGTTTGACTCATTAAATCAATAAAAACGACCCATTAAAATTATGACATTATTAAACAAACAAGAAGTAGAGAGTAAATTAAATGAAATCTCAGAGGAATGGGTATTAAATAATAATTGTATTCAAAGGGCATTGGTATTTAAAGATTTTGTAGAGGCATTTTCATTTATGACATCTGCCGCTATACTATCGGAAAAATTAAACCACCATCCTAATTGGGAAAATGTGTATAATAAGGTCACAATTACTTTAAGCACTCATGATGCCGGCGGATTAACTGATTTGGATTTTAAACTCGCCAAAGCCATGGATGTAGTTTTAGCCAAATACAAATAAGTCACTAAGTTTAAGAAAACAGAGAATACAGAAGGGCTTAAAACAATGTTTTTTGACCGTCTAATTCATCAGCAACTATCTCAGGAACGATAGATTCAGAAATAACTTCTTCTTTTACTTCTTCTTCCCAAGTTCCTACTTTTTCTGATAATAATTTAGCCGATTTAAAGGTGTCGTAAGTGATTTTATTTCCTGTCGCTTTCCATCCTTTTATTTCTATAAACTCAGCCAACTTTAGAATTTCAGTTTGTTTTTCTCCTTTAGCATCAACTGTTTTGATTTCTACTTCAGGATTTTCATGGGTACTTGCCAAAATTAACTTACTACTTGGTCTTTCATTGATGAAAATGAATTTTTTGCCAATAGTTGAGGTTTCAATTAAAAAACGTTTTGCATAATAATTACGAGATGAAACATCATAATGAATGCAATTAATTGCTTGTTTTTCATGGAACTTCTGAATCAAGTATATGTCCTTGTCTTCGTATCTATTGGAAAGTTCATTGTCTGTTAATTCGTAGTTACCGTCATTGAATATGACTAATATTTTGTCATCACTGGTAAATGTACCTAAATATTGTCCTCTTCCATCTACGTTTAATCTACCAATATCTCCATCATACCAAATTTCTCGACCCTTAAACGTGGATTTGCCTTTTTCTTTTAATTCCACTTTACGGATAGGATGCTTGGTTAAAATATTCCCTTTTGCTGTTCTTCCTTTAATTTCAATTTCGGTGAAATCAAATTCAAAATATTTCTTTTTGGCATTTGCCATATTGCTTAAATGCACTGCAATTTTTTCAGCTTCACTGTTGTTGTTTGCCGAAAAATAAAGCATTTTACTGCCATTTGTTCCTAGGGTAACTTCATACTCTTTATCCCTAATAACGCCCAATACATTAAAACGTTTTACATAGCTAACGCCTGTTTTACCATCATAATACGCCACGTTGTAAACTTTTCTCTCATCATTTTTACGGTAAACATCGACATACAAAATGTCTTTACCCATAAATTGTTTTTCACTCACCTTACTTACCAAATACGTTCCATTTTTTCTGAATACAATAACATCGTCAATGTCAGAACAATCGCAAACATATTCGTCTTTTTTCAGACCGTAACCCACAAATCCCTCAGCATAATTGACATATAGTTTTTCGTTTGCTACCGCCACCACATTGGTTTCGATTTTGTCAAACATTCGGATTTCAGTTTTGCGTTCTTTGCCTTTGCCATATTTTTTAATTAGATTTTTGAAGTAATCTATTGCAAATTCAGTAAGGTTGCTCAAATGATTGTTTATTTCATCAATTTGATTTTCTAAACTTTTCATTAACTCATCTGCTTTAAACGAATCGAATTTAGAAATTCTCTTGATTTTTATTTCAGGAAGTTTGGCAATGTCTTCCATAGTAACCTCACGTTTTAAGAGCTTTTTAAAGGGCTTAATCTTGGTGTCAATCATGGTTAAAATCTCCTCCCAAGATTCACACTCTTCAATGTGACGGTATATTTTGTTTTCTATAAAGATTTTCTCTAATGAGCTAAAGTGCCAACGGTTTTCTAAATGCTTAAGTTCATTTTCAAGTTCCCTTTTTAACAATAATAAGGTTTGGTCCGTGGACAATTTTAGCATGTCATTGACCCCCAAAAACAAAGGTCTGTCTTCAGAAATAACACAAGCATTAGGCGATATGCTGACTTCACAATCTGTAAAGGCGTACAATGCATCGATGGTCATGTCAGTGCTAACTCCGGGTGTTAATTGTACTTCTATTTCAACATCTTTCGCCGTGTTGTCAATTACTTTTTTGATTTTAATTTTACCACTTTCGTTGGCCTTTAAAATACTGTCAATGACACTTTCGGTAGTAGTTGTAAATGGAATGTCTTTGATTAGCACTTTTTTCCCATCTGCTGATTCTATTTTTGCTCTACATCTTATTTTACCACCTCTTCGTCCTTCATTATAATTGCTGAAGTCTGCTAAGCCACCAGTAGGGAAATCAGGTAAAATATTTGGTTTTTTCCCTTTTAAAATATCAATACTAGCCTCGCACAATTCTATGAAATTATGAGGCATTATTTTAGTTGCTAGTCCTACTGCTATCCCTTCAACACCTTGTGCTAGTACTAAAGGGAACTTAACTGGCAGTGTGATAGGTTCTCTTTTTCTTCCATCATAACTGATTTGCCATTCGGTGTTTTCTTCATTAAAAGTTACTTCTAAAGCAAATTTAGAAAGTCTAGCTTCAATATATCTGGGCGCAGCTGCACTGTCACCTGTTCTGATGTCGCCCCAATTTCCTTGGGTTTCAATCATTAAATCTTTTTGACCCAAATTCACAATTGCTTCACCAATAGCGGCGTCACCATGTGGATGGTATTGCATTGCAGAACCAATAATGTTGGCGACTTTATTAAATCTGCCATCATCCATCTCTTTCATAACATGCAAAATCCTTCTTTGTACGGGCTTTAAACCATCGTACAAGTTTGGAACAGCACGTTCTAAAATAACGTAACTGGCATATTCCAAAAACCAATTTTCGTATAATCCAGAAACAGGTAAATCACCCTTATTTTCTCTATGTCCGTGATGGACAATATCGTCGTTTTTCTTAGGTAATGTTAAGTCTTCTTCTTCGTTTTCCATAAATTATGCTGCTTCTTCTTCAATTGGTGTTTCGTTTTTGTCGTCTAATGCCAAATCTTTTTCAATGTAAAGATTGTCAATGATAAACTCTTGTCTTTCTGGCGTGTTTTTACCCATGTAGTATTTCAAAAGCTTTTCAATACTTGTTTCTTTGCTCAATATAATTGGTTCCAAGCGGATGTTTTCTCCAATAAAATCCTCAAATTCTCCTGGTGAAATTTCCCCTAATCCTTTAAATCTAGTTATTTCAGGTTTGCCTCCCAATTTAAAAATTGCTCTTTGTCTTTCTTCATCACTGTAGCAGTAAATCGTTTCTTTTTTGTTTCTTACTCTAAACAATGGGGTTTGTAGAATATAAACATGGCCATTTCTTACCAAATCAGGAAAAAATTGTAGGAAAAACGTCATTAATAATAAGCGAATGTGCATGCCATCCACATCGGCATCGGTTGCTATTACAACCTTGTTAAATCTCAAATTGTCGAGTCCTTCTTCAATATCTAAAGCATGTTGTAGTAAATTAAATTCTTCGTTTTCATAAACTACTTTTTTCTTTAATCCATAGCAATTTAATGGTTTTCCTCTCAAGCTAAAGACAGCTTGACTTTCCACATTTCTACTTTTGGTAATACTTCCACTTGCACTGTCACCCTCGGTTATAAATATAGTAGAGTAATATCTTTCGTCCTTGTTGTCATTTAAATGGATTCTGCAATCTCTTAATTTTTTGTTGTGAAGATTGGCTTTTTTTGCTCTTTGTTGTGCTAGTTTTCTAACACCCGCCATGTCTTTTCTCTCGCGCTCATTTTGAAGGATTTTTTTCAAAAGAGCTTCAGCTGTTGTGGGGTTTTTATGTAAATAATTGTCAAGAACTTTTGAAAGCTGTTCGCCCACAAATGAACGCATGCCTTGACCACCAGGCGCAATTTCTGTGCTTCCTAATTTGGTTTTTGTTTGAGATTCAAAAACAGGTTCTTGAACTCTTACAGAAACTGCTGCGGTAATAGAGGCTCTAATGTCTGCCGCGTCAAAATCTTTTTTGTAAAAATCACGAATGGTTTTCACAAAAGCTTCTTTGAATGCGCTTAAGTGTGTGCCTCCTTGTGTGGTATATTGACCGTTTACAAAGGAATAATATTCTTCGCCATATTGATGACCATGCGTTATAGCCACTTCAAAATCAGATTCTTTAAAGTGCATAATGGGATAAAGAATCGTTTCGGTATCCACTTTTCTTTCCAATAAGTCTTTTAAACCGTTTTTTGAAATATAGTTTTGACCATTGAATTGAATGGTAAGTCCTGAATTTAAAAAGGCATAGTTCCAAATTTGTTCAATAAGAAAATCAAAAATGAAACGGTAGTTTTTGAAAATAGTGTTGTCGGCCTCAAAAATCATCAATGTGCCGTTTTTTTCCTCAGTGTCCGATTCAGCATAATCTTGAATTAATTCACCTTTGCTAAATTCTGCTTTTTTGGTTTTTCCCTCTCTGAAAGACTGAACACAAAAATAGGAGGAGAGGGCATTTACTGCTTTTGTACCCACACCATTCAAACCAACCGATTTTTGGAATGCGCCACTGTCGTATTTACCACCTGTATTAATTTTGCTAACACAATCAATCACTTTACCCAATGGAATTCCACGACCATAATCTCGAATGTAAACCTTGTTTTCTGAAATTTTGATTTCAATTTTTTTACCGTGACCCATCATGTGCTCATCAATACTGTTGTCAACAACCTCTTTGATAAGTACATAAATACCGTCATCAGCGCTTGAACCATCGCCCAGTTTACCAATGTACATCCCAGGACGCAATCGAATGTGTTCTTTCCAATCGAGGGACCGAATACTGTCTTCTGAATACTGATTGTTGTTTGGAGTCGCCATAAATACCTATTTTTAAAAGCGCAATTTAATTCACTTTTTTAATGGTTTATTTACATTGTCTATTGATTTATAAACAATAAAGCGTCTAAAATCCTTCAAATTGTCTTTAATTTTGATTGTTTTTTAATTATTTCGTATTTTTTGAAAAAATACTGATACTGTAAATTAAATTGGTATAACTTTTGATGGTTTATTTTCGTTATTATTGTACTTTAATGATCAATTCAAACTCAAAAGAAAATCAAACATCGTTGGTTACAAAACCATGGTTCCCTTGGTTATTGCTGTTTGTTTTGTTGATTTCCAACTTAGTTTCTTTTCAAATAACCAACGAATTTTTTATTAAAAACAGTATCACTTCCGAAGAGGTTATTGTGGAACAAGATGTGATTAATTCAGGTAGTCGAATTATCAATTGGGCCAGAGATATTTTACGTTTTTTTAGAAATCCACAATAATTTTAAAGCCATTTGCAAAATAGAATAATACCTGAAACCGTTTCTTTTGTAAATAGATACAAACTCTATCATCTCCTTTTTTGGGCTGTTTATATTGGGTTCTGGTCTTTGCTTTTACAATCGGGAATTTCATGGAAACGGGATTTTTTGAATGCTACCATTTTTATCTTCTTTCATGGTTTAGTGAGTTATTTCAACAACTACTATTTAATTGAATGGTTTCTGTTCAAAAGGCAGTATTTTTTTTATTTAGTAGGCCTGTTTTTGTCGATTTCCTTGGTTATTTTTCCCTTAACAGTAGCTACTTACAGGTATATTCCTCTGATTGATGAAAGTGCACAAACGATTTGGACGCCCAATTTTTTTATTTACAATTTTCTTTTTATCCTGTTTACAGTTATGTTGACCACTTCTGTTAAATTGTTTAAAAACTGGTATTTGAATGAACAAACCAATAAAATTCTCGAAAAACTGAATGTGGAAAGTGAGTTGAAGTTTTTAAAAGCACAAATCAATCCCCATTTCTTGTTTAATAATCTAAATAATTTATATGCTTTAACTCTCAAGCAATCTGAATTAGCCCCCGATGTTGTATTAAAGTTATCAAATATTTTAAGATTTGGATTGTATGACAGTCAGAAACAACAAGTTTCTATTGATGATGATATTCGATTTGTTCAAGATTATATAGAGCTTGAAAAATTAAGATTAGGCGAAAGAACAGAAATAGAATTGACTGTGGAAGGGGAAACAATGGGGGTTTTTATTGAACCATTTTTGTTTATTAATTTTATAGAAAACGCATTTAAACACGGTGCTAATCCCACTTTAGGGAAATCGTATATTAAAATAAAATACAGTATTGACAAGCCTAATAATGAAATCATTTTTAAAGTAATAAACAGTAAACCTGATAAGTTAAATGGATTGGAAAAACAGAAAGTTGGAGGCATTGGTCTGAAAAATGTGCAAACCCGTCTGAATATTTTGTATCCGAATAGACATGAACTTAAAATCGCAGACGAAAGTAACGAATACATAGTAGAACTTAAATTAAAACAACAATAAAAATGAAGAAAATAATTAAATGTTTAGCCATAGACGATGAGCCACTCGCTTTAGAAATTATTGAAGCTCACATTAGCAAATTCGACCATGTTAAATTGGTTGGGAAATGTTCCAATGCTTTGGAAGCCTCTGAGGCCATCAGAAGAGACAAGCCTGATTTGATTTTTTGTGACATACACATGCCCGAAATTAGCGGCATTGATTTTGTAAAGTCAATCCAAAATAGTGGGATTTTGGTCGTATTTACAACGGCATATTCTGAATATGCAGTAGATGCTTTTGCTTTGGATGCTTTGGACTATTTGCTAAAACCAATTTCATTTGACAGGTTTAAAAAAGCAATAGACAGAGCGGAAGAATATTATGAATTTAAAGCAAAAACAATTCAACCTCAGTCGGAACTTAACGAAGGTCACATGTTTGTGAAAGCAGATTCTAAAATGATTAAAATTAATTATGAAGATATTTGGTATGTTGAAGCGTTTGCCGATTATGTTAAAATTTATATTTCTGAAGACAAAAGAATAGTAACCTTGCAAACCATGAAAAACATGGAACAATCACTTCCAGCCCATTTGTTTGCCCGAGTTCATAGAAGTTACATTGTAGCTATTCAAAGGGTAGAATCTATTGGTGCGCATGAAGTAAAAGTTGGTAACAAATACATACCATTAGGTAAAAATTATAAGGATGCCTTCAGTCAATTGATGTACAAAAAATAGAACAGTAATAGAAGATTAGTAAATGCGATAAAAAAGCCTCGAATTTTGTTATTGTTGTTCCGAACCCTAGTTTTTTGTGGTGGCGACCAAGCAATATTGACTAATCTTTTACAATGAATTTATTTTGTCAATTGCTTCTTTTTGCTTATCTCATCTTTGCCGAGACCATCAATATTCGGAAGTTAATTCAATGAGATGCCAGAGGCAAAGGAATTTTACACTCGCAAGATGCGAGCGTGAACGGGCTTCAGACCAACCACATGAAAAAAACAAATTGCGATACTGCTACTACAACAAACACACCAAATAATCGTTTTACACTCACAGATACAAGAATAGAATAAATTGGCTATGGCGAAAATAGATTAAAAGAAAGAACTGGAACTGATGAAGAAAATTCTGTAAATAGAAAAACTGAAATAAGATTTATAAAAGAATTATAATAATGAATATTAAATTAATTTTATTACTGTTAATAATTGTGCAAATAAAATTATATGCCATTACCGAAAAAGACATCAAAGTTTATCTTGTAGGTATTAAAGAAGATAATGTATATGGATTGCCAGTTGTTTCATGTTTAGAAAAGAACAATTATAGAATATATTATCAAATTGAATCAGTTAAAATAGATAAACAACTTATTGTAAATATTAACAATATACTAAAGAAATCATATTATATGTTAAATATTACCCCAAGTCGTAATTTATATGGCGGATATAGATACCCATTCGCTGATTTCGAAATAATAGATTATAGTAGTAATGTTCCTCCTTGCGATGGATATGATAGTTTAATAAAAATAGACAATATTCATTATATGTTTCAAGGTATGCCTTATTATTTACCTTCATCTTTCCCTATAATAGACTCGCTAGTAAATGCTTCAAAAACAAATTGCTTTTATAAATCAAAACCATTAAGTTTTAATCAATGGGAATTAATATGGAAAGATAATCCACTCATTCAGAATGCATATTTTCAACAAAATTTTAATATTTATGACACATCAAATGCTGATAAATTTAAACACTTGATAGGTATTGTAAACGATAGCGTTTTATTTATTTCAGCTAAAGAAATTATGCTTATAAATTTGAAAACGGGTAAACCTATTCATTTTTTGCAAGAACTTCAACAATCTAAAATTAAAGATTATTATTCTTATATTGTTAATAAACTTTTCAGTAATTATGTTCCCGGGCAAGGTGAAAGGACTTTTAATCATATTGATTTGTTCCCTAAATTTGTTATTGGATACAAATATAATACAGAATTAGGTAAATTTAATAACGATAAATGGGAGGGTTACTTATATTATTTAAGTGATAGGATAGATTTATACAATAAAAAACACTTTACCTATATGCATGATCTTTGTATAGAACAAATTGCTTTCTCAGAATTGAAAAAGTTTCTAAATCCAAAATCAGTATATTTTAATGTTATTAAAATTTATACCTTAAGTAAACAAAAACCATGAAAAATAAACTAACATTATTAATACTTTTGGGCATTCAGTTGAATGTGTTTGCTTTCTCTGAAAATAACATCAAAGTGTCTTTAGTTGGAGAAAGAGATAGTTTTGTATACGATGAATTAATAAATGGGGTGTATAAATTACAAAAATTTTATGTTTATTCATTTTATTATCAAATTGAATCGAATGAAATACCAAATTTTAAGCTTGAAGAATTAAATAGTGTATTAAAGAAAGCCTTTTATTATAAGTTGTTAAATTATAACCATTTCAGTTTTAATGAAACTCATTATGCTTATGCTCAAAATGAGTCTTTTCCAAGAGATTCAACATTGAAATTGTATGAGTATTCAAAACACACATTTTCTAAAACAGATTCCTTTAATTTTCGAAAATTTAATTCATTTCCAAAAATTGGTAAACAACAGTACATTTATAAATCAGCTCCTCTAACTTTTAATACTTGGCAAACAATTTGGCAGGATAATTCATTGATTCAACAAGCCTATGAAACTTATAATTTGTATAATATTTCAGATAAAAATAATGCAGTTAAAAACCAACATTTTATTAAAATAATCAATGATAGTATTCTTTTCATTTCAACCGAGGTGCAGATTATTATAAATTTAAAAACATGCAAACCAGTTCATTTACATATTGATATCAAAAAATCAAAAATTGGAGAATATTATGCATTTCTTTCTAAAAAAATGTTTGATGAAAATATTCATTTAACACAAGATTCCTTAAAAACCTTTTACCACATTGATATGTATCCAAGTATTCAGTTATTTAAAATTAAAAAAAATGATAATACTATTGAAAATCAATGCTATTTTTATTTCAAGGCAGACAGGATGAATAACAAGCGGATTAAATCAGGTTATAAAGCTAATTTGCATGAATTCTCTACATTGAGATTAAATCTTGATGAGATAAAACCCTATTTAAATCCCAACTCAATATATTTTGAGGTTATAAAAATATTTAATTCTAAATAATATGCCATCATTCAGTTATCACGCACGTTTTCCTGTGGTTGGTGAAGCCAAGCTTTGTGCGGTTGCGACCAACCACAGGAAAAAAATTTATTATAGAAAAACAAACCTAATATTAAATGCAAAAAGCCCCGAAAATTCGGGGCTTTTTGCATGAAAGATTATTTTTGAATTAATGTTTGCTTGCGCAAGCTTCACCGCAATTGCTCATGCATTCTTCTTTGCTTGTGCATTTTTTGCCACAAGAAGACATACAAGCGCCTACATATTCTCCTTTATCGTTGTATAAGCTCATGCATTTAGCTTTTTCCTCAGCAGAACAACCCATAGAATCGCACATCATAGCGCATTCTTCTTTGGTCATTTTACTGCAAGCATTTAAGTCGCATTTGGTGGCTTCAGCATGGTGATCGCCTTCTGAACAACAAGCAGAAACTTCTGTTTTTTCTTTTGCACAACAATCATCACCCATTTTATCTTGACTTCCAACAGCAATGTATGGAGCAATCACTAAAGAAACGATACTCATTAATTTAATTAAGATATTCATAGAAGGTCCTGAAGTGTCTTTGAATGGGTCACCAACAGTATCTCCTGTTACAGAAGCTTTGTGTGGTTCAGATTTTTTGTAATACATCTCGCCATTAATTTCAACCCCTTTTTCAAAAGATTTTTTAGCATTGTCCCAAGCACCACCGGCATTGTTTTGGAATATACCCATTAACACACCAGAAACCGTAACACCAGCTAATAAACCACCTAATACTTCAGGTCCGAATATAAAGCCAACAATGATTGGGGTGATTAATGCGATAGCTCCAGGCAACATCATTTCTCTGATTGATGCTTTAGTGGATATCTCAACACATTTTTCATATTCAGGTTTAGCTTTGTATTCCATAATACCCGGAATTTCTCTAAACTGACGTCTAACTTCTTGAACCATGTCCATAGCAGCTCTTCCAACCGCAGCAATTGCTAAGGCAGAAAATATAAATGGAATCATAGCACCAACAAATAAACCTGCTAATACATTGGCTTTGTAAATATCGATTGCATCAATACCAGCCACTCCTACGAAGGCCGCAAACAAAGCTAATGCTGTTAAAGCAGCAGAAGCAATAGCAAACCCTTTGCCTGTTGCAGCAGTTGTGTTACCAACAGCATCTAAATTGTCTGTACGTTCTCTCACTTCAGGAGGTAATTGGCTCATTTCAGCGATACCACCTGCGTTGTCAGCGATTGGTCCGAAAGCATCAATGGCTAATTGCATAGCAGTTGTTGCCATCATACCTGCAGCAGCAATAGCCACACCGTATAATCCAGCGAAATAGTAAGAACTCATGATACCACCCGCTAAAACCAAAATTGGAATTACTGTTGATTTCATACCTACTGATAAACCACCAATAATATTAGTAGCATGTCCTGTAGCAGATTGTCTAATGATAGAGTTTACAGGCTCTTTGCCCATAGCAGTGTAGTATTCAGTTACGATACTCATTAAAGCACCAACCACTAAACCAACTACAATCGCATAAAATACTTGCATTGCAGTAAATTCATAACCTCTTAAAACCATATTTTCTGGTAACATGTAATTTACCAAAAAGAAAGAAACTATACCTGTTAAGATAATAGATGACCAGTTACCTAAGTTTAATGCATTTTGTACATTTGATTTTTCACCTGAAATTCTTACGAACCAAGTTCCAACTATTGAGAATATAATACCTAAACCAGCAATGACCATAGGAAGTAATATTGGAGAAAAGCCATTCAATCCATCGATAGAAATTCCGTTTGATTTTTCGATTATGATTTCTTGACCCAAAACCATGGTTGCTAATATTGTAGCAACGTAAGAACCAAATAAATCGGCTCCCATACCAGCAACGTCACCCACGTTATCACCAACGTTATCTGCAATAGTTGCAGGGTTTCTAACGTCATCCTCAGGAATACCAGCTTCTACTTTACCCACTAAGTCAGCACCAACGTCAGCAGCTTTTGTATAAATACCACCACCCACACGGGCAAACAATGCGATTGACTCAGCACCTAAAGAAAATCCTGTTAGAACTTCAATAGCAGTTTTCATTTCATTGCTATTTACTTCAACAACATTGAATATTTTTAAGAAAACAATAAATAAACCACCTAGACCGAATACTGCTAAACCAGCAACCCCTAAGCCCATTACAGTTCCACCAGTGAAAGATACTTTTAATGCTTTAGCTAAACTTGTTCTAGCCGCTTGTGTTGTTCTTACGTTTGCTTTAGTAGCAACGTTCATTCCGATGTAACCTGCAGTTGCAGAAAATACTGCACCAATGATAAATGCAATGGAGATAATCCAACTTGAGTGGATTTCTCTGCCATTAACCATAGAAATTGAACCAGAATAAGCCAATAATGCAGCTGCAAAAACTACAAATATTGATAAAACTCTCCACTCTGCTTTTAAAAAGGCCATTGCACCTTTGGCAATGTAACCGGCTAATTCTTGCATGTTCTCATCTCCTGCATCTTGCTTGCTAACCCATGCGGATTTGAAAGCCATCACTATTAGGCCTACTACGCCCAAAAGAGGAACTAAATATAAAAATTGATTAATCATAATTTATTAATAATGTGTGTTTCTAAAATTAAGGGTGCAAAAATAAGTAAAAGGTTTTAATTTTTAATATAACATTTTTTAACAGTCACAAACATGTTATATGCTGTTTATGATATGTCAACTGCCACTAAATAAGAAAGATACAAAACATAGATAAGTATAAACATTGCACCTTGCCATTTTTGTAATTTGTGTTTCTCGCCTATAAATAAAAATAAGAATAGAAATAAGCTAGCTAGTGTTGCCATTAGAATGTCAATATTACTGCTAAGTTTGAATGGAAGTGGTTTGATAAACGCACTTAAACCCAAAATCCAAAAAATATTGAAGATGTTTGAACCAACCACATTCCCAATTGCAATGTCTGATTTGCCTTTATAAGCAGCGACAACTGAGGTCGCCATTTCTGGCAATGAAGTGCCAATAGCAACTACCGTTAATCCGATGAGGGACTGACTTACCCCTAATCCTGTTGCGATTACAATAGCACCATCAACTATCCACTGACCTCCAATGACTAAACCAACTAGTCCTAAAACAATGTAAATAGTTGATTTTAATGTGCTCATTGTTTTGATAGAATCATCATTCTTTGTATGGCTCTTTTTGGATATTTCCACGATGTAATACATGAAGATAATAAAAAAACAAATGAGTATCAATCCATCAATTCTGCTTAAAAATGAGTTTGCTTGGCCATCAATTAAAACATCATTCGCCATAAAGCCAACCACCACAACTGCTAATAAACTAAAAGGAATCTCTTTCCAAATAGTGGTTGATTGAACACTAAGTTTACTAACCATTGCTGAAACGCCTAGTATTAAAAATATGTTAGCAATATTGCTTCCAAGAATATTTCCAATTGCTATGTCGGCATTTCCATCTAAACTGGCTGATATGTTGACAAATAACTCTGGTGCCGATGTCCCAAAAGCAACTATGGTTAATCCAATGACTAAATCACTGATGTTTCTTTTTTTGGCGATTGATGATGCGCCATCAACAAGTAAATCGGCTCCTTTAATAAGTAGGACAAATCCTACGACGAATAATATATATGTGATCATTTTTTTAATTAATTAATCCAACTTGTGAAATACTGTGGATCTTCGTTTTGCATCGCTGCTTCTGTAATTTTTAATGGATAAAATGGGTCTATCATTACAGCTAATTCTTTGGTTTCTTTGGCGCCAATACTTTTCTCTACTGTGCCCGGATGTGGTCCGTGTGGAATCCCTTTTGGGTGAAGGGTAATCATGCCTTTTTCAACATGCTTTCTGCTCATAAAATCTCCATCTACATAATACAAAACCTCATCTGAGTCAACATTGCTGTGATTGTAGGGTGCAGGAATTGACTGTGGATGGTAATCATACAATCGAGGAACAAAAGAACAAATTACAAAGTTGTGCCCCTCAAAGGTTTGGTGAATTGGTGGCGGCATGTGAACTCTTCCTGTAATTGGCTCATATTGGTGAATACTAAAGCCATAAGGGAAATGATAACCGTCCCAACCTATGGCATCAAATGGATGTGTTGCATAGGTGTAGGGAAATAATTCGTCGCCTTTTTTTATGATGACTTTAAAATCCCCTTTTTCATCGTGTGTCTTTAGATTTTGAGGTGTTTTTATGTCTCTTTCGCAATATGGAGAATGTTCCAAGAATTGCCCCATAGAATTTAAATATCTTTTGGGCGGTTTTATCGGACTAAATGATTCTGTGATAAACAATCGGTTGTTTTCTGAGTTAAAATCAAGTTGGTAAATAATACCTCTTGGAATCACCAAATAGTCGCCATATTCAAATGGAATTTCTCCATATAATGTTTTTAAAGTGCCTGACCCTTGGTGAACAAAAATAACTTCGTCTGCATCGGCATTTTTGTAAAAGTAATCGGTCATTGATTTTTTTGGTGCCGCGCAGGTGATATATAAATCATTATTGAAAAGTTGAATAACTCTACTCTCCAAATAGTCATCTTTTGGGGTTGTATTAAAGGTTAAAAAACTTCTGTTTTGCATGTTATTATTCACTTGAGCTACGGGTGCAACATTAACAGGTGCTCCTATTGACTTTACTAAAGTAGGGGGGTGGCAGTGGTAAACTAATGAGTAGGTGCTTGAAAATCCCTCGGTACTTACAAGTTCCTCTGAATAGAGCTGTCCATCAGATTTTCTAAATTGCGTGTGACGCTTTTGTGGAATTTCTCCTGCTTTGAAATAAAATGGCATAAAATCTGTTTTTTTTAGCGTGTAAAATTAGTATAAATTTGTAAAATCATGAGGGTGTATACTTTTTTTTTATTTATTTTGTTTTTTACAGTGGTGGAATCGTGTCAAAAGAACGCTTCGTTTAGAGTAATTTATGAGACAGATACAAGCTATTCTGCCGATATTAGAGCGATTTCTGCCAAAATTAACAAATCTCCAAATGAGCCTGATTTGTATTTCAAACGAGCCAATACTTTTTACTTTGAAAGCAATCTTTCTGAAGCTCTGTTGGATATTCAATATGCGATTCAACTCGATTCTGTGAATCCAGTCTTTGAATTAACAAAAGGTAAGTTTTTGATGTCGAATGATACCGCCAGTGCCAAACTTGCTGAAAAAGCTTTTTTAAAGTCTATTCGTCTTAATCCAACGGGTTTTGAAGCCCATTCTGAATTGGCTTTCTTATATTTAGCCAAACAAAATTATGACGATGCCCAATTGTATTACAATGCTGCGTCTAAAATTGAACCTGCTAATCCTACACCCATGTTTTATATGGGTATGATTGCCAAAGAATTGGGTGACACCTCTAAAGCCATTCAATTGTTTGAGAAAGTTTTGGTTTATGACAGCAAACATTACAATGCCATTATGCAATTAGGGAATTACTATGCTTATAAAAATGATGTTAAAGCGTTGTTGTTTTTTGAGAGAGCTTTAGCCATTAATGAATACAGTGACGAAGCTTTGTATGCCAAAGGTTTGTTTTTGCAAAAGCAAGGAAAGTTTAAAGATGCTGTAAAGTTATATGAAACTGTTTCTAAGGTTAATCCTTCGCATTTGTATTGTCGCTATAATTTGGGAGTTATAAACGCCATGTTTGGTGAGTATGAAGAGGCTTTGAAATTTATCAATGAAATAATAGACCTCGAAGAAACTTATGTAGATGCTTATACGCTAAAAGGTAAAGTTCTTGAATCCATGAAGGATATTAAAGGGGCTAAGGAAAACTACAACAAAGCACTTTCTTTGGATCCTCAACAAAGCCTAGCTACTGAAGGATTAAAGCGATTAAACTAAATTATTTTTTTGCTAAGGTCTAACATACAAACCTTTGCCGATTTCTGATTGTAAATAATGTCATAAACAGCATCTAATATAGGCATATTCGCACCTACATTGTTGTTTATTTCACGCATGGTTTTGGTGGCATAAAACCCTTCTGCTATCATGTTCATCTCCATTTGAGCGCTTTTAACGGAATAGCCTTTGCCTATCATATTCCCAAAAGTGCGATTTCGACTGAATTGTGAATAGGCAGTCACTAACAAATCTCCCAAGTACGCATTTTCTTTAACATCTCTGTGAGTTTGATGACTACAATCTAAAAAAGTTTCTATTTCTCTAATAGAAGCGGAAACCATTACGGATTGAAAATTGTCTCCATAACCCAACCCATGACAAATGCCACAAGCTATAGCATACACATTTTTAAGGACAGAAGCGTATTCTAAACCATAAATATCGGTGCTTGATTTAGTAAGGATATAATGGCAATCGAGTAATTGGCAAATTTGATTGGCGAATTCGGTATTTGTGGAAGCTAACGTTAGATAACTAAGTTTTTCCATAGCTACTTCCTCTGCGTGGCATGGTCCTGTAATGGCCACAAAATGATTGGCAGGCAGTTGCCATTCTGTTTCAAAATAATGACTAATAATTTGGTGAGTAGAGGCATTGACGCCTTTTACAGCAGACAAAAGTAGTTTGTTTTTGAAAATAGTAGGAGGGAGGTGTTGCAAAACTTGGTGAACAAAGGCAGATGGAACCGCTAGTAAAATGATGTCATTGTTTTGAATGGTTTCTTCTAAATTGGTGCTCAATTTAATTTTGTCCAAATTAAGCTCCACATCACGTAAATAGCGAGGATTGTGTCTGTAGGTAGTTATGAAATTAACATCTTCTTCGTTTCTTAAACACCACTCAATTGATTTTGGTGTTTTATTGTCACACAATATTTTAATTAAGGCGGTCGCCCAACTTCCATTTCCAATTATTCCAATGTTCTGCATATTGTATTTGTTGCGAAATAAGTTGTTTTAAAACATTAAAAAAAATGTTTTTTAATTTGTTTGATTTAAGGGCTATTGTTGTGTAATATTGAAACTGTAACAATTGTTTGTTTTTCGTCCAATGATTGAACTTAAAAAATCATGTTTGAATAAGTTAAGTGGAATGGAGGTGCTATTGCCAAGTTCCAAAAGTATTTCCAATCGCTTGTTGGTGATACAATCATTGGCTGTGTTACAAAATGAAATTGAAAATTTATCAAAAAGCAACGATACCTTGTTGTTGAAAAAAGTGCTAATGAATGAAAACAGCGTTTACTTTAATTTTGAAGATGCTGGAACTCCCTACCGTTTTTTTACATCAATAGCGGCATTGAAATATCCTTCTTTTGTGCTCGATGCTCATGAGGGGTTAAAGAAAAGACCTATCAAAGGATTGGTAGATGCGCTGAAACAATTGGGTGCAGAAATTTCGTATTTAGAAGAGGAAGGTTTTCCTCCCATAAAAATAGAAAAAACCTTCGATTTGTCTTCAACTCATTTGCAATTAGAGGTGTCATTGAGCAGTCAGTTTTTAAGTTCACTCTTATTGATTTCACCATTGTTTGATGATGGACTTACTCTCTCATTCAATCAACAAATGGTCTCTAAACCATACGTTGACATGACGATTTCAATGATGAGGAATTATGGTATAACGGTTGAGGAACAAGAAAATGCAATAATGGTCAGTAAGGGGGAATACAAGATGTTACAGCCCTATACCGTTGAGGCCGATTGGAGTAGTGCTGCTTTTTTATTTGGTTTCTTGTCTTTGTCTGAATCTCATGAAATGTTGTTTCCTTCACTAACTCTAAATTCAAGTCAAGGGGATAGGGCAATAGTCGCAATTTTTGAAAAGTTTGGTGTTTTTTGCACAGAAACAGAAAATGGACTTAGGGTTCAAAAACAAATGAATGCCGTTCCAGATTATTTGGAGGTCGATTTTACGGATATTCCCGATGCATTTCCATTGGTTTTTGCGTGTTGTGTTGCGCACCAAGTCAATGCTGAGTTTACAGGGATTAAAAATTTGAAGTTTAAAGAAAGTGACAGGGTTTCGGCAATGATAGACAATTTATTGCCACTTGGTTTGAGAGTTTTGGAACAGACGGAAGATACAATCAGGATTGATTCAAGTGGAATAAAAACCATAGAGACTTATAACATTAAGTCGTATAATGACCACAGAATTGCGATGGCTTGTAGTTTGTTTGTGCTAAAAGGCAATTTTGTAATAGACAATGAAAGGGTAGTCAATAAATCATTTCCTGATTATTGGCAAGTGTTGGAGGGTGTGCTTTTAGGGGTTTAAAGTTATATCTTATTGGAGATTTCGGCTAGACCAAGACCAATAAAGGCGGAAAGAATTATATATTTTCAATTATATGAAACTTTGATATGAAAATATGATATTCTTTTGTGGATGAAAAATATAGTGGTTGGTCGACTCAGCAAAAGGCTCGGCTTCAGACCAACCACAGGAGAGAGAACATAGTGAAAGTATTTGTCTCGTCCTGAAAAAAGTTGACACGGATTAGATTTCAAATTTACACAAATTTA
>JBBAKM010000013.1:0-4187 GCA_040403495.1 Bacteroidia bacterium
AAGCGTAAACTGTGCGGAGGCGTCCAAGAATGGCGCGAAATTTCAATTTGACAGCTTTGGGGAGGGCCTCACCCCCCAGCCCCTCTCCAAAGGAGAGGGGAGTAAGATCCGTAACATGTTAAAATCAAAAATTTAATTATTAAACGTAATCAAAAGTCCCTCTTCTCGGCTGAGCCGAGAGAGAGGGAGACACTTGACTAGGCTAAGCCTAGTGTGTGAGGCCAAAAAAGAAGAGATGTGAAAAGCGATTTGGACGAAAAGCGTTATTGAAAAGCTGTCGGGAAAAGATGTCTCCTTCGTCGACATGACAGCAGGGGAGGGCTTTGAATTACACTTAGGTTGCGAGCATCGAGCATTGAATGGGATGTGCTTTTAAAGAATTGGATTATTTGTTTAAATAAGTTAATTTGATTCTTTTTTGTGCAAATTTTGTGCAAATGCAAAAAAGGGTTACATTGATTTAATAAGTTTATTCTTTGAAATTAAGTTGTGGGGACTTCTGGATTCATCCCGATATTTATCGGGAAAGTGTCGCGATTTCAAACACCAATTAATCCAAAATTAAGGGCATAAAAAAAACCTCCAATTTGGAGGTTTTTAATTTGTGGGGGCTACTGGATTCGAACCAGTGACCCTCTGCTTGTAAGGCAGATGCTCTAAACCAGCTGAGCTAAGCCCCCTTAGTGTTTTTTAAGGACTGCAAAAATAGTATTTGTTTTTAATTATGCAAATAATATTTTCGTTTTTTTTCATTTTTTTTAATTGCCCCTAAATCCCTCGTTTAACTCAAAAGTTGATAAGCTACAAAACTCATTAAATAAGCAAATCCTGTCATGTAAAAAAACTGAATAACCGGCCATTTAATCGACTTTGTTTCTCGGTATGTAATAGCCAATGTACTCATACACTGCATTGCAAAGGCATAAAACAATAGTAATGACACAATCGTTGCTATGTTATATACTTTAGTGTCGCTGCCAACTCTTGTTTGTTCTGACAATGTCTGACTAATGGTTTTTTCATCCTCAGCGTCTTTGATGCTGTATATGGTTGCAATAGTGCCAACAAAAATCTCTCTCGCCGCAAAACTTGTGATTAAGGCAATTCCTATTTTCCAATCATATCCCAAAGGTTTTATAATCGGTTCAATTGATTTGCCCATAATTCCTGCATAACTTGCTTCTAGTTTTTCGCTTTTTATTAAGGTCTCTTTGTCGGATAATTCATAAGTATGATACTTTTGCTCAATTTTAGCAAAATTGTCTTTTGGGCCAAAACTGGCCAAAAACCACAATACAATACTTACAATCAATATGATTTTACCAGCATTAAACACAAAATCATAGGTTTTGTCTTTAATCGTTAATCCTACATTTCTTAGACTAGGGATGCGATAGTCGGGCATTTCTAGTATAAAAAAACTTTTTTCTTTTTGTCTTAGCAAATATTTGAAAATGGTAGAAAAGAGTAATACGGCAATAAAGCCAACCAAATATAAACTTAGTAAAATCAATCCCCTGATATCAATAAAGTTATTGTCGTTTTTGATTAATAAACTAACCAATAATGTATAAACTGGCAATCGCGCGGAACAACCCATTAAAGGCGTAACCAATATTGTAATGATGCGGTCTTTTTTGTTTTCAATATTCCTAGTAGCCATAATGGAAGGTATTGCACATGCCATTCCTCCAATTAATGGAACAATTGATTTGCCGTTTAATCCAAATTTGCGCATCAATCGGTCGTTGATAAAGCTAACTCGCGTCATGTAGCCACTCTCTTCCAAAATAGAGAGAAATAAAAACAAGAAAATAATTTGGGGTAAAAACACTACCACACCGCTAATCCCCGGTATAATACCCTCTGTAATAAGCGAATTAATATAACCCTCAGGAATCCAAGAGTGAACCAAACCCGCAAACCATGAAAAAAACTGTTCAATCCAATTCATGGGATACTCGGCAAACTTGAAAATAAATTGAAAAATCACAAACAGGGTCGCAAAAAAAGTAACAAAACCATAGACAGGATGGAGTAAAAATTTATCTATTTGTTTGGTCTTATTGGTAATGTTAATTAAACTTTTTCTTACCGTTTTAGTAATAGTATTTCGAATAATTTGATAACGTTCTTCGGTTTCTTTACTTATCGTATCAATAACTTCTTGATTGTTTTCAAGACTTTTTACAACTCTCTCACTAACTGTGTTGGAATAATTTGTTAATGATTTGTCTTTGTTAATCTGATTGAAATAAGTTGTTTGAAATGAAGTTTCTGTTTTAAGTATGATTGACTTTAAATGTTCAATTCCTTCTTTATTTCTTGAATTAATGGGAGCTATTAAAACACCAAGTTCTTGAGATAACAAAGGGATATTAATTGTTAACCCTTTTTCATGGGCAACATCCATCATGTTTAGTGCAATGATGATAGGTTTTTGTAAATCAGCTAACTGCGTAAACAATAGAAGGTTTCTTTGTAAATTACTAGCATCAGCAACATACACTATCAAATCTACCGCATTGTTTATTTGGTCTAAGATGTGATTGATGGCAATTTTCTCATCTTCACCATTGGGATAGATACTATAAGTGCCCGGAAGGTCGGTTACAGTAATTTTGCTGTCTTCGATATAAAAAACTCCCTTTTTTTTGTCAATAGTAGTGCCGGGAAGATTGCTTATTTTTTGATTTAAGCCCGTTAATACATTGAATAAGGTTGATTTTCCGCAATTTGGATTACCAATTAATGCTATATTTTTTTGCGTATTAGTTTCCATTAGAGGCTTCCACTTGAATATAATCTGCTTCTTCTTTTCGCAATCCTAAAATATATCCTCCTATGTCAAACGCAATGGGGTCGCCTAAAGGTGACTGGTATAATCGGGTTATTTCACTGCCAACAAAACATCCCATTTCTATCAACCTAGTTTGGAACTTCCCTGAAGTTACGTTTGTAATCACAGCTTTTTGTCCGTCTATTAAATCATTTGCTTTCATGTCCAAAAATGGATTGCAATTTAGAGTATTTCTAAATAATAAATAGAATTAATTTTGCAATTTTCAATAACTTGCAACCGAAAATGAAGGCCCATCACCTATACCAAGTTCTTCAATCTGAATTCGAGCAAAACCGTGACCCTGTAAGAGCGGAGGGAATGTCGCGATACATGCGTAATTTGTTCCAATTTTATGGAATACCATCGCCTACTAGGGTTGATATTACCCAAAAGGCATTGATTGGTTTTAAATGGGAATCTATAGATGATTTAAACCGTTTTGTTGAATTGTGTTTTCGGGGAATTGAGAGGGAGTGGCAGTATACTGCTGTATTTGTTTTAACCAAATATAAAAAAATATGGGATGAAAAAACAGTTGAACTGATCGAAAATTGTATTGTTCAAAAAAGTTGGTGGGATACAGTCGATTTATTGGCTTCTCAATGTGTAGGGTATTACTTTACAAAATATCCTCAACAGATTCAAACTAAAATTACCACTTGGCGTCATTCCGATAATATTTGGTTGAACCGTACTTGTCTTATTTTTCAATTGGGGTATAAACAACAAACAGACCATAAGTTATTGGCATCTTTGATTCAACAATATGCTCATTCCAATGAATTTTTTATCCAAAAAGCGATAGGATGGTCGCTGCGTCAACTAGGGAAACATCGCGCTGATATAGTTTTCGATATTATTGATAACACAGAACTTAAGCCTTTGAGTAAAAGGGAAGCACTGAAACATTTAAAAAATAAAACAGTAACATTTTAAAAAAATGAAAATAGAAGAAGCTATAAAGCAGTCGAAATTTAACTCTATTCATGAAAAAGCTATTATAAATATATTATATACAGCAAATTATATTGAAGACAGATTTAAAGATTACTTAAAAGAGAAAGACCTTTCTTTGCCACAATACAATGTTTTGCGGATTTTAAGAGGACGAAAAGGTGGTTTTGCAACTTGCGGTGAACTTAAAGCGGTTATGTTAGATAAAAATCCAGATGTAACACGTTTATGTGATAAATTGATTACAAAAGGATTGATACAAAGACAGAATAATCCTAAAAATAAAAGGGAAATACACTTAAGTATTTCAAAAAATGGATTAACCATCATTGATGAGATACACCCTGCATTTATGCAGTTTCACAACAAATTGGAAGCGCTAGAATCGGAA
>JBBAKM010000013.1:4197-79772 GCA_040403495.1 Bacteroidia bacterium
ATTCGTGCAACTTTGTAATCTTGGTACTATCTTTGCAAATAATTTTAAAAAAAGTATATTTCAACTATGAAAAAAATCATTTATTCAATTGTTTTATGTTTGGGTTTTGCTTCTTGTGATGTTTTACACACAGTTGTAAAAGAGGTTTTAACCATTCCAACTACCGAAGAGGCTGCCGGCGGATTAAAAGATGCACTTAAACAAGGTTTTTCAAAAGGGGCGGATGCATTAGCAATGCGTGGTGCTTTTGGCAATAATCAATTAATCAAAATATTATTACCTGCAGAAGCGCAAACTGTTGCCAACAAATTATCAAGTATTGGTATGCAAACGCAAGTTAATCAAGTAATATCCAAACTTAATGAAGGTGCAGAAGATGCAGTAGGTACCGCAAAACCAATTTTTGTGGATGCCATTACCAAAATGAGTTTTAATGATGCAATGGGTATTTTAACAGGTGGTAAAGGGGCTGCAACTAGATATTTAAAGGAAACAACAACCTCTGCTTTAGTCGCTTCTTTTTCTCCTAAAGTGCAATCAGCGCTCGACCAAGTTGGTGTTACCCGTAATTGGTCCGACTTAGTAAATACCTATAACAAATTACCCTTGGTGCAAAAAATGAATCCTGATTTAAAATCTCATGTTACTGAAAAAGCTTTGTCTACATTGTTCAACAAAGTAGAGGAAGAAGAAAATAATATTAGAGAAAATCCAATGCAAAGAACAACGGAGTTGATGAAAAAAGCATTTGCTTATGCTGATGCTAATAAAAAGTAATTAATAATAGTATTAAATGATTGAAGGAGTGAATTTTCACTCCTTTTTTTATTTCTTTTTTTAGGTTTGTCGACTAATCCATAATAATATTTGATTTTTGAATTAACTTTGCACCATTATGGTACAATATTTCATGGTATTAGGGGTTTTGCTTTTATGCGTAGCAGGAATAGCGGTTAGAGTATTGCTTGTAAAAGACGGTGCTATGCGTGGTACTTGTGCATCGCAAACGCCATTACTTAATAAAGATGGTCAGGCTTGTGGTTTGTGCGGAAAAATGCCCGGTGAGGCTTGTGGTGAAGAAGGCAAATAAACGCTAATGGATTTTATATCCTTTTTTCTTTAAAAAAGAAACCCACTCTTCATACTTCTCTTCACTCAATACTCTTGGAAATTTGTTTTGTGAACCAAATTTACCTTGCTCTTGCATCCAATTAATGAACTCTTCTGAAGGCAATAGATTAATTTTTAAATATTTTAAGGCGTGCTTTCTTTCTGTGGCATAATCGTCGTTGCTGTTGATTAAAAACTCGTCTAACTTAGCCTCTATAGTATCTATTGAAATGTCTTTTTTATCGCATGCAATGAACCAACGGTGGCCATGCATGTTGTTTTCAGTAAAGCCTTTTACGCTGTATTCATTCATTGGCGTTGATAAATAATCGCTCAACTCCGCAATGGCTTGATTCATGTTTTCTACACTTAAATGCTCGCCACATAAACTTAAAAAATGTTTGGTTCTACCTGTGATTTTAATTTCACATAAATCTAGATTGACAAATTTAATAGTGTCTCCAATTAAGTAGCGCCAAGCGCCTGAACATGTCGTTAATAGGATGGCATAATTTTGATTCAGTTCAACTTGACCGATATTCAAAGCAATAGCATTGGGTTTGATATTGCCATTTTCATCGAAATTGTGCTCATTGAATGGTACAAACTCGAAAAACATTCCATTTCTAAAATTCAAACGCATTCCCTCTGCTTCTTTTCTTGCTTGAAAAGCTACAAATCCCTCCGAAGCTAAGTAAGTTTCAAAGTACATTATCGGTCTTTCAAATAAGGTATTTAAACTTTTTTTGTAAGGGTCTATCGCAACGCCACCCCAAATATAAAAACTAAAATTAGGCCAAATGTCGTGTATCGTTTTTAAGTTGTATTTGGCAATAATTTTTTCAAATAATATTTGAATCCAAGCTGGAACACCTGCTATTCCTACAACATCCCATTCAGGGGCTTCTTCTACTATTCTATTGATTTTATTTTCCCAGCTTTTTTCACTTCTAATGTCGTGAGAGGGCTTAGAGAATCTATCAAACCAACCTGGCACATTACTCGACGTAATTCCGCTTAAATCACCTGCGTAGGTTTTGCCTTCATTGTTGTAATATAAACTGGTACTTCCACTCATCATTAAATAGTCTTTGGCTAAGTAATCTTTCGGGATATCGGTTTTAATTAAACTAACCATTTGCCTTAATCCAGCTTTGGTAATGCTTTTAATCATGTCCTCAGAAACAGGAATGTATTTACTTGCCCCCTCTGATGTGCCCGAACTAAGTGCAAAATATTCGATTTTGCCCGGCCAAGTAATGTTTTCTTCGCCATTATAAGCTCTTTGCCACCAATGGTGTATGGTTTTGTATTCCGAAATTGGGACGTTTTGTTGGTATTTTCTTAATGTGAATTTCGACTCTATAATTTCCGTAAATTGGTAGGTTTTTCCATATTCCGTCTCTGCTGCTTTCGTTAAAAGTTTTTTAAGCGTTTTCGTTTGCTGTTTTAAAGCATTATTTTGGTTCAGACTGAACGGTGAAGCCAATCTTTTTCCAGTATTGAAAATTTGATTTAATATTTTTTTACGATAACTAGTAGAGGGCATTTTGTATGCAAATAAAAGTAAAAATTTTTAAAAACCAACGTTGCTGATTTTTAAATGATTAGAGATGAAATTATTTTAGATCGAAATCTACAAAAACTTCTTCACTTGTTGGGTGCGATTGGCAGGTTAAAATATACCCTTTTTCAACTTCATCATCTTCTAATGAGAAATTTAAATCCATGTCAACCGTTCCTTTTGTTACTTTTGCCCTGCAAGTGCAACAAACACCGCCTTTACAAGCAAATGGTAAGTCAGCACCTGTTTTTAATGCCGCATCTAAGATGGTTTCTCCATCGTATGCCAAATCAAGTTGGTAAGTAATACCATCTATTTTTACAGAAACTTTTGAAGTGTTTTCGCTGCTAGTTGTGTTTGTTTGGGTCGTAGCTGCCGAAGCACTTGTATTGGATGAAGATGACGTAAATAATTCGAAATGAATTTTTTTAGAATCAACTCCTTTGTTTATTAAGTCATTTTTTACAGATAAAATCATGGATTCTGGTCCACAAAGAAAGTATTCATCCGTTTGTTGTAAGTTAATTAACTGTTTATTGCAAAATTCACCACATTTGTCTGCATCTATTCTGCCATTTAATAAAGGAACATCTACAGCTTCTCTGCTCAAAACATGAAAAATAGTGATTCTCTCAGGATACTTGTTTTTCAAAGCTTCAATGTCTTCCAAAAACATAATAGAACCTGTACTCTTATTGCCGTATATTAATGTAAACTTACTGTTAAGTTCGGTTGCTAATGTTGTTTTGATGATGCTTAAAATCGGTGTAATTCCGCTACCTGCCGCAAAACCAACATAATTTTTTGATTGTGCTGGATTTAAGTCTGTGTAGAAATTTCCCATCGGAGTCATTACATCAATGGATTGTCCCGCCTTTAATTCGCGATTCGCATAAGTTGAGAATTTCCCTCCCGGTACTTCTTTTATACCCACTCTTAATTCTCCATCCAAAGGACTGCTGCAAATAGAATAAGATCTTCTTATTTCCTCACCATTAATAGGTGCTCTAAAGGTAATATATTGACCTTGAGTGTATTGATAGTCTGATTTTAAGTTTTCAGGTACTCTTAATGATATTGAAACTGAATCGTTTGTTTCTTTTTTTATTTCTTTTATTTCTAAAGAATGGAATTTAGGGGATGACATAATGTAAAGTGTTGCAAATTTAATGTTTATTCGTAAAATTTCATAGTAGTATGTTTGTGGCTCTCTATGATTTGATTGTTTCTTGGGGTTTTAATGCTCTTTTGTAGGTTTCTAAACAACGGTTTCTAGCGTAAGTGTGTTCTACAATAGGTTGTGGGTATTTATTGCTGCCAAATTCAGGAACCCATTTTTTAATGTACAAATGCAGTGGGTCAAATTTGGCTGTTTGTAATTCTGGATTGAATATTCTGAAATAGGGTGCTGCATCTACGCCTGAACCTGCCGCCCATTGCCAACCACCATTGTTGCTAGACATCTCAAAGTCAAGTAGTTTTTTGGCAAAATAGTTTTCGCCCCAACGCCAATCAATTAAAAGATGTTTACATAAAAAACTGGCAACTATCATCCTTACTCTGTTGTGCATTAATCCCGTTGTATTCAATTCTCGCATGCCTGCATCAACAATTGGATAGCCCGTTTTTCCTTGGCACCATGCTTCAAAGTCTTTCTCATTGTTGATCCATTCTATCGCATTGTACTCTTTTTTGAATGCCGATTGCTCTACATGTGGAAAGTGAGACAATATCTGCATGTAAAAATCTCTCCATATCAACTCGTTTAACCATTTTTCACTGATGGATTTGGCTTTGTATGCTTTTTCTCTGATAGAAATGGTTCCAAATCTAAAGTGTAAACTCAGTTTTGAAGTGCCTTCTATGGACGGAATATCGCGGTTTTTTTCGTAGTTCTGTAGTGTGGTTACTTTGCTTGTTTTAGCAGGATAATTAAAGTTTTGTGCTTTAAAACCCATGGATTCTAACGAAATAAGTGGGGTAGGGCTTATTGTTGCAAAATGTTGTTGCAATGTTTCACTTGGGTAGTTTTGAATTGGGGAACTGCCAAATGCCATTTTCCACTTTTTGGAATAAGGGGTATACACAGTGTAGGGCTTTCCATCGTCTTTCAATACTTCATCATATTCAAAAATACATTGGTCTTTGAATGTGTGAAAATCGATATTATTTTGAAGTAATAACTCATGAATGTGTTTGTCTCTTTTAATGGCGTAAGGTTCGTAATCGCGATTGCAATACACATTTTCAATGTCAAACTCTTGAATCCATTTTTCCCAAACAGAAATAGTGTTGCCATATTCCACCACAAAGTCACAGCCTAGTGCGGTTAATTGCTTTTTTAGTTCAGTAATTTCTTGGTGTATGAATTGAACACGAAGGTCATTGGGTTTTTCTAACTTGTCTAAAATTTGCGTGTCAAAAATAAAAACAGGGATAACATTGTCGTGATTTTTTAAAGCCTCATACAAAGCATGGTGGTCATTCAATCTTAAATCGCGCCTGAACCAAACCAAATTAACTTTCTTTTTCATATAAATTTTGTAGTGCGGTCGTTAATTGAGGAAATTGAAATTGAAATCCAGTGGCAACAATTTTTTCTGAAGACACCTTTTGAGAACTTAAGAGTAGCAAGTGTCTCTCTTTTCCGAAAATCAACTTGAGCATAAACACAGGAATATTGGGGGCAAGCAGTGGGCGGTTTAAAAGTTTGGCAACTCCTTTGGTAATACTTGTAATACTCTCAGGATTCGGCGCTGTGCCGTTGAAAGTTCCCGACAGTTTTTGTTCCATAGTCCATATAAATAGCTCACACAAATCGTCAATGTGAATCCAACTAATGGTTTGTTTGCCATCTCCCGGAATTGCACCGGCGTAATAGGAGATAGGCGTACTCAACTGTTTTAAAAAGCCACCTTTAGTACTTAATACAATACCTATTCTTATTATAGTTACGGGAATATTAAGAGATTGAAAAGGTAAGGTGCTTTGTTCCCACTTTTCTACCAAATCTGAAATAAAACCTGTGCCTTTTGTAGATGTTTCAACTAATTTGTCTGAACAAATATTGGGATAGTAACCCGTTGCAGAGGCAGTAATAAATTGCTTGATTTTAATATCGTGAGTTTTAATGTAGTCATACAGGCACAATATCGCCTTGGTTCTACTTTCTTCAAGTTCTTTTTTTCTTGAATCGGTAAAGTTTTTTTCAAAAATACCTTGACCAGAAAAATTAATGATGCAGTTTACGCCATTGAATGCTTGACTGTCAATGAATGATTCATTGGGATTCCAATAATAGATGTCCTTTTCATTGGTTTTACTTTTTTGAGTTGTGAGTAAAACAATTTCATGATTTTTTTGTTTAAGTTTTTGAATTAATTTCGAACCAATTAATCCAGTACCACCGCAAATTAGGATTTTAGACATTTACAATATTAACACAAAGAATAATAATAAGTTTTATACATCGTGAAAAAAGGAAAAAGTGAATTTAGAAATAAACTCTTTATTAAGGATTTAGAGAACATAACAGGAATCAAAGCGCATACCATCCGTATTTGGGAACAAAGGTATAAGCTTATTGAACCACATAGAACTGACACCGGAATTCGTTATTACGACGAAGACCAATTAAGATTGATTCTAAATGTGTCCATATTGAACAACAATGGTTTTAAAATTTCGAAAATTGCAGAAATGTCCTTGGAGGAGATTTATGACAAATGTCAACAATTATCGGAAAGTGTTTCTAAGTATGACGGTCAAATTCAGTCGTTGATAAGCACGATGATGACCTTTGATGAAAAGGAATTTAATAAAATATTGTCCATCAATATCCTGAAAATGGGTATTGAGGAAACCATGATTCAGGTGGTGTTTCCGTTTATGGATCAAATTGGTTTGTTGTGGTTATCGGGTTCCATTCACCCTGCGCACGAACATTTTATTTCCAACTTAATCAGACAAAGGTTGCATGTTGCCATTGATAATTTGAATTACAGTGTTACGAGTGAATCAAGAAAGTTTTTGGTTTTTGTACCCACCGGAGAAAATCACGACATCAGTATCATGTTTGCCAATTATGTGTTGCGTTCCAGAGGGCACGAGGTTATATACTTGGGAACACAAACCCCTTTCGAGGATTTGTACACTATCTTTGATATGCGCAAGCCTGATTTTATATTCAGTATAATAACGGCATTAAACAGCAATGTAAGTATCCAAACGTTTATAAATAATTTAGGGAAACATTGGAAAGACACAGAAATACTACTTTCGGGCAATCAAATCATCAACAGGAAAGACCTTAAAATACCTGAGAATGTAAATGTTTTAAACAGTCCAATGGCCTTATTTGATTTCTTAGACCAGTTGAAAGACAATTTAAAATACAAAAAAACGATTCAAAACTTTTCATCCAAAAAGTAGTGTAAGGATTCTTAATAAAACAAAAGCCCCGATTTGTCGAGGCTTTTGTTTTAAAGTTACAAATAAAAATTATTCGTCTTTCATAACGATGAGTTTTTTGGCATATCCAAGCTGAGGAATGTATATGTGATAAACACCTGCGCTTAAATACTCTACAGAATATTTAACTTGATTTTTGTTGGATGAATCAACATTTATTCTTTTCACTTCTTTGCCCATTACATCAAACATTACAATAGTTATTGGTTCATTTACTGGTGTTAGTAATTCGATAGTAACCTCTTTGCTTGTAGGATTAGGATATAACTTTATCCATTCATTTTTAATTGAATTAATAGATGAAACCCTATCAAAAACAATCATTGAATCGGCTTTAAAATCAATTCTACAATATTCACACAAATTGGCTTTATAAATAAAATGGTGCCATTCATTAATGTAGTTTTCGTGCGTGTTCCAATTTGGAGGGCAGAAACGGAAGCCTATCGTACTATTTCCATATTGTTCGATAGATGCGGTATATAAAAACTGTAAATCCATATTATAAATATCAATGGTTTTGCCAAAAGTTAAAGGTGTGCCATTACAACTTAAATCGCTCAATCTTACAAAAGCACAAGAATCTTCAGTTCTATCGTATTTAGCAAACACATATGCACTTGGGTCGGTTGGAGGAGTTTGTAAAATATCCATAAAGTCTAAAACCTTTGATTCCAATTGACAAGTGGCTGCATTTCTGTATTCCGTTTTATAAAAATTATCAATTGGAAATAGTAAATAATAATTGAATGAAGTGCTATCCATTGGCGTGTTATTTTCATAAACTATAACCGATTCGTCATTAGTATTGAGTTGAAAAGGCAATGATTCACAATCTATTTGTATAAGTTCAGTTTGATTAACGATTTCTTCATCCTTTATGATTACATTAATGTTTTTAACATTATATGTAAAATGAGCTGAATCAATAGATACTTCAGTATAATACCCTTCACTTAATTGATATATAGAATTATTGGGAGTTAAAGCTGTGCCATTTTCATTGTATATTTGAGTAGGAAAGGCATTGTTACTGCTGTATGACACCACAAATGTTTGTGGGTCATTGATTTCATCATTACAGAAATAAAAACTAGTATCACTTTCGATATATTTAGGTTCAGGGTTTACAAACAAATTATCGGTTAAAGTAAAAATACATTCACCTATTAAATTCCCTAAGCTGTCTTTTTGTTGAATACTGGTATTAAAGCTTAATCCATCAGCAAATCTGTTGTTAATGTCCTTATATGCAAACAATGGCAACACAGCATCTTGAAAATGGGCAGGTAAAATAACATCATTAGTACAAGCATTAGAGGATGTAACTTGATAGATATTGTCAATAATATGAGTTAATCCCGAAAGGGTAACATTAGGGCTCCATTCTATCGCACTTTTAAGGGCATCTCCTATTTCAATATAAGTTTCTGCCAAAGTAAAATAATCAGACTGATGTGTTTTAAAACAAAGGCTGTATTTCTGAGCCTCATCGTGATTGTTTCTAACTGCAATTGTACCACCATCTATAATGTTGGGGTTAATAACTCTATATTTTTGACCATTGTTGTCTTTAGTATGGTCATCTGGCATTACAAATCTTTGCAATGCAAGTGTGTATGTATTGCGTGAAACAATGTTGTTATTGTATTTAATATTATAAAACACATTTGTTTGTTCAGTATTTGTCATTCCATAAGGTGCAGCATCACATGTTTCAATTCTTGCTAAAATACAAATATTGATTCTATCATTTTTCCACTGTTTGTTTAAGTCATACCATCCGTATTTTGGAAAGTCTGTCCAAGGAATAGCAATGGTATATGTTTGGTATTGTGGAATTTCAGGAATAATTATAGCTGTTTTATTAATTTCACCACCCATTGGTAATGAAAGTTGGAAATTAGGATTACTGTATTGATTGTTGATATTGTTAGTCCAATTAACTGACCATGATTCTTGAGTAGCGCCCCATGTCCAATAGGTATAAAGTTTTGCTGATTTTGTTGAATTTTTTCCACGATTTCTTATTGTTACATAAACATAATTTACATCAGATTGTGTATTTAAATCTTGGTGTTGTTTTATACTATCTTTATTATGCCTAATCCAAATATCTTGACTAAACGCAAAGCTTTGTGAAATAGAATCGGGTTCATTGCCAACATCTACAACAGAGTTTTTCATCCAATAATCAAATGATGGTGAAGATGTTGGGTTAATCATTAAACTAACACTATCAGATATCATTGTATCGCAAGGATGAAAAACTATTGCTCTATAGTAAAAGATTTCTTCTATACAATTGCTAGTTAAAATATTTAAGGTGTCGTTGTTAGAATTTGGAATATCATCCCAAGGGCCTAAGAAAGATGAAGATGTTTGCCATTTAAAAGTTGCATTTTCTGGATCATTAACTATTACATGAAAAATGCCCCTATCTCCACCATTTACTTTTTGGTTAGTGGGTTGGGTAAGGATGATTGGATTAATAGCCGAACTAATCACTATTGTATTGGTTGTGAAATATAAAGTATGTTGACAGGTATAATTAAACTTCAAACGAATTGAGTCTCCGATTTCAATTTCAATCAATGAATCAGTTAGTAACTCGTTTTCATACTGTTGCAAGCTTTTTATAGCAGGGTTAAATATATGGAGTGGGTTTTTTGTTTTCACCCAATCATCTGTGTTTGGTTTTTTAACTTCCCAACTGTATGAAATTTCTTTGTTCTCAGGTGTTTTAATTTCAACATCGATAGTAATAGGGGAATAGGTGTTCCTACAAGTTTTTCTTTGTTTGATTGTGTTGTTATTTTTGTTTTGAGTTTCAACAACATTGCTGTATGATGAACATGCATAAGTTCCATAAACAATCATTTTTCTTTTAAAAAAACGAATGGACGAATCAATGTAATTTATAGCTGTCGTGTTATAACTGGCGGAATTTCCAGTTGTTAGATTTGTCCAATTAATGGCATCGTTTGACCCCTCCCATTGATAACCTACACTTGAATAATATAAACTTGCATTGACGCCATAGATATGTTTACTGCATGTGTCTTTGCCAGAGTATGAAATGAAGATTAAATTTGGATTGATGAATGGCTTTAATTCAATGACATTACTTTCGACAAAACACCCATTTGAATATACCAAGCGTTTGTAATACATCTTAATTGTTCTAGGAACAGGGATTAAGTCTTTGTTAGTTTCTCCTGTTAAGGTTGTGAAATTTGTGCCGGTTTCACTTGCTTCCCATAAGTAACTAAATGTGCCATTGCCACCCAAAGGCACAGAACCTTCAATGAATTGTTTTGAGCAGTCTTGTTTTCGGGTTAGAATGTTGTTTTCGATGGTGGTATCCCATGTAAATACCATACTTGCTGTGTCTTTACATTGATAGACGTCTGAAACCATCAATTTAACATTTCCGTTTTTTGTCAGCCATTTAGCTTGCACTGTAGCATAAGGCGGAGTGGCAGCAATTGTACCTCCTGAGATACTCCATTCATAAGTATATAAATTCTTTTTAACAAGGGCTAAGGGTTTAATGGCTGTATAGGTTTTTAATGCACTCGTATCGCAGGTGTTAGACATTCCACCAATTTTAAACCCACTGATACCAAACTGAATGGTGTCATATAGAACAATGCTATTGTCTATAGTAAGCGTTACATAGTATGTTCCTAACTTGCCTGAGTAGCCATGTGTGGCAGTTTTGCCATGGGCGGTGTCGCCATCGCCAAAATCCCACACATAATCGGTTTTGCAACATTGGTTGGTGTAAAAATAAAAACTATTGCAGTTTTCCACTCTGTGAAACACTTGTATTGGAATGTCTTTTTGTGGGGCTGCATCTATAAAGTTTGGCAAACCACCCATACTGCGCATATCTGCCAAACCTATTTTGAGGTTGATTTTATCCTGCTGGTATTGGATGTTGTTGCGGTCTTTTAAATCGTTTAAAGCATTGGGCTTATTAATAACGCTGATATAATTATCATTGAATTGAGAGACATACATTCTGCCATCGGGACCATTTTGAAGAGAATAGGCATTGCTTTTAATGGTGGAACTTACATAATCCAAATTGCCATTGCTCAAATCGTATTGGCGAAGTTCTTTTCTATAAAGTCCGCCATCTATTGGAATGTGTTTTAGAATATAGAACACTTTGCCATTGGGGCTGAAACAACTGCGATATGCATCTAATGTTTGGTCTTGAAAGTTTTTAAGAAACTTTAAAGTGCCTGTGAATCTATCAAACTCAAATAACAAGCCACATACGCTTACCAATCTTCCATCAGGCGAAGTTACTATTGCTCCAAAATATTCAAAAAATTCAGTATGCATGTATTGTGAATGATGAAATACACCACTACTATCAACTTTATAAACTTCGATTGATCTATTTTTTAAGGTGGTATCTGAAATCTGAGGATTGCCATGTATATCTAAATTATTTGATGTACCCATGCTAGTTACTATTAAATAATAAAATGAACTATCGCACCCTGGTATAACAGCAATGCCTTCGCCTGTTCTGATGGCGCTGTCAGAAAGTCTATTGTGTAATCTGTTTGCTGGCGGATAAACTGGTATGTTTTTTTTGTTTAAAACAACATCGCCATTGCCTCCGTTTAAGCTTGTGTCAACAATGCTATATCTTAGTCCGTAATCTTTGTCAGTATTTGAATTGTGATTTTGATAATTGGTAGTAAATAAATAATATTTATTGCCATAATAGGGTATAGGCACAACAATGCCCCCATGTACAGAAGTGGAAGTGCCAAAAACAGTGCCATTGGGCATTTTTTGATGGTTTTTGTCATACACATAAAAACTATCTGAACTGCCCACGATTTTACCACCCCCATAAAACAACAAACCGCCTGCTTTATTGTTCTGAACAATGCAACCTTCAAGGGAGTTGAGGTTTTGGTAAGATAGAATACCTTTTAATCTTGCATCAAATGAATTTGAGTTTGGTGAAACTGCATTTTGATTAAAATCTAATCCTGCATAAGCCCCAAAATACCAATTGCCTCTCGGGCTAGCAATGGGATTGCCACAATCCTGTACCACAATTAAATCTTTAATAGTTCTATAAATGGTATCTAATTGTTGGTTAACCACAATAAGCGTTACATCATAAATGCCAAATTGAGTAAAGTTATGAGGATAGGTTCTGTTTGTCAGCCAAATGCTACTATCGATTATGTTGGTCGTTTGATTGTGAAAAACCCAACGGTATTTTAAACTATCATTAAAAGCTCTGAAAACAATTTGATCTAACTTACATAAGTTGTATTCATTTGGCTTGAACAATGCTGTTGTTGTACCACAAGCATTACCTGTTAAAAATTTAATGTTATCGATGTCAATAACGCCCGCCAAATAGGTCTCAATGTGATAATACATCACTTGGGTTTGTTCGGGTGTAAACTCATTCATGCAATCTTCTTCTTTGTATGCTAAAAAATTATTAATGGGGTCATTTCTATCTGTTGGATGTTCGGTACAAGAGTTGGTTGATGTGGCACAAGAACCGTTACCTTGCGCCATTGGTGGCGTATCGCAGATGTAATCGCCCTGCGTATTACAATTGGTAGCGCTATCGCCACTGCATCCTCCCTCAAACACATGCTCTAAGCCAAACAAGTGCCCTAACTCATGTACTAATATTTTGCCTCGGCTGTTGCTGTTGAGATTACAAGAACCACAAGTGTTTGTATTGCCAAAAAAGTCATATCGAATGGCTACGCCCATTTTTAAACTACCGGGTGAAGTAGCAGCACCAACATAATTAGTTGGAATACCATCATCATCTAACAAAGATTTTACAATCCAAATGTTTAAATATTTGTCTTGAGGCAAAACATCAATACTCATTAAAGCATCGTTATCAATACCCATTCTATAATTGGTTAAGGCATTTTCATTTCTGGAAATACCTGAGAATGGGAAACTATCAGGATAAACAGATGCAGGGCAAAACTGAATATGATAGGGTGCAAAATAATAATTGAGTTCGTTGATTTGATTGATGATTTGCGCATCGCTGATATTACAGCCTGTACCTATGGAGCTTCCATCGTGAACAACGTGTATGGCGATGGGAATGACATAATGGGCATTGCTATTTGTAGTTACACCCATCATGCTATATGCATTTGGAGGATTAACATAAGGTTTAAAGCTTGGTTGAGGCATTAACAAAGCTTTATTAACATCTTTGATTCTTTGATGTTTAAATTTGTTTAAGAAGTTTGAATCCAAACTTTGTCGATAGTTTTTCAGTTCATTGTAAGAACATTGAATTTGGGCATTCATTGAACCATAAATTCCCAATAATAGAATGAAGAGTAGTTTTTTATTCATAATATAACATTTTGAGGCAAATATAAATAAAAACACTCACTTTAGTGAGTAAATTTATTTCTTATTAACATTTCCATTTGCAAAGTGAAAATGAATGAAGAAGAAATATTAAATAAGATTGGTTTAAAACTTAAGCAAATTAGAAAATCCAGAGGGTATACTAGTTATGAAAATTTTGCTTTTGAAAATGAATTGCACCCTGCATATTATTGGAAAGTCGAAAAGGGTAAAAACATCACCCTAGTATATTTAAAAAAAATTCTAGATATTCATAATATTACATTCAAAGAGTTTTTTTATGATATAGATTAAATATGCATTATTGTGTATATTTGCAATATGAAATTTAACTTATTTATAATCTTTCTTTTAAGTTTTTCAAATATTTTTTCTCAAAGTTTTTTTAATGCAAGGGTTTGGTGTTTTGGTATAGGTAATAAAATTGAATTTAATGATTCATTAAATTTCTCTAATTCTCAAATTAATTCAGATGAAAGCAGCTCAAGTATATGTGATGCTAACGGAAACTTGTTAATATACACAAATGGAAACAGTGTATATAACAAATATGATAAGATAATAAGAAACGGAAATGATGTTGGATTTAAATTATCAAACAATACAACAACTTCTAAAATGGGTTCGATTTTAATTACCCATTATGACAATAAAGATTCATTTGTTTATTTGTTTAATACTGATTATGAAGGAGGTAGTAATGGATTGGTTTATTCTAAAATATCAACTTATAGCAACAATGATTCGGGAGAAGTTATTATAAGTAAGAAAAAATTAATTGGACCAGTTAATGAGTCAATTTCCGCAGTAAATCATAGTAATGGAAGAGACATATGGATTGTTTGTCATAGCTTTGGCGATGATTTTTTTTATGCTTTTCTCTTAACAAAGAACGGCATTAGTTTATGTCCAATTGTAAGTAAAATTGGATTATCTCATTGCAAATCAGGAATTTCATGCGCTCAAGTTGCAATGAAATTTTCACCTAACGGAGAGAAAATCGCTACACAAAGTTTTGCATTCAACACAACGCAAGTTTTTCAATTTGATGCTACAAATGGTGTTATTCATAATAATATATATAATTATAGTGGGCACATATCTTACACATTTGAATTTTCAAAAAATTCCAATGTGATTTATCTGAATAAATCTAATTTAGGAATTGACAAAGTAAATTTAATTAACAAACAAATTGTAGGTGCTAATAGTGAATTAAAATCTGTTACAGGTATTCAAATTGCAATTGATGGCAATATATATATATGCAAATATCCTACAAAAGATTTATTTGTTATTAGAAATACAGAAAATGAAAATGACAGCATTCAAATTTTTAAATTAAACAATAAACTAATAAATAACGGATTAACCCTACCGTCATTCAACCAATCTTATTTCTTCACCCCTGCAATAAATTATAACTACGAAATGAACTGCATTAAAAACAGTATTCAATTTTGGGGTAAAGATACATTTGGAGCTAATGTACATACTTGGCAAGTTCGTAAGTTAGCAGTTGGTAATTGGCAATTGGGTGGTTCTAATAAAAATATTAACTATACTTTTGCTGATACAGGCACTTATGAAGTTAGATACATTGCATCTAATGGCAACAAAGTAGATACAGTAGTTAAAAGCATTGTGCTTTATGATAAGATTAAGCAAGATTTTTTGGGAAAGGATACAACTTATGTTCAGGGTGATGTAATTAACAAAACTTTGTTTGCACCAACACCTAATCATTGTGTAAGGTGGTGGTATTCGAAAGACCTCACCCCAGCCCTCTCCAAAGGAGAGGGAGTAAATCTCGTTGCAGATAGTGTTGGCACATATATTTGCAAAGTAACCAATCAAGCTTTTTGCGAAGTATGGGACACTATCGTAATTAGTGAATGTATTAATAACCTCAATCAACCTAGTTTGTTCAGAAGCAGAGACACTTTAAGAACTTGGCATTTGAATGCGGATAGTTTTGTATGGTACAGAAATAATCAAATATATAAGATAACGAAACAACCTTTTTTAGCATTAACAGATACCGGCAATTACAGAGTTGAAGCAGCCAAGAAAGGACATTGCAATAGGGGAAGTGTGGGTCAAATATTAGTTAGTAAGTTAAATGTAAATGTCATTGGAATTGAGAATTTAGGGATAAGAGTTTTTCCAAATCCGAGTAGCGGTTTGGTTAAAATAGAGGGTGAAGTAGGGTTTAGTTTGGAAATTAGGGATGTTTTAGGTCGCGTTATTGAACAATTGAAATACGAAGACCAAAACAGTTCTCCTCTCCTTGGGAGAGGGGTTAGGAGTGAGGTCTTTTTACCCAAAGGGATTTATTTCTTTCATTTTGATGTTGGTGCTTATAGAAGTGTGGAGAAAGTGGTGGTGTATTAGAAAAATAAAGTAAATTGAAATTCTATTCAACAAAAAAGCCTCGATAAATCGAGGCTTTTTCTGTTTGTGCCCAGGACCGGAGTCGAACCGGTACGGGGGTGAACCCACAGGTGTTTGAGACCAGCGCGTCTACCAATTCCGCCACCTGGGCATCGGTTTCCTTTTTTAAAGGAGTGCAAAAGTATTGATTAAAATATTTGTAACAAAATTTTTTTTTATAATTTGTTAGTTCATTGTCTGTGATTGCCCATTTAAAGTCTTTATTTTTGCATCATGAATGTTTTAATTTTAGGAAGTGGTGGTAGAGAACATGTCTTTGCATCCAAAATTAGTCAAAGTGAAAAGTGTAAAAACCTGTATGTAGCTCCCGGAAATGCAGGAACTAGCTTGTGCGCAACTAATGTAGCATTGTCTCCACTCGATTTTGAAGCCATTAAAACCTTCTGTTTGGACAAGCAAATCGATTTAATTTTGCCTGGAAATGAAGATCCCCTAGTAGCTGGCATTGTGGATTTTGTGAAAAATGACAGTCAAATCAATCACATTCACATCGTTGGTCCCTATAAAAACGGAGCCATTATCGAAGGAAGTAAGGATTTTTCTAAAGCATTTATGAAAAAGTATCAAATTCCTACTGCTGCCTATCTAACCGTTACGAATCAAAATATGGAAGAAGGTATCGCTTTTTTAAGAACGATGTCTTCGCCCTATGTTTTAAAAGCGGATGGTTTGGCTGCTGGTAAAGGGGTGTTGATTGAATTTGATATTGAAACGGCAATCAGTGCTTTAAAGGATATTTTGGGTGGTAAATTTGGCGATGCTGGAAATAAAGTAGTTATCGAAGAGTTCTTGGATGGCATCGAATTAAGCAGTTTTGTGTTAACCGATGGGCATTCATACAAAATATTACCCGAAGCCAAAGATTATAAAAGAATAGGTGAGGGAGATAAAGGCTTGAATACGGGTGGAATGGGCGCTGTTTCTCCTGTTCCTTTTGCCAATAAAGCTTTTATGGAGAAAGTTGAAAAACAGGTTATTATTCCAACTATTGAAGGGTTTAAAAGTGAAAATATCGACTACCGAGGATTCGTTTTTATAGGTTTAATGAATGTGGGTGGTGAGCCTAAAGTAATTGAGTACAATTGCCGAATGGGGGATCCTGAAACCGAAGTGGTGATTCACCGTTTACAAAATGACTTTTTGGATTTGCTATTGTCAGTTTCTAATCAACAATTACATCAAGTTGTGTTGAATGTGAGTGATGAGTCTGCAGCAACTGTATTTATGGTTTCTGGCGGTTACCCTGAATCATTCCCTAAAGGATTCGAAATTAATAATCTCGATAAAGTAACGGATACAACTGTATATCACGCAGGAACTAAACAAGAGGGAGGTAAAGTATTGACGAATGGAGGAAGAGTCATTGCTTTAACATCTACTGCAAATTCCATGGAAGAGGCTATTGCTAAATCTATGAAAGCGGCAGAAATAATAGACTATCAAAATAAATATTATAGAAAAGATATTGGTAACGATTTAAGAAAATACAATGAACAAATTTAAAAACGAATACAGAAGAAAGCGATTAGTAACTCGACTTGTTAATTATTTTTTGCGTGGATTGTTGATTGGTATTCCATTGGCAGCAACTCTAGCAGGGATTCTTTGGTTATTTAATGCAATTGACGGTTTGTTGGGACAAGACCATATTCCTGGTTTGGGTGTCCTAATTGTGTTTGGTTCAATATTGCTGGTTGGAATGATTGGGTCTAGTGTTTTGGTTCAACCATTTATCAATTGGTTTGAAGATTGGTTGGAAAAAACCCCTGGTGTAAAGTTCTTGTATTCTTCTGTTAAGGATATTGTAGAAGCATTTGTTGGAGAAAAAAAGAAATTCTCTAAACCTGTAATGGTTGAAATGAATGGGGAGGGGATTTATAAAATTGGTTTTGTGACTATCAAAGATTTAACTAAAATTAACATGGAAGGTTATTCTGGTGTGTACTTTCCTAAATCCTATGGCTTTATGGGTGATTTGTATTTGGTCGACAATAAAAAGATTAAACCACTTGACGCTAATCCAACGATGGTGTTTAAGATGATTGTTTCTGGCGGCGTAACTGGTTTCGAAGGCCCAGACGCTTAAACCATTCGTACAATCCAATGTTCATAAGCAATAGGGTCATGTTGTAGAAAAAATCTTCTACGGGGATGGTCCCTATTCTAATATTCATCGTTTCCAAATTATTATAAACAACAACGGGTTTAGCCGTTAATATTCCATTGACGATAAACATTGGGATTATGGAAATTGCGAAAGCAAAGAAAAACCAACTCATGTAACGTCTTTTGATAATTACAAGATGCGTTCCAAGCATAAAGCTTAAAATAAGGCAGGTAATTCCAGTGTACAATCTATCATTGAACCAGTAAAGCATTGACACTGTAATGCCAAAAGCAAGCAAAGTAAACCAACGGTAAAGTTTTTCAAATACTTCACTTCTGCCAATGTAGGCTATTAAACACTCGTAGATAAAAAGGCAGGCATAGGGAACGGTAACAAAAAACATGACTTCTTCGATGGGGATATCTCCAATAAAATAACCAGTTAGGTGAAGAGAGTTAAATCCCCAAACATTCATATCTGTAAACCATTGGTCCCAAATAAGAAAGAAAATACCTGTGATTAAAATAGCAGGAAAAAGGAATTTGAAATTCTTATAAAAAGCAACCTTTTTATCGAACGAGAGTATAAAAGGGAACAATACAGTCCCTATGTTCAACCATAAATATAAGTTATTCATTCATCGATTTATTGTATCCAAAAGCAACGCCATAAACACTAAGTTTTTTGCGTAAAATTCTTTTAGCTACAAATATACGAGTTTTAACCGTTCCAATCGGAATATTTAACTCTTCGGCAATTTCGTGGTATTTAAAACCCTCAATGTTCAACATAAAAGTTACTTTTAAGTCTGTTGGTAAGGCTTTAATGGCAACTTCTAAATCTTTTCTGATAAAATTCAATTCACCTTGATTCTCAGTTTTGTGAGTTGGGATGTCCAAGAAATAAGTGTTGTCTGTTGCATCTAAAAAGGTGTTTCGTTTAACCATACGACGGTAGTTGTTAATGAAACTGTTTTTCATAATAGTAAACAACCAACCTTTAAAGTTTGTGCCTTCAGAAAACTTGTCCTGATATCTCAAAGCTTTTAAAACTGTGTCTTGGACTAAATCATTTGCATCTTCAATGTTTCTTGTAAGTTGCATAGCTAATGATCTAAGAGATGAAATTTCCTTTTGTACCATAGATTCAAAAGGAATCGCGATTGGATGTAACATGGTTTTTATTATTTAAATTTGTTGAAACAAAAGTAGATGGTCTAAAACTGATTTGCATCTTTTTTTGTTTAATTATTGTCTTTTTTTACTTAAACACAACGTTATTTTACTAATAATCAGTTTGTTAATGTTTTATTTAATGTTTGTTAATCCTCTTTTTTGCTACTTAATATATTGATTATTAAGTATTTATTTTGTTTTACTTTTGTTAAACAAGATTTTTTACTTAAACATAGTTATATTTATAAAGTGTTGAAAATAAGATTAATTTACACAAATTGTTGAATATCAGTGTATGTTTCAATTTGTTTTGTTTATGAAAAGATAAACAAAATTGATAGGATTGGGATTTTGTTAATGTTTTTTACTCTGTTACAATTCATTTTTTTGATTCTCAGTCAAATGGATTATTTTTGAAGTATCAAACAATTTTAACTCTTATCAGTTTATACTACATATCATCATGAAAGTTTCTGTATTTAGAAAAGCTCACTTTAATGCGGCACATCGCCTGCATCAACCCACTTGGTCGGATGAACAGAATTTATCTGTTTTCGGACTTTGTAACAATCCTAATTTTCATGGTCACAATTATGAAATAGAACTTAAAGTAACTGGCGAAGTTGATCCAATCACTGGATTTGTTATCGATACCAAATTGCTAAAAGACATTCTTAAAGAAGAAATCGAAAACCGTTTCGACCACCGCAATCTAAATCTTGATTGCCCTGAATTTAAAGATTTAAACCCTACCGCAGAAAACATAGTGATTGTAATTTATAACTTGGTAAAAAATCGTTTACCTGCTCATTTGGAAATAGGCGTGAGATTGTACGAGACGGAACGTAATTATGTAGAATTTAATGGAAAATAAATATATTGATCAAATCGGAGATGACCACGAATTATTTAATGTGGACACCCCAATCGTAGCAAATGCATTTCATCTTTCTGATGACGAAAAAATAGAAATAATCGAAGGTCACTTCCACAAAATTATGGAAACCTTGGGATTAGATATGTCTGATGATAGCCTAAAAGGTACGCCCAAACGTGTGGCTAAAATGTATGTTAAAGAAATGTTTTGGGGGCTAAATCCTGAAAACAAACCTGTTGCCTCTCATTTTAAAAATAAGTTTAAGTACACCGAGATGTTGGTTGAAAAGGATATTAACTTTTATACCAACTGTGAACACCATTTTGTTCCCTTCTTTGGTAAAGCTCACGTAGCCTATATTCCAAATGGCAAAGTAATAGGCTTGTCTAAGCTCAACCGTATTGTTGAATATTTCGCCAAAAGACCTCAAGTGCAAGAGAGAATGACTATGCAAATAGCCACGGAACTCAAAAGAATATTGGGAACAGAAAATGTAGCAGTTATTATTAATGCCAAACACCTGTGTGTTGCAAGTCGTGGTATCAAAGATGATAGCAGTCACACCACAACTGCAGAATATTGCGGTTTGTTTTTGAATGAAAATACCAAGTTGGAATTGCACCGTCTATTGGCTTTGTCATAAAGTTATCTTTTTTTCCTTATTTTCGCTCCTTTATATTAAAATCATTTTATGAGATTTTTTCTTTTATCGTCATTCCTATATTTGTTTTTTGTGGCATCTGCACAAAATGAACCTAATCCGTTTACTTACAGTCATTACTGGAAAAACAGGAAACCTCATGCAGCCTATTGGCAGCAAGATGTGCATTATACTATTAATGCCGTTATCAATGATGAAAAAAATGAAATAAAAGGTGAAGAACGTCTGGTCTATTATAACAATAGTCCCGATAATCTTAAAGTAGCATACTTTCATTTATACCAAAATGCCTTTCAACCCGGAAGTTATGCCCATGCACTCAATGAGGTAAACCATGAGGAAACAACCTTTGGTCCAAATGAAATTCTTAAAATGGGGACTCTTTTAGATGCCATTACAGTGAATGGAAAAGCGGTTAAATACAAACTCGATAACACAATTTTAATTGTGTATTTAAACGAAGAAATTCAGTCTAACACTTCGGCCGTTTTTGATATTAAATTTCGCACCTATTGGGACAATGGTTCAATGAGAAGAAGATTCAAAACTTTTGACACCGATGCCCAAAACAAACACTTTGATGGGGTGCATTGGTATCCAAGAATTTGTGTTTATGACAGTAAGTTTGGCTGGGAAACAGACCAACACTTAGGGAAAGAATTTTATGGAGACTTTGGTGTTTATGATGTGCAATTGACCTTTCCTTCTAATTATATAGTGGAGGCTACAGGGGCCTTGCAAAATGAAAAAGAGGTTTTGCCTGATGACCTCAGAAAAGCGATAGATATAAACAACTACTCAAAAGTTATTTTTCCTGATGACGGAAAACCACAAATAATTCCTACAAATTACAAATTTGTTGTGCCAAAAAATGGAACAAAAACTTGGAGATACCACGCTGAAAATGTGCATGATTTCGCCTTTACCGCCGATCCAACTTATAGAATAGGTGAAACTATTTGGAACGGAATTAAATGTATCGCTTTAGCACAAGAAGCCAATGCGCCTTATTGGAGACCAACCTCTGATTTTGTTGCTAAAGTAGTCGAAATTTACAGCACTGACTTTGGGATGTATGGCTATCCTAAAATTGTAGCAGCTGATGCCAGAGATGGTATGGAGTATCCAATGATTACGCTGAATGGAGGCAATTGGCCAGGCCACCAATATGTAATTGCCCATGAAGTGGGACACAATTGGTTTTTTGGAATGATAGGGAATAATGAGACTTACCGCGCCATGCTTGACGAAGGGTTTACCCAATTTCTAACTTCTTGGAGTATCAAAAGGTTTAATAAATTACCGATTAAAGCAAGTCGATACGACGAAGGTTCTGTTTACAATGGTTATCTAAACGATGCTGTTAATAACAACGATGCTATGTTAAATACCCACAGTGATGATTTCAGTTCTGCTGTTGGACATGGTGGTGGTTACAGACATGTTTATTATAAAACAGCAACCATGTTGTATAATCTTGAGTATGTGCTTGGTGATGAATTGTTCTTGAATGCCATGAAACATTATTTCAATAAATGGAAATTTGCGCATCCATATCCCGAAGATTTCAGAACGGCCATTATTGAATACACGAAAGTAGACCTGAATTGGTTTTTTGACCAATGGATGGAAACAACCAAAAAGATAGATTATAAAATAACGAATTATAAAAAAATAAAAACGAATAATCCTAATAAAACTGCTTATCAAATTCACTTTCAGCGTGCTGGTGAAATGCAAATGCCGCTTGACATAACTGTAACAGACAAAAAAGGTAAACAATACCAATACTTAATTCCTAATACTTACTTTGCCAAAAACGAAGGTCAGTCGGTTTTAAAAACATGGAAAGGGTGGGGATTGTTAAATCAAGATTATTTTGACACCATTTATTTAGACCACGATCTTGTTTCTATTCAAATTGACACTACACAAAGATTAGCTGATATTTATAGAATGGACAATGTGATGAAGAAAAAAGCTTACCGATTGCCAGTTCAAACTTCTTTTAACAATGGTGTTGCAGCTTATTCAGGGTTTAATCACAGAACATTTACTTACAGACCAGATGTGTGGTTTAATGCTGTTGATGGAATGAAAGTGGGATTCAATACCCATTTTGATTATGCCAAAGTGAAACATGTATTGGATTTCTCAGTTTGGTATAATACTGGACTTGGTGCCGAACGCAAGTATGATTTAAACACCCAACGCGACCCTTTTTCGTACCGTTTACTTTACAAACATTTGGTGGGTAAACATGCCTATATTTTTTGGGACACTCGTTTCTTGGATGGTTTGTTTTACGATGATTTAGGATTCGAAAAATCATTTGGTAACAATCAATTTGTGTTTCATTATAAGTCTATTGGAATGTTAGAAGGTCGTTCTATTTACAGGCCTTATGCCAATGGAATAGAGCGAGAAAATAAAAGCAACTCAACGCTTAATATAGATTATATTGGGAGGTATAAGTACAAAAAAGGAAATGGAATTATCCGTTCAGGATTAAGAGGTTCTGCACTGACAAGAGATTACGGTTTTGGTAGCTTTAAATTAGAGGTTATTAATAACAATAAATTAGGTAAATTCGATTTAAGAACTCGTTTCTTTACGCAAGCAATTGTGGGAAATAGTATTCCTGAAGAAGTTTTAATTAATTTGGCAGGTGCAAATATGGAAGAGATGTTGGAAAGTAAGTTTACCCGTTCCCGTGGTTTTATTCCTGAACAATGGTTAGGCTTTGGTTCTACTACCAATCATTTTCACATGGGTGGCGGATTGAATTTGAGAGGATATTCTGGTTACTTAGCTCCTGTTGTTAGTCTTTCAAGTAGTCAAACCTATTTATACCAAGGGAATATTGGTTTTAGTGGAAGTGCAGAATTGGACTTTGATAGATTGATTAAATTCAAACCAAAATTAACCAGAAATTGGTTGAAAATGGATTTGTATCTATTTGCTGATGCTGGAATTTTAGGTCAAACAGACGATGAAGAAGGCTTGTTTACACCATTGCGAATGAATGCCGGTGTTGGGTCCGTATTAACAATAAGCAGATGGGGAAAACGCAATTTAATAGCTCCACTGAGCCTAAGACTAGATGCGCCTTTCTTTTTAAATACGCCTCCATACAGTGACAAAGGTTATTTCCAAAGTAGATGGGTGGTTGGAATAGGTAGAAGTTTTTAATTGAACAGTATGAAAAGTAAAACTCAAAAGTTATTAATCCTTTTTTTGTTTGCTGTCCTATTTTTTGGGTCAGCGTTGTTTATGTATTTTAAGTTTATACACAATCAACCTAGAATCAAAATAATAGCTCCCAAAACAGAAGTTGATGAACTTAAGTTTGACAGTATATTAAGGGCTAAAACCCGACAAATTAAAAAATAGGACTATTGTGCTTGGCGCAATGTAATTTCATTGTGTGCGCCATTCCATAATTCTATTCTTGCTTTTAATGAATTGATGATAGCATTTTCAGCTTCTTCCCAATATTGATGATTGTTTTCACACAACTCAGCAGTCATTTCTAATGCCAAATGACTGTGGTGGTCCCCATCAATTTCAATGTGTCTTTCTAAGTAATATTTGAATAAATTGGTGCGTTCTGGTTCCGGATTTTGCATTTCATTCAACAAACTAATAAACATAGAAGGAATTAAATCTTCTCTGCCAAATGTAAATACAGCGGCTTGTAAATGAGCTTTGTTGCTATTAATGATTTCAAAAGTATAATTCACGAATTGTTGAACTTCTGCAGGTGTTTCCGAAGTCTGATAAGCTTTTTCAAGCGACTGTGTTTCTTGTAGATTGGCAATGAATAGTTCAATCGCTTCGGTGCTACTTCCACATTGTTTCATGGCTTTTAAGTAGAGTTCAAAGTGACTTATTCTGCCACCATCAGGGTCCACATCCGATTCCTCACCAACCACAATTTCATTGATTAAGAAACGGGTGTTTGCCTTGCCTTTTGGAAACCAAGGGGTAGAAGTACAAGTCAAGTTTATTTGTAATGATTTTAACAAAGACATAAAATCCCAAACAGCAAATACATGGTATTTCATAAAGATTTTTAAATCTTCAATGTCTTTGATTTTTTCGTAAACGGGATGGTTTATGATTGCCGATTTTAAGGGTACAATAGTCTCGTTAATTTTATCAATATTTGAATGCATTTTTTTAGGTTAAATGAGTTGTTTTTTACAACTGCAATTTATGCCAAACCCTTGCTATCTAAGTATAGTTTTTAACTTTTTGTCAATCAATTTTCACTATAGAAAATCACATATTTGTACTATTTTTTAAAGAAAATCAAGGTAATTATGTACCTTAATTTGGTTTATAAAGAGTGGAAAATGAAAATTAACAAGTTTAGTGCAAAATAGATGTTACGGTTGAATGTCAAGCAAACGGGTTTTGTAAGAATATTTTTTGCCGTTTTTTAACTGAATAGTGATGTTAAAAATGGTTTCATTGTTCCATTGAATTTCGTTCAATTTTGGTTCCCATACCAATGTATTAATGCCATAACCATTTTCAGGCTTTTCTTGAACTACAGGGATAGATTCGCCTGTATTTGTTTTCATCGTAACGGTTGCATCATTCAAGTTTTGTTGAATAGAGAAACTCCATTTTTTGAAGGCTAACATTTTAGGTGCAATAGTTTCAGGAGGCCACACAATGTATTGGTTTTTGTATTTCAATGAATCTAATTCTCTCGCTTGGTCTATCGCTTTGATAACGGTGTATGATTTTGAACTACCAAGTCCCATGTATATCGCCTTAGGATATAACAACCATCGTCTGTTTCCTATACTTGGGTGGTTGTGCCCCATGGCTGCCGTAATTGCAATGGCGGGATTGCCTTCCTTAATCAGTAAAGCATCCTTTAATACTTGAGCCCCTGCAGGAATATAGCAACGCCATCCATCGTTTGGCTCATGACTCATAGTTTTGTTAGCTTCGCACATCATTGCCGCTATTTCGCAGTATAAATTGTCTTGAAGGGTCAGTCTTACCTCTTCCGATAAACCTGCATTTCTTCTGAAATAATTGATTCTTCTTTCCAATAAATTAACCAACTTATTGTTCATTATACCTGCCCTGCAAGAATCTACTGAACCATTCCAATTAAACTCTTCAACATTGTTTTCTTTTTTGCCCTTGTTGTTTATTCTTGTGCCAAAGTAGTTGAATTTAAAGTCATTGATAACTAATTTCTCCCAACTTTTTTCCAAAATTAGTTTTGTTTCAGGATGAAAAGTTGAGGTTTCTTGCCATACTCTTCTCGCCAATCTAAAGTCGCCTGAATCTGAAGCTTCATCTATCAATCTTAAACGAATTTCTTTAAGTTTAGATTTGTAATTGAGGTCTTTAGGATTCTCTTTTGAACAATCAACATTTAACTTAATCATAGGGTCTAAGTCATAATAGGAGAGTGCTTTTGAATTGTATAATTGTGTGTACTTAATTTTCCCCGACTTAGCCAAAGTGTTTTTGGGGTCGAGTTCCAATTGCCTTCTGAAAATCATTTCAGCAAATAATGGTTTTTGAGGATTTAGCAGCAATGGATGTGAAATGTTATCACTGGTTTTGTTGAATAAAACACTGTTAAATGTAGCATAACAAGCCTCATACAAATAGATTTCCCCGAAGTATTGAAACAGTTGAGTTACGATACTCTTTTTGTCTTTACCTGCAAAAATGTCAAACCTTTGAATGAGTGCAATTTTTGAGTTGTTTTTTTTGTTTTCTTTCGATTTGCAAAAATGGCTTAGTAAAGAATCAAATTGATTTTGTTCATTGGCTTTTGCCATGCCATTAAGTAGGTAGATATAAATGGCATTTTCTTTGTGATTTAAAAAAGAATCTGTAGGAAAATCTTTCAATCCATCCTGAACGGCATACAAATAATCAATGCTTGGTAGTATTTTATCCAATCTATACTTTGTAAGCAAATAAGTCATTTCAGTCAGAACCGCATCATTTGGATTTAAGTCACGCCCTTTTTTCACATAAATATAAGCCGTATCAAAGTGTTTGCGTTGAATGTAATAATCACCTAATCTACGGAATGGTTCTTTGGAATATCCTACATATTTGCTAGTGCTATCCATTACACTGTTGTAAATGTATTCTGCAGATGTTTTAAAATATTGGATGCTTTCAGATTTTTGTCCTATTTCCCACAAACAAATTCCCGCATAAACCAATGATTGAGTATCTAAAACTAAATTTAAGTTACTTTTAAATAAAGGCAATGCTTTTCCATAACGCTTGGTATGAAAGGCTTCTAAGGCATCTTTATTGTTTTCGGCAGTTAATTGCTTAAAATAGGAATAGTTGGACATCTTAAAATCTGCTTTAGATTGGTTTGGTGCAGATTCATAAGCTTTTTCGGCATACTTGATGGCCTCTTTAACAGCTTTTGGAAACTTTTCTTTCAGTTTTTTATCAAAACTAATTTCATACAACACTTTTGATTTCAATAAAAGCACATTCATATTGTTTTTAGTTTCAGGATGAACGATGCATTTATCAAGCAATTTATTACTAGCAGCCCATTTTTTATTGTAGTAAAGTTGGCTTGCTTTTTCGTAGTTTTTCCACTGACCGTAACTGTTGGTGCTTAAAAGTAAAAAGAAAATAAAAATTAAACGATTCATTCGATTATAAAACTACTTGATGGATGAAATATTGTGAGAAGATTGGAATAGTTTTTCAACAGACCAAGCTTGTGCTTTTTCACTGAATTTTATTTTAGTGTCTTTCCAAGTCTTAATAAACAAGTCGGAATTTCTGTAATGGTTTAAATCTTCAACAGAATTCCAAATGCTGTAAGTGTATAAAACATGATCCGAAGTAATGTCTTTCCAGAGTTCCAAATGTTGGCATCCAGGCATATTCAGGATTTTATGTTTGACATCATCAAACAAAGTAATGAAAGCCTCCACTTGTTGAGGGATAAAAGTCATTTTAACGATTCTAATAATCATATTTTTTCAATAATAAGTTGTGTATTTTCTTTAATCCTGAAGAGTTTTTGTGCATTTCCCATGTTTACGACTAATTTGATATAACCCGATTCAATGAAACAAACACCAGCCTCACCTTCGGGGATTTCTTGAATATTGTTGTATATCAAACCTTTAAGATTGCTGTTGTAATGCTGGACTTTGATATTATATGAATTATAGCCAACAAATCGTGAGAAAGTCTCTTTGTCCAAGTTGAAATAGCAGTTGCCGTGCATGTCAATGTGTATACATTCCGAGATGAGATAATCGCCTCTTTCAAACAGCTGTTTTGGTAAGTATTGAACAAATTGAGAAGCTCTGTTAAGGGAGTCAAAATTATTGTTTTTTATCGCCAAATAAGCCTTGTCGATGGAACCAGCCTCTACGACTCTTAAATTCTCTTTATTGACAGAAGGAAAAATGAGTGAAAGTAAACCATTGTTTGGAACAATGAAATAGTTTAATAAATGTTGATAAACAATATAGGTTTTCGCTGCCCCAACTTTTGCTAGTACGATAATGGGTTGATTATCATTGTATTTTAGTTGCTTTATGATAAAAGCAGCTTCATTTATATTGTTTAATCGTATATTGTGGTAGAAGTCAATAATTTGAGTCTCATTAGATACCGCATATAAATTTTGCTTGAGTAAGCCCAATTGATACGTGTTAGTTTGGTAATCCGATATGATAAAAATTAGACTCAATGTGTTTATATTCGTGTGCAAAAATATTCAGTATTTAATCAAATTAAAAAAAAGTATATAAACATTGGCTGAAAAAATAGTTTTAATCGAAAATTTTGACCCGCAAGAACTCCATGGGGTCAACAACACCATCCTCAATAAAATTAAATTAATTTTTCCTAAATTAAAGATTATTGCCCGTGGAAATGAAATAAAAGCCATAGGTGAAGCGCAAGAAGTGGATGATTTTGTCTCTAAAATAGAGGTTTTAATTCAGTATATTGAACGCGGAAAAGGCCTTTCTGAATCGGTTTTGAATGAAATTTTGGGCAACCAAGAGGCGGGTGAATCGGGAAATAGTAATCACACTTTTGCAAATGATGCACATACTATTTTACATGGCGTAAATGGCAAACCAATAAAAGCAAGAACAGCTAACCAAATTAAGTTAGTGCATGAAATTGATAAAAATGACATCGTATTTGCCCTTGGTCCCGCCGGAACAGGTAAAACTTATACAGCAGTTGCAGTAGCTGTTAAAGCGCTTAAAAATAAAGAAATAAAAAGGATTATTTTGACCCGTCCCGCAGTTGAGGCAGGCGAAAGTTTAGGTTTTTTGCCTGGGGATTTGAAGGAGAAAATCGACCCCTATTTAAGACCTTTGTACGATGCTTTGGATGATATGATTCCGGCTGAAAAATTAAAGCAATATTTGGAAAACAGAACCATTGAAGTGGCTCCCTTAGCATTTATGAGAGGAAGAACGTTAGACAATTGTTTTGTTATTTTAGACGAGGCTCAAAACACCACAGATTCTCAAATCAAAATGTTTTTAACCAGAATGGGTCCGTCTGCCAAAGTTATTATTACAGGTGATATGAGTCAAGTGGATTTGCCCGCTAAACAAACATCGGGTTTGTTGAAAGCCACCAAAATACTTGCCAAAATTAAAGGAATTAGTATGGTGTTATTAACCGTTGAAGATGTTGTAAGGCATCGTTTGGTTAAAGAGATTATTAAAGCTTACGAACAAAACTAATGCGTTCTTTAAATAAGTAGATTAATAAAATGAATACCAGCATTCTATGGTATTCATTCTTAATGGAGTGTCTTAAAAATAAATGGGATGTTTATAAAAAAAAATAAATAATAATAGGACTAATATTATTTTTGTTTTTAAATCAATGTTAAATTCATCATCAGCTAAAATGGAAAAAGGATTAATGGCAACAAATTTCTTTCTGAAAAACCAAACGAGTTTTTACAGAGGGAAAGTAAGAGACGTCTATTCAATAGGTAACGAACATCTTGTAATGGTAGCATGCGACAGAATATCAGCATTTGATCATGTATTACCAAGAGCTATCCCACACAAAGGGGAGGTATTAACACAATTGGCGGCTTATTTTTTGGATGCCACTACGGATATTGTTCCAAATTGGAAAATTTCAACTCCTGATCCTAACGTAACACTAGGAATTAAGTGTGAAACTATACCGATTGAAATTGTGGTAAGAGGCTATTTATGTGGCCACGCTTGGCGTATTTATAAAACAGGAGAAAGAATGATATGCGGCGTTAGAATGCCTGATGGTTTAAAGGAAAATGACAAATTTCCTGAACCTATTATCACTCCTGCAACCAAAAATTCAGAAGGTCACGATGAAGACATCAGCGTAAATGATATCATAGAAAAGAAAATCACTTCTAAGAAAAACATGGAAGCTATTTGTAAAATTTCTTTGAAATTATACGAAAGAGGTGTTGCAATGGCAGCTGAACGTGGATTGATTTTGGTGGATACTAAATATGAATTTGGATTGCATAATAAATCAATTATGCTTATTGATGAAGTTCATACACCTGATTCTAGCCGTTTCTTTTATCTTGATTCATACGATACATTGCAAAAGGCAGGTAAACCTCAAAAACAACTTTCAAAAGAATTTGTAAGAGAATGGTTGATGGAAAATGGATTCCAAGGATTAGAAGGACAAGTTGTGCCTGATATGACAGATGAGTTTGTAAATAGCGTTACAGAAAGATATACAGAATTGTTTGAAGCAATGACTGGACGTACCTTTGTTGAACGTGATTACAATAAGGTTTTAGATACTATCGAAGAAAATATAAACAACGCTATTTCAACAATACAACATTCATGAGGTTATTATTCTTGTGTTTAACATTGCTATTTATAGTCAATGTTAACAACACGAATGCTCAAACAGTTAGTACACATTCGGGCATTCATTACATAGGTAGTGGTAATTACACAGGCTACCGAAACAATATCAAAGATTCTGTATATTTTTCAGCGCCAATGGGCATTGCTGTAGATACTACAGGAAGGGTTTATGTGTCTAATGAACACAACATTTTTTGGTTGAATGGTAACACTGCCTATTTGGCTGCAGGTTATAGTTTAGACCCAACCACTGCTGGAGCTGCTGATAGTAAAGATTTTGCAGGAAGTGTCGCCCGTTTTGCCCGTCCTGCAGGTTTGGCTGTCAACCCATCAACTAATGAGTTAATTGTAGCCGATTTGGAAAATAATCAAATCAGAAAGGTTGAAAAATTTATCAATTTGTCAACCCAACAACAGGTAAATACGCTTGCAGGTGTTCGTTATTTTTCGGGGGCCAACCATGCCGATGGCGCAACAAGCACTTCTCGTTTTTCTGGTCCCGCAGATGTTGCTGTGGCAAGTAATGGCGATATTTATGTGGCTGACAGAAACAACCATTGCATTCGTAAAATTGTAGGAAATACCGTTACTACTATTGCTGGTAAAGCTGGTGTTTCTGGAAAGACCAATGGAAATGGAACAAATGCAAGATTTGCTGCACCATACGCTGTGTTTTTAGACGGAAACTCACTTTTAGTTGCTGATTATGGTAACAGTGCCATCCGAAAAATCAATTTATCAACCAATGATGTAACAGATTTTATTACTTCAGGCTTGTTTGGTCCTAAAGACATTTGTAAAGTTGGAAATGCCTACTTCATCGCTGAAGCCCTTTGTATTAAAAAGTTTGAAAGTAGTGTTTTGAGCCTTTATGTGGGCAATGCCAATGTTAATGGTTACATCAATGACGCCGGAACTGCTGCCCGATTCGAAGATATTTCTTCTATCGTTTATCACCCTAAACAAAATCTAATTTATGTGGTGGATATGGGCAATAATGTTGTAAGAACGGTGAGCCCAAATTTAAAACCAATTGCAAATTTTACAGCCTCTACAACCAGTGCAACTCGTGGACAAACTATCATTTTGTCAAGCACTTCAACCAATATTCCAACTGCTTTTAAATGGTCTATAAACCCATCTTCAACATACACTTTACTCAATAACTCAACTTTAAATGACAGTATTGTCTATATCTCATTTGGACAAACTGGAACATATACTGTGAAATTATTAGTTTCAAATAGTTCTGGTTCTGACTCATTAACTAAAAATAATTATTTAGCGATCAGTTCTGTTACCGCTATCCCCGTGGCTAACTTCTCAGTAAGTAAGTCTTCACCCGCATTAAATGAAACCATTGATTTGATTGACTTGTCAGCAAATGGTCCCACTTCATGGAAATGGGTCATTACTCCTGCAACCTACCAATGGATGAACGGTACTGACTCTTCCTCTCAATTCCCAAAAGTGAAATTTACAGCAGATGGTCAGTACACTATCGCTTTGTCTGCAACCAATGTTCAAGGCACACACTCTGTGCAAAAACCCAATATTGTAACAGTAGCGCCTTCGAATGTTAATGCAATCAATAAGTCGATTTTTACACGTATTTATCCAAATCCTAGTTCTGATAATGTAACTGTAATAAGCAACGAAACGATAAACTACATTGCGATTTATAATTTAAAAGGTCAATTACTATTTGAAGAATTTTCAAACACGAATTTGATCAATATCAATGTAGCAGAATTGGAAAATGGGTATTACTATGCCGTTTTAAAAACTCAAAATGGTATTGTTACTCATAAGTTATCAGTGCAACATTAATAGATTTATAAACTAAAACACACTTTGAATCAAACAAAAGCACTAGCTGTTTTAAAATCAGGAAAAAACGTTTTTTTAACAGGTTCTGCAGGGGCAGGAAAAACCTATGTACTTAATCAATACATTCAGTATTTAAAAGAACATAAAGTGCCTGTTGCTATTACGGCATCTACAGGAATTGCCGCAACTCACATGAACGGAATGACGATTCATGCTTGGTCTGGCATTGGGGTTAAAGATTACTTAAATGAAGCCGATTTGATGAGTTTAAGTAACCGCAAATATTTAAGAGACAAAATGGAAGCTGTCAAAGTATTAATTATTGATGAAATATCAATGTTACACAAGCGACAGTTGGATTTGGTTAACAAAGTATTGAAGTTTTTTAAATCTAACGAGTTGCCATTTGGTGGGATTCAAGTAATATTGGCAGGTGATTTTTTTCAGTTGCCTCCCGTGGGTTCTGATGCTGAACCCAATAAAGAAAAATTCGCTTTTATGTCGGAAGCGTGGAAAGAAACGCAATTTCAATGTTGTTACTTAACTGAACAATTTAGGCAATCTGACAATCAGTTGAATGAAATTCTGAACGAAATTAGGTCAGGTTTTGTTTCAGACGATAGTATCGACTTGCTCAATCAAGCCTTAATTAACAAAAGTGCTTCTTCATTTCCAACGAAATTATATACCCATAATTTTGATGTTGACAAAGAGAATAGGTCGCAATTAGCGGCATTATTCAGTGAAACTAAATTGTTTACAGCAACTAGCAAAGGTTCTGATAATTTGGTGGAAATGCTCAAAAAATCGGTTCTTACAGATGAAGAACTTAAGCTGAAAATTGGTTCAAAAGTGATGTTTATTAAAAACAATTATGACAAGAACTACATGAACGGCACTTTGGGAGAAGTTACAGGATACAGTGACAATGGATTTCCTTTGGTTAAAGTTACGTCAGGAGAAGTTATAGAAGCGGAACCTGAGGAATGGAAAATTGAAGATGAAAAAGGAAAAACTTTAGCACTGTTTAATCAAGTGCCTTTGCGCTTGGCATGGGCTATTACAGTTCATAAAAGTCAAGGAATGACCTTGGATGCTGCTGAGATTGACTTAAGAAAAACCTTTGAAAAAGGACAAGGCTATGTGGCTTTAAGTAGATTGAAAACACTTGAAAGTTTGGTGCTTTTAGGGTTTAATGAGACTGCAATAATGGTGGATGAGTTGGCTTTAAGGGCAGATGCAAGGTTTCGTGAATTGTCAGGGATGTTAGATGATAACACCAATTTGGAAGAACTCGAAAAGCAATTTGTTCCTTTTATTGACCGTAGTGGAGGTATTTCCGACTTGAACGAGTTAAAGAAAATAAAAGCCAAAGAGAAGTTTAAACAATCTAAAAAAACAACTTACCAAATAACCGCTGAATTGATTGAAAATGGTTTAGATTTGAATCAAATAGCAGAAGAACGAGGTCTCAGCGTGGATTCAATAATAGGACATTTAGTAAAACTGAGTGAAACACAACCTGAAATTTCTTTAGAACGTTTCAGACCAGATCCTTTTATGTTGTTAGAAATAAAAGAAGCCGTAGATTTGTTGGCTCAAAAAGGACAAATCAATAAACAAAAAATACAATTAGCCCCATTGTATAGCCATTTCAAAAATAAATGGAGTTACGGGGATATCAAACTTGCCTTATTATATATCAATTAATACCAACTTAAATTTATGTTAGAAATTATAGTACCACTTGCCACCTTAATCTCATTAGAGGTTATCTTAGGGATTGACAACATCATTTTCATTTCAATTTTATCGGATAAATTACCCAAAGAACAACGTCCCAAACTTAGAAAATTAGGTATTTTTCTTGCCATGTTCTTGCGTCTAGCTTTGTTAGCTGTTGTTGCATGGATAATGAAACTTGATAAGCCGTTATTTACGGTACTTGAAAATCAAATATCGGGTAAAGATATTATTTTATTAGTAGGAGGGACTTTCTTGCTTTATAAAAGTACGGTTGAAATTTACCACAAAACAGAACATGCTGAGGAAGCAAAAAAAGACAGTAAACCTGCTGTGTTTCGCGATTTATTGATACAAATACTTTTGCTCGACATGGTTTTTTCAATCGATTCAATTATAACAGCAGTTGGATTGGTTAAAGAATTATGGATTATGTACACAGCGGTTGTAGTGTCTGTAATTATTATGTTTTTTGCTGCCAAACCAATTAGTAACTTTATCTCCAAGCACCCTTCATTTAAAGTTTTGGCATTGTCATTTTTATTGATGATTGGTTTAACCCTAATTGCCGAAGGTTTGGAAGTGCATGTACCAAAAGGATATGTTTATTTTGCGATGTTCTTTTCGTTTTTAGTGAATGTTATTCAATTGAAAACAACTCCAAAATCTAAAGAAAGTCCAGTTAAGGAGTAATAATTATTCCTAAGTTTTGTACCAATCCTATCAAATTGTCTCTTGTAAACTTAGCTCTCCTTACTTTATTAGTTGTAGGATTGATGTTGAAATTTAAGGCATTTGTAAAATCGTTTTTTTCTAAATTTGTTTGGTCAAACTGAGCGTTACTTAGGTCGCAATTATCAAATATTGAACCTGTTAAATCGGCTGAAGTGAAATCTACTTCAACCATAGAACATTCATTAAACATTGTGTTTTTGGCTTTTATTTTGTAAAAAGAGGAGTGATTGAGAATGCATTTTTTGAAAATCATGGAAGTGCCAAACTCCTGACATTGTTCAAATCTTAATCCAAGAAGTTTACATTCATTGAATTCTATGTTTCTAAAACTTGAGTTTACAAGTTGTACTAGACTAAAATTACAATGGCTAAATTGACAGTCGAAAAAACGATAATTGTTAAGGGAGTAGTTGCTAAAATCAATTAATTGAAAATGGCAGTTTTCAAATTCTGCTGCTTGAACTGAGGGCAAAGAATCTAAATGGTAAGTTTGGTCAATATATAATTCCATGTTAGCTGTATAAAACGAGTTAACTATATTATTTCAGTGCCAATATAAAGACAGGTATAATAAAAAACCAAAGAAACCAGAGCCCACAGTAAAAGGAAAACTTCTTTTTTGATAGGATTAAACCAGCTTTCTTTTCGTCTTGTTTTGTAAATAGAATAAATGAGTAATACAAAAGACAATGGAGCAATAAAAAAAATAGTAGTCACCGCGGATATAAGGTAAAAGTAACCAATGACAGGAGCAAAAGAAATAAAGAGAAGAGCTAATCCAATAAGGCCATTAGAGAAAATAGTAATCCTTAAGATTTGTCTAATTATTTTTTTAAAAAAGGTTGCAGTTTCTAGATTCATATTGACAAAGTGGCAATCTAATTGTTTTTTTATTAAAACTCATGTTTTTTGATTTTTAATTATTTGTTAAAACTCATACAATAATGCCAAAAAAATAACAAATCCATTCAACATTGATTATCGAAACAAAAACATTCTTTTTGCTATAACTTATGAAAAATAAGGTTTGAATATTTAGTGGTTTCATTAAATGATAGCATCTCTTTTAAGTGTTATTCTTTTTTTAGAAAAAACTATAAAATGTATTGTAATAAGAGTTGTTAAATGTATTGTTTCTTCCGCCACCCTCAAATAACCAAAAGCCTACAGGTTTTTTATTTTCTGTAGGCTTTTGGTTAACCCTGTTTGATAAGGATAGTTATTGCTTAATTAAGTGAATCTCTCTTTTACTAGATCTAAATATGAATACAAACCACATCTCATTGTTTGTTAATCTTCTAATTTTACATGATGTAGAATATCCAAATTCTGTATCTGTCAAAAATATTAACTCTCTTTTAATGTCAAAAGACCATGTGCCAATTTCATTGTATGTTGCTGCTTGATATTCGTAATTGCCATCCTTTTTAAATATCCATTTAATGTTCTTTTCATCGGGAGTTAAGGGGGTATCTTCGTCATTAATAAATAATTTTTCCATTTTCCATTCTCCAACTACTCGGGCTTTTTTTGTTCTTAATGATATTCCCGGACCTTCTTCATACTTTTTGCAAGAACTGAAAATTAAAGTCAAACAAATTAAGGTAAATAATGATTTTTTCATAATAATAGTTGTGTATATAAACACAAAAATAGAAATTATTAATGACAAAATAACTTCTTGTAAAGATTTTATTTTATGTGTTTTAAGTTACTGTAATGCGTTTTATTGCTTGTAGATATCAAGAATCAACATCCTATTAATTGTTTTAATTTGATTTTAAACGAATTAACTCAATTTGACGAATTGATTTTTTTCCTTTGTTTAGATTAAAAAATACTTAGTTATATTTTAAAAGGACATTCCACCTTACTTAAACAATTCAATAATAAATCCCAAAAAACGTATAGTTTTGCAGTAACGTTATTCAATACCTATGTTGCAATTATTAAATTATATCAATGGTGAACTTATCAGTCCCCATTCACAACAGTTTATGGACAACTATAATCCCGCCACAGGTAAGGTTTACAGTTTAATTCCTGACAGTGATGAAAAGGATGTTGAGGATGCATATCAAGCCGCTAAAAATGCTTTTTTAGCATGGAAAAATACCAGCAATGAAGATCGATTTAAAATTCTTAATAGAATTGCAGAGTTAATCGATTTAAATAACGATGAGTTAGCCAAAGCGGAAAGTATCGACCAAGGCAAACCACATTGGTTGGCCAAAAATGAAATGATTCGTTCTGCCCAAAATTTTAGATTTTTTGCAACAGCAGCTATGCAGTTTTCCTCTGAAAGTCATCACATGGAAGGGCATGCTGTTAATTACACACTTCGTCAACCTATTGGTGTGGTTGCTTGTATCAGTCCTTGGAATTTGCCTTTGTATTTGTTTTCATGGAAAATAGCGCCTGCATTAGCCGCCGGAAATTGTGTGGTCGCAAAACCAAGTGAAATTACACCCATGACCGCCTTTATGCTCAGTAAAATTTGTCAAGAGGCTGGTTTGCCAAAAGGTGTTTTGAATATAATCCATGGAATCGGCCCTAAAGTAGGGAGTGCATTGGTTAGCCATCCTCACATTAAGGCAGTTTCATTTACCGGAGGAACTTCCACAGGTAAACACATTGCCTCAATTGCTGCGCCAATGTTCAAAAAATTAAGTTTAGAATTGGGCGGTAAAAATCCATCTATTGTTTTTGCGGATTGTGATTTTGAAAAAGCGGTAAAAACAACGGTTCAATCTTCTTTTTTGAATCAAGGTGAAATATGTTTATGTGGTTCTAGAATATTAATTGAACGTTCGATATACGATAAATTTAAAGAAGCTTTAATTCAAGAAGTAAAGCAATTAAAAGTTGGTAATCCTTTGGATAAAGATACCAAAGTTGGAGCTATTGTCAGTCAGTTGCATTACGACAAAGTATTGTCTTACCTTCAGTTAGCCAAAGAAGAAGGTGGAAATATTTTAACAGGAGGCGAAGCCATACATTTGGAAGGCGATTTAGCAAATGGTTGGTATATAGCGCCAACAATCATTGAGAACCTTGCGTACGATTGTAGAACCAATACTGAAGAGATTTTTGGCCCTGTTGTTACCATTACTCCGTTTGATAGCGAAGAGGAAGCATTGCAAATGGCTAACTGCACAGAATACGGATTAGCGTCTATTATTTGGACACAAGACATTACTAGAGCGCACAATTTAGCTGCCCAAATTCAAAGTGGCATTGTTTGGATTAACTGTTGGTTGTTGCGCGATTTGCGTACACCATTTGGAGGAGTTAAAAACAGTGGAGTAGGCAGAGAAGGCGGTTGGGAAGCGATGAAATTTTTTACAGAACCCAAAAACGTGTGCATTAAACTATAGATTTTGGAAATGCATACCCAACATACCCATTTGTCTATTCGTGAACCAAGGAAGTTGGCGAGGATGTTGTCTTTGGTTGAAAATAATTTGCCCGATGGTATTCAGTATTTAAAATCTATAAATATCAGTTCTAAAATACCTTTGATAGGTATTACTGGTCCTCCGGGTGCAGGAAAAAGCAGTATTGTTAATGCCTTAATTTCACACTTGGTGAAATTGGATTTAAAAATTGGAATACTAGCAGTTGACCCAACTTCTCCTTTTAATTTTGGTTCTTTGTTAGGTGATAGAATAAGAATGTCCGAGCATTTTAATCATCCCAATGTGTTTATTCGTTCCATCGCCACACGTGGCAGTTTGGGCGGCGTTTCGGCCAAAATATACGAGATGACCGATGTGATGAAAAGTGCTGATTTTGATGTCATTTTTGTTGAAACGGTTGGTGTTGGACAAAGTGAAGTCGAAATTGCGGGTTTGGCAGATTCTACCGTGGTGGTTTTGGTGCCCGAAGCAGGAGATGAAGTGCAAACGCTTAAAAGTGGATTGATGGAAATAGCGGAATTGTTTGTAGTGAATAAAGCCGACCGCGATGGGGCTGATGTTTTTATTAAAAATTTAAACGCCTTGGTCCATCAACATCCCAAATCGGTTTGGAACATTCCTGTTTTGAAAACAATAGCAACAACCAATAATGGAATAGATGAGTTGTGGCAAGCCTTAAGTCAGCACCATGCACTGAATTTGGTAAGCGAGAGAAAATGGCAACTCATGACAGATAAAGCGTTTCATTTAATCCTAAATGAAAGAATGAAAGACATAGATAAATACAAACTTAATCAACAATTGATTGAAGAATCAAACAAAAGTGATTTTAATTTGTATCAATTTATTGATAAGTATTATAAAAAATAAATGGTAACAATTTTAAGTGGGTCTCCCCGAAAAAATAGCAATACGCTAAGAGTAGCGAAAGCAATCAAAGAACAATTACTTCAACTCAATCCTGAAACGAATTGTGAAATAATAGATTTTCACGACTATGATGTTCCTAACTATAACCAAACTCCTGTTGATGTAAATCAATTGAGCCCTTGGCAACAGTTAGTGATAGATTCAATGTCGTCTTCGAATCTTGTTTTTGTGTTAACACCTGAGTACAATTGGATGCCTAGTGCAGAATTGCTCCAATTTATCCATGTATTTGGTGCTCCCAAATACAAAGCAATATGGGAAAATAAAGTGTTTGCAACTTGCGGAACATCCTCAGGAAGAGGCGGAAGAATGCCGGCGGTTCAGTTGTCAAATACAATCAACAAAGTTTTAAACGTATTTAATTTCGAAAGTTTTGTAAGTGCTAAAATGTTCGAATCACAGTTTACTGACAAAGCGTTAGATGAAAATGGACTTTCTTTAGGTAACGAAGAATACAATAAAGGCTTACTGACCTTTGTTGACTACAATTTAAAAATTACACAACGCTGGCATTAATGAGGATTTATGCCGTTATATGGTCCATTTTAATAGCCTTAAGTGCAAATGCACAAGGTTATTATATACATAGAGATACGGTGATTTTACCTCCTTATTCAGATTTTTTGATGGGATTTGATAAGGACTTTAATGCATTGACAATACAGTCGGAAAGTGAGATAGATTGGTCGGGCATTCAGGTTGTTGTTGGAAATAGTAATGGAGGTTTTGATACCATGTCCCCTCAGCAAGATGAGCATTTGGAGAGGGTGCAATGCAATTTATTGTTGTTTGAAAATCAGCGTTATTTTTCTATACTCACAACTACAAATGTTGAATTGGTTTTAATTTTTCAATATGTTGAACCATTGGACAATTCCTTGCCAAAGCCTTTTATAAAAAGAAGTTTATGCAACGAGCCTTCTGCAATTATTATGCAGTCGGAGTGGAGGCAGGGTTTAGATGCACCCATTCCCGGTCGGGTTTCAACCCCAACTAAACATTGTATTGTTCATCACTCAGCAGGAGGAAATGGTCAGTCAGATTTCACACAATTGGTGAGGTCGTATTATGTTCAACATACCCAAGTGAATGGGTGGGACGATATTGGATACAACTATTTAATAGCAGCAGATGGTAGAATTTATGCTGGCCGTGACCCCGAAAAGCAAGAAATAAGTCAAGATCAAGTTTTAGGGGCACATTTTTGTGCAAAAAATACAGGAACAATGGGTGTTTGTCTCATTGGGGATTACACCTCGGTTACACCTAGTAACGCCATGATGTCTGCTTTAGAGCATTTGCTGACTTGGAAAATGGTAAAAGATACCTTATCTCCTTTAGGGAAATTTAATCATCCTAATCCACAAGGAGATTTGTTGGATGCAATTGCAGGGCATCGCCAAGGATGTGCCACAGAATGTCCGGGAACACAAGTGTATAATAGGTTGGCAACGTTAAGAAATGTTGTTTACAGTCACTATGTAAGTTGTTTACCATTCGTTAACACAAAGTCAATTTGGGTTCAAACCCAAAGATATTTGATAAGTAATCCAAGTTCAGGGGCGTTAAAAATCAATCCAGAATATGCCGATGAGATTGCTGAAATAACCTTAGTGGACTCAAAAGGAAGAACGATTGATGCAAAAGAGCACAATAATCTAAATAGCGGTTTCTACATGGTAATATTTCATTTAAAAAATGGAACCATTGTTTGTGAGAAGTTGGTGGTTGATTTTTAATTTTACTTGTCACCCACTAGGCTGAGCCTAGTCAAGTGAGGTTATCGAAGGATGATTAGTTGTTTAGAGGGTTTAATTGGTTTAAAGGGTTTAGATTGTTTAGATGTTTCACGCCTTTTAGAGTGATTGTTACATTGTTGTATTGTTTAATTGTTTAGGTGTTGAGAAGGTTTAATTGGTTTAAATAGTTTCACGCCGTTCAGCGTTGCCCTTGAGCCTAGTCACGTGAGTGAGTTTATGCTGAATAGTACAGAAGGGTGTCAAAAGGTTTTATCTCGAATTTTTTCACGCTGTGCAGCGTTAGGTTATTGTTAGAGACTCCATGCTTGGATTCTTTAACAATAATAGTGTATTTTATGGAGAAGCCTCGTAACTCAGCCGCACGGGAGTAAATTATAAGGCGTTCTTAAAGTTAAAGATTTTAATAAAATAAAAACTTAATATTATAACGTCAACCTTGCGGAGGCGTCCACGAATGGCGCGAAATTTCAATTTGACAGCTTTGGGGAGCTGCTGTGTGTGTTAAGGCAAATTGAAGTTTTTCATTCGTGGTGGGCTTTTTGCCCTACTTTTTTCCCATAAAACCACGCAGTCGCAGCGAAGCTAAAGTAGGAAGAAAAAAACTAAAAATGAATAAAAATATTGTAGTAAAACCGAAATTTATTGAAATTAAACATTTATGTAACGAACAACGCTGTCGGAAAAGAGATGTTTCCTTCGTCGACATGACAGACTTGAAAAAATTAATAGTTATAAATTAACAATTAACCGAAAAACCTATTATTTCGAAACTTTCAACTGATTAAGATACATTTTTACAGTATTGTCGATGCCATATTCAAGGGCATCACAAATCAATGCATGCCCAATACTTACTTCAAGTAGTCCAGAAATATTTTGGGCAAAATAATTCAAGTTATTTAAGTCCAAATCATGACCTGCATTAATGCCTAATCCTAGTTTGTTAGCAGCTTCTGCTGTTTGAATATACGGTGCTATTGCTGCTTTTGGGTCTTGGAAATACTGATTGGCGTATGCTTCGGTATATAACTCAATTCTATCGGTCCCTGTGGCGTGAGCACTTTCAACAAAAGAGGGGTCAGGATTCAGAAAAATACTGGTTCTAATGTTGGCATTTTTGAATGTTGCAATCACAGACTTAAGAAAGTCGAGGTGTGTAATAGTGTCCCATCCATTGTTACTTGTTAATACATGAGGAGGGTCGGGTACCAAAGTAGCTTGTTCTGGTTTTACATCAAGAACCATTTCAATAAAAGAGTCGCTAGGGTAGCCTTCAATATTAAACTCAGTTTTTACAGTTTTTTTTAAGTCATAAACATCCGAAAATCTAATGTGTCTCTCATCGGGACGGGGATGAATGGTGATGCCATGCGCTCCCAAATCTTCAATTCTTTTGGCAAAATATAATAAATTAGGATTGTTGCCGCCACGCGCATTGCGAATTGTAGCAAGTTTATTGATATTGACACTTAGTTTTGTCTGATTTATAATTGACATGTTAGTTGGATATTAAATTGATTGATTTTGTTACTATTAATTTGATCATTTCCCGAACCTATAAACGTTTTATCATCGTAATATGTTTGGGCAAATTTAAACCATATTTGTGAGTATGAATTAAGTTTAATTTTAGTCAATAGGTAAACACGTGTTCCACTGTTTTGAAATGCCAAAACATTGTATGTGTAAGGTAAGTCGTTTTCGAAAACATAAATGCGGCTGTTAAAGTCGGATGTGTTGAAATATTGGTATCTCGCGGTAATGTTGATGCGATTGTTGAGCTGACATCTAAGGTCTTGGTAGATGATAAGCCCCTTTTGTGGTGCTTGGTTTTCTATGTTATACCACACTTGTTCTACTCGGTTTCTGAGGGTGATTTTATCAGATAAAATGGACTCTAAGTGAAAACGAATGGATTGCCTTTTGTGCATTACTATTCGAGAAATAGGAGAGTTGTCGTTTTGGTTTTTCTGTTGATTCTCTTGTTTTAAACGAATTGAATATTGGTATTTTTTTCTTTTTGTAAAGTGATATTCAATCATATAGTCTCTTCCATGAGAGGGGGCACTTGTTTGGAATTTCAACCAATCAAATTGATAATAATCGGCATAAGCGTTAATGCTATGGTTTTTTTGTGGATTAAGTTCTAAACCTAAAAAAAGTCCTTTTTCATTGCTGTTTCTGGTATTTTCGCCAAAAGCATTGGTGTATAAAGAAACATGATTTTCTTGGTAATGTCTATACAAGGCGCTGAGATTCATTTTTTTATCCAGAGCTAATACGATGCCATTAACGCTTGATATTTTCCCCGACTTGTGGTTTGTGGAGAATTCACCAAACGCAATTCCATTTTTGATGCTCGTTCTGTAGTCGACTCCCATGTTAATGCTTTTGCCATGATTGTATGAAAGGAGCTCATAAGGTCTCAATTCAGAGTTTGAAGGCGGTTTGTTGAATGAAGAGTGAACCGCAGTAAATCCTAGTTTGCTTGATTTAATTTGGGTGTTTATGTTTAAGCCATAAATGCTTGCTTTTAGAGAGTTTTTGTTGGAGAGTTCATTAAGATTTCTATACAAGCCTGTCACAATAAAACTTTCAAATGTTTGTTGGTCAGAGATTCTAGCATCTATCTTTTGATTCGAAGAAAAGAGGTTTACTTCGGTTTTTTTACTCAATGAAAACCTTGCGGCGGCTCCCCTCAATAAGAGATTTTCATTGAAAGAGCGTGAAACCCTAAAGCCATTTTGAACCCTCAATGAACTGGAAATGTTGTTTGATTTGCCAAAAGCGAGTCCAGTGCCAAAAGTCAATCCTTGGCCAAAATGGGCTTGATAATCGCCTAATATAAAATGTTTCAATTTGCCAATATTTTGAGCTTGAAAATAGGTGCTTACAAATCCATTTTTTAGGAGTTCACCAGCATCTTTTTCGCTGTTAATGCCAAAAGATATTTTTGAGTTTATGCGTGAATTGACTCTCAGAACAAGTCTATTGGGACTTCCTTGGTATTTGTTGGGGTTTGAATTGGGGTATAAATAACCTTCGCTTTTTTGAAGCGTTCTGTAAGTTTGAACACTAATGGTATGTGAGGGTGACTCAGGTTTGAAAACAGATTTCAATGAAGGCATTGAGGGTTCAAAAATAACAAACAAACTAAGGAAATCTATGTCAGTGACTGTAAATCCCTCAATTGTTTGCAATTCATACTTGTTTTTTACAGCACCATAAAGAGCCCGATGTTCTGAGATAGATTGTATTTTGAGTGGTGAAATACATGGAATTTTATACAATTCATTAAGGTCAGAGGTGTTTATATTAATAGGATGTTTGATGTAAAATTGAACTTGTTCGTATAAGTCATTTAAGTCGTCGCTAGTTTCACTGTTTTCTATCATAGCTTCTATGATGAGCAGGGCACGATTGTTTAAGTCTTGACCCACAACAGATGAGGGTAAGAAGAATAGTAAAGTGCTTATGAGAATGAATCTATTTATTGCCAAATTCGAATATAAAACTAAGCGTGTTACTAATTCCTAAAGTTTGGTGAATACTAGAAGCAAATTCAAATTGGCATTTTTTGTAGAGGTATCCCAAGCCAAAGTTAAAGCTTGGTTGAAGTGTAGAAATACCTACACGCCATTGCAAGTGAGGGTGCGATTGGTAGTCGGCCCCAATTTTGAAGTTGGGATTGAAGTTGGTATTTTTTTCGAGTTCGCTCAAAAGGTTCACTTTTTTATTGAGCTTGTATTTGAGCCCAAAACGGATGGTTTTACTGAGTCTTTCCTCATTCATTGGATTGATTTTGCTTGAAAATGGGTTAGAGACAACGAAAGCGGTTTGGATAAATTCACTGAGTTGACTAGTCAGGCTGAATTCCATAGTTTGTGATTGCGAACTGCCATAATTTTGAATAGCAAATCGGTGGTGATTAAAGCTTAAGCCTATGGAAAGTAAGGGGTGAACTTTTTGGGCAAATTGAAGACCTATAATTTGATCGTTTAATACGGCATAGCTATTGGAGAAATATTTAAATCCGTAACCCGATTTTTTATAAGGGATAGTAACACAGAGAGCGGACTGATTAAAAGATTGAATTGCAAATTTATTTTGGACAGACAATCCAAATTGAGGTTTTTTACAATCAGGAATAAGTGAGGCGTTGTGATGGGCGCTAAAGGCATTGTTATTAAAAAGACCTATGCCACCTACAGCTTGAGAATAGGCGCCAACTGGAGGGTAGTATCCAAGTGGATAAACATTGGTTAATGAGATTAAAATACTACAAAATAGTAATGTTTTTAACATAGCTTTAAGCAATTATAGTAGAAAAAAAATCAATTCCATAATTTATCTAATTTTTTATGGAAGTTTGAAACAAAGGGATTAATTTTGCTTTAATAAATTAAAATGATAAAATCAAAGTTTGCGGTCATTGGATTGGGTCGATTTGGCGGAAAAATTGCAAGACAGTTGGCGAGAAGAGGGGCAGAAGTAGTTGCCATCGACGATAATGAGGACAAAGTAGAATCATTAAAAGAAGATGTGGCAATGGCTATAACGATGGATGCTACCGATATTAGGGCATTGAGAAGTTTCAAAATTGATGAAATGGATGCAGTTGTGGTTGCCATTGGCGAAAATTTTGAAGCTTTGGTACTAACGGTTGTTAATTTATTGGAGCTTAAAATCAAGAGAATTATTGCAAGGGCAGGTTCTGCGCATCAAAAAATGATTTTAGAAAAACTGGGTATCAAGGAAACGTTATCTCCCGAAGAGGAAGTTGGTATCTTGGTTGCAGAAAGATTGATTCACCCAAGTGTTAAAACGTTTTTGCAATTGCCTGATGGGTATGAAATTGCCGAAATAAGTGCACCTGAAGGGGTGTTGAATAAAACCATTAAAGACATAGATTTCGAAACAAAATACAACTTAACGTTAATAACAGTTAAGAGATTGTTCGAGATGGATAAAAAAGGTCACATAGAAAAAGAAAGACATTTATTGGGGGTTGTATTGCCCACAACAGTGATCTACGATAATGATGAAATTATCATTATGGGAAAAGAAATCGATATAGAGCGTTTTATAGAAATGAATAAATAGGATAACTATTTATTCACATTAAAAACATTCATTTTGTCATACTATGCGGTATGGCACATCTATTGTAAATTAAATTAAAGATATGAATTTTGATAAACTGATTTTTGGCGGGGGTATTGATAATGACGACTCAGAGACAAGTGATTTGTTTCCATTGTTTTCTCAACAAGAGGAAAAGGAAAGCAACAAATTAGTTGTGCCAGAAAGTCTGCCAATTTTACCGATTAGAAACACTGTTTTATTCCCAGGCGTTGTTTTCCCAATTACAGTTGGGAGAGATAAGTCTATAAAGCTAATAAAAGATGCAAACAAGTCGGATAAAATTATTGGTGTTTTTGCGCAAATAGATCCTGACACTGAAGAACCAACTATTTCACAATTGAATAGTATTGGAACTATGGCGCAAATTGTAAAAGTTCTTAGAATGCCTGATGGAAATACAACGGTAATTATTCAAGGTAAAAAAAGAATTTTGCTAGGAGAAGAAATAAGTTCAGATCCTTATTTAAGAGCTAAAGTAACGAGCTTGGATTACGTTGATGAAAAACCAGACAAAGAGTTAAAGGCGCTTATTTCAAATATCAAAGATACTGCCTCAGAAAATATTCATTTGTCACCCAATATTCCGACAGAAGCGAATTTTGCGATTAAGAATATTGACAGTGATAATTTCTTGGTGAGTTTCATTGCTTCTAACCTAAATATTTCGCTTCAAGAAAAGCAATTGATTATCAATACCAATACCTTGAAAGCAAGAGCTCACATTGTATTTGAACACTTGATTAGAGAAAATCAGATGTTAAAACTCAAGGATCAAATTCAGAATAAGGTAAAGGTTGATATAGACAAACAGCAAAAAGAATATTTCCTTCAACAACAAATTAGAGCGATACAAGAGGAACTTGGTCAGGACAGTCCCGACCGTGAAATACAAAGTTTAAGAGACCGTGGATTGAAAAAGAAATGGCCTAAAGAAGCCAAAGAAGCTTTCAATAAAGAATTAGATAAATTGTTGCGTGCCAATCCTGCAAGTCCTGATTATTCGGTAGGTATTAATTACGCACAAACCTTGCTTGATTTGCCTTGGAATGAATTTACCAAGGATAGTTTGGATCTTAAAAAAGCACAGAAAGTATTTGATAGCGACCATTATGGTTTAGAAAAAGTAAAACAACGTATTCTTGAGTATTTAGCTGTATTAAAGCTAAAAGGAGATTTAAAAAGTCCAATCATTTGTCTTTATGGCCCTCCGGGAGTTGGTAAAACATCATTGGGTAAAAGTATAGCTAAGGCCATTGGTAGAAAATATGTAAGAGTTTCTTTAGGTGGTTTGCATGATGAATCTGAAATAAGAGGTCACCGCAAAACCTATATTGGTGCAATGCCCGGTCGAATTATTCAAAATCTTAAAAAGGTTAAATCTGGAAATCCAGTTTTTGTTTTGGATGAAATAGATAAAGTTGGGACTGATTTCAGAGGCGACCCATCTTCTGCCTTATTAGAAGTATTGGATCCTGAACAAAACACCACTTTTCACGACAATTATTTAGAAATAGATTATGACTTAAGTAAAGTGATGTTTATAGCAACGGCCAATTCATTGGATACTATTCAACCTGCGTTATTGGATAGAATGGAGGTGATTGAAATTAGTGGCTATACTGTTGAGGAAAAAATTGAAATTGCTCAAAAATATTTAATCCCCAAACAAAGAACTCAACATGGTTTAAAATCCAATCAATTTAAATTGTCAAACGATGTTGTAGAATTAATTGTTGAGGAATACACAAGAGAGAGTGGTGTTAGGAATTTGGAGAAAAAAATAGCTTCGCTTGTTAGGCACAATGCCATGAATATTGCGATGGAAATAGATTTAAAACCTTCATTAAATGCCGAGGATATTCAAAGGATTTTAGGGGTTGATAAATTAGACAAAGAAATATACCAAGACAATGAAGTTGCAGGTGTTGTTACTGGTTTGGCTTGGAGCCCTGTAGGTGGTAGTATTTTGTTTGTAGAAAGTACACTTACCAAAGGGAAAGGTTCATTGACATTGACTGGAAAACTGGGTGATGTAATGAAAGAAAGTGCCACAACAGCATTAACATTTTTAAAAGCGAATGCCGATTATTTAGGAATTCCTAATGAAAGGTTCAATCAATATGACATCCACATTCACTTTCCAGCAGGAGCCATTCCTAAAGATGGTCCAAGTGCGGGAATTACAATTTTAACCTCATTAGCGTCCTTGTTTACGCAAAGAAAAGTAAAGCAATTTTTAGCGATGACAGGTGAAATAACATTGAGAGGTCGTGTGTTACCTGTTGGAGGAATCAAAGAAAAGATACTGGCAGCAAAACGTGCAGGAATCAAAGAGATTATAATGTGCCACGACAACCAAAAGGATGTAGAAGATATTCCACAGAATTATCTGAAAGGGCTTCATTTTTACTATATCAAAAACATGTTAGAGGTATTGGATTTGGCACTATTAGATGAAAAGGTTAAAAACCCTATTAGCTTTGACCAAGTAACAGTTGCTTAGTTGATTTTTAGTATTCTTTCCCTATATTTGTAATTAATTAACCAATGAAATCAATTTATACTTCCCTTTTCGTCATAAGTGCCCTTCTTGTTTCGGTTCAAGCTTGTAAGCCCAAAAAAACCGTTACCATGAGCAAAACTGATTGTTCAGCGACTTACACCAAAGATGTTGCGCCTATCATTAATAAATATTGTGCAGGTTCTTGCCACAGTGCAACTAAAAAAGCCTATGGTATTGATTTGTCAAACTATGAAATGGTGAAAGAAGAAGCTATGAAAAAACGTTTTATGGGTTCAATTAAACATGAAGGCTTGTATCCACACATGCCTAAAAAAGGGGCTAAATTATCAGACAGTACAATCTCAGTAATTAATTGTTGGATAGAAGGCGGTTACAAGCAATAATTTATTGCAAGTATATTTCCATTTCATTTACCGCGCCGTTTAGCTCAATCCAGGCCACTGTATAAAGTCCTAAATCTAGGAACATGACAGGTCTGTCTATGCCGGTTTCTTTGTCTACTAAGGTTTTAATCGACAGGATTTTGTATTTTTTAAGTCCAAATTCACAAGGAAGGGTTTTAACATCAAAATCCCCGTCAGTGAAGAAATATTCAAAAAAATCATCGCCAGTTTCTTTGTTGTAAGTTGCATTTAAATCAACGATTCTAGTTTTTCTGTAGTATTGAATGTATTTATAGGTATTGTTTTTACATTGGTTAATGTAAACGGAATCGCCAACCATAACAGTGCGAGTGCTGTCTGTGGTTGAAGAATAGCTCATTTGTGTGCTGCCCCATAGAATTAAAATTAAAGCGATTATTCTCATGACAAAGATATATTTCAAATTTACTGCCAAAGTTCGTATTTTTTTTGATTTTTAAAAAATTAGATGTTAATTAGCACCCATATTTTAAATAAAAGAAGATGGAAGATTTTAGAGACCAAAACACGATTTTTTCAAAACGTGTTAAAGCAGGAAAGAGAACGTACTTTTTTGATGTAAGAAGTACTAAGTCAAATGATTATTATTTAACAATTACCGAAAGTTCCAAAAAGTTTGAGGATGGGAACTATGTTAAAACGAAAATTTTCTTATACAAAGAGGATTTTAATAAGTTTTCTGATGCCCTCAACGAAACCATTAAACATGTTAAAAATGAATTGTTGCCCGAGTATAATTTTGATGAATTTACAAGGCACAACGATTCTGAGGCCAATAACGGTTAATTCGTTACACGTCATAAAAAAAACCAGACTAAGAAGTCTGGTTTTTTTGTTTTACGAGCATTAGTTTTAAAGCTCGACTTAGTAAGTTCTTACATTTGAGTTAATACCAAAAGTTGAACAAACATTAAAAACATTAAAATTAAAGTTGCTTTAAGCATTGAAATTGAAGATTTCATAATAGATGTATTGATTTAGTTATTGTTTAGACGGCTGTATTCTATAAAAGTTGCATTTGTTTGAAAAATAGTTTATAAACAATTGTAAATTAATGATTTATGATTGTATAAAACACTGCCTCTTATTTTTGACTATTCAAAAACAAAAGAAAAAAGAAATTTAAACTGTAGTTTAAATGGTTTTCAGAAAGTCTAAGACATTAATATTGTCTGCATAGTCCCACAATGCAGGACTTTGTGCATTCCCAAATCCTATTGCATTAGGTATTTCGGGATGATGGCTCACCACACATTGCCACAATTCATTGTGAGAATAAAGATATGAAATCGCCTCATCTATAGTGTCGTAATAATGATAATTCATAGTTGCGATAGGAGCGTGAGGCGTTTCTTTTTCTTGGTAAAGCATAAATCCATTGTCGTAATGTTTGTCTAAGTTCATTAACAATATCGACTTGTGGTACATGTAATTATTGTAATATTTATGATGATTTACAATATCAATATACAAGTCGTATGATTCATATAATCTTTTTAAATCAATGTTTCTTGGAAGGATTAAGTGGGTTACATTGCGGCACCCTAAGCCGAAGTATTGGTAAATGTCATGAGCGAGTCCTTTTAATTCATCATCAGATTCATTGCCAGTAAGAACAGCAACTGAGGTGCGGTTTTTTCTTATAATTTTAGGAATGTCTCTGAAGTAATACTCGAAATAACGGGAAGAGTTATTGCTGCCTGTTGCGATTAGGCCATCAATATTTCTGAGTGAGTCTGATATGATTATTGATTCCTTAAAATATGGATTTAGTTCGCCTAAATATTTAACAATATGTTTTATTAAAACTTGGTCTTGACTAGAAGGTTTGATAACAGCTGTGTGTCCCATTGCCAAAACGCACAATAAGTCGTGAAGGCCCACCAAGGGAATATTCCCGGCCATAATTATGCCTATTTTTTTATTTGAAACTTCAAAGTTGTAGTTTTCTAACCATTTTTCGATAGAATCTTTGTTTAATGCATTTTTCCAAGCATCCAGTGCGCTGTTGATTGAGTTTTCGGTAAACCATTGGTTTTCAGCATGGGCTTGGTGTATTATTGAAGAGTCAGTCTGAGAAAGATGCAATGATAATTCAGAAAAAGCATTGATTATATCGTTTTTGTTCACTTTGCAAATTTAGTTATTTAAAGTCAATCAAACATAAGAAAGCCATATTAATAAATACAGTTAGTTTTGTATTTTTTAATGGAATAAGGAGTCTTGATAAAATTAAAAAAGTATGACAGAGCTCAAAAAAAAATAGTAGATTTGAAACGATGTTAAAAAAACGCATTTATTTATCAATTATTTTAGTAACCATCAGCACTGTTTCAATGGCACAAAGGGGTTTCAGGGTTGGTCCATCTGCTATGTTTTTATCTTCTAGAACGTCGGTAATTGATTCATTGCCCAATAGTTTTAATTTTAGATTTAAGTCAGGTTTTGGACTAGGGTTGTCATTACAATACGGCATAACACCCAATTTTACCATAGCATCTGGGGCTAATTTTGTTTCAAAAGGTTACAGAGTTTACAACGATACCAATAGAAATGGCGATTTATTAAAACATAATATTAATCATTTAGAAGTGCCATTAAATTTCATTTTTAATCTAAAAACCAATTCAAGTTCTTTGATAAGAGGTGTTTTAGGATTTACGCATACTAGCATTTTGTCTCAACAAAATAAAGTTTTAGAAAACGGCGATAGATCGTTTATTATTAAACAAAGAGTTACTCATACGTCGTATCCTATGTTGAATTTAGGTTTAGAGATTTCCAAAGAAAATAAGATTAACAATTTGTTTGTTTTTGGTGTTTACTTTAAGCAGTCTTTTCAGTCATACACGATATTAGACATCTACAATAATTCTAACTCAAGTCAACCAAGGTTTAATTTAGGTTACAAGGGAACTTACATTGGGGTGGGTGTTTCTTATTTGTTTAATCTCAAAAATTTAAAGAAATCTGAAGAGTTTTTCTATTAATTCGCCATTTTTACTACTCTTTCATACTTTTTTTTGCTCCTTATTCGTAATCAGGACTATGGATTTTTTTTGATATTTTTTACTAAAAATTAATATTAAAATTACATTTAAGTTTGTTACATTTGCAGAAATAATACAAAGTAACTAACTTAAAGTACAAAAATGAAAGACAAGTATATAGATTTAATAGAACAAACTTTTGATTTCCCTGTTGATGAGTTTGGTTTAATTGATGGTTCTGAGTTGACTTACCACAACATTCCTTTGATGGATATAGTGGAGCAATATGGTACGCCACTTAAATTTACATACTTGCCTAAGATATCAGACAATATTAAAAAAGCAAGAACTTGGTTCAATGTCGCGATGGCGAAGGTAGATTACAAAGCCAAATATCACTACTGTTACTGTACCAAAAGCTCACATTTCAGTCATGTGTTGGAGGAAGTGCTGAAAAATGAGGTACATCTTGAGACTTCATCTGCATTTGATATCAATTTAATTCAGTCTTTGCATGAACAAGGTTTGTTCAATAAGGAGAAGTTTATTGTATGTAACGGGTTTAAGTTGCAAAACTATATTGATAATATAGCAATGTTAATCAATGATGGATTTAAGAATGTAATTCCAGTGATTGATAATATTAGAGAAGTTGACTTGTTGTCTGCGGCAGTCAATGAAAACTTTTTTTGTGGAATAAGAATCGCAGCGGAGGAGGAACCTAAGTTTCCGTTTTATACCTCACGTTTGGGGATTGGATACAAGGATATTGTTCCTTTTTATAATAGTAAAATAAAGTCGAACCCAAAGATGAAGTTGAAGATGCTTCACTTCTTTATCAATACAGGTATAGAAGATGATGCATACTATTGGAATGAATTGCACAAATGTTTGAGTGTATATTGTGAGTTGAAAAAGATTTGTCCTGACTTAGATAGTTTGAATATTGGTGGAGGTTTTCCAATTAAGAATTCACTTAAATTTAACTTCGATTATGAGTATATGGCTTCAGAGATTGTGGCACAAGTGAAGATGGTTTGTGAAAGTAATGGAGTTCCTGAACCTGATATTTTTACAGAATTTGGATCGTTTACAGTTGGTGAGAGTGGTGGTGCTATATTCAAAGTAGAATACCAAAAGGTTCAAAACGACCGTGAAAAGTGGAATATGATTGACAGTAGTTTTATGACTACTTTGCCTGATTCTTGGGCTATCAATAAAAAATTCATCATGTTTCCTTTGAACAATTGGGATAAAACATATGAGCGTGTTTTGTTGGGTGGTATCACATGTGACAGTGATGATTATTACAATAGTGAACAGCACTCAAATGCTATCTATTTACCTGTTTTTGACGAAGTAGATCACTTGTATATTGGTTATTTCCATTGCGGCGCTTATCAAGAAAGTTTAGCTGGTTTTGGAGGTATTCAACACTGTTTAACTCCTGCCCCAAAGCATATAATTATAAGTGTTGATGAAAATGGAGAATACAATACCCGTTTGTTCTCAAAAGAGCAAACTTACAAAAGCATGCTTAAAACTTTAGGGTACTAAGCCTGTCCTGTAACACCACCAAAGTTGATAGGGAATCCTTGATTGCCGCCACCTGCTTCTAAATCAACCTCACCAAAGTGTGATTCAAATTTTTGCATATTATCACCCAATGCAAATAAAAGACGTTTGGCGTGTTGAGGAGTCATTATGATTCTACTTTTTACTTTACCTTTAGGAATTCCTGGTAAAATTCTAACAAAATCAATGATAAATTCAGCTTGACTGTGAGTTATAATGGCTAAATTACTGTATTGACCCTCTGCAATTTCTTCTGATAATTCTATGTCAATAGGTTGGTCGATGATTTCTTCTTTTTTATTCATAATAGTATTGTCAAAGATAGTATTTTTTTTGATTATGAATAATTTCAATTAGCTTTGTTCTTCAAAAAAATACAATGAATAAATTATTTGCTACTCTTCTGTCTCTTTTCATTCTGTCTGCTTGCTCCTCTTCTAAACCAGAAGGAACGTATGGTGAAGCTTTCGAAAACAATGGTGCTATTGAGTTAAATACAGCTTTAAAGTCATACGAAATGGGCGTGGATACCATCTATGTAATTAAAGGAAAAGTGGATAATGTTTGTACCCACTCTGGCTGTTGGATTATGTTTAAAAACGAAGGAAAGGAGTATTATATCAATACTCTAGAAAAATTTACATTACCAAAAAATGTTTTAGGCAAAAAAGCTATTGCCAAAGGTCGCTTTGTAAAAGACGAAGAGGACGAAATAAGTTTTGAAGCTAGCGGTATTATTGTTGAATAATACTTTGGTTTTTAAACCACGTTAATTGTCGTTTTGCGTAGTTGCGGGTGTGTTGTTTTATTTTTTCAATCGCCATTTCTTTGCTAATTTCTTTTTCAAAACAAGGCCACCACTCCGAATATCCTACTGTTTTTAAAGCATTTAAATCTTTGTGAATGTACAATGAATGTGCTTCTTCCTCAAGTCCATCTTCTATCATTTGGTCTACTCTCGCATTGATTCTTTGATACAGCTGCTCGCGAGGTAATTCGATTAAGTCTATATTAACTTCAAATGGATATTCGATAGAAACCATTGGTTCTCCTGATGGTTTTTCTTGTAATCCAATTTCAATGGCGCGAATAATTCTATGTGGATTCTTGCTTTCAATTAAAGAAGGGGATAATAAACCAGTGTATTTTTCAATCACAAATTCAATTCCCTTTGTTCCTATTAATACATTCAATTCGTTGCGTAATGCTTCGTTTTTGCTCGGTAAAAGGTCTATTCCATTGATAAGTGAGTTAATGTATAAGCCTGTTCCTCCACAAACAATTATATTGTCGTATGTCTGAAATAGTTCGTTTATTAACGTTCTACCTTCATTCACATATTTGCCAACATTATAGTCGTCAAAGATGGAAACGTGGTTAATGAAATAGTGTTTAACCTCATCAAGTTGTGCTAATGTTGGTTTGGCAACGCCAATATTAAGTTCTTTGTATATTTGTCTCGAATCAGCAGAAAGGATAGGACAACAGAGTTTCTTGGCTAAACGAATTGAGTAATCTGTTTTTCCAGCAGCGGTAGGTCCTATGATTAACCATATTTTTTTTGGCATCATGGCACTAGTATAATGACTATTTAAAGTTGGGTGCAACCACTAATTCTTTGGTTCCATTGGCGTAGTCGTAAAAACCTCTTCCAGATTTTACGCCCAAATCACCTGCAGTTACCATGTTTATAAGCAACGGACTTGCGGCATACTTAGGATTTCCTAATCCTGTGTGTAATACATTTAAAATAGCCAAACAAACATCTAAACCGATAAAGTCAGCCAATTGTAATGGTCCCATCGGATGAGCCATACCTAATTTCATGACAGTATCAATCTCTTCAACTCCAGCAACACCCTCGTTTAAAGTAATAATAGCCTCATTTATCATTGGCATTAATATTCTATTGGCAACAAAACCAGGATAGTCATTTACCAAAGTAGGTGTTTTGCCAATTGTTTTGCTAAGATTCATAATGGTTTCTGTAACTTCACTAGAAGTTTTGTAGCCATTAATAACTTCTACCAATTTCATTACAGGCACTGGATTCATAAAGTGCATACCAATAACTTGAGTAGGTCTGTTGGTAACCGAAGCAATTTTTGTGATACTTATTGAAGATGTGTTTGAAGACAATATACAATGTGCAGGTGCGTGAGTATCTATGTCTTTAAATAATTGCAACTTAATGTTGATATTTTCTGTAGCGGCTTCTATAACTAAATCAGCTTGACTTACTCCTTGAACCAAGTCGGTACTTGTTTGAATATTGGCAAGTGTTGCTGCTTTTTGTTCTTCTGTAATAATTTGTTTGCTCACTTGTCTGTCCAAATTAGACGCAATTTTGGCCACTGCTTTTTGAAGTGCCCCTTCATTGATGTCTATTAATTGTACTTTAAAATTGTTCATTGCAAACACGTGTGCAATGCCATTACCCATAGTGCCGCATCCTATTACAGAAATATTTTTCATTGATTTTTTAAAATTGTGATGCAAAAATAACTATTTCAACTCAATTTTATAGTTTTAAGTTGTTTTTTTAAGACAAGAATAAAGCCCATAATTACAACACGAGATTACCTGATTATTTGGAATTTCGAAGTGTAAATAATTTCTTCTGTTTTGAATTTAACAATATAAAAACCAGCGTTTAAATCAGCGGTATTAATGACTGTGAATTCACCATTTAAATCAATTGGAGGAGTAATTAGTTGCCCTAATGAATTAAAAACTTCGAGCTTATTGATTTCTGAAGGATTGATATTGAATTCAATTTTTTGGTTAGCTGGATTTGGGAAACCGTTAATGGCTTTTTGAATGTAAGTATTTTTAACCGAAATATTGCCGCTGTTTTTGAAACTTGGCTTTAGGTAATTGAACCCACCTCTGTTCATTCCTGTTATAATTTCAGGTACATTGTCGCCATCTAAGTCGGCCAAAGAAGGAGTTACAAAACTGCCAATGTCAATTTTAAATATTTTTTGACCTTGAAAACTTTTGCGGAAATAAAAAGAATCAAGTTGTTTGAAAGTGCTACTTGGGTTTTTCCCATTGATTTCATACATTCTTAAGTTTCCTAGAGAATTCCCGACAATTATTTCTAATATACCATCTCCATTTAAGTCGGCAATTGTTGGTTTAGAATAAGTGTTTTTTTCAAAAACAGTAAACTGCCCTAGTATTGCAAAGGTATCGTCGTAGATATACTGAAAGCCAATGGAATCAAAAGCTTTTATGTTGCCAAAACGATTAGTGGAAATTAAAAAATCAGGCTCACTCAATGAACCAATGTTTCTGTAGTATGATAAGGTGCTATCAAATCTGCCAATCACTAAATCTTTTAGACCGTCTTTGTCAATATCAGCAATAGCAGGAGAGCTAAATGAGCCAATGTCTATGTTAAAACCAGTGTATTGATTGTTCGAAAATACAAAGGTTGGATTTAAAGTGTTGTTGCTTGCAGAATTGTTTTTATAAAATAAAATTTCGCCTTTGTCATTGCCACATACCAAGTCTAATTTACCATCATTGTCCATGTCTGAAACAGCAATTGTTAAATTATTAAGTCTTTGTGAAATAAAGTTGCCAAAATCTTGATTTACTAATTTGAATTTTGCTGTTTTGTTTGTTCCAATATTTTCAAATAGATAAAGGCGATCAGCGGTATCTCTTGTAACTAGTTTGTCCCCATTGTTAGCCACAATACAGTCTAAGTCTCCATCTTTGTCCCAATCTGCAAAAGCCCAACTGTTTCTATTGCCTAAGTCTATAACATCGGGGGTAAAGAAAGGCGCTTGTTGTGCCCAAGTAGGACTTAAGTCTTGCCCCGTATTTTTGAACCAATTAATTTGATTGGTTTCCTTAGTAATATACTGAAAATTAATAGAGTTAGGAGCATAAACTAAATCGCGTTTGCCATCATTGTCAATATCGAGAAAATAAGCGGCAGGATAGGTAGCCACAGCGGCTCTGTTGTTACCCGTAACAAATAATGTGTCGGCATTGTAAAAAGAATCGTACCCTCTTGAATTAAAAGTTTTTGCGTTCTTTAATAATGTCATGTGGTTGCAACTTTCATTTCCTAAAAGCATGTCGATGTCGCTATCATTGTCTGCATCAAATAACGTTATAGCAGAACCTGAAGTGTGTCTTGATAGGTCGTAGTTTCTATTTGAGCTAGATGTACATTCATTGAAAATATAACCATTACAGTCAAAGTCGAGGAAGTAACCTAGACATAAATCAACCAAGAAAAAACGCATACTGTCTGGAGGGAGATTTTTTTCAACTTGTGCATTTTTGTATAAATAGATTGCACCACCAACATTCGAATAGCTCATAATGTCTAAGTCGCCATCGTTGTCAATGTCATAAATCCCTGGTAAGTGAATTGAGGGAGTAGAAAGGGTGTTGAATTCAATGAATGAACCTTTAGGACTCATGTTTCTAAAACTGATTTTGTCGATTAGAACAAAGGCGGGACGGCCAGAAACGGTGAAAGAAATGTTTTTATAAACGATGTAACCTTGATCACCGATGGTAAAAATATCTTCATAACCGTCATTGTTATAATCTCTTAATAACATCCAACCAAAAGGTCTCATTTTAGGAAAAAAATCGGCATAACGGTTATCCAATTCATAATTTACTTCGCCTAAAGCGCCTTTGTTGATATAGGTGGAAATAGAACCATCTAATTTGTCATAAAGAACCATGTCTTTTTTACCGTCGCCATTCACATCACAAGCGCTAAATTGTGGACAATGGTAGCCGCCTGAGCTTGAAAATTTTAATGGACGCAAGGCATTGTCAACAAAAGTAATGCTGTCGGAAAAGTAATATTTCAACTGCTGTGCTTTGATTTTAAAGGGCAAAGACAAGTAAATAAGTGCCAAAAAAGCTGTAATTTTCAGTTTCATGTATAAAAATCTTAATTCAAAGATACAAATAAGACAATAATATTCCAATAACGCTGCACGAATTAATTCCTTTTTATATATTTTTGAATTTTAAAACCATGCACCTCGACGATTTATATCAACTCTTCATTAAAGCCAATCAATTGGTTTCAACTGATACCAGACAAATTAAACCTGCTTCACTGTTTTTTGCATTAAAGGGTCCCAATTTTAATGGCAATTTATTCGTAGAAGAAGCATTGGAAAAAGGAGCAATGTATTCTATTTCAGACGAGTATAAGGGAGATAATTCTAGAGTTATTTTGGTTGATGATGTATTAAAAACACTTCAAGATTTAGCTAATTACCACAGAAAACAACTTGGTATTAAAGTCATTGGAATAGGGGGGAGCAATGGAAAAACAACGACTAAAGAACTTCTTCATGCTTGTATGAGTAAGGCGTTTAATGTATTTTCAACGGTAGGGAATTTGAATAATCACATTGGAGTGCCATTGACATTGCTTCAATTAACAAGCAAACACCAATTTGCAATAGTTGAGTTGGGTGCCAATAAAGGAGGAGATATTGAGGAACTCTGTTTGATAGCAGAGCCTGATTTTGGAGTAATCACCAATATTGGGAAAGAACATTTGGAAGGATTTGGAGATATAGAAGGGGTGGCTAAAGCTGAAAGTGAGTTGTATGATTATTTATTAAAAAACAATGGACATTCTTTTGTTAATGAAGATGACATGTGGCTCATGAATATGAGTAAAAGGCTTAAAAACAAAACAGGATATTCCATACATTCCAATCAATTTTCAGACGTTCAATTGGTGCCTCAAATTTCTTTTAATTACAATGAACTTTCTTTTCAATCGCCTTTGTTTGGCGCTCACAATCTTCAGAATATCGTTGTTGCTATTACAATTTCAGGTTATTTTGGGGTAAAAATAGAGTTGATTAAAGAAGCTATTGCAGAATACCATCCACAAAATAACCGTTCACAAATTATTCAAACAGACAAAGGAAACACCTTGCTTATGGATGCTTATAATGCAAATCCAAGCAGTGTTGAAAGTGCATTGAAAACATTTAGTTCAATGGGCGACAAACCTCAATTTGCGGTTTTAGGAGATATGTTTGAGTTGGGTAGTCATGAGGCAGATGAACATCAAGCTATTCTTAATTTGTGTGCTTCTATGACTGAATTAAACGCAATACTAGTTGGGAATGCATTTAACCGTTGCAATAATTCCAATTCTAACATTAAAACATTTTCAAACAAAGAAGAGGCAATGCAATACTTTGCTGAGATGGATGTAAGAAATAGTAATGTGTTGTTAAAAGGGTCAAGAAGTATGAAAATGGAAGATTTTAAAACAATGTTTTAATCCTCGTAATCATCAGTAGGTTTGTCCTTACTGTATTGATCATCATCTTCGTCATCGCCAGAAAGTTCGTCTTTCTCTTCATTACTGAAGTCAAGTTCTTCAATATCCAAATCATCGTACATCTGTTTAAGTTGAGATGATACTTTGATTAGAAAAATAGTGTCGTCAGTTTCAACTCTAACCGCTGAAATTAATTCACCTTTTGCATTTGGAAATTTGATGATATTATTTTCATAACCATTAGGATATATTTCACCTAATTTGTTGAGTATATCATCGGGTACATTACTATAGTCTACTATTTTACGAAGCTTATCCATTGAAGAATTTATTGATGCAAAAATATATGTTCAATTCATATCTTTAAATTTTTTTTTGATTTTTTTTGATTTTTTTTTCTAAACTGAGCTAAATGCTTGTTATTGCTATAGGTTTAAGCACTTGTGTAGTTCTTTATAGTTCGATTTTAAGCATTAGGAAGGACCCAAAAATGAGCGTTTTGAACAAGAAAAGTAGAGGATGTTTAAATTAAAAAGTCATTAGTTTTGTTTATTTAACCTTACTTCAATGGTTAATAAAATCAACTTAGTGGATTTGTTAGTCTATTTTTAATTTCAATTCTGTCAATTTTGTTCGATTGATTTAATGGAATTTCATTAATTTGTATGATTCGTTTTGGGATAGCATATTTAGAATATTGGCTTAAAAATGTGAAATCCACTTGGTCAAAAGCACTGACATCTGAACTTAAAAGTACTATTTTGTCTCCCAGTGCATCATCGGGGATTGAACTAATAACAAAAGTTGCTTTTGGAGAAATATTTTCTTCTATTAATTGTTCGATGTATTCAGGGATTAATTTAACACCTCCCGTATTTATAACAAAGTCGGCACGACCAATCATTTTGAATTCTCTGTTATCATTCAACTCAATAAAATCATTGGTTGTAATATATTCTGTGTGAAATGGACATTTTATTTCAATACATTGTTCTTGATTTTGTCTGATTAAAACATCATCAAATGGTTTAAAATGCGACTGGTGATGTTCGGTATTCACTTTTCTTAAGGCGATATGGGAACATGTTTCTGTCATTCCATAGCTGTGATAAAAAACAGTGGGTATATTTAAGGATTGAATTTGTTTTTCAAGTGAAAAAGAAAGGTCGCCACCACCTATAATAACAGTTCTAATTGCACTTAAATTTTGACTTTGAGTTGGGTCTTTCAAGATATTTGAGCATTGGAATGGCGTAAATGAAGCAATAGTTGCCTCACTTTTTATTAAAAATGGAGAACCAGATGGTTCAATAATAGTAACAGGGATATTCCAAACTAAAGAGCGTACTAACATCATTAAACCGCCAATTTTGTCAATAGGGATACAACACAATAAATGATCGTTAGGTTGAGGTTTTATCTCCTTAGCGGTATTTAAGGCACTCCAAATTAACCACTCTTTTTTTAATTCAATGGATTTGGGAACACCTGTACTTCCTGATGTTTTGATATAAAATGATGGAACATTTTGCTCCCATTGTTCAAAAAAAATGGTAGCAAGTTCTTTATTTGTCATTCTTTATAAATTGGTCAATAACTTTCAATAATGAATCTAATTCAGTCTCATTGTTATAGATATGGGTAGAAACACGCAAGCAATTGATATTGTTTTCGGGAACATATCGGATTATAATATTGTTTTCGTATCCTTTTTTCTGAAGTTCGGACATTTCTTTCCCCTTTATTTTAAATGCAATTTGAGCCCCTTTGGAGATAGATTCTGTTGGTGTTAACATTTCTATATCAGTGCTTAAATTGAGCAATTGTTCTTGTAAATAATTGGCTAGTTGTTTTACTCTTTTCTCTATTCGTTGCTTACCTATTTGTTCGTGAAAAAGTACAGCGGCTTCTATCCCTTTAAACAAAGCTGCATTTTGTGTGCCGTAAAAGAATCGATGACCGTTGTCGACATATGATTCCATTTTAGGAGGATTGCTCAACATGTCCCAACCTGTATCAACACCACCGCCACCATAATATACTTGAACTAATGAGCGCGCATTTTCTGACACGTATAAAAATCCAGTCCCCTTGGGGCCTAACATCCACTTATGGCAACAACCAACATAAAAATCGCAGTTGATGTCTTTAAGGTCGATAGATAGCATACCGGGAGGGTGAGCGCCATCTATCATTGTTACTATACCCATGCTTTTGGCAATGGCACAAATTTCCTTAACGGGGAGTACTTGACCTATTGTGCAAGGAATATGAGGGATGCTTACGACTTTGGTTTTTTTAGTAATTGTTTTTTTGAACAATTCAATAGTTTCTTCAGCCGTTTTTCCTAGTTCCATTGGTTTGGCTACAATGCCATGTAGTTTTGCCCTGTTAAGCCATGGGCCAGCGTGTCCTACATGTTCGTGTTTTGTCATTATAACTTCGTCACCTGCTTTTAAATTTAAACCCCAACAGATAATATTAATCCCTTCTGTTACATTTCTGGTTAAAGATATTTCAGTTTGTTTGGTTCCTAAAAACCGAGCTAGTGCGTTGATTGCGATGTCCTCATTCCCTCCATATCTGCCATTTTTTTCAATGTCCATCATTTCATTTTGTATGGCATGAATGACAGAAAAAGGGGAAGGTCCCGATGTGCCATTATTCAAAAAGGTTTTGGAACTTAGTAAAGGAAATTGAGAACGAATAAGTTTCCATAATTGCTCTTCTTCAAGGTTGTTAAGATTACTCAATGAAACAGATATAGGGTTTGCATTTACTTCACTGATACCAAGGCTCAAAGCTCCAGTGGTCAATAAAGATTGTTTTATGAAATTTCTTCTATTCGTCATAATTCTTTACACAAACATAAATGAACTTGAGTTAATATCAAATAAATAAAAAAGGGTTGTCCCATTTATGAAACAACCCTTTTTAAAACTCATTTATTTTTTAGTCATTCAGTTCATAACGGTCTTTGCCATTCCAGCCAAATGACAAGCCAAAACGAGCGCCATTATTACTAGGGACAAAAAAGAAATTTAATGGGATATTCATTTTGCCACTTTTGAAGGTTTTTCCAAATGCAAATAAGAAACCTGCTGTAGCATTAACGTTTCCTCTGCTATCAGGTCTGCTTACTATACTTAGTTCTTTGTTAGGGAATAAATCTTGGTCAGACTCTAAATACCACTTTTCATTACCATTTGCGTCATTTTCATAAAATCCTTTGGCCATTTTTGTTAAATTAAAGGTTGGGCCAAATGCAAACTCCCATCCATTTACGTTATTTCTCAAACCATTTAAAAAACTAATACTTGGAATGACTCTGCCTTGGTCTAAACCAGTTATTGTTGGAATAAATTCAATCAATGCTTGAAAGTTTCCTTCATTTAAGTATTGTTTTTCAAACTGATAGCCAAATTGAAACATCATAGGATAACTTCCGTATCCACCTTCATTGGGTTTGTTTTGAATAACCTCTGCAGCTATACCACTAAACCCAACCAATCCGATTCTAGGTCCGTCTGATTTAAGGATTAATTTGTATGGATTGTTCACTGAATTATCAAACTCAGATTTCATGGTTAGTTTACTTACTGTGTTTTCATCATTAGGGATTTTAAACATCTCGTTAATAGTAATTCTTATCATCATCAATTCATTGCCCGAAATATTTAAAAAATCTTTAACCATTGTTTTTTCAAATGAGCCTGTTTTTACATCGAACAATCTAAGAGTTACATTGACTCTGTCTCCCAAAAGTTGAATGCTGCCAGTAAACATTTTATCTGTTTTAAAATGCCCCCCCATTTCAGATAAGCAAGTTTTAGAAAAACATCCTGCCGTAATTAAGTTTTCTTTTTTCGAAATGTACTCAATTTCGTAATTGTCCATTACCTCGTATTGTCCAATTCTGATGAGTTCATTAATAATAAATTGAATGGCTTGTTGCTGATTGAAGTTGTATCCACGTGTATCAAAATCTAACACAGCAATGTCCTCTTTTTGAGGTTTGTCTTTGTTTGCTTGAGCATTAAGGGTGTTGATACCTAATCCTAATAAGATAACAAGTAATACCTGCCATAATTTGAAGTTGTTTTTTGTATTCATATCAATAAAAATTTATTGATGCAAAATTGTTACACAATTTAAATGCGTAATTATTGATTAACGAAAGACAATTTTAGTTAATAAGGTTGAGCCATAATAAAACTAAAAGTAAGGATATAAGCCTTCGTTTTTGGCAAATTTCCCAAAAGGATTTATCTGCTTTTGTGATTTTTGCAAACATACAGAGTGTAAATTTGCAAAAAACGCAAAAAGAAGAGTTTAGATGAGTTTAAGAAATTCTATTTACCATTCTGCACCTGGATAGGCTCTTTGCAGGAATTGCATTTCAGCCAAAACAAAACCCAAGTGTTCGGAGTGTAGTCCTGTTTTTCCGCCTTTTTGAGTTACTTTAGTCTCAGGGTATAGGAGAGTTGCTTCGGTCAATATTGCATTAACCTTTTGTTCCCACAGAGGTTTAATTAAGCTTATATCAGCACCAAAGCCAAGTTCAGCAGCTTTTATTTCGGTTTCTGAGGGCATAAATAGTTCTGAAGTATAGTCCCACAAATCTTCCAAGGCTGTTTTGGTTTTTTGGTGACTAACTTCTGTGCCATCGCCTAATCGAATGACCCACTCACTGCTCCATTTAAGGTGGTAAGTACATTCTTTAAGTGATTTTATTGCAATAGAACGAATGTTTTCATCATTGCTTTGGCATAAAGCCGTCATTTGGTAAAAGTGAAATACATCAAAGAAAAATTGTCTTACAATAGTGTAAGCCCAATCAATATTTGGTTGTTCTACTAACAAAAGATTTCTATATTCTAAAACATCTCTAAGGAAAGCAACAGTATCTTCTGTCGTATTGCCTCCTTTAAGTTTAGCGATGTAGTTGTATAAATTACGAGCTTCACCAAATAAATCGAGAGAAATGTTTGTTAAAGCAATGTCTTGTTCTAAGATTGGTCCATGTCCACACCATTCGGCATTTCTTTGACCTAATATCATAGAATTATCGGCCAAGTGTAAAAGGTAGTCGATTCGAATATTTTGATGGTCCATTCTTTTACATGTGGTTTAATTCTTCGGGAAGGACGTAGAAAGTAGGGTGCCTATATATTTTGTCATTAGCAGGTTCAAACAACGCATCTTGCTCGTTAGGTTCGCTTGCATGTAAATTTTTGCTTTCAACAACCCATATACTAACGCCTTCCATTCTTCTGGTGTAAACATCTCTGGCATTTTCTATTGCCATGTCAACATCTACAGCGTGTAAACTACCAACATGTTTGTGGTTTAATCCTTGTTTAGATCTTATAAAAACCTCCCAAAGAGGCCATTCTTTTTGATTCATAATTTATGCTGCTTGTGTGTTTTTTCTTTTACTTCTTTTTTCCGCAAAAGCTGTAGCTGCTTCGCGAACCCATTCTCCTTTGTTCCAAGCATCTACTCTAGCTTTTAGCCTTTGTTTATTGCATGGTCCATTTCCCGCAATCACTTGATTGAATTCGTCCCAATTGATAGTTCCGAAATCATAATGACCTCTTTCTTCATTCCATTTCAAATCCTTATCAGGTATCGTTAATCCCAATAATTCAGCTTGTGGAATGGTTACATCAATGAATTTTTGTCTAAGTTCGTCATTGCTAAAACGTTTTATTTTCCATTTCATGCTTTGAGCAGTGTTAGGCGAATTGTCATCATTAGGTCCGAACATCATAATACTTGGCCACCACCATCTGTTTAGTGCATCTTGAGCCATTGCTTTTTGCTCAGGAGTTCCTTTGCTTAAAGTTAGCATTATTTCATAACCTTGACGTTGGTGAAAGCTTTCTTCTTTACATACTCTTACCATTGCTCTAGCGTATGGACCATAACTGGTTCTGCAAAGTGGTACTTGATTCATTATCGCAGCACCATCTACCAACCAACCTATTGCACCCATGTCTGCCCAAGTTAATGTAGGGTAATTGAAAATACTGCTGTATTTTGCCTTGCCAGAGTGAAGGTCGTTGTACATTTCATCGCGGCTCATACCCAAAGTTTCAGCAGCAGAATACAAATATAAACCATGTCCTGCTTCGTCTTGAACTTTGGCAAGTAAAGCTACTTTTCTTCTAAGGTTGGGAGCGCGGGTAATCCAATTTCCCTCAGGAAGCATGCCTACAATTTCACTGTGAGCATGTTGAGAAATCTGTCTTAGTAAAGTTTTGCGATACTTTTCAGGCATCCAATCTTTAGGTTCGATTTTGATTTCGTTTTCTAACTTCTCATCAAACAATTTTTCAAGATTTATTTCCATTTCAAATATAATTTACAAATATAAAGTTTAACACTTTTCCAAGCAAGTTGTTTTTAAAGGAATTAATAATTATAAAATATGACAAGAATCAGTTTTGTAACTAATTTTAATTCACATCAATGAGTCTTTTAATATTTAATTTTGTGACAAATGATAAATACAATGAAAAAGTCGAAATACATATTGGTTGCTCATGATTTTTCTGAGGCTTCAAAAAATGCACTGAAAGTGGCTGCACAAATAGCAGATGCAACGCAATCAAGATTGTTTATTTTAAATGTTTTACCCATCACTGTAATGTCCGATGTTGAGTATGCCTATACTTATTCTCCCGATTCGGATATTCAGAGAAACACGACATTAATGAGAAGGGCTATTAGTTTTTTGAAACGCGACCATCCTCAGTTGAACATGACCTTTAGCGTGACTTATGCTTATGTTATTCCTGCTATTTTGGAGGCAATAAAATCATACAATCCTTGGCTTACTATTTTAGGGGTTAAAAAACGTTCAGGGCTTGACCGTGTTATTTTTGGTGATGTATGCACCGAACTAGTCGATAAAGTAGATGAACCAATTTTAGTAATTCCTATGAATGTTAAGTCGTTTGAAACCAAACATGTGGTTTACGCGTGGGATGGATTGAATATGCAAACTGCTCACCTCCATTTGTTGAAAAAGTTGATGAGCAAAGAAAAACAATTAGTTTCTGCTATCAACGTGACTCACTACGATGATAAAGTTCAAAAGAATGCGATTGAATACAAAAAGATATTAGCAAAGTATTTATATAATCACAAAACAGATGTGGTTCAAATTCAAGGGTTAGATAAGCCGCAAACGATAAGTAATTATCTTGCTAAAATTAAGCCCGATTTGTTGGTCGTGGTCGCACATTACTATGGCTTTTTTCAAAAATTATTTCATAAAAGTTTTTCTAAACAAGCGCTTCGTTTTGCCAAATCTCCGGTTCTTGTTATTAAAAAATAATTAGATTTCATGAAAGGCAACACAATTGATGAAAGTGATATTCAAACAGAGGTAGATGTAAAATGTACACACTGTGGTTTGCCCTGTGTTGAACAGCCAGTTGTAAAAAACGAAAATACATTCTGCTGTCAAGGTTGTGCTGCTGTGTATGATTTGCTCAATCAGAATGACTTATGTCAATATTATGACAATGAAAAAGGATTAAAACCTGAAACAACGGATGTTTCTGAATTTGAATTTTTAGACGAAAAAGAATCTTCTAGTAAGTTTGTGGTTTTTAGTCAAGGTAATTCGGTTCAATATCGTTTTTTTATACCGGGAATGCATTGCAATTCTTGTATTTACCTATTAGAAAGATTAGAGCGACTGAATCCAGGGATAAATTCTTCGAGAGTCGATTTTTTCAATAAAGAATTATTAGTAACGGTTGACCAATCCAGTGTCAAATTGTCGGAAATTGTAGTGCTTTTATTTCATTTAGGTTATAAGCCTGACTTAACTTTATCGAATCTTTCGGGAGTTAAAAAAAGAAAGTATTCTGAACGTTCTGTAAAAATAGGAATAGCTGGTTTTGCTTTTGGTAATATTATGATGTTGAGCTTTCCTGAATATTTAGGCTTGTCTTTGGATGCCAGTAGTTTGGTGCTTAAAAGATGGTTCGATTATATCAGTTTAGTTTTGGCACTTCCTGTTTTGTTTTATTGTTCGACTGAATTTTTTGAAAGTTCTTTTAAAGCAATCAGGCAGAAAACATTGAATATCGATTTGCCGGTAATGATTGCTGTGGTTGCCACTTTTTTGCGTAGTCTTTATGAATTGTTTGTCAATCATCAATCTGGCTATTTTGATAGCATGACAGGGATTGTTTTTTTATTATTAGTAGGTCGATATTTTCAAGATTTAACATACCATTCACTCACTTTCGATCGCGATTATAAATCCTACTTTCCATTGTCAGCAAGATTGCTTACTTCGCTTAATCAAATTAAGGTGGTTAATATTCACCAATTGAAACGCGATGATATTATTGAGTTGCGAAATGGTGAATTAGTGCCTGCTGACTCTACGGTTGTTTCCCCTTTTATAACAGTGGATTACAGTTTTATTACAGGAGAATCCATTCCTGTTGCCCTTTCTTTGGGTGAAAAAGTATATGCAGGTGCAAAAATAGCTGGCAATACAGCTCAACTTAAACTAATGACTGATACGGATAATAGTCGTTTAGTTAAACTTTGGTCGGTGGAGAAAACCAAGGATGAAAAGGAAGATTCTTTGACCGAAAATATCAATTATTATTTTACTTTAGGATTGTTGCTTATCAGTGCTTTTGCTTTTATTTACCAATATCAGGTGAATGGAGTGGGAGAGGCTTTTAAGTCTTTAACGAGTGTGTTGATTGTGGCTTGTCCTTGTATTTTATTATTAGCAACCAATTTTGCCAATGGTCATTTGTTACGGAGTTTGAAAGAAAATGGTTTGTTTGTTAAAAACAAGCAAACGATTAACTTATTAAGAAAATGTGACACCATTGTGTTTGATAAAACAGGAACGCTTACCGACAATAGTCATTATATCATTGAGGATTTTACAAATTTAAATGCTATTGAAAAGCAGAAAATGGGATTAATTTGTCATCAGTCTATCCATCCATACAGTGTAGCATTAAGCAATGCTTATTACACTTACACGCCAAACAAGACTTTGAAGGCTTTTACTGATATTGCAGGCAAGGGTTTACAAGGTGAAGTGGATGGTCAATTACTTCGATTAGGTTCCGCTAAGTTTATTGGGGCAGAATCCTCAGAAGAAGCTCAAAACAGTGGTGTAATTCATGTCGAAATTGATAAGATTTACAGAGGTTACTTTGAGTTAAGGCATGACATTAGAACAGAAGCAAAGTCAGTTTTAGAGGCTTTAAAAACCCAAAATTACGACTTGTTTTTATCGAGTGGCGACACAGAGTTGAACCAAGAAATAGACAGGAATTGGTTTAGCAAAGTCTTTATCAAACAACAGCCTGAGGATAAAGTAACGCTGATAAAATCTTTGAAAAACGAAGGAAAGGTTGTGTGTATGGCAGGCGATGGGTTAAACGATGCTCCTGCTTTAAAAGAGGCAGATATTGCCATTTCTGTTGCCGACAATACCAGTAGTTTTTTTCCGGCTTGCGATGTGTTAATTAAAGCAGAACAGTTGGGGAAATTGCCGACATTGCTTAAGTTTGTCAATGCTGCAAAATGGGTTATTATTATCAGTTTTGTATTTTCATTACTATACAATGTTGTGGGATTGTATTTTGCCATTACAGCGCAATTGTCGCCATTAATTGCTGCCATATTAATGCCTAGTAGTTCCATGACCATGTTGGTTTTAACGTGGGTGTTAACCGTGGGGATTAAAAAAAGTTATAGATTGAAATAAATGTGGCTGAAAGTTAATACACAATTAATCTTAATATACTCTTAAAGTGTTATTTTTGAACTTCTTAATAATAAACCAATGAAACCAACAACAACCATTTTCGCTGCACACGATTTTTCTAAACCATCCAAAAATGCGCTTAATATTGCCGCAGAGTTGGCTTTGAAAACCCAATCAACTCTTTTTGTTTACCACGTGTTGTCTTCAGCTGCCATAACAGACAATGTAAATTTAGTGAATTTTTCAGCAGACATTTCGCTTAACAGAGCCATGGGTGCTTTAAAACGTTCGGTCTTGGCTTTGAAAAAACAATTTCCAGGTTTAAAGATAGAGTTTGATTTAGGTTCAGGATTTTTAGTAACCACTATCTCTGATAAAATCAAAGAAATCAATCCTTGGCTCTCTGTATTAGGGGTCAAAAAAAGAACAGGATTCGATAAAATGATATTTGGTGATGTTTGTTCAGTTTTGGTTGATAAGGTTGATGTGCCTATGTTGGTTATCCCAAACAATTATAAAGATTTGAAGTTGGATAAATTAAGCTATGCATGGGATGGGGATACTCTTGAAACCAGTCAATTAAAACCTTTGAATACTTTATTGGGTGACCAACTCAGTGAAATACTTGTTTTGAATGTGACTCACTACGATGATACCGTCTTGAAAAAATCAAATACGTTTAAATCGGCATTGCAAAAAATGTTCAAATTGCATACAGTAGAAATTAAGCATGTTATGGGTTTGGATACTATTAAAACAATGGAAGAGGCTTTGTTGGAAATTAAACCTGATTTGCTAGTTGTTTACAAACACCACGAAAGTTTTTGGCAACGCTTGTTTCACAAGAGCTTTTCAAAAAAAGCCATTCAATTTAGCCATTCACCCGTTTTGGTGCTTAAATAGTCAATAAAGAAATAGAGTTTAGAAACTGTTGGAGGCTTTGAGAAGGTGGCCTAAATGATTTGAGGCAATTAGCGCCAATTGATTTAAGCGACTGTTGTTGGCAGATTAGCTAACCTTTTAAACAGAATTCGTCAGGTGTCAAAACAAGTATTTCACTGTCACGAAAGTCTTTGATATTACGGGTAACAATGCAATCTATATTGTCTATTGTTGATGCACACAAAATTTGAATTGAATCTTCAAAGTCCTTATGTTTTGAACGAAGTCCTTTTTTTAATACATCAGTGTCGACGGCTATAACGGTTATATAGTCAAGTAAATTATACAAAACATCACGTAGTAATTTTTCCTCGAGATATTTTTTTAATAAATAATGAGTTGTCGCAATTGAATGAGAAGAAGTAAATAATTTAATTTTCTTTTCTTCGGCTTTCTTAAATATTTCTATTGAAAATTTGCTAAATGGCTTTCTGTCAGCTATTAAATCAATAATTATATTCGTGTCTATAAATACCTTTTTCATAAGTGTTTTGATTCAAAATAAGAACGTAATTCTTTTTCTTGATCAAAGTTCTTTGGAAGTTTAACAGAGCCTACTATTTTACTCAATTTTGGAGAAAGTTTTTCTTCGCCGCCTTCTTGTGTTATTGTCTCCAAATAATTTTCAATGAGTTCGGATAAACTTCTTCCTGTGTTTTTTGCGTAGGACTTTGCTCTTTCTATTATATTCTTATCTACTGTCAAGGTTAATTTAGTTGTCATAACTACGTGTGTTTTTGACAAAGATACGTATTTAATTTAAAAACGCCAAATTGATTAGTTAGAGTTTTTGAGGTACAGACGCATAACGTTTCGCAGCTACACGCAGGTGGCGATTTCGGAGACGAAAACTGTCTGCCACCAACGGGCTTGATACGAAGCACAAAGCTTGATTTAACCACTGAACCGCCAATTTATTGTAGGTGCTGTTAGGCGATGCCTTTATATTAGAAATAAATACTTTGCACTCCAAAATCGATTATTTCTTTTTCAATTGGGTCATTTTTGTCAAAAGGTTCACCATTTCTTACGTTCAGTATTTTTTCTGGAATAATGCCCTTTTTTGTAATTTTATATTTCAAATTAAATTGCGAATTTAACCCTTCAAACTTCCCATAATCATTGGAATATCCCTGTATAAGAATTCCATCAATTTTACCATTTTGTTCCAAATAAACACCTAATAATTTACCACCTATCAACTCATCTTCAATTTCTTCAAACAATATTGAATTACCACTTCTTCGAATAATTAAATTCTGATAATGAGAACAACAAGTTCCCAAACCATAAATTGCAAATTCTGGACTTAGGTTAATCAATGAAATCGAATCATTAATATCAATGACTATTATAGTTGTATCATTAAAATTCTCAGCATTAAGACGAGCAATTTGAGAAAGTAGTTTAGTGGAGAAATCAAAACCTTTCTTAGCATATTTAGCTTTCAAAAATTTGTAAATTACAGAATCTTCAAAATTGCACTCATAATTTAATAAATAAGCAGATTCAAGCCTAGCCGATTGATAGTATTTTTGGAATTTATAAAAGTTAAAACCGTCTTCAATTCTTCCATAAGTCTCATTTAAATTAGATTTTAAAACAGAAAAGTATTCCGAATGTGTTTTTGTTTGCGTGCAGTTAATAAATAGAAAAATCGAGAAGCTTGTAAAAAACCATTTCATATTCTTGATAATATTTCAGGAACATAATTCTTTGTCTGAGATGGCATTTCGGATTTAGATGAAAGTAATGTCCAATTGATTGACTTATTTCTCTTGATATGATTCATCATTGATGGTCCGGACCAGTTATAAGAACCAATTATACACATTTTCCAATTCAGACAGTCCTTCCCATCATATTTATATGCCTTAGATAAGTACAACTCATAATTACTTGCTAAAATACACGTCAGTAAAATTATTGCATTCTCTGGGTCTTTTCTTAAATCTTTTTCTGTCTTTTCTACAAATTTTATCCCTTTTTTAGATGCCCAATTTTGGCCCTCCTGCAATGCAGCTAATCCTATCTGTGCGATTCCAATATAACTATTATTAACAATACCCTTTTTTCTCAAACCAATTACTTCATTTGAAATTCCTGAAATATTAGAATTGGTTAAATCTCCCGATTCTTGATATACCAATGCTTTAAGTTCAGACGGGTAAATTGTTATATCCTTCATAAAATTAAGAGCTCTTGTAACTTGAACTCCTTCAAAGTAAGAATCAAATCTGTTTTTTTCCGTTTTTTCTTCTTTGATTGAAATTATTTGTTTCACAAAAACTTTATAATAATGTTGAAATTCTCCCTTCCCTTGTGAACTAGCCTTCAAATTTTTATAACGAGTGTGTGTGAGTTTGTTAAGTTCGGTATTTTCATCTTCGATTGCCGCCTCGTAATTTCTGTGGAAATCAAGAAAGTTGTTATCAATATATACTTTATAATTGAAATTCGGATTATATACATTTAATCTCATATAATCCCATAATCCTGTGATGTTTCCTGATTTTCCTGTTCGTAATAATGTTAGAGTATTTATATCCGATTGAGGTAATCCTGTCATTTTTAGAAGTTCATCAATCAATTTGTCGCGCGTGGTAAATTTTTTACGAACGATAGCCCAAGTGCTTCCAGAATTTTCAATTTCTTTTTCTAATCTTAGACTCTTTACTTCAGTCAAGTTATTTGTTCCTAATGCAGTTGTACATTTTATGATTTCAGGTGTATTTTTTTCTGATAGATTGTTCGTTTCAAAAAGATTTAATGTAGAATAACTAGCATCAATAACTTTCGATACGTCTAATACATCACCTGTATTATATTCTTCACCCACGTTCCAAGGGTTCACAAACATATTTTTCATAACTAAGCAGGATTAGAAGTTGGACCACAATTACAGCCACTTTGAGGCACATCACAGCATTCACCAAAAACTTTTTTATACATTGCTGCTCTCTCGGTAGGGTCGGTAATAGCGTTGATGATGTCAATGCTCTGTTGCTTGATGTCATTATTAAGCTGTGATTCAAGAACGGCATTATCTTGCAGTTTGAGGTTAAAACAGTCTAAAGCCTCACCTTGTCCAAGAATAGAATCTACAATTACAGAATCGGTTGGTAACACTCGGTGTGTTACATTTTTAATGATACCTTTTACTTTTATTGGTTCTGCCCCTACAAAAGGTGTGTAACTTGTTTCTAAATTTGGATCTTTTCTAAATCTTGGTGTTGTCTTAATTGCTGTTGGCAATGGGTCAGGAGGCCACGGTGTCCCAACAGAATGATTAAAGAAGTCATAAATATTTTCTTCATACTTCTCTAAGAAGCTTTTCGGATGTTCAGCATCTTCATAATCATAAATATTTCCCAATTGGTTTACTATTTCTTGAAATGTTACCATTGCATCAGCTGGGTTTGTATAAACCTGTTCCAACATTGGCAACAATCCGTCTATCTTAGTTACAATTTTCTTTTCTTCATAACCATTAGAAAAAACAAAAGTTACATCGTCCAAATAAGTAACTGTAATCAATTCTTGATTAAGTTGGCGGAATACAAAATTAAGAGTTCTACTTTTGTTTAAATTCTCTAATACACGAGTAACAGTGCTTTCTTCACTTTCAGTACTTGTGGTGCTGGTTTCGGTATTTACTTCTACTTTTCTATTGCTAACAGACTTTTGAGTTTGTTTACTTAAAGCACGATTGAGTGTTTTAATGCTTTCTTCTCTTTCGCTATTCGTAGTTTTGCTGTAGCTTGCAGAAGCACTTACTTGTATTTTTGGCAGTGGTAAACTTAAACCACCACTTACTTTTTTGTCTACATTTGAGGTGTCTTTTGTATGTGTGTTGCTTTCTTGCTCGGCTAAGGTTTCTAAATCACTTGCACTTTCATCACTAAAACTGTCAAGCACATTTTGAACATCTTTTTTGTTAGTAACAGTTTGCTTGTAAGTTTTTATGGAAATGGTAGTTTTTTCTCCTGTGAGAAGCGAAAAGGTTTTTACAGTTTCACCTGCTCCATATCTTCCTAGATAAGTATTTACTCTATAATGTTCAACCATTGTAATTTCAGGTTTTACATTTGCTGGCTTCGGTCTAAATTGAATTACATTATGTCCTGCCAAATTGGTGGTAATAACGGGCATAGCATTTTTAGAAAGTTCAGCCACTTGCATTACTGGCATACCTGCCACTTTAACATCGAGTACTGGCATTGTTGGAGATTCAGATAGTGTTAATGTCGCTGCATCTGCGATATTAACCAAAGAACTTACAGACAATTGACTTAATTCTGTCCCCATACTGGCAGGGGCAGTAGCTACTACGCCTGCAAAACTGTTAGCAATATTGGCGGTAAGCTGTCCAGTATCTATGGTCTGCACTTTGTCAAAGTAAGAATCTACTGGATGAGTTTTGAAATTAGTGTTGATTTTTGCAATATCAACAGGTACAGGCAAATAAACATTGGCAACAAAACTTGTAGTTTGGGGAAGGTTGTAATCCAAAACGGGCGGATTGTCACCGTTACCCAGCTTAATCATTGGCTTGGGGTCGAGGCAGGATGAATTTTCTGGCATAATTTTTAGAATTTGATTTTAATTGAACGATTTATTTGATTTTTTATTGTATCGGTTTGTAATTTTTCGGTTTAAGGTATTGCCTAACGGTTTGCAGCTACAAGAAGTTGGCGATTTCGAAGCACTAAACTGTCAACTAAGCAGAAACTTTGATAGAAGCACAAAGCTTGATTTAACCACTGAACCGCCACTTTTGGGT
>JBBAKM010000014.1:0-75587 GCA_040403495.1 Bacteroidia bacterium
TGTTTCTTCATTTAATAAGTTGTTTATGTGACAACCTATTTCAGGACGGGAGAATTTCAACAAAAAAGCCCTTCATGTTATTGAAGGGCTTTTTCTATAGGAGTTAAATAAACTTATTTTACAATGGTTAGTTCGTCTACAATGTGTTTCGCGCCTGCGTATTTGTCAATAATGAACAATACAAAACGAATGTCAACATTAATGGTTCTTTGTAATTTAGCATCAAATATAACATCACCTGCCATAGCTTCAATGTTACCGTCAAATGCCAAACCAATTAATTCGCCTTTGCCATTCAATACCGGTGAGCCAGAGTTTCCTCCTGTAATGTCATTGTCAGTTAGGAAGTTTACCGGCATATAACCCGCTTTGTCTGCATATTGACCATAGTCTTTTTTGTTATACAAATCTATTAATGGTTGAGACAGGTCAAATTCGTTGTCTCCTGGTTTGTGTTTTTTAACCATACCATCCAAAGTGGTGTAATTGTTAATCTTTGCATCATTGCGTTTGTCTGCAGGTAAAGCTCTTACTTTACCATAAGTTAAACGAAGCGTTGAGTTAGCATCTGGATAAAACTTTCCTTTAGGATTAGATTTTTGTAAACCATCAACAAACAATCTGAAAGAACGAGAGTAGTTGTTTTCAGCAGTTTTTAATTCTTCACTTTTTTGGTTGTAGTGGTCTAAAAGTTGACTTGCCAATTGGAACAATGGGTCAGCATCAATCAAAGCTTCAGAAGGGTAGTCTAAAAAGGCTAAAAGTCTGTCTTTGGAAGCAAAAATACTCAATTCGAAAGCAGAATTTACATATTTGCTAAAATCTTTGTTGTTGTTTTTAGCTAGTTTTTCAACGATTGGCGCTAGTTTGTAACCCGCTTTACTGCTGTATAAATTCAATTGAGCAGCCATTACATCTTTTTCCAAAGGCATGTAAATTGTTGCATAAGTTTCTTCAATAGCACCTTTTAATTTACCATATAATTCAACTTTTTTAGCAGAATCAGCTTTTGAATAGGCTTTTAATTGTCTGCCTAAATTGGCTGGTAAAGTTCCCAAAGAAGAAGTTCTGAAATAAGTCATCAAGTAGTTGTCGTGTCTTGATTTCTCGTTGGTCATTGCATAATACTGATTGATTTCAGTTATTGCTTGTCCGTATTTTGCTTTATTTTCTTTTTTATTAGCCCATTTGTTAAAAGCAACTTCTTGTGCAGTTTTTGCTTTTACCGTTTGGTGTTGAGTTAAAGCATCAATCATCCCTTGACGGTTTTTCCAATAGTTAGCCACTTGCGCATATTTACCAGCATAGTCCAAACGGATTTTATCGTCTTTGTCCATGTGTTTTTTCATGTTATCCATGCCAGTTTTTGAACCTTCAACCCAAGCAGGGTAAGCGAATTTTACGTTTTGTTCAATACCTTGAGCCGGCATCCATCTGTTAGTTCTACCAGGGTATCCTAAAATCATGGCGTAGTCGCCTTCTTTCACACCATTTAAGTTAATGCTTAAGTGTTGTCTTGGTTTCAATGGTACATTTTCAGTTGAATATTCAGCAGGATTGCCATCTTTGTCAGCATAGACTCTGAATAAAGAGAAATCACCTGTGTGACGAGGCCATTCCCAATTGTCAGTATCACCTCCGAATTTACCAATACTCTCTGTAGGAGTTCCAACAAAACGAACGTCTTTATAATCTTGATAAACAAAATAGTAGTATTCATTGCCTTGGAAAAAAGGACGAACAGAAACAACATATTTGCCACCACCGTCATTTTCTTTTTGTATTGCAGCAATTTCTTTGTTAATAACGGCTTCTCTTCTCAATTCAGTCATGGTATCATTTACCAATTTCAAAATTCTGTCAGAAACATTATCCATTCTTACAAAGAAACGAACGAACAAGCTTTTTGGTTTCAATTCTGCTTGTTTGTTAGGAGCCCAATAGCCATCTCTTAGGTAATTGTTTTCAGGAGAAGAAAGTTCAGCAATGGCGTTATATCCGCAGTGGTGATTGGTTAAAACCAAACCATCTTTTGAAATAATTTCGCCGGTGCAACCACCATTAAATTGAACAATAGCATCTTTTAAGCTAGAGTTGTTAATGCTGTAAATTTCTTCGGCTGTTAATTTCAAGCCCATTTTTTGCATGTCGCGGATGTTGTTTTTTTCTAAAAACATCAAAAACCACATGCCTTCATCTGCTTTTGCAATGTTGCTAAAAAACAACACAGCAATCATCATAATCGAGTATATTTTTTTCATTTTTGTATGTATAAAATCTTCGCAAAGTACCCTTTTTTTTGTGTCATATACAAACTTTTTAAGGTTCAATGGGAGTTTTTTTCGTTAAACGTTAGTCCCGCTAATCTTTAGTTTTAACAACTCGGTTAATTATCCATTAAATTATAGTAAGTTTGCAGCAAGGCAATCGGTTTGTCGCGCTGCTTAATTGCGGTGAGGAAAGTCCGGGCAACACAGGGTACCACACCACTTGAAAGGGTGGGCAATCTGCAGGAATGTAGATTGACAGACAGGGTCGCAGAAAATAACTACCTCTATGGCGGATGTATTCCGTGTAAGGGGAAAAGGTGAAAACGTGGGGTAAGAGCCTACGCATGTGAGTAGTAATATTGGCATGGGATAAACCTTGTGGGTTGTAAGACCAAATATACCATGGGATGAGGGCGACCCGTCCGATTTTAAAGCTTGCTTTAATACCATGGAGGGTAGGTTGCAATAGATAAATGACAAACGCTTTAATGCAAATTAAAGTACAGAACCCGGCTTATAGATTGCCTTATTTTTTTAACTTCTTTTTATTGGATTCACGCTTGCAATCCAATATCTTCTGCTGATATCCTGAAATAAATGACTCTTTATTTGCTCAGTAATGGGTGTTAGTTCTACAATCTCAAATTGATTGTTCTTGCACAATAATTCAAACTTTTCTTTGTTGTACTTAGTGAACCCGAATTCTGTGAATGCTTGCTGTTTCATGGTTTCTTCATCCACAAAGGTGATAGTAGCGATGCCATTGGGTTTTAAAACTCGTCTGATTTCTTTGAACATTTCTTCTGGCTGGTCCCAAAAATAAAGCGTATTTACTGTCAGTATTTTGTCAAAAGATTGGTCGGGATAAGGCATCTTAAACCCATCGTAGGTTGAAAATTCTGTTTGAGTTGAAAAACCATTTTCTTGGCAATGTCGGCGTGCTTCCTCGCTCATCAATGGTGAAATATCTAAACCGTAATAGGAAATGTTATCGCCTTTTTCTAGAATTAAATTGATGTGTTTGCCATTGCCATGCCCTAGTTCAAATAGTTTATAGTTGCTTTTTAATTTTAGTGCATCAACAGAGTTTTTTATCATTCCTCCATTTGAGTCGTTCATCATTAATCCCACTTCTATGCCTTTGTCCCCATCAGGTTTTCTGAGCTGTGAAGCAATTTCTTCTAATTCATTGGGGCTGTAATTTGACATTGTTGTGAAAAATTAAATGTTACTCAAAAAGTATTTATTGTTTTTTGCTCAACCATTTTTGATTGTTTGCAGCGCTATTTACTTTGATAGAAAGACTGATTTTAGGGTCTTGGGTGCTTGAAATTTTCAAGGTTTGAATTAAGCCATTTCGTGAAATAATAACTGGAATTTCTGTTGAAACAGGGCAGTTTTTAATCAATTCTTCAAAGTTGTTCTTAACTCTCCATCCATTTAATCCAATAATTTCGTCGCCCGCTTGTAAGCCCGATTTAAGTGCAGGTGAATTGCTTTCAACTGATCTGACCAATGTTTTATCGCCTTTTTGTTCCAAAATTAATCCGGTGTAATCTTGTTTTTTATTCTCTTTAACGATTAATTGACAGTCTATTGACTTAAATGCAGCTTTGATTTTTTCTAAAGATTGATTGTCATTCGGCAACTCAACCCAATATTTAAAATCAATGGCCTGACCAGCCACTGTATTTATGGCGTTGTAAAATTCTTCATCGGTGAAACCTCTTTGTTTTTTGATGTAAAATTCTTGGTAAAGAAACTTCATTAAATCGTCTAAGTTCTTTTGACCATTACTTGCCTTTATCAATTGAATATCCAACAATGCTGCAATAACAGACCCTTTTAAATAATAGGAAATGTGAGTGTTTAAGCTGTTTTCATTCGTTCTGTATTCTTTTATCCAAGCATCAAACGAGGCTTCGTGCATACTTTGTACACTTCCGCCTATTCTGTTGAGAGTGTTGCTAATGTTTTTTGAGGTCGCTTTCAAAAAATCATCTTCTGTCCAAAAGCCAGCTCTTAGTAAGGCCAATTCATCGTAATAGCTTGTAATTCCTTCGGCAACCCAAAGAAGATTGGTGTAGTTTTCTTGACTGTAATTAAAGGGGCCTAGGGCAATAGGTCTAATTCTTTTTACATTCCACAAATGGAAGTATTCGTGGGCACACAAACCCAAAAAAGCTTTGTACTTTTGGTCGTTTGTGTAGTTAAATCTAGGGAACTGAACCACATTGCTATTGGCATGTTCCAAGCCGCCTCCCCCTTCTTCAACATGGTGAATGATAAATAAATAAGATTTGCAAGGGTGAACGCCGACAATGTCAGTCATGGTTTCACAAATTTTTTGTAAATCTTTAGTAAATTGTTCTTTGTTGCAATTGTTTTCACCCACTAATGCGACAGTGTGAGGAACCCCTGCAACATTGAAAGTAAGTTCATCGTGATTGCCAATTTCTAATGGAGAATCAGCCAAATCATCGTAGTTTTCAAATTCGTAAGTATAAGGTGCGGTTTTAACTAAAGTGGTTGATGTTCGGTGCCAAGCGCCTGGAATGTCTAGTTTTAAAGTCCCTTTTTTGTTAGTCATATTGTCCACAAACATGAGACAGCTTGTTGGAAGAATAAAGGCGTGTTCATTGTCAATGTAAGAAGTTCTAACAGTGGCTTCAAAACAATAAACGGTATAGTTGAACTCAATATTTTTGGTCCCTTTGGGGATTTTTACTTTCCAAGTATTTTTGTCTGTTTTTTTACAGTCTAACGCTTGAGTGCCTGATTTGGCATTAGCGCTAATTACATTGCGTTCAAACTCCCTAATCATATAACTGCCGGGAGTCCAAACAGGCATTTTAATGAAAATTTCAGAAGAGTTAATCTCTTTTATTTCCATTTTTACTTCAGCTAAATGAGAATTAGGTGATTTTATGCTTAGTTGGTAATGAACAGATTGTGACATAAGGGTATTAATTGTTAAAATAATGGCAAGAAAAAACGTTTTTTTCATACTGCAAATTACAAGACAATTGTGATTCAAAGCAAATTTTAATTTATAAGATAGAAAATAGTTACTTTTGCATATTGATGTTTAAAAGGTTTAGGATTATAATAATAGTTGCCTTTTTTGCTTTTGTGTTGACGACAGCCTTTCGTCGTTCCGTCAATCCTATTGAAATAAGCAAAGAAACACTAGGGGAGAAGCTGTTTTTTGATTCAGCGCTTTCTCTTGATTATTCCATCAGTTGTGCCTCTTGCCACATTCCGCAATTTGCTTTTGCAGACACAGTTGCCTTTAGTAAAGGGGTAGGTGGAAAATTTGGACAAAGAAACACACCTTCGGTAATGAATGTAAAGTTTAGAGACCGTTTTTTTTATGATGGCAGAGCCAAAGATATTATAGACCAAGTGCATTTCCCAATACATGATCCCAATGAAATGAATCTTTCAATGGACAGTTTAGTTCAACGATTGTCGGTCAATTCCAATTACGTGAAATGGTTTAATGCCATATACAAGGAAGGTCCTACTAAGCAAAATATAGCAGATGCAATTGCTGCGTATGAAATGACTTTAGAAACCTCCAATACGCCTTTTGATGCTTTTATGAATGATGTGCCTAACAGTTTAAATGAATCAGAACAAAGGGGTAGAGACATATTTTTGAGCGACAAAGCCAAGTGTTTCGATTGTCATTTTGGTCCTGATTTTACAGGCGATGAATTCAAAAATATAGGTTTGTACGATGGATTAAAATGGAACGACAAAGGCTTATTTGGAATAACAAAAGACAGTGCAGACTTGGGGAAATTCAAAGTGCCCGGACTTAGAAATGTGGGTGTTACAGGTCCTTACATGCACAACGGGGCTTTTAAAACGCTAAAAGAAGTAATTGATTATTACGATAATCCCTTTTCAACTGTAGCAAAACCCATTAACATAGATGAATCGCTAAAAAAGCCTTTGGGATTAACCCTACAAGAAAAAGAAGATTTGTTAAACTTTTTGTTGTCATTGACAGATAAGCAATTTAAAAATAGAGTGAATTGGAATGATTAAGCAACTTGAAAATAAAAAAGCGTTCCAATTTGCATTAGGTCATTTTGCTTTTAATTTTGCTGAACTTGAATTTTTGTTACGTTCGTGTTAACGCCAACGACCAGAAAAGTATAAAATTAATTGTTGGTAATAACACCAACAATGGCTACAATGGCTTCAATGAAAGAATTTAGTGAACTAATAGAACAAGTGGCGCCCTTGTGTATGGGAACTATTTGAATATTTAAAGTAAAAAGTAATACGAATTCGAGCATTTAACATGTTTGCTCTACTTTATTAGTTAATTAAGTTCTTGAAGGGTTTATTTGAATTTGGCCACCTATTGCTTTTAGTACTTTCATGATAGTGCCAAATTGAGGTTTAGCACCCTCTGACAGGGCTTTATATAAACTAGGTCTACTCATGCCTGTTTCTTCTGCTATTTTGGTCATGCCGATAGCTTTGGCTACATGCCCAATTGCAATAATAATATCAGAATTGTCTCCTTCCTCAAGCACCGTATTGAGATATTCTGCAATCATCTCTTTGTTGTCTAAATAGTCTGCTATGTCAAATTTTGTAGTTTCCATTTTATTGATTATTTAAATTTTCCCAAATTTCTTTTGCTTTTTTTATGTCTTTATCTTGTGATGATTTGTCTCCACCAATGAGAAGGATAATTATTTTTTCATCTTTTTATTTAAAGTAAATTCGATACCCTTTTGCGAAATTAATGCGCAATTCTTTAATTCCATCACCAACTGATTTGCAATCCCCAAAATGTTCATCATTTTCTAACTTCTGAATCCGAAACAAGATTTTTGCTTTGGCTTTCAAATCACTTAACTTTCTAAGCCATTTGTCAAATTCACTTGTTTTCTCAATAAAAAACATTAATAATGTATCTAGTTGGATACAAAATTAAATATTTTTTTTGTATTTAAAAAGTTTAATTTATTTCAAGGCAAATCTTTAAACTCCCATTATAACATTTTATACATCCCCTATTTAATTTTCTTTTATCTTTGACCGTCAAAAAGTTTAAAAATAGAACGTATTAAGGAAATGAAAATAAAAGAAATTTGTGAACTAATAGAACAAGTGGCGCCCTTATCATATCAAGAGGGGTACGACAATGCTGGTTTGATTATTGGCAATAAAGAAACTGAAGTTAGTAAGATTTTATTGGCATTGGATACCACCGAAAAAGTAATTGACGAAGCCATCGCTTTACAATGCAATTTAATTGTGGCCCATCACCCTATCATTTTCAAGGGGTTAAAAAAGATTAATGGCAATAATGAAATAGAAAAAGTAGTGATTAAAGCAATTAAGCACGATATTGCTATTTATGTGGCTCACACCAATTTAGATAATGTTTTGAAACGTGGTGTTAGTGCCAAATTCGCTCAAAAGTTAAACTTAGTGAATTGCAGGATATTAGCACCCAAGTCTAATTTATTGGTTAAGCTAAACATCAATGTACCCAATTCACATGTTGAGCAGATAAAAAATGTATTGTTTGAGAATGGGGCAGGGCAAATAGGGAATTATTCGGAATGCTCATTTGGTTTAGAAGGAAATGCAACTTTCAAGGGGAATGAAGATGCCAATCCATTTATTGGGGAGCCTAACAAAAGGGAGCACGTCAGTGAAGTTAAATTAGAGTTTATTACACCCGCACATTTGGTTTCTTTATTGTTGTCAAAAGCAAAAGCGGCGCATCCATACGAAGAGATGGCTTATGAAATTGTGCCTGTAAGCAATGAATTACAAGAGGTAGGTTCGGGGGTAATAGGAGAGTTGCCTGAGGAAATGTCCGCAGATGCCTTTTTGGGACACTTAAAAACAAGCATGAAATTAGAGGTGATAAAGTTCACAAATTTTGATAAACCCATTAAAAAAGTAGCTGTTTGTGGAGGCTCGGGTAGTTTTTTAACAGGTGTTGCCATTAAGAATCAGGCAGATGTGTTTGTAACGGCCGATTTTAAGTACCACGATTTTTTTGACGCCGAAAATAAATTAATGTTGTGTGATATTGGGCATTTTGAGTCGGAAATTTCAACTTTAGAGATATTTTATGAAATAATTACAGAAAAATTCATTAATTTTGCGGTCATTTTTTGCAAAACAAACACAAACCCCGTTAAATATTTTAAATAACAGTATATGGTAGATTTATCAATCGAAAAAAAACTAAAAGCAATTTGGGAACTTCAACAGTTGGATTCAAACATTGATCAGCTTAACCTTCTTAAAGGTGAATTGCCAATGGAAGTAGCAGACTTAGAAGACGAGATTATAGGGCTACAAACAAGGTACGAAAATATTCAAAATGAAATAAAAAGCTACGATACCAACATCACTGGTTACAAGTCTAATATTAAATTAACTGAAGAGTTAGTTAAAAAATACAAAAAACAATTAGAGGCAGTAAAAAACAACCGTGAGTTCGAGGCTTTGAATAAAGAGATTGAAATTTCTGGTTTAGAAATTTTGGCTGCTGAAAAGCGTATCAAAGAAAATCAAGGTTACATCGACCTTAAGAAAATGGCTTTGGACGAATTAGCAGGAACTATTGAACAGCGCAAGCAAGACTTAGAGTTCAAAAAACAAGAGTTAGAAACAATTGTTAAAGAAACTGAGGAAGAAGAAAAAGCCTTAATGCAAACCCGTATTGGTTTTGAAGCTGATGTTGATGATAGATTATTACGTGCTTACCAAAGAATTCGTAAAACAGTTAAAAACGGTATTGGTGTTGCACCAATCGTTAGAGGAAGTTGTGGCGGATGTTTCGCTAAAATTCCACCTCAAAGACAAAGTGATATCAAACAACATTTCAAAATTATCGACTGTGAACATTGCGGTAGAATATTAGTTGACAATGAAGTAACTGGTATTTACACTGAAAAACCAGTGGAGGAAGAAAAACCAAAACGTAGAGTTAGAACGCTTAAAGCGACCACAAAATAATTCACTAAAACCAAAAGCTTATGCTCAGGTTTCACCTTTTAAAAAAGAACACATTAGTTTGTGTTCTTTTTTTTTGTGTTAGAGAGTGCTTCGCTTCTGGATTAGGGTATTTCAAAATGACAGATTCTCTCTTGAAAGCGCAAGAGATGATGTACCAATTTAGATTTACGGAAGCACAAAAAGTGGTGGATAATCACAGAAAAAATGAAGTGCATAATTTGGCCATTGATTGGCTCGATGAGCAGCTCTTGTTTATGCAACTTGTGGTTACGGAAGACAAACAATTGTATGAAAGTAAGCAATTTTTGTGGGGGCAACTGTTCAATAGAATTCAAAAGAAAAAGATTAACAATGCTTGGTATCGGATGGTGTTGTCCGACTGTTATGTGCATCGCGGTTTGGTAAAAATACGGTTCAATGAGCTTAGTTCAGCAGCCTCCGATTTTAAATCTGCAAACAAGCTGTTGATTGAAAATAAAACCATGTTTCCCTCGTTTTTGCCTGACAATAAAAACAGTGGATTGTTGCAGTGTTTGTTCAGTTCAGTGCCAGAAAAATACCAATTTTTTGCCAAAATATTGGGTTTCGAAGGGCAAATGGAAAGCGGACTAAAAGAGATGGAAGAATACATTTACTCTCCATTGAATTACAAAGAACATGTGTGGCTCAAGTTTGAAACGGTGTTTGCTTATGCGCTTATACAGCATCACTTACACAAGAATTCACAAGCTGCATTTGAAACAATAGATGAGTATTCCAAACGAATGCCCAATACGATGTTTGTCAATTATGCCAAAGCGACATTGGCGGGTTATGCAGGAAAAAATGATTTGGTGGTTGCATACTTAAGTGTGAAATATCCATACTCATACCAACCATTTTACTATACTTATTATTTGTTGGGATTAGCTAAATTAAGGCAATTAGATACCGATGCTGCAACACATTTTGAAGCTTATATCAAACATTACAAAGGGAATAATTTAAAAAAATCGGCATTGCGATATCTCAGTTGGATTGCTGTATTACAAGGACAGCCGAAAGTTGCACAACAGTATTATCAACGTTGTATTACAGAGGGAAACGCATTGTCAGAAGAAGACAAGCAAGCGCAGCGTGAAGCCCAAGAAGGTTTGTTGTGGCCAGTTAAGTTATTGCAAATTCGCCTAAGCTTTGATGGTAAATATTATGATAAAGCTTGGAAATTGTGGCAACAGGTAGAAGTGCAGCAATTGGGGCATATTAAACACAAGCTTGAACACAATTACCGTAAAGCTAGGCTGTTACAGGAAACCAATCAATCCATTAATGCTATCAAACAATATTTATTGGTTGTTCAAGAAGGCAAACATTTGCCTTATTATTATGCTGCTTATTCTTCGGTATTTATAGCGCAATTGTACGAAGAGCGCAAGGATATAAAAGCAGCTCAATTGTATTATTTAAAAGCAAAAAATGAATTTAAAGCCAATCAAGAGTACACCCAAACCATCAATCAAAAAGCAAAAGCAGGTTTAAAACGATTGCAAGTGCGGTAAATAAATTATCAAGTAAGTATTTGCAGCATAGTAATTGAAATTTTGACGTTAGTCATTTTATCAAAACTAAAATCTACAACGAATTATAAAATGGTAATTTATTTCAACTTTTTTCTTATTATCAAAAATAAATGACGTTTTTTGAGCATATTGTCACAAATAATTAGTTAAAATATAGTAAAAAAGGCTCATTTTAACAGAAAAAAACATAAGTATATAAACTCAATTTAAGAAAAAGTTTATTACACAATCAAGTTATAAATAAGATATTAAGTAATTGATATTTAATTATTTAATATTTTTTTGTTAATTTATAAAAAAATTGATACATAAAATAATTCTTGTTTTTCTCATTTTCTTTTTTGAAAATTTAGAAAACAATTTTTTAAATATATGAACTTATTATCAAACACATCACTAACTTTTCAAAAGAGATTAACAAAACTTTTTAACTTTTCTTTCTTATTTTTGTCTTTAACTATGATTACAGACTTATGCTCTCAAACCCCTGGAACATGGAACGGTAATTCAGCTCCAAGTATTCCACAGAATGGACCTACATTAAGTTCAACATCTTCAGACAACAACTCTGTGGGAATCGGTACCAATAATCCAAAAGCTTGGCTTGAAATAAATTATTGCCCTGATCAAAATAAAGGACTGTTGATTATGAAAAATAATAGTTGTAATCCATTCCCATGGCTACAATCAAACGATTTAGGAGACATTTTTAAACCTTTTGCAAGCTTACCCATCGTAACTCCAATAGGACAAGAGCATTCAACTTTAATTGACTTAACTTATTATCCGACTTTAACTCTACCACAAAATGGAATAATAGGCACAACTGGAGGGGGCGGCGTAATGGCAATTTCACCAACTCCTCAACCGTTAATGACAGCAAAAACTTATGATCCAAATGACCCAACTTTAGATGCAACAAGATTTTTAGTTACACCTTCGGGAAATACTGGTATAAACATGCCATCACCAAGGGTTTCATTAGATGTTAGAAGTGGAAATTTAAAAAATTTACCAACTGCTATTTTTGGAATAAATAGTTCTAATGCAACCAATAGTTATACTAAACACATGCATTTTGTATCAAACTTATCAAACTCAGGTTTCAACAATATTTCAAAGGATCAAGACCAAGGACTGTTTTTTACTGATGGTATGGGTATTAATGGTTCGAATTTAAATGTAAACTCAGGATTTGTAATAGCACCTTGGGGTGGAAACGGTCAAGGCGGACTTAGAATGGAAGCCAATGGCAACACAGAACTAAGAGGCAACTTACGTGCTACTAAAATGGTGGTTAACGCCCAATGGTGGCCCGATTTTGTATTTCATAGCAATTATAACTTAATGCCATTGAGTGAAGTAGCAAAATTTATCAATACCAAACACCATTTGCCGGGTATGCCAAGTCAAGACAGCGTGATGAATAGCGGACAAGATGTTGGAGAATTACAAAAACTGCAACAACAAAAGATAGAAGAACTAACACTATACACCATACAACAAGACGAGCAATTGAAAGCTCAAGAAGCTGATTTGAAAGAGCAAAAAGCCAAATTGGATGCTTTGGAAGCAAAATTAAACGCCATCCTTAATAAATAAGTTTTATGAAAACTTTATTAAAATTAACACTAGCTATGTTTGTGTTGGTGTTTTTTAGCACTTGCAAAAAGGAGTGTTGCCAAGACCCGACAAATCCTGAATGTGAGAATTATGACCCTTGTAAGGCCAAATCAAAAGTACTTGCTACATTTAAATCTTTTGTATATTTATATGGACCAAACTCAGAAGTTTATACAGACGCATACAGAGAAGTGGATACATTAGGTTTAGGTGGCACAATAGATTTTATATCAGATAATCAAAATTATAAGTCTTATGAATGGATTATAGGTACAGACCCCAAACATAGATTTGGAAAAAAAATTTCCGTGTCATTTAACTTTACCAATAAACAAACAGTGCCAATCACTTTAATTGTGGAAGGTAGTGCAGAAAAAAACTGTCAAAACAAACAAGATTTTAGAGATACATTTACTAAATATATACATTTTACCAATTTAAGTAAGCTTGCTCTCAATGGAAAATATAGAGGAGCTTTCACCAATGACCCTAACAATATATTTGAAGTAAATATTTACCTTTTAGACAATGTAAATGAGACAAGTTGGATTTCTGGGTTGCCAGTTTCAACGAATAGTAATACCGGTAGATTTGGAGATACTGCGGTAAGATTAATAAGTGGTATAAATAATTTTTGTTTTTTTACAAATGGTGGAGGGATGAATAATCCTGAAGGTACAATTGAATTAAATAGCAAAACAAATGAACTAACTATTGACACAAGGCAAATATATCCTTGGCCAAGTCAAAATAATCAATCACTGTATTTAAGAAGACAATTTAAAGGAAAAAAAATTAAATAATTATGAAAAGAAACATTTTAAAATATATAGTTACATTAATAACATGTGTGTCAACAACACATATTATCGCTCAGTCAAATAATTGCAATACATCAATAATTAAAACAGACCCAGATAATTATTTTCACCCAAATGATCCTAATGGAGATTTAAAATGGGATTGGAGAGGCAATATAGAATATCCGATTTATTTAAAAACAAGTCCAACTACTGCTGTTAACTTAAATTTAAAATCACCATTTTGGGCAGACAATACTTTTAATGCACAAAATAATGTTGATTTTTTAAGAATAAACATTGTTAAAGATTACGAACCAATAGATGGTTGGGAACTGGTTTATAAAAATTTTGGTATTTCAGGAAATGTAAATGATGCAGTAGCTGACCCTTCTTTTGCTTTATACAATAAATTTACTGGTATATTAAGGTATTTTATTTATGTAACAAGTAATCCAGGTGCATATAACAGTGCAAGGATAAATTTAACTTATGATTTGGCATTTGGGTTAAACTCGAAGGTTTCTTATAACTTAACAGATAATATTGACAAAAAAGTTGCTCTAGATAAAAGAATCTATAACATAACTGCATCAAAAATAAATTATTTCGCAAACCAATATGGGTATTGGTTGCATGCAGATTTCCCAATAACTTACGACCCTTGTGTGTGTCAACATTTGTCAATTATGTATTTAGAAGCAAAGATTATAACAACTGGAGATATAACGCTTGAAATTCAAGGAAAAGCAAAACAAGAAATTGTTAAAAATGGAAGTATTTCTAATAATCCGAATGATTTAGCTTCAATTTTAAATGAAATTGGAAACGCTTTTAAAGCAGGAAATGCAAAATACAAAAACTGGAGTGAGTTTAAAACAAATTTAGAAAATACTATTTATACTCAAAATGACCAATTGAAAACTGAAATACAAAATGATATTGGCAAATTCCCGGAATGGGCCAAAGTAATACCAGAAGTAGGCAGATATCTTGGAATAATTGAATATTTTGTAGGTGGAGGAAGTAGTGCCCCCAAACCAATTGCACCTATGAGTTTTGATGTTTCTCTTAAAACAACAAGTAATAGTAAAATTGAAACTTCTGACCCATATGGAGGAGTTAAGTTTTATACACCTGGTTCAAATCATATAAATAATAGTGGAAATTTCAAACCTGTTTATGATGAACCTCTAGGTGTTTTTAATCTAATAGAAACACCTGTATTGCAGGTTATACCAATAGCCTCAAATCCTGTTGCATTATTTGGAACTGGAGTTTGTTTAAATGGACAAAAAAATGACTTAGGTGAAAATGTTTTACCTATGAATCAATTTTTCCCCAACATTAGACATTATAAAGTTAAAAATAATCTCAAATACGTCATTAATCCAAGTTCAGAATTAGAAGTAATAAGTATCGAATCCCAAATAGTATTTCAACCCAGTACAAATTTTGTTAATCAAAGAATTTGCAAAACAAGTTCAAAAATGTTTAGAGGGCCAGTAGAGGTTGGTCCTTTAAATATCAATGTTCCTTATATGGATAGAATGAAATTGCTAGGCCTTAACATTGATTATTGGCCAGATGATAAAACAACAATATCTGATGACGACAATATCAAAGACATCATTTACTCTACAAGATTATTGCCTAGTTCGTGTTTTGATGAGACCTCATTTAAGGTTTTTCACATACTTGGAGATGAGGAAAAGATGTTCTGTAAAGTTGTTGTAAAATTAAAACGAAAGGATGGATTAGGTCAAGAGATATTGATGATTAAAACTTACAAATTAGATTTTGAATTATTTGAAGAAGGTCTTACAAATCAGCTTTATCAAGTTTCTGGCCCTCAAAGTGGCCCACTTAGTTGTGACATGAGTGAAAATTATGTTTCATCTGTTCCAAGCACACTATTTAGTAACACATTATCAGAAACAATTCCAGAAAACTTGGATTTAAGTGGGGTTGATTTAAGTCAAATTACTGCAAATGAAATAATTTTCAAGGCATGGAACAAAATCGTCATAGGCGATAATTTTATTTTCCCTAATGCTGCAAAAATAAAATTTATAGCGGGTAAAAGTATTGAAACTGACCCAAATGTCCAAACACCTTCAAATGTAACAGTTGAGTATTTAATTGAATTGCCAACAAATTGTCAACCTTTATTAAGCAATTCCAATCATTTAATAAATGATTTTTGTGCAAATATATATGAACCTCTGCCCTTAAGCATTCCATTTGTATTAAACGAAGAACAGCAAGAAAATATTGATAGTATTTCAGAAAATGATTTAAACAAATTCCCATTTTTAGTAATACTCGCCCCCAACCCTACCACTGCTAACTTCACCATTTCTATCTTTAACAACAATGAACAAGATTACAGCATTGCATTAATGGATGTTACGGGCAAAGTGTTGTTTAATAACAACTACAATGGTAAACAAACCTCTCAACACATAGAAACGAATGGTTTGGCTGCAGGTATTTATTTTGTTAGAATTACATGCGGCAATACCCAAAAAACTGAGAAACTGATAATTCATAATAATCAATAATGCCTTGTTTAGATATAATAAAGTCCAATGTGTTGGACTTTGTTATATCTCTTTTAGTTATTCCAATCAAATTTGTATTTATCGGATTTTTTATTGTATATTTATTGAATATTTTATAAAAGATGATTCACCGTGTGTTTTTGCCCCAACTTTTAAATGTTTTGAAACTCAGTTTCTTTGTTTTTGCCTATTTCTGTGTGGGATTTCTTGCGGCCCAAAATGACAGTAAATCCAGCAAAAATGACAACCCAAATAACAATGATAAAAATGGTTTAAGTAACACCAAACCTGTATTTTATATTGGGGTTGGAAAAGGCATTTCTACTCCCTTCTATAAAGGGAACTCTTTGTTTAGTTCACCCTATATTGAAAATGCAATTAAAGCAAATGTTTATTACAAGCGCATTGGTATCAGCTATACTTGGAATATTGGATTACAAAGGCATATTCATTACAAAATTGTAAATTATCATTCCAATAATCGGGTTGCAGGCGTTTATAACTACAATGAATTTATGGACAATCGCAGTAATCGCCTTGCTTTTAATTATCAGATTCTTCAAAATAAACACATTAATATATACACTCAGTTAGGATTGGAATGGTCTAAAACGACTCATGAATTTGATAAATATTTTGATTTTTTTGATTCAACGGGCAAACAAGTTTTTCCCGCTCAAAAAATTAATAACCTACCGTTTCATCAAAATAATTATTTGCTTAATGCAGGTTTGAATATTCAGTACAAACTTTTGAATTCGATGTTTTTACTACATTATACCTTGCAATATCACCATCCTATGAATGTCAATAACTTTCAAAGTAATAATGGGTTTCATAGAATATCCAATGAACTTGGCTTGACTCTTAATCTTTCAAAATTCATAAAAAAAATAAAAACGCTTTAGGGATTTTTGGTTTGATTCTTATATAAATAAGTCCATTGGAGTAACAGAATAAATAATTCCCATCTATTTTTTATCCTTAATATTTAGCGTAATTTTGAAAAAATTTTATTAACAAACAGATATGCAATACAAAGTAATTACCTTACATTACAACTTATTTAAAGACAACGAAGCGGGTGAATCCATTGAATCTTCGGCAGGAAAACAACCGCTAACTTTTATGAGTGGAGTAGGTCAAATGATACCCGATTTTGAAAACAACGTAGTCGGTTTAAATGCAGGGGACACATTTTCTTTTGGTATTGCAGCCATTGATGCTTACGGTGAGCGTACCGATGAAGCAATTATAGATTTAGATCAAGAAATGTTTAAAAAAGATGGTGAACTAATGGAAGAAGTTGCTTTAGGTAACGTCATCCCGCTTCAAGACCAAGAAGGTAGAATGGTTCCCGCTACTATTTTAGCGATTAATGAAACCACTGTTACGGTTGACGTAAATCATCCTTTGGCGGGTCAAGATTTGCATTTTACAGGTGAAGTTTTGGAAGTGAGAGAAGCTACAGGCGAAGAAATTAGTCACGGTCATGTGCATGGTCCAGGTGGGCATCAGCACGATTAATTCACTTAATACAAAGTATTTCAAAAAGGCTATTATTTTTAATAGCCTTTTTTTGCGACTAATTTTACCAACGTGCCAAGTAACAATGCAATGGCAATAAATGAAGCCATTTTCCCTAATATGTTTCCATATTTTACATAAAAGGTTTGGATATTGTTTGGTCTAATCGTGCACTCAAAAGCCGTTAGTTCATTGTATTTTGTTTGGGTTGTTATTTTACCAAATTTATTGATTTTTGCCGAAATACCTGTGTTAGCACTGCGAACCATTTCTTTGCGCGTTTCAATGCATCTTATAGCACCAAAGAGTAAATGCTGTTTGTGTCCATCTGTATTCCCCCACCAAGCATCGTTGGTAATAACAGCAAGCATATTGGCACCTTGTCTTACAAAGTCCGCCACATAATCGCCATAGATGGATTCGTAACAAATCAATGGACTTATAGAATAGTTGCTGTCTAAATGAAAGTTAATTGGTTTTTTGCTTGTTCCTAAACTGCCTGAAGTTCCTCCCAAGTCAATACTTAGTTGTTCTAAAAAACTAAAAGGCATTTTCTCCACACCGGGAACTAATTTTGATTTGTGGTAATATTCAGAGACCTTGCCTTCTTTAAAACTTAAAGCGGTATTGTAGGCATCCCACCACAATTCAGAATCTTCTTCATAGCGCGCAGATATAGTAGGGCGCTCTTTTTCACCATCATAAGTTTCGTATGATTCAGCGCCTGAGATAATCATTAAGTTATTAGAATCGGTCAATTCTTTAATCGATTTAATATTACTACTCTCATTTATTTGATGAATATTGTTGTATCCTACAATGGCTGTTTCGGGGAAAATCAGTAAACGTGTTTTGGATTTAATAAGTGGTTTTGCAATATTTATTCCTTGATTGATTTGTTCCTCCGGTGATAAATAGCGCGAACCTGACTCGAATTTTTCTTCGTATGGGTCAATATTAGGTTGAACCACTACACAATGGATGCCTGTCCCTTTTTCAATGGTAAAACGGCTAAAGGAAATAGCGTATGACAAACCAATGGTAAATCCTAATAATGCCAATACTTGCCAAATTTGTTTGTATGCTTTGCTAATAATGACTTTTGCAACCATTATGTTAGCAATTAGTATCAGTAAAGTGCCCCCCATTTCGCCTGTAAACTCATACCATTGTATGAACTCGGTTCCTCTAGCCAACCCTTTGCCCAAAGTTAGCCAAGGCCAACTTGCACTCCAGTTGAAATGGAAATACTCCATGGCTATGTAGTAAAAAACCAATGATTGATAGCCTGTTTTAGGAAGCGTATTTTGGGTTAATGAAAACAGGAAAAAAGGAATGCTTAGAATTAAAGAATTCAAAACAAGCATAATGACAGCACCACTATCACTGGCATTCCATACCCACCATGTGGAACCAACATTGAAAATAAATAAACTTAAATAACTCCAAGCCCAAAATTTGAGATGTTTTTTTCTCGAGTTTTTTAATTGTTCGTGAATTAATAACAGAGGAACGAAGCCAATAAGGAGTAAAAAATAAGTATATAATGGAGGCCAAGCGATATACAAAAGAACACCGCTGAGTAGTGATAGATAAAGAGGTTTAATTGATTTCATCGGTATTGCCTTGTATTACTATTACAAATTCTCCTTTAGGGGCTTTTTTGTTGAAGTGGATTTGAGCTTCTTGTAAAGTGCCATAAAAAGTTTCTTCGAACATTTTGCTCAGTTCTCTTGAAATAGCCACTTTTCTGTCGTCACCAAGCGCCAATGCCAAATCCTTTAATGTGGTCAGGAGTTTGTACGGACTCTCGTACATAACGATTGTTCTGAACTCTAACTTCATTTGTTCTAATCTGGTTTTTCGTCCTTTTTTTACAGGAATAAATCCTTCGAAAATAAAACGATCGGTCGGCATGCCGCTTTTTACCAAAGCAGGGATAAGAGCCGTGGCTCCAGGTAAACATTCCACTTTAATATTCTCTTCGATACACGCCCTAACAATCAAAAAACCGGGGTCGCTGATTCCGGGAGTGCCCGCATCGGTTACCATAGCCATTGTTTTGCCCGCATTGAGCTGGTGAATAACGTCTTTGTATTTGTCGTGTTCATTGTGTGCATGATAACTTTGCATGGGTTTGTCAATGCTATAATACTTCAATAATTGACCAGTATTTCGGGTGTCTTCTGCCAAAATTATATCACAAGACTGAAGAATTTCGAGGGCTCTAAGTGTTATGTCTTTTAAATTCCCAATCGGTGTAGGAACTAATATTAATTTTCCTTTTTCTTCCATAATTCTATTAAGGAACAATTTGAATTTTCAATAATCCTTTTGCAACAAATAATACTAAACTCCAAATTAATACAGAGGAAATCTGTAAACGTAAAACTCTGTTTCTGTCGTTTTCAAAAGCAGAACTTATAATACATCCCACCGGTATACTAATAATTACAGGCGTAATAAAAGCGATACCAATTAATCCATAACCATTTTTGATTTTGATAAGTTTACGCAACTTACTTCGTTTCATTTTAAAGAAATTGTACTTCTCTAGTTTTTTAGAAATAGCAGCTCCTAAAAAGGTGAAAACCAATACGCCGAATGTGCCGCCGGCCATTACAATAAGCATATCCCAATACCAAGCTCTACTTGAAATAACAAGTAATTTAGTAACTGCGATTACAAACTTAACCGAAGCAACTAAAAACCATACAATGATGTCCCAAAAATCTTCCATTATTTACAAATGGCGAAGTTAATGGAATTTATTTAATTGCGTCATTAACGAATTGTAATTTCTTCTGAACTTACTTTTCCAACCATGCTAAAAAAGCCTAACACTTTCTGATTGGGATTGTTAATGCAGATGATATTAGTTGGCACATTGGTTGGCGGAACAGCAAATAAACCCACGTTTTGTAATTGAACCTGAATAAGGTTAAGGTAAATATACATTTCAGGATTGATGCTTAAGATTTCAATTCGAGCAGTTTCACCGGCTTTGTATGGACGGCTTGAAAAATTTTGGCGGATAGGGATAATAAATAAGTCGCCATCTCCACTTCCTCCTTGGGTGGTTGAATTGTCAACTGCAATTCTAATATCAGAAGCCCTTGATTGAAGGGAGTCATTGCGGTACAATTTAAACCAATAAAAGTCGCCTACACCAATTTTATCTTTTGCCCACAGTGTAATATAGTTGCCTTCATTGCCTCCAAAAGGGCCATTTTTTTCGTACTTTACAGTCAGTGAATCTATAGTAGTTGGTGAATTTAATTGGCTTTGAGATACAAAAGTATTGCCTTTGTCACGGATAAGAAGTTGGTAGGTTTGTCCGTATTTAAAAGTGTTGGCAGCTGGTGGAACAAAAAAGTATTTACCATTGTTTTGTGAAGTAAATTGGTAAAAAGTGGTGTCATTCGCATCAAATATTCCTATGGTATCCAATTCGTAAGAACTCGCATTGTTATTGTCTAAATAGGCGCTCGATTTACTCACGTATATCCATTGTGTGTCTGCGGTTTGGTCAATTACGGCATCTATTACGACTTGAGAAACAGGTGCACCCAAGTCTAGTTCAATAGGGTCTTCGCAAGCGCTTATAAGGAATGTAATTGCTGTAAGTAAAAGATATAATGTGTTTTTTGTCATTGTATTAAAATTTAAAGTTCCAAGATACTGAAGGGATGAAGTTGCCAATGATTGAATAACGAATCAATTGTGTTTGATTGTTTGCGTCAGGATTAGGTTGTGAAAAATAGGAGAAAGGATTTCTACGGTTGTAAACGTTATAAACGCCAAACACCCAATTGCTTTCCCATTTGTTTGTTTTTTTGTGAACATAAGTCGCAGAAATGTCTAAACGGTGAAAAGGTTTAATGTAAACGCTGTTTCTTAGTCCGTCTGCGTTGTGAGGAATGCCCGTAATGCCTTGGAATGAGAATTTAGTATTTGGTAAATTTGTTGGAGTACCTGTTCCAAAAACAAAACTTGCAGAAGCGCTCCATTTGTTGTTAAACTCGTAAGAACCTGTAACGTTTGCATTGTGTCTTCTGTCGAACCTGTTAGGATACCATTGGTCCAAACTAATGCCTTCAACTAGGCGTTCGGATTTTGATAAAGTATAACTTACCCATCCTGTTAATTTACCTACATTTTTCTTAAAGTATAACTCCAAGCCATAAGCCCTTCCTTTACCGTTTAATAAATCAGCTTCTAATTGATTGTTTAACAATAGTTCTGCACCATCGATATAATCTATTTGGTTTTGAAGCTCTTTGTAGAAAACTTCAGCTGATAATTCATAATCAATGTTTTTACCAATGTTCTTAAAATAACCTACTGCAATTTGGTCTGCAATCTGAGGTTTTACGTTGTTGGTAGATGGTGTCCATACATCCAGAGGAACACTTGCTGCTGTATTGGAAATTAAGTGTAAAAATTGTGACAAGCGGTTGTAACTCAATTTAACTGAACTCAGTTTGTTCAATTTGTAATTAGCCGAAAATCTTGGTTCAGGGATGTTATAAGATTGAATAATTTCGTTTTTCCCAAATTCTTTTCTTTCAATTACATTGGCACGTTGAGAAGGGTTTGATCTGTCTAGTATTAAAGCAGTGCCATTGCCAAGGTAGTTGAAATTTGAAAAGCGAATGCCATAACGAACTGTAAGGGATGGACTGAATTTTTGTTCGTTCTCAATGTAAAACCCATTTTCTAATGCGAATTTATTGGGAAGTCCAAATTGTATCGTTGAACCTTGGTCCTTGGATACCGCATCTCCAGGTTTGAAAATATAATAAGTGCTTATTAATCCGAATTGAATTACAGATTTTGGTGAGTGGTAATAAGTAAAGTCAGTTTTACCGCTGTAGTTGATAATGTTTGATTTCCAATTGAAAGTATTGTTGCCTGTTCCAAAGCCTAATTGATAGTCGTATTTACTGTAATAAAAAGTAAAGTTACTAAATAGTTTTCTTGAAAACAGATGGTTCCAACGGAAAGTAGCCGTAGTGTTTCCCCAATCGAACTTTGCGCCGGGAACACCAAAGGCATCTCTACCAATATACGTTGAGAAAAATATTTTGTTATTGTCGTTTATGGTATGGTTGATTTTGCCAGTAAAGTCATAGAAATAAAAAACAGCATCTTTTAAATTTTCGTTGTTGCGTAAAAAAGGTTTTGCAAGAACGTCTATATAACTTCTTCTGCCAGCCACAATAAATGATGTTTTGTTTTTGCGTTTTTCATTGTTTTTGAACAAAGGGCCTTCAAGAGACAATCGACTAAATATTAATCCAACACCACCATTTACTGCAAATTTTTTGTTGTTGCCTTCTTTCATTCTAACGTCAAGTGTAGAAGAAGCTCTACCACCATATTGAGCAGGCATACCACCTTTGATTAACTTTACATCTTTTACAGCATCAGGGTTAAAAACAGAGAAAAATCCAAACAAGTGAGAGCTGTTAAAAACAGGTGCTTCGTCAAGTAGAATCAAGTTTTGGTCAATAGCACCACCCCTTACGTTGAAACCAGTTGCTCCTTCACCAACGGTACTCACTCCGGGTAAAAGTTGTACTGATTTTACAATGTCAACTTCTCCCAATAGTGCAGGAATTTTTTTGATTTGAGTAATATTTAAATTGTTAGTACTCATCTCAATTTTATCAACTTGATTGTCTTTTCTTTTTTTGCTTAATGTTACTCCTGTTATTTCAGTTTCACTTCTAGAAAGTTCAATATTTCGAGTTTCGTTTTTCTTAATGTCAATGGTTAATTCATAAGTATTGTACCCCAAAAAACTAAAATAGATGGTGTTAATTCCGGGGTTTAAACTGATGGTGTAGAAGCCGTAGTTGTTTGATTGGGTGCCGTTTTTCTTGTCTTCTGTGTAAATATTACAATTTGCTAAAACTTCACCATTGGCAGTGTCTTTGACATAACCACTAAGTGAATATTTGGTTTGTGAAAAAACAGTATTAGAAATAAAAAGGACGAAACAGGTAAAAATAAGTCGGAGTTTCATATGGATGTGCAAATAACACTTAAAAATCAAAAAGGTTTGATTACGAACAGATTAATTAAACAAAAAAGACGACAAATCGTGTTTTATTGATTTTTTAATTATACGATTCTCGCGTTTATTTTTTAATATCTTTGCAATCTCAAATGAATCAGGAAGAATTATTTAAAAATGTGATATCACACTCTAAGGAGTACGGTTTTATTTTTCAGTCAAGCGAAATTTACGACGGACTAAGTGCCGTGTATGATTACGGTCAATTAGGCGTTGAATTAAAAAAGAATTTAAGGGATTTTTGGTGGAAAAGTATGGTTCAAATGCATGCCAATATTGTGGGTATTGATGCCGCTATTTTTATGCACCCCACTACATGGAAAGCGAGTGGACACGTTGATGCTTTCAATGACCCATTAATTGACAATAAAGACAGTAAAAAGAGATACAGAGCGGATGTGTTAATTGAAGATTATATAGCCAAAGTTAATGCAAAAGCTGACAAAGAAGTGGAGAAAGCTAAAGCTAAGTTTGGAGAATCTTTTGATGAGGTTTTATACAGACAAACCAATGCTAGAGTTTTGGAATCAAGCAACAAGGCTGCTCAAATTGAGGCAAGATTCAAAGAGGCCTTGGAACAAAATAATTTAGAAGAAGTAAGGCAAATAATTATTGATTGTGAAATAGCATGCCCAATTTCAGGGACAAAAAATTGGACTGAAGTAAGGCAGTTTAACCTAATGTTTTCTACTCAAATAGGGTCTTTGTCTGAAGATTCAAATACCATTTATTTAAGACCTGAAACAGCGCAAGGGATTTTTGTTAATTATTTGAATGTTCAAAAAACAGGTAGAATGAAAATTCCTTTTGGTATAGCACAAACAGGAAAAGCTTTCAGAAATGAAATTGTAGCAAGGCAGTTTATTTTCAGAATGAGAGAGTTTGAACAAATGGAAATGCAGTTTTTTGTTCGCCCGGGTACGGAAATGGAGTGGTATAATTATTGGAAAAACACCCGAATGAAATGGCATCAGGCTTTGGGTTTGGGTGAAAATAAACACAAGTTTCACGACCACCTTAAATTGGCACACTATGCCAATGCCGCTTGTGATATTGAATTTGAGTTCCCTTTTGGATTCAAAGAACTTGAAGGAATTCACAGTCGTACCGATTTTGACTTGAAAAAACATGAATCATTTTCAGGTAAAAAATTGCAGTATTTCGATCCCGAATTAAATGAAAGTTATGTGCCTTATGTTGTTGAAACTTCAATAGGGTTAGACCGTTTGTTTTTGGCAGTAATGTCTCAGGCTTACAAGGAAGAAAAACTAGAAGATGGTACGTCAAGGGTTGTTTTGTCTATCCCTTACGCACTCGCACCTATTAAAGCCGCGATTTTACCATTGGTTAATAAGGACGGTTTGCCCGAAAAAGCAGACGAAATTGTTAATTTATTGAAATACGATTTTAATGTTGCTACAGAAGCTAAAGATGCTATTGGAAAAAGATACAGAAGAAACGATGCCATTGGAACCCCTTTTTGTATAACCGTAGATTATGATACCATGGAAAACAATACGGTTACCATTCGTAATAGAGATACAATGACACAGGAACGTGTGGCAATCAGCGATTTATGGGCAATATTAAACAGAGATGTTAGTGTTTCAAACTTGTTAAAGAAGTGCTAAAGGTTTAAATTGTAAGACCTTTTTTACAAAACACTTGAAAAGTTTTAAATAAGTTCTAACTTTGAGCCTTTAAATAATATGGACAATAATCAAGCTTTACAGTCGGTTGAACTAAATGATTTACACATTTCCTTAGGGGGTAAAATGGTGCCTTTTGCAGGTTTTAACATGCCTGTACAATACAGCAATTTAATACAAGAACACCATGCTGTAAGAAACAGTGTTGGCGTTTTTGATGTTTCCCACATGGGTGAATTTGTTCTAAAAGGCGACAAAGCGTTAGATTTAATCCAATTGGTGACCAGCAATGATGCATCAAAATTAACGGATGGTAAGGTTCAATACAGCTGTTTGCCTAACAACACCGGTGGAATTGTTGATGATTTATTGGTTTACAGATACAGTGAAACAGAATACTATTTGGTCGTAAATGCCTCAAATATCAAAAAAGATTGGGATTGGATTTCATCTCACAATACGTTTGGTGTGCAAATGGAAGACATCAGTAATCAATTGAGTTTGTTAGCCGTTCAAGGACCTAATGCAATTAAAGTATTACAAAAGTTGACAGAGGTTGACCTTTCTTCTATGCCTTATTATTCATTCAAAACAGGAAGTATGGCCGGTATAGACGATATTATTATTTCAAATACAGGCTACACTGGTGCAGGTGGTTTCGAATTATACGTTTGGAACAAAGATGCAAAAGCACTTTGGGATGCTGTTTTTGAAGCAGGAAAAGAATTTGATATTCTTCCTTGTGGTTTAGGTTGCAGAGACACATTAAGACTTGAAAAAGGATTTTGTTTATATGGCAACGATATAGACGATACTACATCGCCAATTGAAGCTGGTTTGGGTTGGATTACTAAGTTTACTAAAGATTTTGTAAACAGTGCCTACCACAAATCTTTAAAAGACAATGGTGTTAGCAAGAAATTAGTTGGTTTTGAAATGATAGACAGAGGAATTCCTCGTCAGCATTATGTAATCAAAGATGCAGAAGGAAATGTAATAGGCGAAGTAACCTCAGGTACTCAATCTCCAAGTTTGGGTAAAGCTATCGGAATGGGTTATGTTGCTATTTCTCATGCAAACGCTGATACCGAAATTTTTATAGAAATCAGAGATAAAAGCCTGAAAGCTAAAGTGGCAAAAATTCCTTTTTTATAGGAAAGTCCCACCTACATTTTTCAATTTACTTTTCAAGAAACAGGCCCATGACAAACTTTATTGACATTGGGTTGTTAAAAGAATATGTTTAAAAATCTTTTCAAAAAGAAATCTGAATTAGAAGTGCTAATGGAAAAATACCAAGCATTACTCAAAGAATCTCACCGTTTGTCATTGATAAACAGAACCCAATCAGATGCTGTAAGGGTGGAAGCTGAAAAGATTGCCGACCAAATAGAGGTTTTAAGACAGAAGTAAAGCCCTTAATTTGTTCGATTGTGATTTTTATCACATAGAATAATCGTTTATTTTACTAATTTTGAACTCTTAATTTTATTTTGTGCAATCCAATCATTCATACAAGAATATCGTTGTAAAGTTTGCAGGAGATAGTGGAGATGGTGTTCAGTTGACTGGTACTCAGTTTGCCGAAACCAATGCATTGTTTGGAAACGATATTGCTACTTTTCCCGATTTCCCCGCAGAAATTAGAGCGCCAATAGGTACCTTGCCAGGTGTTTCTGGTTATCAAATTCATTTCAGTAGTGAGTCGGTATTAACCCCCGGCGATTCATACGACGTGTTAGTAGCGCTCAATGCGGCTGCTCTGAAAGTTAATATCAAATTGCTAAAACCAAATGGAATAATCATCGTCAATAAAGATGGTTTCGATTCTCGTAATCTACGTTTGGCAGGTATTTCGGAAAACGACCATCCTCTTACCAATGGTAGTTTGGATAATTTTACGGTTTACGAAGCCGATATTACCCAACTAACCAAAAAGGCAGTTTCTGAATTTAACTTAGGAAATAAGGAGTCAGAAAGATGTAAGAATATGTTTGTGTTGGGAATGGTGTATTGGTTGTTTGATAGAGAGATTCAAAATACCATTCAGTTTATTGAAAAAAGATTTTCTAAGAATGTAGATTTGATGAACGCGAATATTAAAGCGCTTCAAGCAGGTTATTTTTTCAGTGAAACATCAGAATTATTCAGTAGTCAATACCATATTGAAGCCGCCGAAACTCCGGCAGGACTTTACAGAAGTATTAATGGAAACCAAGCCACAGCGCTAGGGTTGCTTGCGGCTTCCGTAAAATCAAACATTCCTTTGTTTTTAGGTTCTTATCCTATAACACCGGCATCGGATATTTTGCACGAATTGTCTAAGCACAAGGGGTATGATGTAATGACCTTTCAAGCGGAGGATGAAATAGCAGGTGTATGTGCTGCAATAGGCGCTTCGTATGCAGGTCATATTGGTATTACCACCAGTTCAGGTCCCGGAATTGCACTCAAAACAGAAGCCATCGGATTGGCAACAATGCTTGAACTTCCATTGGTTATTTGCAATATCCAAAGAGGAGGTCCCTCAACTGGTTTGCCGACTAAAACAGAGCAATCTGATTTACTTCAGGCGTTGTATGGCAGAAACGGAGAATGTCCTTTAGTAGTAATTGCCGCTTCATCACCTTCCGATTGTTATGAAATGGCCTATATGGCAGTTAAGATTTCATTGGAACACACAGTGCCTGTTATGTTTTTGAGCGACGGTTACATTGCCAATGGCGCACAACCTTGGAAAATAAAACAATTGGATGAATTGCCCGAAATTCAGTCGCACTTTATTACGCAAGTAAAAGAGGATGAGGTATACAGACCCTATCAAAGAGAAGAGAATCTGTCTCGTTTTCACGCTATCCCGGGTTCTGAAGGTATGACCCACAGAATAGGCGGCTTGGAAAAAGAAAATATTACAGGGAATATCAGTTATGAAGGGGCTAACCATGAATTAATGGTGAAAATTAGGGCACAGAAAGTGGCCAATGTAGCGCACCAAATTCCTTTGATAGAATTTGACCAAGGAGATGAAAACTCAGATTGTTTGGTTATCGGTTGGGGCAGTACTTATGGAAGTATTTTTACAGCTGTTACTGAGTTAAAGGCAGAAGGTTTGAATGTGGCTCAATTGCATTTAAAATACATCAATCCTCTTCCGTTAAATTTTCACGAAAAACTTAAACCATTCAAACGTGTGTTTGTGGCTGAGTTAAACAACGGTCAATTGATAAAATTAATACGAGAACAATTTTTGATAGATGCTATAGGTATCAATAAAATTCAAGGTCAACCATTCAGTTTGCTTGAAATTAAAGAAACCATCAAACAACATATTTAACAAAATGGAATTAACAGAAATCCAATCCCCTTTTTTTACATCAAAGGATTTAGAGACCGACCAAGAAGTGAGATGGTGTCCCGGTTGTGGTGATTATGCCATTTTGAAAAGCGTTCAAAATGTATTGCCTGAACTTGGGGTTCCTAAGCATCAGTTTGTTTTTATATCTGGTATAGGTTGTTCATCACGTTTCCCTTATTACATGGATACTTATGGCATGCATTCCATTCACGGAAGGGCTGCTGCTATTGCTACAGGTGTTAAGTTAGCTAATCCCGAACTTAGTGTTTGGATGATAACAGGCGATGGTGATAGTTTGAGCATAGGTGGAAATCATTTGATACACACACTCAGAAGAAATCCAGACATCAATATTTTATTGTTTAACAATGAAATCTATGGGTTAACCAAAGGTCAGTTTTCCCCAACTAGTCACGTTGGGCAAATTACCAAATCATCTCCAATGGGAGTTGCCGACAGTCCATTTAATCCTTTGGCTTTAGCTTTAGGAGCTGGCTCTACTTTTGTGGCCCGAACGATGGACAGGGACTTAAAACATCAGCAATTGATGTATAAAAGAGCTTATTTTCACAAAGGGACTTCATTGGTGGAAATTTACCAGAATTGCAATGTGTTTAATGATGGTGCTTTTGATGTTTTTACAGCCAAAGGAAGCAAGCCTGAAACGACCTTGTTTTTGACACATGGGCAGCCGCTTGTGTTTGCAGAAGGAACTAAGGGTATAATGTTACAGGGGCTCACTCCCGTAATTGTTGAGTTAGATAAAGTTGATAAAGATGATTTGTGGATACACGATGAACAAGATTTAACCAAAGCGCATTTGCTTTCACAGTTTTTTGAAAAAGAGCATTTCCCACGTCCTTTTGGCGTAATTTATGCCATAGAAAATAAACCTGTTTTTAATGAAGTTATGAAGCAGCAAATTGTTGACAGCAAAATAGAAAATAAGGAATTGGCATTCAGTAAATTACTCAAATCTTCGAGCAGTTGGGAAATTAAGTAGAGTTTAATTTTTAATTTTTTATTATGTTTGAAGATTAATTTAATAACATGGTAAAATATTTTATACTCTCGTTGTCATTTCTATTTTGTTTTTTTAAATCATCTGCACAAGATACCATTAAGGTAAATACCCACAATAAAGTGGTGATTAAAACCAATCCTTCGGTTGGACATACTTATTATTCTTCATGGGGAACTTTTCCTGCAAAGGATGTCTCATACCGTAAAGTGTATTTGTATTTAGAATTTGGTTGTGCACCTGGTTTGAGATGTGGAGAGTGGGATTATTTAAACCATATTTATATTGGAAAAAAAGGAGGAGTTAATGGCGATAGTTTGCATTATGAATTGGCAAGATTTATTACACCTTATGGTTTTTACTGGAACAGTAGTCAAAATTGGAAGCATGGTTGGATCTTTGATGTGACTGAATTTTCTGATATTTTGCATGATTCGGTTCAAATTTTATATAAACACACAGGTTATGAGTCAAACACAGACAGAGGTTGGACAGTAACATTGGATTTTAATTTTGTAAAAGGAGAGGCTGCGCTTATTCCTATGGGATACCAAAGTTTACACAATGTGAATGCGCCTTATGGTAATCCAAACAGAACCTTCGAAAGCGTAGTGACTGACAAGTCGTTTCAAGTGCCTGTTGGTGCAGATTATACTGATATTATGACCTTGCAAACGGGGCATGGAATGGATCAGCAGCAGAATTGTGCTGAATTTTGTTCCAAAAGAAGAACGTTGAAATTAAACGATCAAGTGATTTCAGAAAAAAATATTTGGAGAGATGATTGTGGTTTTAACAGCTTATTCCCTCAAGCAGGAACATGGGTTTACGACCGTGCCGGATGGTGTCCTGGAGCGCCTGTTTACGCCGATCATGTTTATTTGCCAACCGCAGCAGGTTCCAATAATACACTCGCTTTTAACATGGAAGCCTACACAAACACGGTAGGAGGAAGTGCTAATTATTCTATTTCTTCTTACGCATTTTTCTATAAAAACAATCAGAAACAAGTTGATGCCAGCGTAGATAGAATACTTTCTCCATCTACAGAATTTGAAAGCTCTAGATTGAACCCTACTTGTGGTGCTCCAATAATTAGAGTAAAAAATATGGGCAAAGAAACCATTACTTCTTTGGATTTTGAATATGGCAAAGTTGGTGGCTCATTGCAAAAAATATGGGTGCCTTGTAATATCAAACCATTTGAGACTCAAGTTTTAACTTTAGAAGCGGTTTACAATTGGACTGGTGCTAGTAATCAATTTGTGGTTAATGTTACCAAAGTAAATAGCAAAGAAGATGAATATCGCAAGGACAATGTTGCTTACAGTACTATTGCCAATGCACCTGTGACGCCAAATGCTATTGTTGTTTTATTGAAAACAAATAGCGCTCCGTCAGAAAATTCATATACGATTAAAGACGCTTGGGGTAAAGTTATTCGTAATAAATCTGGTTTTGCGCCTAATACAATTTACAGAGATACCGTTTATTTAGATAACAATGTGTGTTATTCATTTGAGTTTTCAGACGAGGGGCAAGGTCCAAGCAATAACCCATTGAATGAAGATGGTATAGAATGGTGGGCTAATTCTGGCGATGGCGCAGGCTATGTTCAATTAAGACGTTTGTCTAACAATGCGATGTTGAGGAATTTCCTTTCAGATTTCGGAACTAAACATATTTACAACTTCACAAGTTCATATTCTATGTCAACGGATGCGCCTGAGATGGGCCAATCAATGGAGTTGTTTGTGTTTCCAAATCCTGCTCACAATGAAGTTAATTTACACATAGAATCAGCCAATAATGGTTTGTTTCAAGTAAGTATAGTTGATGTAACAGGTAAAGAAGTTTACAAACGCGAAGGTCAATCAAACAGTGAAGATATTCAAGTTACCAACTTAGCAAAAGGGGTTTATACAGCCATTGTAAACAAAGATGGGGTTGTATTGACTAAAAAGTTTGTGGTATTGGATTAATGGAATTTAAAAATGGATTTATCCATTTTCATCTTCTAACTCATCCTCAATTCCCAAAACTTCATTGCTTTTATCAAAAGTTAATGACTGTACATTTTTGAGTTGTCTGCCTATCGCCCTTGTTCTTATTTCGGCACTTTCTATCACATTTGAAGCCTCTTGTAGTTTCTTTTTGGTTTTGACAAGTACGTCACCAAATTTGCTAAACTCTGTTTTTACTGCTCCCAACAAATCCCAAACTTCACTGCTTCGTTTTTCGATGGCTAGTGTGCGGAATCCCATTTGTAAACTGTTTAAAAGTGCACTCAATGTTGTTGGTCCTGTGATGGTGATTTTATATTCTTTTTGCAATTGCTCAAACAATCCCGGCGTTCTTAATACCTCGCCAAATAAACTTTCGTAAGGTAAAAACATGATGCCATATTCTGTAGTATTGGGTGGATCAATGTATTTTTCTCTGATGTCTTGTGCATTTTTGCGAATGCCTCTGATAAAGGCTTTTCTGTATTCTTCAATTTTTTCAATATCGCCTTTGTCGTATGCCTCAACCAAAGATTCGTAATCCTCTTTTGGAAATTTTGAATCGATAGGTAGCCACAAGCTCTTATCTAAATTATTGCCATTTGGCATTTTTATAGCAAACTCAACCACTGCACCGCTACCCACTTTGGTTTTTACGTTTTTCTCATATTGTTCGTTTGTCAACAAATCTTCAATGATGTTTTGTAGTTGGTATTCCCCTAAAACGCCTCTTGATTTTACATTGCTCATTACTTTTTTGAGGTCGCCTACACTTGTTGCCAAATGTTGCATTTCGCCCAATCCTTTGTGAACAGCCTCCAATCGTTCACTCACTTGTTTGAATGATTCACCCAGTCGTTTTTCAAGTGTTTCATTCAGTTTTTCATCCACCGTTTTGCGCATTTCTTCGAGCTTTTTCTCATTGCCTTCTTGCATGTTTTTAACATTGCTTTCCAAACTCAGTTTTATCTCTTTTAGTTTTTCGCTTGTCTCTACGCTTTGGTTTTTTTGTTGCAACTGAAAATCAGTAAACTGTAGTCTCAAACTTTCTCTGTACTCTTTGAGAGAGTTGTTCAGGTCGAGCTTTAGTTTTTCTATGTTTTCGCCCAATTCTTTGCGATTGTCTTTGTTGTTAGAATCAATATTTTCCTGAAAAGATTTCAATTGCGTTAAGGTTTGACTTAAAAAAGACTGGATTTGAGCGTTCAGTTCAGTGCGTGTGTCTTTAAAAGCCGTGTTATTTTCGCTTCTATTGTTTGAAAACTCAATTTTTAAATGTTGTTCAATTTTGTCAATTTGTTGGGCAATGGCTAATGAGTTTAAGTCATTTTGATTGGGTTGTAATTGCTTCTTTATTTGCAAAATTAATACGAGTCCAAAAATGCCTATGACAGCAAAAGCAATGAGAATTATTAGTTGTAAAGTTGTCATTTTTAAAAACAATTTTTTTAGATAACAAACTTAATTATTAAACAAGTTATTTCATAATTAACTTTAAAATGTTGATGCGGTTTTACTCTCAGGTTCTCCTAAATAAAATGTTAAAGAACAAACAAAATCAATGTATATTTGTATTGTTTTTAGTTATGTCAATCATATTAAATAGTTTAATTATAATAGTTGGTTTTTTGTTAATGGAGGGAGTTGCTTGGTTTACCCATAAATACATCATGCATGGATTTATGTGGTCATGGCATAAGAGTCACCACGAACCTCGCAAGGGTAAATTCGAGAAGAATGATTTATTCGGAATTGTGTTTGCCTTTGTGTCTGCAGGGCTTATGATTAGCGGCTCTTGGGGTGATATAGATTGGAAGTTTTATTTAGGTATTGGAATTTTATTATACGGTTTGGCTTATTTTTTAGTTCACGATGTGTTTGTTCACCAAAGGTTACCTTTGTTAAAAAGAACAAACAACGCCTATTTTCAAGCAATGCGTTTTGCGCACAAAATCCATCACAAAGTCTCGTCGAAAGAGGGTGCTGAAGCATTTGGATTTTTATTTGTAAGCAAAAAGTATCTTAACAAATTTAAGCATAAACAAAAATGAGTAAAAAAATAGTTGTTATAGGAAGTGGATTTGCGGGACTGACAAGTGCCTCTTATTTGGCAAAACAAGGTCATCAAGTTACGTTGTTGGAAAAAAATGACCAAGTTGGTGGTCGTTGCAGAAAATGGGAAACAGAAGGCTTTACCTTTGATATGGGTCCAAGTTGGTATTGGATGCCCGAAGTATTCGAAAATTTTTTCAAGGATTTTGGTTACAAGGTTTCTGATTTTTACGAATTACTAAGGCTCGACCCTGCCTACCGCATCTATTTTACCAATAATGAACAAATTGATATTCCCGCAAGTTTAGATGAGTTGGTGAATGAATTTGAAAAAAGAGAAAAAGGAAGTGGGGTTAAATTAAGAGCATTTTTGAAAGATGCTGAATACAAGTACCATACTGCCATGTCAGATTACGTTAACCGTTTGTCTGATTCAATTTTTGAGTTCGTAGAACCCCGTTTAATCATCAAATCCTTCCAACTGAGCTTGTTTTCTTCTCTAAGAAAAGCAGTTAGAAAAGAGTTTAAAAATCCATTATTGGTGAGTTTGCTTGAGTTTCCTGTTTTGTTTTTAGGGTCAACCCCAGACAATACACCTGCCATGTACAGCATGATGAATTATGCCGATTTGGTTAAAGGAACTTGGTTTCCCAAAAAAGGAATGGTTCAAATATCAGAAGCCTTTGCAAGCGTAGCAAAAAGTCAAGGGGTTACTATTTTGCTTAACAAAGCCGTGACACATATTCGTGTAGAGAATTCCAAAACAGTAGGAGTGGAAGTGGGAGATGAGTTTTATGAGGCAGACATTGTGGTTGCAGGAAGTGATTATCATTTTACAGAACAAACGCTTTTAGACAAGCAACACCGTGTGTATGATGAAAAATATTGGGAATCACGAACGATGTCCCCAAGTTCTTTATTGTATTACGTTGGTATCAATACTAAACTTAAAGAAGTATTGCATCACAACTTGTTTTTCGATGAAGATTTTGAGCAGCATGCCGTTGAGATATACAAAGAGCCAAAATGGCCAAGCAAACCTTTGTTTTATTTGTGTGTGTCAAGCAAATCTGACCCAACTTGTGCTCCCGAAGGGTATGAGAATTTATTCTTTTTGATTCCTTTAGCCCCAGGTTTGGAGGATTCTGAAGCATTAAGAGAAACGTATTTTCAAACCATGACAAAGCGTCTTAAAGAAAAATCGGGAATTGATATCAATGAACATATAGTTGTAAAACGCTCATTTGCAATGAATGATTTCGAAAAAGATTACAATTCATACAAAGGCAATGCTTATGGATTGGCAAACACATTATTGCAAACGGCTTTTTTAAAACCAAAGATTAAGTCGAAAAAGGTTAAAAACCTGTTTTATACAGGTCAGTTAACTGTACCCGGGCCAGGGGTTCCACCTGCCATTATAAGTGGGCAAATTGTAGCTGGAGAAATTGAAAAAATGCTAAAATTGAGTCAGTTATAAAACTTTTTAAAATTATTCTTGTTTAAATATTAAAGTAATATGTTTGAGATTTACGAAAAAACTTCCATTGATTGTAGTAAAAAAACTACCAACAATTATAGCACGTCCTTTTCTTTAGGGATTAAAATGATAAGCAAAAGCCATCGTTGGGCCATTTATGGTATTTATGGTTTTGTGCGTTTAGCAGATGAAATTGTTGATACTTTTGACAGAGAAGACAAAGCAGAGTTGTTAGCTGAATTCAAAGCTGATACCTACAAAGCTATTGAAAAAGGAATAAGCTTAAATCCAATTTTGCACTCTTTTCAGAAAGCTGCCAATCAGTTCGGTATTGGTAAGGATTTAATTGAACCTTTCTTTAACAGTATGGAAACGGATTTGGGTAAGCAAACATACAACCGTGGACAGTATGATGAATATATTTATGGTAGTGCAGAAGTAGTTGGCTTAATGTGTCTTAAGGTGTTTTGCGACGGAAAAGAAGGGTTATACCAACAGTTGGTAAGTCCAGCCAGATCATTAGGTGCCGCTTTCCAAAAGGTTAATTTTTTGAGAGATATTAAAAGTGATGTTGAAGACAGAGGTCGCGTTTATTTTCCAACTTTGAATTTAGCGGAGTTTGATGAGTCGGTAAAAAGACAAATTATTATGGAAGTTAAGGCTGATTTTGACCAAGCACATGTTGGAATAAAACAATTACCATTAAGTTGTCGTTTTGGTGTTTATACAGCTTACCGCTATTACTTAAGATTGCTTGATAAAATTGAACGCGTCAATGCTGCTGAAGTTTTAGAAAAAAGAATTAGAGTTGCCAATACCGAAAAAGTGGCTTTGTTAGCCCGTTCTTATGTTAAGTTCAAATTCAATGTTTTGTAAGCTAAAGATAGCCTCTCTTTTATTCATTGGTTTTTTTTCGTTTTCATTTATCCAAGTTGATGAAGTTTCGGAACTAAGAGCCTCATTCCAAAAAGCATTGACTTCATCTAAGTCAGCAACTGATTTAAATACACTAACTTCCAAGCAAGAAACGGCAATTAAAAAAGCGTATCACGGCGTGTCTTATACACTGTTAGGGAAACATGCCACTAACCCAATTAAAAAATTAGAGTATTTGAAAAAAGGGTTGCCTATTCTTAATCAAGCTGTTCAAGACAAACCCTTGGATGTTGAAATTCGTTTTTTAAGATTTACGGTAGAAGAAAATGTACCCTCGTTTGTTCAAATAGAACGACATATTAATAGTGATAAATATTTTTTGGTTAATAATCTTAAACCATCTCATACGTATTACGAGTACATAAAAAACTATTTAAAACAGTCGAAATCATTGACTGTTGCAGAAAAATCTAAACTTTAGTTGTTTCTTTATTCGTGAGGATTGTCATCTCCATCATCATCAAAAATATTAGCACCAAAATCACGTTGGTCTTGGTCGTCTAAGAATGGATTTTCAAGTTGTGATTTCCCTAAAGAATACAAGTCTGTTTGAGCACTGTGGTCATCGTCGGTGTTTATTTTACTTGAATAAGTAACCATAGTTGGTTCTTGATGGTAATCGCCAAAATTCGACATGTCATTTTCGTCGTAGTTCACAAACTTCGCAAAGTTTTCAAGGAAACGAACTTTTGCTTCACCTGTTGGTCCATTTCTGTGTTTTTGAATAATAACCTCACCTAAACTTGGGTCGCCAACTTGAGGTTCATTCAGTTTGTAGTAGTTTGGACGCCATATAAATCCAACAATATCCGCATCTTGCTCAATACTTCCCGATTCCCTTAAGTCACTCAACTGTGGTTTTTTATCACCTGCTCTTTTCTCAACATCACGACTCAACTGAGCAAGGGCAATAATCGGAATATTCAGTTCTTTGGCTAATCCTTTCAATGCTCTTGAAATGGAACCAATCTCTTGTTCCCTGTTTCCGTTTTTGCCTACATCTTCACCTCGCATTAACTGTAAATAATCGACAACTACCATTTCAATATGGTGTTTGCTATGTAATCGTCGGCACTTAGCTTTAAACTCAAAGATTGGTAAAGAAGGGGTGTCGTCAATAAAAATTTGTGCTTTAGAAAGTTTTTGAATTTTAGTGTGGAGTTGAGTCCATTCATGTTCTTCCAAAGTGCCTTTTTTAAGTTTTTCACTCGAAATTTCACTTTCCGCAGCAATAAGCCTTGTTACAAGTTGGGCTGCACTCATCTCAAGTGAGAAAATAGCAACGGGTCTCATAAAATCAACCGCAGCATTTCTAAGCATGGTTAGGGCAAGTGCCGTTTTTCCCATACCCGGCCTAGCTGCTAATATAATTAAATCTGACTTTTGCCAACCAGAAGTAATGTCGTCTAAGTTTTTAAGTCCACTTGGAATGCCTGTTAAACCATCTTTTTTGTCGTGGTTAGCTTCAATAATACTAATAGCTTCGTTAATAATGCTAGAAATTTCTTTGTAAGAACGTTTCATGCCATCATTTTTTACCTCGTATAAATCCTTTTCGGTTTCATCAAGTAGTTTGAAGGCATCAGTTCCTTCATCAAAAGCTGAAGAAAGTGTTTCACCCGAAATTCTAATTAATTCTCTTTGAATAAATTTTTGAATAACGATGTGGGCGTGGTATTGAATATTTGCAGCAGAGGCAACTCTACTGGTCAGTTTGGCAATGTAGAAAGGGCCACCAACGAGTTCTAAAAGTCCTTTTATTTTGAGTTTTTCAGTAACAGTTAATATGTCAACAGGTTGGTTCAAGTTATACAAATCAATCATTGATTCAAAGATGAATCGATTGTTTTCGTTGTAAAAATGTTTGCCTTGTAACACTTCAATTGCATCTCTAAGAGCATCTTTCTCCAACATAATTGCTCCTAAGATGGCTTCCTCAAAATCCATTGCTTGAGGTGGAATTCGTCCCCCTGCATCAAGTGTTGTTAAATCTATGGTCTTTTTTCGTTTTACACTTGGACGTTCTAACATACTTGCGAAACTAAATTAAAAAATTAGTTATTGCGAATTAATCTTATCCATTTTTGGTGTTAATTGATTGTTGATATTATTTGGTTGGAAATTTTTATAAAATTTAGGCTGAGAAGGTTTTTTTAGCTTAAAACAACTTTTTGTTTTAAGTGTAAACTTTTATTACACTTGTTACAAAAGATGGTTTTTTTAAAAAAAGTTGTTTTGTTGTTAATTGTGGTTTTTGCATTTGCTTGTAATAAGGTTGGAGAAAACCCAGCGCAACAAAAAACAGTTTCTTATAACCCATATGATTATTGGATGAAGTATGAGTTTATAAAAAATAGTTATGAAGTTTATAATGTTATTAATGATTCAAATGTATTTACTTATGAAGATACTTTAGAGTATGCCGGAGATACATTGATTGCGCCTGTTTTTGGTCTCTATTTCAATAAGTATGCTTTTCGAAAGAAAACGGATTTTAGTCAGTTCATTATTGGGAAAGGGGGAGAATCACAAATGGATATTTTATTTGGTCGAACTCAATACCCTTTTTTTAATTTAAATTTGATTCAAGATTCAGGTGATTTAAAAAAAATATCTTATGATGGTTATCCTTTTGATGACAGATTTTTAGTTAGTTATAATTCAATTTTTGAACAAGGATATATGAGTGCTTTGGGGAGTCATAAAATTATAAAAAGTTCTGTGATTTATTCTTATAAAAACGATACAGGAGGTAAAGAGTATATGAAATCTGATTTTGTTTTGGCTAAGAATGTAGGTTTGGTTGAAATGAGACTTTATTATTATTGTAATGGGATGTATTCATTGCCCGACAAGTCATACCAAGTGCTTTATAAAATTAAATCAGTAATTCAACCATGAGAAAATTTTTATTTTTTGGATTTGTATTATTGGTTTCTTGTTACAATAAGCCCTTTCATCAAGAACCAATTGATTTGCTTTTTAGGATTAAATCAACTTCGAATGTCGATTACCAGATAAGTGAGATTTATCCGAATACACCGCGTAGTAAAAATTTAAAATTAGATTCTGTAAATGCTTATTATCCTAATTTTGATGTTAATTATGACAGTGTATTTTATGTTGTTAAAAACACTGTAAATAGAAGGCAGTTTTATTTTTCTTTAAAATATAAATACAAAGTTGTTGAAGATTTAGATAAGGCGGATGTTAGTGTGCGTTTTTATGATTTTTTGCCAAGGAATTTAAGTTTGGATAGTGTTAATCTTGTTAAGGATGAATTATGGTTGTTTTGCGAATAATAATCTTTGTTTTTTTTAATATTTGTGTTTTGTCATTAATGTCTGATACAATACCTAAATACAGGCATACTTTTGGGTTATCTGTAAGTAAGCCATTTGAGTATGTTTTGCCATATAAAAACATTAAGAATGAGTTTTTTTATTCATTAAGAAAATACAATAATTTGAATGTTCAATTAAGTGGTGGTTTTGAAAAGTTGAATTTATCAGTCGAAGAAAATAATGTAGTTAATGGTTTGTACATTCGCTTGGGTTTTAATAAGTCAATCCGTGTTAAGGGGAGCAAATATTTGAATAATCGATTTTATTATGGGTTCAACTTGTTTGCTAATTACTACAAACATAAAGTGGAAATTGAACCATTAGGACAGTTCAAAGGGGGATATTATTTGCAAAAAGAAAACCTGTCAAGTTGTGGTTCAATTGAAACAGAACTTGGGATAAATCTATACAAATCTTCAAATAAAAAATTCTCAGTTTTGTGTGTGCAGCGAGGTGGATTTGTGATTGTACAGCCAAAGATGATGTATTATGCACCTGAATTGCCAGGAATTAAGCAGTATAATATGAATAGACTTTATTGGTCCGCCTTAAATTTTACGATAATGTACTCTTTTAAGTAAATTTAGTTTTATTTTTCCCATTGACAAATTGGCGTTTTGCAGGACTCGCTGTCAGATTAATATTGTAAGTTCATTTGTGGCATCATTGTGGGAACATGAGTACAATAGTCTACACTTATAACATTAGTGGGATTATTAATTTTAAAATATAAAATCAAACTATTAAATTTGTTTATTATTCAATAATGGAAGCTAAATTTTCACCACGCGTTAAAGAAGTGATTCAATTCAGTCGCGAAGAGGCAATTAGAATTGGTCACGATTATATAGGTCCCGAACATTTGTTGCTGGGAATGATCAGAGAAGGAGAAGGGACTGCTGTAAATACTCTTAAATCTTTGGAGTTAGATGTCATAAGATTGAAAAAATCTATTGAAGATTTAATCAGAGGAACCGCCTCTCATGTTAGTAATTTGGGAAATATTCCGCTGACAAAACAAGCTGAAAAAGCCCTTAAAATCACTTACTTAGAAGCTAAGATTTTTAAAACAGATACCATTGGCACTGAACATCTTTTGCTTGCCATATTAAGAGACGAAGACAATGTTGCCTCTAAGGTTTTGTCACAATATGGCATTACTTACGATTTTTTTAAACAAACCCTGTTAGATGGGTTAAGTTCCGATGGGTCAAGAACCCAATTGCCTCCAAGCAATGCGTTTGAAGAAGAGGGTGGCGAACCTATGGAGGATAGAAAGTTGGAAGACTTGAAAAAGAAAAACACCAAATCAAATACACCTGTATTGGATAATTTTGGTAGAGATTTAACCAAATTGGCAGAAGATGGTAAGTTGGACCCTATTGTTGGAAGAGAAAAAGAAATTGAAAGAGTTTCTCAGATTTTATCCAGAAGAAAGAAAAACAATCCAATTTTAATTGGAGAACCCGGTGTAGGTAAAACCGCTATTGCAGAGGGTTTGGCTTTAAGAATAATTCAAAGAAAAGTATCGCGCGTTCTTTACAATAAAAGAGTTGTTACTTTAGATTTAGCCTCATTAGTGGCAGGAACTAAATACAGAGGTCAGTTTGAGGAACGTATGAAAGCCATAATGACAGAGCTTGAAAAAGCAGACGATGTAATTTTGTTTATTGATGAAATTCATACCATTGTGGGTGCCGGCGGTGCAAGCGGTAGTTTGGATGCTAGCAACATGTTTAAACCTGCATTGGCAAGGGGCGAAGTGCAATGTATTGGTGCTACAACTTTGGATGAATACAGACAATACATTGAAAAAGATGGTGCTTTAGAAAGACGTTTTCAAATGGTAATCATTGAGCCAGCGTCTCCTGAAGAGTCCATAGAGATATTACACAATATCAAAGATAAATACGAAGATCACCACAATGTAACCTATACCGACGAGGCAATAGAAGCTTGTGTAAGAATGAGTAATAGATACATTACCGATAGAAATTTACCTGACAAAGCTATTGATGTGTTAGACGAAGTGGGCGCTAGAGTCCATATTACCAATATTAATGTTCCCAAAGATATTCTTGACTTAGAAGCGCAAATTGAATCTATTAAACAAGAAAAGATTTCGGTTGTAAAAAGTCAAAAGTATGAAGAAGCGGCAAAGTTGAGAGATAAGGAAAAAAACTTAATCAATCAATTGGACGCGGCAAAAATAGAATGGGAAAAGGAGACTGGTAGCAACAGATTTACGGTAACTGAAGACAATGTTGCCGAAGTAATCGCCATGATGACAGGTATTCCTGTTAAGCGAATTGGCCAAAGTGAAGGTAAAAAATTACTGACCATGGAAAGTGATATTAAGAAAAGAGTAATTGGCCAAGACAAAGCCATTGAAAAATTATCAAAGGCAATTCAAAGAACTAGAGCGGGACTTAAAGATCCAAACAAACCGATTGGGTCGTTTATTTTCTTAGGGCCTACTGGTGTTGGTAAAACAGAATTGGCAAAGGCACTTAGCGAATACATGTTCGACAGTAATGATGCTTTAATCAGAATAGACATGAGTGAGTTTATGGAAAAATTTGCCATAAGCAGATTGGTAGGAGCGCCTCCAGGTTATGTAGGGTACGAAGAAGGCGGATTGCTGACCGAAAAAGTGAGAAGAAAACCCTATTCTGTGGTGTTGTTTGATGAGGTTGAAAAAGCCCATCCAGATGTGTTTAATATTATGCTCCAAGTGTTAGATGAAGGATTTATTACTGACAGTTTGGGTCGTAAAATTGATTTCAGAAATACTGTTATTATCATGACATCCAATATTGGTTCCCGTCAATTAAAGGATTTTGGAACTGGGGTTGGTTTTGCCACTTCCAATAAATTAGCCAGCAATGAGTCAGAAAGCAAGCAAGTGATTGAAGGAGCTTTAAAGAAATTTTTCTCACCTGAGTTTTTAAATCGTATTGACGATATTATTGTATTCAATAGTTTAGAGAAACATGATATTTTGAATATTTTAGAGATTCAAATGAAGAAAATGTTGAAACGCATCGAAGATTTGGGTTACAAAATAGAATTGTCACAAGAAGCAAAAGAGTTTATTGCAGAACAAGGTTTTGACAGTAAATTTGGTGCACGACCATTGCACAGAGCCATACAGAAGTATTTGGAAGATCCCTTGGCAGAAGAGATTCTAAAAGGTGATATTGTAGAAGGTTCAGTGGTTAATATTGAACTCGACAAAGAATCCAATCTTTTGAAAGTGATTAAAGATTTACCGCCAACGACTCCCAAAAAAACCAGAAAACTCAAAGGAGAATAAAGGTAGTCAACATTTGATAAAGGCCGTTTATTTATTTTATCAGTGTTTTTTATTTTGAATCATACAGAGACAGTTTAACAGGTTTATCAATAGATTAATAAATTAAAAATGAAACACTTGTTATACAAGCTAAGCATCTTATTCCTGATTGTTTTTCAAGCGACATCAATGAGTGCGCAAGCTATGCTTGATTTAGAAACGGGAGCTGTATTTTCAGGTTATAACAATGTCAGAATTCCTGGTAATTTGGGTACCAATTTTTCGCTTAAAAATGATTTAAAACCTCAAGTAACCCCGTTTTACCGTTTAAGAGGAAGTTATGTTATAAAAAAGCGCCATTCGTTTTCTGTATTGTATGCACCACTCAAAATAAAATCAGAAGGCAATGTCGCAAAAGACATCTTTTTTCAAGGTGTTTTGTTCCCGGCAAACACTGATCTTAAAGGGACTTATCAATTTAATTCATACAGACTTACGTACCGGTATGATATCATCAGCAAACCTAAATTTGTTTTTGGTTTAGGGTTTACAGGAAAAATTAGAGATGCTAAAATTGCACTTTCTGCGCCCGGACTTAATGCTGAGAGAGGGAATGTTGGATTTGTGCCAATTGTAAATTTTAGATTCAAATGGAATATAGATGATAAATTTGGATTAATTCTAGAAGGCGATGCGCTTGCAGCACCTCAAGGTAGAGCGGAAGATATTCAATTGGCCGCAACCTATCAAAAGTCAGACAACATCGGTTTTCGTGCAGGTTATCGTATGCTTGAAGGTGGCGCAGGAAATAATTCAGTTTATAATTTCACCCTTATTCACTACGCCTCATTTGGAATAACTTATACGTTTGTTCGTAAGAACTCGAGCAATTAATTTAATAAATTCAATGGTTTTTATGATGTCGCCACTCTGCGGATAGTGTCAATTATTAATCATTCAACAATTTTAACTAGATAGATTCTGAAACCTGTGCTGAACTTGATTCTGGCTGAATGTCGGTTTATTCAACAACTAAACAACTAAACGAATAAACAACTAAACAATCACGCTGCACGGCGTGAAACAATTTCCCCTTGCTGTCATGTCGACGAAGGAGACATCTTTTCCTGACAGCTATTTTAAAGAGAACCAAGATACCTCCTTTGTCGGTATGACAATACCATAAAAAGATTCTGAAACCTGTGCTGAACTTGATTCAGAATGAATGTCGGATTATTCAACAACTAAACACCCTTCGAGAGCACTTCGACAAGCTCAGTACAAGCTCTCTCACGTGCCTAGGCTCAGCCTAGTGGGTGACAAAAGGGTAATATAACAATCACGCTGCACGGCGTGAAACAATTTCCCCTTGCTGTCATGTCGACGAAGGAGACATCTTTTCCTGACAGCTATTTTAAAGAGAACCAAGATACCTCCTTTGTCGGTATGACAATACCATAAAAAGATTCTGAAACCTGTGCTGAACTTGATTCAGAATGAATGTCGGATTATTCAACAACTAAACACCCTTCGAGAGCACTTCGACAAGCTCAGTACAAGCTCTCTCACGTGCCTAGGCTCAGCCTAGTGGGTGACACCTAAACACCTAAACACCTAAACACCTAAACAACTAAACAACTAAACAACTAAACAACTAAACGCCTAAACACTCAGGCTTCACGGTGTGACATTAAATTAAACGACATCACTATTGGGATAGATACGAATAATGAAACCATAAACAAGTAGTGGTAGGGAACGACAATGAAGGCATAAAAGCCAATAAGGCAGATTTTTAAAGTGATTAACTGGATTTGTTCTGGCTTTAATTTTGATTTGTTTTTAACGAAAAACCATACGCTTAATAATGGCAAAAGGAGGTTGATAATCGTTTGTAGTTTAACAAACGATTCTATCTTGTCAACTAATGTTCCAGGCCAGTACAGATAGTAATAGCTGGCAAATCCGAGACCGTTAAACAATTGATAGGGGTTGTCGCCAGGTTGTTGCCACGCTTGTCCTTTCCATTCTTGAATATAAACGGGAATAAATGCGCCAAAACTGTCAGTTAAAAGTCCAGGATACTTGGAGATATAAGGAATAATAAAAAAGGCCAATGCAAACAAGACACAAAGGGCCGAAAGGATTATCGTTTGTTTCTTGTTTTTGATAAAGCTAGAATAAATATAAAACGGAGTCCACAACACAATGGAATATCTCGACATTAAAATGCTAGACAATCCGATAGCTTTTGAAAGCGTATTGCCATAAATTAATGCAACCGCAAAAAAGAGGTAGTAGGCAGATATAAGCGTTTCAATAGTGTGGCCAATAATTACTTTGTCGTCAATATAAAAGCTAAATAAGATAAAAAATGGCAAACTAATTTTTAGGAAAATAGTGAATTGATGACTAGAGGTGTTGATGGTTTTAACGGTGTAATATAAAAAACTTAAAAGTAAAACCAAAAGAGCTGCCATTCGATAGTCGGTATGCGTAAGTTCGGCACCAACAAAGGGTAGCCAATGCATGGGAAAGTAGTTGGGGGTCCAAGAATAAGTGCCTTTGTCAATAGGGGTATAAACAAACTCTTGGTTTATAAAGCGACTGACATAGACATTTTGTGTCGTTGGGATAATGTCTGAAACGACAATGTCTATGGGAGTTGAGTTGAAAAATGAATTAAAAAAAACAATTGTAAATAGAGCAGCCAGAGAAAAAAACAGGTAATACACTTTTTTGTGCTTACCAATTGGGGTTTCAATTTGAGGGGTATTGTTTTGTTTTTCGAATAATTGGAAAGCTTGGAATAATAGTAAGCAAGAGAGGAATGTATTGAAAAGAGAATTTACAGTTGAGGGAAGCCAATTTTTACCAAAAGTATAAAAGCATATTTCCAAAAAGAAAATGGCATACAGAAAAACGACTGACTTATTGAGTTTCAACATGAGATGCAAAACTATTAAAATTTATGTATTCCAGAAGAACAAAGAAAAAAAAGAAAAAAGAGGCAAAAAAAAATCTCCTTTTGGGGAGATTTTTAGATTAGGATTAACCTAAGTATGTTTTTAGGATTTTGCTTTTAGATGATTTTCTTAATCTTCTAAGTGCTTTTTCTTTGATTTGTCTAACACGTTCTCTTGTAAGGCCAACTTTCTCAGAAATATCTTCGAGGGTGTGAGCTGGTCCACCGTCTAAGCCGTAATAGTATTTCAAAACATCACGTTCTTTTTCGCTAAGGGTAGAGATAACACGGTTAATTTCTTTTTGCAAAGATTCGTTCATCAACGGAACGTCAGGATTAGGTTCGTCGTTGTTATCAAGAACACCAAGTAGGGTGTTGTCTTCACCTTCGGTGAGGGGAGCGTCAATAGACAAGTGTCTTCCGCTTGACTTAAGGGCATTTTCAACCTCAATAAGAGGAATTTCCAACATTTGAGCAATTTCTTCAGCGGTAGGTTCTCTTTCAAATTCTTGTTCAAGTTTGGCAGCAGCGGCGCTGATACGACCGATAGAGCCTACTTTGTTAAGAGGTAAACGAACAATACGAGATTGGTCGGCCAAGGCTTGAAGGATTGATTGACGAATCCACCATACAGCGTAAGAGATGAATTTAAAACCTCTAGTTTCGTCAAAACGTTTAGCAGCTTTAATTAAACCTAAGTTACCTTCATTGATTAAATCACCAAGCGTTAAACCTTGGTTTTGGTATTGTTTACTAACAGAAACCACGAAACGTAGGTTAGCATTTACTAATTTCTCTAGAGCAGCTTGGTCGCCTTCTCTGATTCTTCTGGCGAGTTCCACCTCTTCTTGAGCGTCAATCATTTGAACCTTTGAAATTTCGTTCAAATATTTGTCAAGAGATTTGTTCTCACGATTTGTAAATTGTTTTGATATTTTAAGCTGTCTCATTTATTTTATGGTAGGTCTAAATCTTAGAAAAAAGTTTGCAAATATACGAATTTTGGATTAAAAAAGAGTAGATTTTGCTAGGAATTTCAAGTACTTCATAGCTGCAAAAACCTTGCCAAATATTCGACTTGCTTATATTGTCTCAATTAACTTCCAATAAATCTTGATTCTAGAGATTAGAGATTTGTTTTTGATGTATGATACTGCTTTTTTTATTATACTATTGTTTTTTTGAATTTTGTTTTATATTTTAATATAAACGCAGATTTATGTCACATATTTGAGTGTTTTATTTGTAAATAATTGTGGATATAAATAAATGAATATATTGTGTTTTAGTATAATGTTTGTTATTTTTGAATTAATTAAAAAAACGATGAATCTAAAATTAAGTAAAAATACAATCCATTTATCTGTTTTGATTTCTGAATCGGTGAACTGCATTTTGAATAATGTGAGAGGTTTGATGTTTTTTTCTTTATTGTTTTTTTTTATGGTAGTTTTTTCATCTAGTGTTTTTTCTCAATGTGATACCAATAAAATAAGTACAAATCCCGAAAATCCAATAAGTTCAGATTTTGATGGACTAATGAAAATGTACAATTTTAAAATTAATCCATTTAAAAATACTTGGAATTGGGGGGCGAGCACAGACAATAATTTTAATACTATATTGCTAAATATGAATGCTGGGTTTATGTTAAAGAACTTCAATGGAAGTATGGTTTCGCCATACAGTCTTAATATGCCCTCAGAGTATAATTATCTCAATCAAAATGGTGCCCTTCCACAAAATTGTGATATTCATTGGCAAGATGGTTGGGAGTTGATGCTGATGAACTTAGGTTTTTATCCCAATAAAGAAAAAACGAATGATAGTAATTACCTAAGAGTTATTCCTCGTCAATCAGCTCTTTCAAATCCGGAATTTCCTTATTTTGTTTTATATAACAGATACAATGGGATTTTGCGTTTTTTTGGTAGTTACCATCAGAATTTTAATAATACTTTAAGGGATAACATTGGGATTACTATTGGTGATATGTTGGCAAAAAAAGGAAGTAAAGTGGGCGCGGTTTTTAGGCATATTGGGAGCTATGACAGGCCTCTAGATCAAAATACTATTCATGCCTATGCTTCTAGTTTTAACAGGAATCCTAAAAATAACATATTGTGGTTTTCTTCTGATTATCAGTTAGCTTTCGATCCTTGTATTTGTGAAAGTTCAAGTTTATTTCAAATAGATGCTTTTGTTTTTGATGATGATGATGTTATGGTTGACGATTATTTTAATGGGAAATCAAATAAGTTGTTGCCAAAGTTTGAAGAATTTATTGCCAATCATAGTATTCGCTATAGATACTCTACAGGTTCAGGTTTATTGGTCTATAAATCCTATGAGATGATGATAAATAATAATCAACTTTCTCAAAAAAATTTAAATAGGTTATCAAAGCAAAGTCGTGGTGATTTACTCGCAAAGCTTGATGTTTTTAAGATAAGTAGTAGCATGCAGAAAAACGGACTTTTAGGCAATGAGGTTATTAGTGACACAACCATAGATTATTTAAAAAGGGTTTTAAAAAATAATTTAACTTTTTTGTCTTCTAGTAATTTACTGAATCAATTTAAAAATGGGTCTAAATTGATTTTAGGTAAAGATTATAATTTTTTTTCAAACCAGACTCTAAATCCTGTTCAGTCAAATCGGGGTTACATAAATAGAATGCCCTCTGTTGTAAAGCGTGATTTTAATATCTCTGGATCATATAATACAAATGGGAGTGCTTTTTTAACTAATTTTTTTGCACCAGGAAGCTTTAATTCTATAAAAAATGGATTAGATATGCCTAGTTATCCTATTTATAATAAACCGGTTGGTCTGTTTGCTTTGTTAAAAACGCCATCCCTTAGTTTTTTAGCAGTCAGACCTGAATTTTTGAATTTTCAATGGAAAAATTTAGAGTCTGGGGGTAAGGTTGAGTTAGTTGAAAAAAAGAAAAGACATTATTTAATAACTAAAATTGAGAAAAATATTACATCAACAAAAATACCTCACCATCTTGTTGCACAAATTGAATATGAACAATCTGTTTATTTCAAATTAAAACAGAATTTGTTTTATAAATTGAATCATTCTGTTGATTTTGATTTTGAGAAAACAAAGCTTTATGTTAGTTTCATGATAGAGTATGAATCAAAAGCTCCTATTGTTGACTATTATCAAAATAGTAAGTATGGAATAGGGGCTGGTGAGAGAGGGGTTGATTTGTCGGAATCAAATTTATCTGTTTATCAGCATTTTATAAAGGATGGTAAACTAAATAATGAAAAATTGATACTACAAACAAATTGGGAAGAGGTAAAACACTCCGGTGAATTATTGTTTGGTGGTAAAATGAAGGTTCAGATGCACAAAAAGATAGCATCAGGGGAGTTTGTGAAAACATCAACAGAAGTAAAGCGTACTAATTTACTTAAAAATAAAGTTGATAAATACAATGAAGATGTAACCGAAGAATTAAATTACTCTGATTATGTTACTTCAATAGAGGATTACGAAAATACTATCAATGAAACTATTGATAAAAACCAATACATCATTAAAAGGGTTACTATGAAATTAATGTCGGATATGTATTTTAAACAAGAAAATAGTATTGGAGGGCAAACTAATACAAATCAGGTGTTTACGTATTTGATTTTTGATTCAGAGCAAAAAGTAGATTTAATATCTGAATATGGAGAGTGGGTGAAAGGTTCTGGTTTTAAAGGGTTAGTGAAATACAATCCTGGAGTTCTAAATCTTGATAATGAAGAAATAACAATAGATAAGCCTTATGTAAGTTCTGTGGTAGGAAATGAAATAAATGTAAATTATGAATACATCAATTTATTTGGGAATATTTCGGTTCAAACAGGTTATAAAGTTAATTTAAATGCTTATTATTCAATTGAAACTATTGGAAATGCGAATGTTTCTTCGGGACTTAATTTAACTATTAAAAAAGATTATTATGGAATGCCTATTACACAAGAAGCCACACAAGAATATGTGAATTCATATTGTTCAGGTCCCCAAAAAAAATATAAGGCAGATGAATTTGATGACAATCCATATACTTTTTTTCTGCCTAAATCAGAAAACATAAGTGTTAAAGGAAGTCCAATTGAATTTTTAGTTTTTCCTAATCCCTCAAATAATATGTTTAATGTCAATGTCAATAACAACAATGAAAAAGACTACGAAGTGCTTTTATTTGATTTGGCTGGCAAACTTGTTTTTAAAATGGGTTACAGTGGAAAACAAAATACTCAACAAATAGAAACAACAGGTTTTTCTGCGGGTATTTATGTAGTTAAATTGATTTGTGGGGAGTATCAGAATACTCAAAAATTAGTTCTTCACAACAATGGATATTAAAAAAGTCGATGATTATGTATTCGTCGACTTTTTTGTAGGTTTTATAAAGGGAAACAAATTTCAAAACGTTGCTTTATTGCTTTTTTAAAAATATTTGATTTGTATCATTATTCTAAAATCAATAAACTTATAAGTCAAATTTATTTTTAATAGCGCGAAGCTTGATGTATATTCGCAAAATAAAATAAATAAATATTATGTCATTCCAATTACCAGAATTAAAATACGCTTACAATGCTTTAGAGCCATTTATTGATGCTAGAACCATGGAAATTCACCATTCTAAACATCACAATGCTTATGTGACCAATTTGAACGCTGCTGCTGCAGGAACAGAAATGGAAAACATGTCTATTGAGGATATTTGTAAAAACATAAGTAAATACCCTGTTGCTGTTAGAAACAATGGTGGTGGTCATTACAATCACTCTTTGTTTTGGGATATTTTAGCAAAACACGATGGTGCACAACCTCAAGGTTCTCTTGCTGATGCTATTAACAATGACTTAGGTGGTTTTGAGAAATTCAAAGAAGATTTTTCTAAAGCTGCAGCTACTCGTTTCGGAAGTGGATGGGCTTGGTTATGTGTTGAAAATGGTAAACTTAAAATTTGTAGCACTGCCAATCAAGACAATCCATTAATGGACATTGAAGGTGTAAGATGTGGAACTCCTATCTTAGGTTTAGATGTGTGGGAACATGCTTATTATTTACATTACCAAAACAGACGTCCTGACTATATCTCTTCATTCTTTAATTTAATCAATTGGGATGAGGTAAGCAGAAGATACACTGCAGCTTTGTAGTTCTAAAAAGATTAAAAAAAAGTCCTAATGAATGTTTTTCATTAGGACTTTTTTTATGAATGAGTATTTTTACGTTGTTTATTGTTGGTTTATTTGAATTTTGTTAGATATAATGTCCTAATTATGAGTAGTTTTACTTTTTTTTAATAGAAATTTTGTACTTTGTATTATTAAATCCTATTATTGTAAGGCTAATCGCAATTTATAAATGTTAAATTCAATCATTATATCATCGGGAATAGAATCTACTGAATTTGAGGCTAATACCTACCGGTATGATGTTTCAAATGGGGTAAATTTTGATATAATTCTTGGTGATTTAAAAAATCAGTTAGGGGATTCTGCTTCAGGTTTTAGTTTATTTTTAACCCAATTGATTGAAGATAAGTTGACACGAGAGTATAAAATAAAAGGTGAGCAAGAAGTGGCTTTTAATGTTACACCTATTTTAGACCCTTTGACCGGTAACGTGTCGGACTTGTATATTAATTGGCAAACAACACAAGTTAAGCAAGAGCTAGTTTCTCAGGAAAAATGGAAAGAAGGCGATGGCTTTAATTCCATGCTTATGCTTAACTTAAAGGGGGAAGTCATTAGCTATAAGTCTAATTTTAACATCACTTTTGAGCAATTATTTAAAGACGATCTTTCCAGAGAGCAGTTTTTGGAATGGAGTCATGCCATTGCTAGTCAGAGTTTTACAGATGACTTGGTGTTGCCCTACCACAATGACAATTATGCTTACATTGGTTTTTCACTCATCTATAAATCTGTTGAAGATGAGGTTTTGTATGTGAGAGTTTTCAATAAGAAATACGATTTAAATGACGTTGATTTGGTCACCAATCAAAATTTCAGTAGAATTTTTGACAATATTCCGATGGATGTTATTATGTGGAATGATAAACAGGAGTATATTTATATCAATAAAAACGCAATTAAAAACGATGGAATTAGAAATTGGCTAATAGGAAAAACAGACTTAGATTATTGCATATACCGAAATAAGCCATTGGATATTGCCTACAACAGAAGAAATGCATTCAATGAGGCTATGTTCACTAAGAAAAGGCAAATCGTTGAAGAAAAATTTGAAGTCGAAGGGAGTTATAAAATTCATGTTAGAATTATTGATCCAATTTTATCCAAAGAAAACGAAATTCTAAATATTATTGGATATGGAATTGATATATCAGCATTGCGTAATTCTCAGGATTCTATTAGTCACTTAAATTATACTTTGAACGAGGCAAGGGAAGGCGTTGCGCTTTTAAATCCAAAAGGGGAGTATTATTATTTAAACCATGCGCATATCTCAATGTTTGGTTTCGAAAGTCAAGATGAGTTGTTAGGGAAAACTTGGCATGTGTTGTATGAACAAGATGAAATAGACCGTTTGAATAATGAGATTTTTCCTGTTTTGGCAAAGGAGAAGATTTGGATAGGTGAAACTAGGGCTCTAAACAAACAGGGGGAATATGTCTATCAAGAGGTTACATTAACCATAGCCCCTAACAATGATATGGTTTGTTTTTGTAGGGATATAAACCAAAGAAAAAGAGAACAAATAGAACTTGAAAAATTAGCAACTGTAGCTAAAAATACCTCAAACTTGGTATTAATATGTGACAAAAATTATAAAATAGAATTTGTCAATAAGTCTTTTGAAGACATTACAGGTTTTAAATTGTTGGAATGTAAGGGCAAGGATTTTTATTTCAATTTTAATTTCAATGATGACAATGACAGAATCATTGAAGAAGTAAGAAGTATTGACAAGAACAGCGATTCAAGTTTGAACTTCCAAGTGTTACAAAGTACTAAGTATTCTCAAACATTTTGGAGTGAAATTAGTGTAAATCCAATCGTTGGGTACGATGGAGAAATGTCGCATTTAATCTTTGTGGAGCGTGATATTACGCCTCAAAAACAAGTAGAAAGCTCTATCAAAGAATCTTTGGCAAAGGAAAAAGAGTTGAGTGAAATGAAGTCTCAATTTGTGAATTTGGCATCACATGAAATAAGAACACCGTTGGCTAGTATTTCATCAAGTGCCGAAATGATAAAATTGTATTTTGAAAACAAAAATGTAGATTCTGCCAAGGTGCACAATCACTTGAATAAAATTTCAATTCAAATCACTCGTTTGTCAGAATTGCTTTCTAATCTTCTGTTTGTAGGAAAGATGGATGCGGCAAGTTTGGATTTGAATTTAAAATTAATAGATATTAAATCGTTTATTGCAGAATTAGTCGACGATTATAATGTGAGTATTGATGAGAAAAAACAAAGGTATTTGGAGTATAGAGTGGTTTCAACTGTCACAGAACCTGTGTTTTTAAATATTGACAAGGTGCTAATTACCCATGCCATTATCAATATCATCAATAATGCATTTAAGTATTCCGAAGGAAAGCAAAATCCGCTCTTGGTTTTAAAAATAAGTTCCTCAGAAGTAGAGGTTTGTGTGACGGATTATGGAATTGGAATCCCTGTTAAAGAGCAGAAAAACTTATTTAAATCGTTTTGGAGAGCGAGTAATACAATTAATATTCCGGGTATAGGGTTGGGTTTGGTGTTTGTTAAAAAGATAATTGAAGTGTCTGGAGGCTATGTATCTATTGACAGTGAGGTTAATAAATTCACAACTATCAAGGTTTGTTTGCCTGTAAAAGACATATAATAGTCATAATCAATACTATTATTTTAATAATTGATGTTTAAAAATTTGCATTAAATTAATTTAATGATTTACTTTGCAAAAAAAATAATATGCAAGCCAAATCTGTTCTACTAGTTGAAGACGAAAAAATTCTAAGAGAAAACATCGCTGAATTCTTAGAAGTGAAAGGTTATGAAGTCGTTCAATGCCAAAACGGGAACGAAGCATTGGGACAATTATTGGAACGTGATTTTGATATTATTGTTTCGGATATCGTTATGTCTGATTTAACTGGTACTCAGTTGCTAGAAAAAATCAGAACAATGAAAGTCAATAAAGAAGCACCATTTATCTTTATTTCAGCCAAAACAGACCCTAAAGATATTAGAGAGTCAATGAATATTGGGGCTGATGACTATTTGCCAAAACCATTTTTGTTCCACGACTTAGAACGTTCTATACAAAAACGTTTGGAGCGTTTTGCAGAGGTTAAATCAACTTCTCAAAGTGAAGATGGTATGTATAATAAAGTTAATGAGCTTTCACCTGCAGAGGTTAATGCGCTTTCATTGTTAAATACACTAACTAAAACCCAAAAAATTGTGTTCGAAAAGATATCTAAAGGCATTTCTTCAAATGAAATTGCTGAACAATTGGATATTTCGGTAAGAACCGTTTTGAATCACAGACACAATATCGCTAAAAAACTACAATTGCAAGGTACTTATTCAACCATGCGTTTAGGACTTAAGCTGAAGTCTAATACGATCTCTTAGTACTAAAATAAGAGTGTAATATAACAAGTTACAAAACCTGTTACATATCCTACATAAAGTTGAGAGGGAGTATGAGCGTTAAGAGTTAAACGTGCCCATCCTGTTGCCCCACTTACCAATAACAAACTTACTAAAAATAAGGTGAAAACATTTAGATGGCTGTTCATCGTTAAGTAAAAATACAAGGCCACTAATCCACCACAACCGATGGCATGTGAACTAATGGTCCATTTGAAATTGACCAAAATATTAATTGCAATACATAGGATTGTGCCAATTAAAAATTGAACGGGAAGTCCTGAAAAGTCATTCTTGTGCAATTGGAAAGCGGTGTAAGACAGCAGTAGCATTATAACAGCATACGGAACCATTCGCTGTTTGGCATTTGACAAAATATAATTTGAAATAAGGTTAAATCGTTTTAATAAATACATGCTCAACAAAGGCATTAGCAATGTATTTATTGCAATGTAAATGGAAAGTGTGTAAAATTGTTCTTCGTAAAATTTACTGTAGTAATAAGGATGAAATTTCAGAATACTGAACAAACCCAAATTGAGTAATATTAATGGATGGGTAACAACGGAAACAAACTTAGCCGTATTTTTTAACATGGTTGGTTTATTTTAGTTGTAATTCAGGCACTTGTCGTGGGGCGTATTTAGCTGCCACTAAAGCAATTTCTTTGATATGTTCAGGCGTTGTGCCGCAGCAGCCACCTATCATATTAACCCAACCTTCTTTCATAAATTGTTCAACGATATTGGCCATTGCTTTGGGAGATTCATCATACTCGCCAAATTCATTGGGTAATCCTGCATTAGGGTAAGCGGTTGTGTATATCCATGAAACTTTACTTATTTCACTAATATGCGGCATCATGTCCTTGGCTCCCAATGCACAATTTAAGCCGATACTTAACAAATTGGCATGAGAAAGTGAATTCCAGAAAGCCTCAGGGGTTTGTCCACTCAATGTTCTACCACTGGCATCGGTTATAGTTCCCGAAACCATAACAGGGATATCCAATTGTCGTTCTTCTTTAATGGTGTTTATGGCAAATAAAGCAGCCTTAGCATTCAAAGTGTCAAAGATAGTTTCCACTAATAGCAAGTCAACCCCGCCATCTATTAAAGCATTGATTTGTTCACTGTAAGCTTCGCACAGGTCGGAAAAAGTAACAGCCCTAAAGCCGGGTTGGTTTACATCAGGACTGAGTGAGGCAGTTCTATTGGTTGGTCCAATGGCACCTGCCACAAATCTTGGTTTATCAGGATTTTTTAAAGTGTATTCATTGGCGATTTTTTTAGCGATTTTAGCCGCTTCCAAATTTATTTCTCTCACTAAATCTTTCATGTTATAGTCTGCCATAGAGATAGATTGAGCATTGAATGTATTGGTTTCAATGATGTCTGCGCCCGCCTCTAAAAATTGACCGTGTATTTCAGAAATAATTTGCGCTTGGGTTAAAACAAGCAAATCATTGTTGCCTTTTACCAATTGTTCAATGTCTTTGAATCGTTCACCACGGTACTGTTCTTCGCTCAAATTGTATTTTTGAATCATAGTACCCATAGCCCCATCAATAATCATGATGCGTTTACTTAAGATGTCTTTTATCGTTGTTTCTGTGCTCATTGTATTTATTTGTTTGTAAAAACCCCTCTTTCTGTGAATCAAATTGACAAAAAGAGGGGTTTTAGAAAAAGTATTTAACTCAATTGAATGAGTTAGTGTATTATAAGTGAATACATTCGTTGTAGGCTTGCGCTACAGCTTCCATAATAGCTTCACTCATTGTAGGGTGAGGATGTATAGATTTAATGATTTCATGTCCTGTGGTTTCTAGGTTACGAGCAACAACTGCTTCAGCAATCATATCAGTTACGCCTTCACCCACCATGTGACAACCCAACCATTCGCCATATTTAGCGTCAAAAATAACTTTAACAAATCCGTCTTTATGTCCGCTAGCACTTGCTTTTCCGCTTGCAGAGAATGGGAATTTACCCACTTTAATGTCGTAACCTTTCTCTTTGGCTTGTGCTTCGGTATAACCTACAGATGCCACCTCAGGGTGGGTGTAAGTACAACCAGGAATATTATTATAGTTGATAGGGTGTGGATGTAAACCAGCAATAGCTTCAACACAAGTGATGCCTTCAGCACTTGCTACGTGAGCCAAAGCAGGACCGTGAACGATATCACCAATTGCATAAACACCAGCAACATTGGTTTTGTAGAAATCATCAACCAATACTTTGCCTTTGTCTGTTTTAACTCCTGCCGCTTCTAATCCCAAGTTTTCCAAATTAGTTACAACACCTGCTGCACTTAATACGATGTCACACTCAATTGTTTTCATGCCTTCTGGAGTTTTGATGCTTACTTTACAACCTTTTCCTGCAGTGTCCACAGCTTCAACAGAACTGTTAACTAAAATATCAACACCATTCTTTTTGTATGTTTTTTCCATCGCTTTACTTACCTCTTCGTCTTCAACAGGTAATATACGTGGCATAAATTCAACTACAGTTACTTTGGTACCCATAGTATTATAGAAATAAGCGAACTCCATTCCTATAGCGCCTGAACCTATAACGACCATTGTTTTAGGTTGTTCAGGTAATACCATTGCTTCTCTGTATCCAATTACTTTTTTGCCATCTTGTTTGATGTTTGGTAATTCTCTACTTCTAGCACCCGTTGCTAAAATGATATGGTCAGCTTCGTGAATTTCTTTTTTACCGTCTAAATCAACTTCTACTTTTTTGCTTCCAGCCAATTTGCCGTAACCTTTGATGACAGTGATTTTGTTTTTTTTCATTAAAAACTCAATGCCTTTACTCATGTTGTTAGCAACGCCACGGCTTCTTTTTACCACAGCTTCAAAATCATGGTTGAATTCTTTAACGGTGATGCCATAATCAGCACTGTGTTTTAAATACTCATATACTTGAGCTGATTTTAATAATGCTTTAGTAGGAATACAACCCCAATTTAAGCAAACGCCTCCTAATTCAGCTTTTTCAACTACAGCAACTGTTTTGCCTAATTGTGATGCGCGAATGGCAGCTACATAACCGCCTGGCCCGCTTCCTATAACAATGATGTCAAATTTCATGATGTTAAAAATTTATTTGGTGCGAAAATACATCAAACCCTTGGTTTTTTAAAATCCAATTTTTGATTTAAATTTTGGGGTCATTTGATAGGTGCAAATTCTGTATTTAAATTAAGAAAACAATTACAATTCCTGTCTATTTGAACGCTTTTGAAATGCAAATTTTTAAATGAGGAATGTTAAAAATATAAAATCAGAGCAAGATTTTTAAGAAGTATTGAAAAGACTTGATGGATTTTTTGATGCATAAAAAATACAACAGAAAGTTATGAATTAGATATTAAGCCTTTTGATAGTGTAATATGAAAATAATCTTTTCCCATTTTGTTTGCCTAAGATTCTATAAAAGTTATAAAGTTGAGAATAGATAAAATTGGCTCTTCTCTGAATGATTCAGCTTAAATCAAAGGCTGAAAAAATGACCACAATGATTAATGAAAAGAAAACTCGCTATAGAAATGATAAGGCAAATACTTAATAGGTTTTAAATTTCAACAGATGTTTTGTTGCGAAATCATGAGTAGGAGGTGGCTTTAAACATAAATTTTGAATATTATTTTTGTAGCTTTGTTGAAAATTAATCAGAAAATTTGAAAGCCCTTTTATTAATAACATTGTTTGTAATTAGTACTTCATGCATTTATGCATGCAGTTGTTCGCAACAAATAGATTTTTCTTTGGAAGAATATTACTACAATGATGAAGTTTTTTTAGGAAAGTGCATTAGTGCAGAAAAAGACACAGTTTTTAATCAATTAACAAATTACATCTTTGAGGTTTTGGAATTATATAAAGGGGGAAACAAAACGCAAATTAAAATTCAATCTGCCAATTATGGAGGAATGTGCGGCATGACATTCATTGCAGGAAATAGGTATTTGATATTTGCCAAAAATGGAAAGACAGGTATGTGTTCGGGTAATTTTGCGTTTGATTCCGATAGTTTGAATTTTTGGCATAGTGAAGGAAATTTTTTTTTAACTTTAAAAGATACTATGGTTGCTTTTAGTGGGTATGAAATGATGCAAATAATTCAAAAAACAAATAAAATTAAAATGGAAGTGCTCAGAAGGATAGCCAGCACAACCCATGGTGTTGTCAATTCTTATTTTATCAATGGAGATTTAAATTCATTTATTACTATTCAAAATGGGAAACTAAATGGTGGAGCTGAATTCTATCATCAAAATAGGAAATTAATGTTCAAAGGCTACATAGTAAATGGGAAAAAAAATGGTTTTTGTGAGGAGTATAAATTTTTATCTAAAAAAGATAATTCAGGTGATGTTTATGTTAAGGAATGGGGTGAATATCAAAACGAAACTCGTGTGGGTGTTTGGCGTTATAAAGTTTTAGATGGCAAATACCAAGAAACGAATGAAAGTATTGGTAAACCTAATAAAGGTGATGAAGGAGAAATTGAATATTGAATTAAAAACTATGACATGATTAAATACCTTCTTTTTGCATATTGTCTTTTAAATTCATTTCAATCTGCTTTTTCTCAAAGCGTTTTCAAAGTCAATAAAAATAACAAAGTATATTTTGGGGTGGATAATCAAGTTAATATTATTTCAAAAGACAATCCTGATCAATTAATTGTTTTAGCCAATCAAGATACATTGACTTACATCAACCAATCATTCTATTATAAGACATTAGATTGTGAATTGAAGCATGTAGTTGTTAAAATCGGTGTAAAAAGAAAAATGAAAAAAATAAAATGGTTAGACAGTGCTTCTTATAATATTGAATACGTTCCTTATCCACCCATTGCTAGATGTTCTGTTGCGCCCAATGATACTATAGTTCACGCACACCTTAATTTTGGATTGTCTATCTTTTTAGATTGTGGTGAAAGCCGAATTCCTTGTTCTCAGTTGTGCCCATATGCTAAAATTTGTGCTTTCGACTTAAAAATATTAAGAAATGATTCTTTGTTGTATCAAGAAGCACATTTTGATAAAAATGGCTTGTATTATGTAGAAGATTATTTCGTCGATGAAAATAATGATACCATTAGGATACTTGCAGAAAATACTAGGTCAATTTCTTGGAATGCATTACATTTTTTAATTCAAAATTCTAAAAAAGGAGATGTGATTTTGTTTGAAAATGTAAAAGCAGTTTTATGTAAAAAGGACGAGGTTGATGTGAATGGTGTTAGGCTAATTATTGAGTAATTACTTTTTTAAATATTGATTCCCTAACCCAACCCTTCAATTAAAAACTTCTTTAATTGAAGGTGTTTGATGCCCTCAAAACTATTGGTTTCCATTTCATCTAAACTTATAACCCATTTAGGAAAATGATCTTTTATCTTTTGAAGATTCCCAAATTCTCTTAACATTGTACTTTCATTTTGTATAGTTAATGCCACTTGAATGTAGGTTTTTTCTCCGTCTTTTTCACATACAAAATCAATTTCTTCATTGCCCATTACCCCCACATGCACTTTGTATCCCCAAATTAACAGATGATTATAAACGATATTTTCTATGATTTTACCTCTGTCCTCAAGTCTGTATCCCCAAATGCCATTCCGAATGCCAATGTCCTCAAAATAGTATTTTTCGCCAGTCTCAAAAAGGCGTTTGCCAATAACATCGTAACGGCTAACCTTGTGCACTAAAAAAGCATTGATTAAATGATGAATGTAAGTTAAAACCTGACTGACACCCATGTTTACTTTTTGAGATTTTAAATAATCACTGATTTTATTGGCTGAAAAAAGACTCCCTGTATTGCTTGCTAAAAATAGTATCATTTGTTCTAAAAAACGCACATTTCTAATGGCATAACGATTGATAATGTCTCTGTAAACTATTGATGAATAAATGTTTTTGAGATACTCAAAGACAACATCGTCTTGCAATGGCAAATGTTTTAAATAAGGTAATCCTCCATATTTCATGTATTTTTCCAAAGTATTTGAATGGTCTTTTAAATTGTGAAAATCTATAAACTCATCATAAGACAGACTATAAACGACGGTTTCGATATACCTGCCACTTAAGTAACCAGCAATATCTCCAGACAATAAATTGGCATTGCTACCCGTACAATACAAATCCAACTCTTCATCTAAAACCAAAGATCTTAAACCCATTTCAAATCCTTCAATATCTTGAATTTCGTCAATAAACACATAGGTTTTTCCTTGCTTTTTTGTCATGACATAATCATGTAAATCTTTGCCAGTTTTTATAAAGTCAAAACTCAAATCTTCTTTGTTGATATAACAAATTGTTGCTTGACTATCCTTCGCACGAATGATTTCAATGATTTGAAACAGCAGATAACTTTTGCCAACCCGTCTTTGTCCAGTAAATACTTTAATTAAGCTTTTACCAATAAAAGGTTCAACTTTGTTGATATACCTATTTCTATGGTGAATTTGAGACGAAGATTTCATATTTTTTATATTATATATCAAATAGAATAGGCAAAAATAATACTTTTATTCAATATGTAATACAAAATTAACTAAAATCGAAAAAGTATATGGTATGTTGTATAAAAACATTCTCTTGTATTATTCTCCAAAATCAAAAAAAAGTATGCCATCTTGGATGAAAAGTTGAATGAGTGCGGAATAAGCTCTGTTTGGTGGCAAAAAATCGGCATTATCGTTTGATGTTTAAACAATGGCAAGATGATTTTCTTTGTTAAAATTCAGAATTCTTGTTTGTGGTAAATGCCGACTATAATAAATAAAAAGTTCAATAATAAGAAGCTTGAATTGAATTATAATTTGTTTCGATATTTTTCGGATTTGTTTATACACTCTTTATTAGCTTAAATTTGATTTGGAAATGAATAATTAAATATGGTATAAAGTATATTTTTTATAACAGTTTGATAATCAAAGATTATATAGTTAATTTTTATAACAAATATTCATTATCTTTGATATTAAAAAAAAAACCATCAGAATAAATGAATAAAATAACGGTTCTTACCTATTTACATGCAAATGAAACTCAGTTTAAAAGGTGTGTATTTGGGCTCGAAAGGCAAATATTTAAAGAGTTTGATTGGGTCATATTAACCCATCAAATGCCGATTGAACCAATTTCTATACCGCATCAAGTAATGCTTTTACCCAAAGAGATGCATGTTAAATCTGAAGTTCTAAATTGGGCTTTACCTCAAATTAAAACTAAATATATTGCATACAATGATTCCGACGATTCTTCTTTTCCAAACCGACTGCAATTGCAATTAGAGTTTATGGAACAAAATCCCAAAGTGGACATTTGTTCAGGAATGTTTTTTGTCAATGAATCTGAAAATACATGGCCTCTACATGAACACAATAGTATGATTTCGGCTTATCTCTTAATTAATTCTCCAATGGCTAATCCCGTAGCTTTTTTTAGGAATAAAATTGGTGTTTTTGGGAATACACTACTTTACAATCCCAATTACATCCGTTCGCAAGATTATGACTTTTGGTATCAATGCTTAAAACAAGGGTTGCGTTTTCATAATATTCAACACCAATTGTTTTCGTATTATGTTCCAGAAAAAAAAGTGTTTAATGATTCTCAAGCAGAAACTGCTGACTTAATAAGAAACGAAATTTTACACGAAAATGGAATTTCAATTCCTGTTACTTTACATCAAACTTATGTTACATTTTGTAAATTACAGCATGTTGACCAAGATAACTTGTTTAAATTGCTTCGTTTTATTAAAAGTTATAATTTCAAGCACCCTTTTAAGGATGCACACAAAGCATTTGCATGGCAGTTGGATTTGTATATAAAACACCATCAGTTGAGCAATAACGAGGAATTTAAACAGTTGAAAGCAAGTTTAGAAAAGCAGAGTTTGCTAAAAAGACTTTTTTCTTAATTCAAATCAATTCTTAAATTCGTGCCATGCATTTATATACGATTGATACAGGCTTTTTTAAATTAGACGGAGGTGCCATGTTTGGGGTGGTACCTAAAAGTATTTGGCAAAAATTAAATCCTGCTGATGAAAATAATATGTGCAATTGGGCAATGCGTTGCCTGTTGATAGAAGATGGCAACCGTTTAATACTTATTGACAATGGTATTGGAAATAAACAATCTGATAAATTCTTTGGGTTTTATTATTTAAATGGTGATGCCACCTTGGATTTGTCTTTGGCTAAACTTGGATTTCACCGCGATGATATTACCGATGTGGTGCTCTCTCATTTGCATTTCGACCATTGTGGCGGAAGTGTAATTTGGAACAGTGATAGAACCAAATATCAAACTGCTTTTAAAAATGCTAAATATTGGAGTAACGAAGAACATTGGCAACATGCTTTGGACAGTAATCCACGTGAAAAGGCAAGTTTCTTAACCGAAAATATTATGCCTATTCAAGAAAGTGGTCAATTGTTTTTTGTTGAAAATGGGAATGAAGTGGCAGATTTTATGACATTGCCCAAAGTGTATGGTCACACCGAAGCCATGATGCTGCCACATATCAATTACAAAGGTCAAACCATTGTGTTTTGTGCCGATTTAATTCCTTCTTTGGGTCACTTACCTGTCAATTATGTAATGGCTTATGACATTAAACCTCTAGAAAGTATGCGCGACAGACAATCCTTTTTGGAGCAAGCTATAAAAAATGATTTTATTTTGTTTTTTGAACACGACCCTATCAACGAATGTTGCACCGTCACCAAAAATGAGAGAGGTCAATTTGTGCCTGAAAGGATTTTTAAGTTAGCGGATTTATAAACTCTTCTTAACGCTTACTTCATTTGCTTTTAATGGATTCTGTCTCCGCGAAGTTCCATAGATTTCATTATGTCTGCTTCTGCCACTAAATATTCATTCCAACGGTTCATGACATAATCTGCAGGTAATATACTTTTGGCCAAGTTCAGAAAAGTGTGGTAATGCCCCGCTTCACTTTCCATAAACTCTCTGTAAAAAACCTTAAGATCTTCGTCTTGAATATGCAAACTTAGTAATCTGAAACGCTCGCAACTTCTGGCTTCTATCATGGCACTGATAAGTAGTTTTTCCACTGCAACTTGGTCGGGTTTTAATCCGCGTTTTTCTATCGCAAATAATTTATTTACATAGTCGTCTTTGCGAGGCATTTCGAATGGTAAATCTCTTTTTTTGAGTTCTTTAAGGACTCTTCGGAAATGTCCCCACTCTTCAGCTACAATGGGAGTAACCTCTTCAACTATTTGTGGGTAATGGGCATATTTTACAATCAATGAAATGCCAGTTGTGGCCGCTTTTTGTTCACACCAAGCGTGGTCACTTAAAATAAATCCAATATTCATTTCGGCGATATTAACCCATCTAGGGTCGGTAGCCATAATAAGTCCTAACTTGGTTTTTTGATGTTCTTGCATTTTTTAAATGGAGTGATATTGGAAATTCAAATCTTTAAAAATTAATCACAATAATAACTGTTTATCGATTTTTTTAATCAATTTCATGATAATTGAGGTCTTTGCTAAAGGTCTCTTTCATTAGATACAATGAGGCAAGTGCTATAAGCATACAAACACTTCCTACAATGATTGCTGCGTTTTGAGCACCCATACTGTCGCTTAATATTTTGAATGAAACAGTAATGGGAACAACGCTAAACCTAACAAAATTAGGGACTGTATTAGTCACCGTACTTCTGATATTTGTGCCAAAATTCTCGGAGGCCACTTGAACAAACAATGCCCAATAACCTGTGCCAATTCCTAATAATAAACAACTTATTTTGAACTGATTGAAACTTTGAACAGGCGTGTTTAAATAGTAAAGTATGAGCACAACAGATAAAGACAGATAAATGTAAATAACCTTTTTCCTGCTTTTTAAGAGTTGACTTAATAGGCCACTTAGCACATCTCCTGCGCTTAATCCTATGTATGTAAACATAACTGCGGCTCCCAGCATTTCCTTTGTGTTTACACCCTCTATGGTTACAAATCTGGGCGATAAATTAATTAAGACGCCAATCATAAACCAAATTGGAACACCTATGGCGATAGATTTGAGGTACAAAAAAGCGCGTTCTTTGGTTTTGAATAGGATAAAGAAATTGCCTCTCGAAATAGATTTATCGGTTTTCAATTGACTGTACATGCCCGATTCAAAGGCGCCTGCTCTTAATAGTAACAATGCCAAACCGAGTCCACCTCCCAAAAAATAAGCCGTTTGCCATTCAACTATTTTGCCAACAAATGCAGCAAAAACAGCTCCCAATGCCCCAAACGAAACGATAATCATGGTGCCAATTCCTCTTTTTTCTTTGCTCATGGTTTCACTAACCAATGTAATGCCGGCCCCTAATTCACCAGCCAAACCTATCCCTGCTATAAATCTACAAAGTGTATATTGTTCAATATTAGTCACCAATCCATTCGCTATATTGGCCAAAGAGTACATTAATATTGACCCAAATAATACTGAAATTCTGCCTTTTTTATCTCCTAAGATTCCCCACAATAAACCGCCCAATAGCATGCCGAACATTTGCCAATTAAATAAGGAAATCTCGTATGCTTTGTATGAGTCGCCACTGATGCCTATGGCTGCCAAACTGGTTTCTTTGACTACATTGAATAAAATAAGGTCATAAATGTCAACAAAGTAACCAAGCGCCGCAATAATGACAATTAAGTAGGTTTTATTATTGCTTTTCATCGTTTAAAAACTAGTGCTCAATGTTAGTCTAGCGCCACTGAAAGCTGGTTCCACACGACAAATACCTCCGGTGCAATTAACCCCTTCCACTTGTTTGATGTAGGCCAAAGTAACCACTGTAGGACCATCTGTGTAGCCCACAAAACCGCTGTAATAGTGAATGATTTCTGAAGGGATGATACTTGAAGGGGAACGGTATGGAACGGTATTCACCATGTCTCCAATACTGAAACTCCAATGTGGTGCATGGTTTATTTCGATTATCGCGTTGGCAAAACTACCTAAATCCTGTTTGGTGTCTAAATATTGTGCTTCAATACGCAATGATGTTTTGGGAGAAATTTTGTAAGTGTATTCTACAAAAGGGGTAATGGTTTGAACGTCTTTGTATGAGGTGTCTTTTTGTTCGTAACGCTGTTGGTCGTAATAGATTGATTGTGCTCCAAATTTAATTTTTGACTTTTTGTTAATTTTGTGCTGAACTTCTAAATAGCGTTCACTAAATAAATGCTTTGGATTACCATTGATGTCGCCATTTGTTTTCAAACTATTTACACGAGAGTAGTTGAATGAAAAAGTGGTCCCTCTTTTGGGGGTAAATACCAAATCTGCTTGGTAAGCCTCTTCGCCCAAAAACTGCGTTACAGCATTGTATCTAGCTAGCAAACGGTAGGTGTTTTGTTTAGTTATAGAAGGTAAATAGGCTATTAGTCCATTGTTAAGGGTTTCGAATGGGGAGGTTCTAAACGAGAAATTTTCAATTCTTTTGTATTGAAGATTAGCTCCAAATGACATTCTTTTTTTGGAACCTAAACCAGCTTTAGAATAACTTAAAGTATTGTAGATGATATTGCCATCTCTGTTCAAAAGTAAACTAGCATCTTGGTTGAAAATAGCTTCTTTGGTTTTGAATAGGTATTCGGAATAAAATTTAAAATCTTTGTAGCCAATATCAGCATAACCATTGAAAGCATAAGTATTGTATTTGGGGATGAATCGGGTTTCCAATGATTGTGAATTGATAAATGTAGCGACATTGTTCATTGAGTTTTGGTCGAGCGTTCTGTTAACAATCGATGAACCTAAGTTTAAACGAACATTTTTGATTTTAGTATTGTACTCAGCATTAAATCCTTTGATAGCCTCGGGTGCCACACCAAAACGATCGCCTGAAAAAATATTTCCTTTTTGTTGGCCGGCAAAGCCTTTTAATGAGAGGTTTTTGTAGTTGTATTTTACCCTTAATCCTTGAATGGCGTAGTCAATCCCAATTAAGCGGTCTTCGTAGGCACGGAAAATCATGCCTGTGCCAAATTGGTCGTAAAAATGCCCGACTGTAATGTTTAAGTTTTTAATTGATTTGGAAGCTTGCCAAAAACCAACGCCTTGTTTGTTGTAAACGCCAATAGGATTTAGTAAGGGAGAGTTGTTGAACATGTCATACCTTAATGAAAAACTATAACCTTTCAAATCGTAGTTAAGGAAAAGCCAAGCATCTGCGCTCGACTTATATTTGTTGTAAACTTCTGTGGTTGCTCCAATTTTTTCATCGCGGTCATAAACTTGAACATTGCTCATGAAGTTGCCGGAAAACTTGCCTTTCTCATCATTTTGGGCAACAATGGAGGTGAAACAGACTATAAAAACAAAAACAATTAGATATCTCATTGAAGGTTCGAAAATAAGACAAATTCAATTATTACGAAAATTTGTTTAATGATTGCAATCAATAGTTGATATATTTGCATTGAAATGAAAAAGTTGTCATTGTTTCTTATGCTAGGATTTGGCGTATTGTGTGCTCAAGAAAATAAAGCAAAATGGGGCTTGTTGGTTTCGCCTGAAATTAAACACAGACTCTTAAATTTTGTCCCTTCTAAAGATTTCAGAGCTAATGAAAATCCAGGATTAGGTGTTTCTTTAGGTTTAGTTAGTGTAAAAAAGATTTTACCGAAAGCTGAGTTTGAATATGGTGTTCTTTTTGTAAACAAAGGGTACAGATTTCAATTTGATGCAGTGTTTGGAGACCAAATTGACCCTATTAATGGAATTGTAAATATTCAAAAGGTAACAATTAAATCCAATTACAACTTCTTAACGATGCCAGTCAAATTGAATTTTTATGTTGACGATGATTATTTTATTACATTTGGACTTCAGCCTGAAGTTTTATTGAGTGCCAATAGAAAAACAGTTTTCCCTGATTCAAAAAGTAAATCAAAAATTGGAAACATTAAGCCTGTAAATACTTCTTTTTTGTTGAGTGCAGGTAAAGTATTTCATTTAAATAAAATTTCATTTAGAATAGAACCGACATTGCAATTTGGATTAGTCAACATTCACAAAAGAACTGTATTGGTAGGAAAAGAAAGTGAGTATTTGTTCAATGTTGGATTGGGAACCAAATGGTTTTTGAATTAGATGGTTTAGTTACGTTAGGCAGTTTTTCAACTTAACTTATAAAATTACTCATTAATTTTTCAAAATCTACATTCTACATTCTGCAATCACTAAATCAAAAATTTTAATCTTTAGGAGTTTCAAAAAACCAAAAATCCAAAATCACTAAATCCAAGATTTAAATCTTCAGGGGTTTCAAAAAATCAAAAATCACTAAATCAAAAATTTAAATCTTTAGGGGTTTCAAAAAATCAAAAATCACTAAATCAAAAATTTAAATCTTTAGGGGTTTCAAAAAATCAAAAATCACTAAATCAAAAATTTTAATCTTTAGGGGGTTTAAAAAATCAAAAATCCAAAATCACTAAATCCAAAATTTAAATTGTCCACATCGCTTTTATATCGTTTCGAAATAAAGTAATTTTGCCAAATTTTAATCATCTAATATGCCAAAAGACAATTCCATAAAGTCAGTTTTAATCATCGGTAGCGGTCCCATCATCATCGGTCAAGCATGTGAGTTTGACTATTCGGGGAGTCAGGCTGCTCGTTCACTCAGAGAAGAGGGAATAGAGGTGTCGCTTATCAACAGCAATCCTGCAACGATTATGACTGACAAAGTAACTGCAGACCATGTTTATTTGTGGCCATTAACTTGTCAAAGTATTGAAAAAATACTACAAGAGCGTCAAATAGATGCTGTGTTACCAACTATGGGTGGTCAAACGGCTTTGAACTTGTGTATTGAAGCTGAAGATTTAGGGATTTGGGAAAAATACAATGTTAGAATAATAGGTGTTGACACTGCTGCTATTCAAAAAACTGAGAACAGAGAATTGTTCAGACGATTAATGATAGACATTGGTGTGGGTGTTGCCACTTCGGAAACAGCGAATTCATACCTTGAAGGTAAAGAAATTGCACAACGAATTGGTTATCCTTTGGTTATCCGCCCTTCCTTTACATTAGGTGGTACAGGAGGTGGTTTTGTTAATAACAAAAGTGAATTAGATGAAAAGTTAAGAATAGGATTAGAAGCTTCTCCAACTCACGAAGTTCTTGTTGAACAAGCTGTATTAGGTTGGAAAGAATATGAATTGGAGTTGTTGAGAGATAATAAAAATGACATTGCCGTTATCTGTACCATTGAAAATTTAGATCCAATGGGAATTCACACAGGTGACAGTATAACTATTGCGCCTGCTATGACTTTGAGCGATACTTGTTACCAAACCATGCGTAACATGGCATTCAAAATGATGCGTAGTATCGGTAATTTTGCGGGAGGTTGTAATGTGCAATTCGCAGTTAACCCAGAGAATGAAGATATTATCGCAATTGAGATTAACCCAAGGGTGTCTCGTTCATCAGCCTTGGCTAGTAAAGCCACTGGTTATCCTATTGCAAAAATTGCTGCCAAATTGGCCATAGGTTACAACTTGGATGAGTTGAAAAATCCAGTAACTAAAACAACTTCTGCCTTTTTCGAACCAGCTATTGACTATGTAATTATTAAAATACCAAGATGGAATTTTGACAAATTTAAAGGTGCTGACAAATCTTTAGGTCTGCAAATGAAATCAGTAGGTGAGGTAATGGCAATAGGAAGAAGTTTCCAAGAAGCCTTACAAAAAGCTTGTCAATCTTTAGAGATTAGAAAGCATGGTTTGGGTGCTGATGGAACTGGTTCTAGAAATTTAGAGGAAATTGTTCACAGCTTGGAGTTCCCTAGTTGGGACCGTTTATTCCATTTGAAAGATGCTTTAGAAATGGGGGTGCCTATTTCTTCGGTTCAAAAATTAACGAGAATAGACCGTTGGTATTTGGAGCAAATTGCTGATTTGGTGAAAACAGAAAAAGAAATCAGAAAATTTACTTTAGACACCTTGCCTGAATCATTAATCAGAACTGCCAAACAAAAAGGATACAGTGATTATCAAATTGCTTTTTTACTTAAAAATTGCAATGAAGATGATGTTTACGAAAAACGTAAAGCAATGGGTATTCGCAGAACTTATAAAATGGTTGATACTTGTGCGGCAGAATTCCCTTCGCCAACCAATTATTTTTACTCTTGTTTCGAGACTGAGAACGAAAGCATTAGGTCTGACAAGCGCAAAATAGTCGTTTTGGGAAGTGGTCCAAACAGAATTGGTCAAGGAATAGAGTTTGACTACAGTTGTGTTCACGGCTTATTGGCTGCCAAAGAAACAGGTTTCGAAGCGATAATGGTCAATTGTAATCCAGAAACGGTTTCTACCGATTTTGATATGGCTAACAAATTGTATTTTGAACCAGTGTATTGGGAGCATTTGTGGGAGATTATCGAACACGAACAGCCTGAAGGGGTTATTGTACAACTAGGAGGACAAACGGCACTAAAACTAGCAGAAAAGTTACACGAAAGAGGAATAAAAATCATTGGCACTTCTTTCCCTGACATGGACATGAGTGAAGACCGTGGTTTGTTCAGTGATTTGCTCAAAGAATTAAATATTCCTTACCCTAAATACGGTGTTTCTGAAACCGCAGATGAGGCTGTAAAAATAGCACAAGAGGTTGGTTATCCTGTTTTGGTTCGTCCAAGTTATGTATTGGGTGGGCAGGGTATGAAAATTGTGATAAATGACGAAGAGTTAGAGGCTGCTGTAATTGGATTGTTAGGCGATTTGCCAGGCAATAGAGTGTTAATTGACCATTTCCTTGACAGAGCCGAAGAAGCGGAATGTGATGTAATTTGCGATGGTGAAGATTATCACGTTATAGGCATGATGGAACACATTGAACCTGCAGGGATTCACAGTGGTGACAGTAGTGCTGTATTACCTCCGTTTAGTTTGAGCGAAAATGTAAAACAAAAAATGGAAGAGTATAGTAAAAAACTGGCTTTTTCAATGAATATCAGAGGATTATTAAACATCCAATTCGCCATTAAAAATGAAGAGGTTTATGTGATTGAGGCTAATCCAAGAGCGAGTAGAACTGTGCCATTTATTTGCAAAGCATACGATGTTCCTTACATCAACATTGCAACTAAAATAATGTTGGGAACTCATAAATTAAAGGATTTCAACATTCAACCAAAACAAGAAGGTTATGCCATCAAATTACCTGTGTTTTCATTCAGTAAATTCCCTAACGTAAACAGAGAATTAGGTCCTGAAATGAAGAGTACGGGAGAAGCAATTTTGTTCGTAAAAGACACTAAAGATCCTGAATTTAGAGAAATCTACAGCAAGAAAAGCATGTATTTGAGTAGGTAGAAGGGGATGTTTATTTGTTTAGTTGTTTAGGCGTTTAAATGGTTGAAAGGGTTTAATTGTTTATTTGTTTAGGCGTTTAAATGGTTGAAAGGGTTTAATTGTCACCCACTTGGCTGAGCCAAGTCACGTGAGGGTGTCTCTCGAAGGGTGTTTCACGCCATTCAGCGTGATTTTTTAATTGTTGCATTGTTTCAAGCCTTGCAGCATGATTGTTTAAAGGTTTAATGGGTTTAAATGGTTGAAAGGGTTTAATTGTCACCCAGAGTTATTCAGCTATGCTGAATAGTACCGAAGGGTGTAAAAGGTTGTTTGTTTAGTTGTAACATTGTTTCACGCCGTTCAGCATGATTGTTATATTGTCACCCTGAGGCTCTCGAAGGGTGTTTAGTTGTTGAATAATCCGACAGTCATTCTTGAAAATTTTGTCCTCAAAATTTATACTGAATCAAGTTCAGCACAGGTTTCAGAATCTATCCTGTAGAGACGCCATGCTTGGCGTCTCACTTGAAGACGCCTTACAACAAGATTGTTTTAGTTGTTTACTTGTTACCTAGTAGCTTGTCCGCCTGTGGAGGATGGATGCCTTTGTCGGCTAAACCTAATGGGGGTTTTTGCCCTTTTGTAATATTAATAAATTGTTTCGAATAATAAATTTTTAAGATTAAAATTGGAATTTAATTTATTTTAGTACAATTTTGAATCATGAAGAAAACGCTCTTATTTGCTCTGCTTTTATTTATTTCATTGAATGTAAAAAGTCAAGTGCCTGAAGTTACTTTTACCAAAAATATTTCTTCAGGGAATAAATCTCTTAAGAGAAGTTTAGGGACAGTCCTGCTACATGCAGATGCTGAAGATATTATTACCAGCGATTTAGCAACTGTAACTACCAATAATGTCATAGCCGTTTATGATTTTGAAACTTTGTCAATGAAGGAAACCTTTATCATTAAAATACCAAAGATTGATGGCAGCATTGCCTACAATTCCAAAATGATTTTTAATAAAGACAAAATCACTGTGTTTTACATGACCAAAGACAATAAAAATAATTCACGAAAAGTGTCTGGTAGAATAATAGACCGTGAATCTAAAAAAGATGATGTAAAGTTAAAGAAGTTGATGTCATTGTCTTCAAAAGCTAAAAATACAGAAATTGATCATTTGCAAAGTCCTGATAAAAGTAAAATTCTATTTATAGGCAAGCCTTCTAATAGTTATAAGTACGAAATTTTGGAACAGGGTCAAAAGATGGATTTTGGGGTTTTTGATTTGTCTCTCAATTTACTTATGGAAAAAGAATTAGAATTTCCAAAGAGTTATGGTGTTGTTATCATACATCAAGTATTGTTGTCAAATAACGGTTGTATTTCTGTTGTTATAACACCCAATGCAGATGACAAAGAAATCAATGGAATTAATAAGGTGCCAATGCAATATAAAGTTGTCGCAACCAACATGTCACAGAAAAATTTTGAAGAAGTTGCAGTTTTGGAAACTGGCGTGAATTTAAATACTTGTAGAGGGTATGCTTCGAATGATACTAGCAATGTCATTACTTTTTTTGGCTTGTTTAGTTTGAATTCAGGAAAATCTGCTTCAAAATCTGTTTATAGTGGCGTTTATACTTTGGTTTTAAATACTCAAATGTTGAAATGGAAAAAAGAGTTTTACAATGACCTGAATGAAAAAAATATTAAGAAGATTGAGAATAAAACAGAAAAGTTTCAAGGACGTTTAAGCTCTGAATTTAATTCAAATAAAAATATAGATAATTTAACGGTGAACAGTATTTTTCACCACTCGAAAGGGATTACTATTTATGGGGAGTTAAATTATAAACATTCTGTTTCAGGTTCAAATGGTGGTTCTGCAATGCAATATATGTCTATGCAAGCAGTGGTTTTTGATCTTGATACAAAAGGTGATTTAATAAATATTTACATCATTCCCAAAGCACAACGATTTATTTCCAATGACGAGTTTTGTGGCTATTTGCCAAATCCAAATGGTAATGCAAAAAACATTATTTTTACAGATTCGCCAAATAATTACGGAACAGGAAACCCAACGTATAATCAAACTTTGCCAGACTTTAAAAAATCGGTTTTAAGTTTTGTTACAATTGATGCTAAAGGTAAATTGACTAAAGAATCTGTAACTGAGGCAGGTAAATTAAGCCCTGTTATAGAGACCCGTGATGTGTTTTTGGTAAACGGTAATACCTATGTAACACTTGGGGTTTTGTTTAAGTGGAAACACTTGGGTGTTGTGAAGATTGCTTTTTAATCTTCATAGCTTCGCTTTTTTAAAATTTCATTCTCTGTGTTTTAATCATTTCAATAGTATGAAACCAATCACTAAATAGTTTAATTTATGATGTGTTTTAATTGAAAATAAATTGAAAAAGTTGTGTTTTCGGTTTTATTATTGCATTAATTATGAAACACATTTTTCTCTTTGTTATTCTTTCGGCATTTTGTTCAGTTTTTGCACAGCCAATAGAACTTGCAAAAAAAGCTGAAATTAAATTCACCCCTGGTTTAGATTTGATTATTGTACTTCCGGGGCAAGGAATTCTTCAATTCAATAAGGTAGATAAAAACTTATATAATTCTGTTATTTACGATTTTGAACTTAATAAAAAGTCGGAAAAGAAAAGTGAAGTTAATTTGACCAAAAGAATGTCTTATTTAAATACAGTGTTGAGAGATGATGGCATTCATTTGTATTTTTCTAAACAAAGCTACATGGGTTTTTTCCCTAAAACCAAGATTGATGAGATATTAATTGACAACAAAAACAAAGTGGAATTGTATCAATACAAAATGAAAAACTATGTTAAGATAATGAACATTAATAAAATTGATGGACAAAATGTTTTTTCTGGATTTGAAATGTACAAACCATGGGGTTTAAAAAGAGTATCAAAATTTGCTTTTGCATGGTTGCTTTATCCAATTGTAGTTCCTGCTAGACCCAATACCAGACCTTTTTTGGCAACATTAGAAGAAGGTAAATTAGAATACATCAATAGAAAAGAATTTAAGTCTTCTAAATATAGAAACATGGGAATTCATGATGTGAAAATTCACAATGATGATGTGTATTTAGGGGTTACAAGTGGTGTAATAAGAAGCAAAACGCCAATAAAAATAGTAAGAACCAATACGAGTTTTAGCGATATGGAGCATTTTTCTTACAGAACAGATAAATTAACCCGTATAAATACCTTTCAGTTTAACAATTCAAAAACAGATTCAGTTGGTTTTGATGCCTCAAATGGATTAAGAATGTTTTATGACTTTACAGGTGGTGCCATGACAAAGTTTCCTGAAAAGAAAAAATTGAAATATAAAGAAAACTTTGCTGGTAATTATTTCAATGATAAAGTGTCCTTAAAAACAGTTAAAAATCAATTGGGGGATAAATCTTCAAATGAAGTTTATTCAAGTTATTCCAATGTTAATTTCAGTAATTCAAAAATTAGAAAAACGATAAATAATCAAGATATTGAGGTTGTTGTTTCTGAAAAAGTGACACCCATTTATGAGATAGAAGTATACTATACTACAGATTCTAAAGGAAGAACAACAAGACAAACGAGAACTGTTTTGGTGGGATATACTTATACTAATTTGCAAGTAAATTTAATTAATCATACAAAAGGGATTACAAAAACCTATAGTGTTGATCCTGTTTTTGAATTAACGAACAAGAAAGAAATTAAAGAAAAGTCAGGCGTTCCACTAAAGTTTTACCATTACTTAGCGCCATCTGAAGGTTTTAATACTATTAAACACTCTGTGATAACTTATGCGAGTGATGGTCAGTTTTATTTAAGTTATTTACATGGTTTACATAATACACTCACTGTGATTTCGGTTGATTTTGATGGATTTGGTGAAGAATTTGTTAGTGAAATTGATGAGTCCTTTAACGATACCAAAACCAAAAAGAGAATTGACGCTACTTTTGGTGGTGGTCCTGTAAAGATTTATTCAAGACTTAATCTCCAAACGATTTCTGAAAAAGAATATTTGCTCATTAAGATTTTAAATAAACAAATAGGATCAGGTAAAAAGAAAACGGGTACAGGACACTACAAAGAACTCAGTGTCTACAAAATGCTATAATGGCTTTTTTGCCTAAAAATTAGATAGTTGAGGCAAGCATTTCATTCAATTATAATTAATACATCAACAGAATTTTTGTTGGTTAATAGGGGTGGTTTTGTATCTAATTAAACTTCTATTTTAAAGTAAATTCTCACAGTGTTAGAGGTTGATAGAGTCGTTGTTGAAAACAATAAAAGAGGTTTTTTTAGAGTTTTTTTGATTTAATAGATAGTCATCAAAGTTCGCTCTAATTCAAATTAATTGATTGAAAAAAGTATAAGGCGTAGGAAGTTGTTTTAACTAAAAACTTAGTTAAAATTAATAAATTTCGGTTTATAATTGCATTAATTATGAAACACATTTTTCTCGTTGTTTTTATATCATTGTTTTATTCTGTTTTTTCACAACCAATTAAACTGGTTAGTAAGACAAATTTAGAGGATTTGCAGGCTATGAATTCGACCATAATACTTCCCAATAAAGGGATTTTGACATTTGCCAATGTTCAAAATCGTGTATTTAGTTACACTTTTTATGACTTTGATTTGAATAAAAAATCATCAAGTTTTATAAAGGGGAAATTCACCAAAGGCGCTTCTTTTTTAAAGGCCATATCAAGTGATGATGGAATACATGTTTATTATGTAAAACAAGATTATAGTGGGCTTTCAATTAAAACAAAAGTAGATGAATTTCTAATTAACCCAATGAATGAAGTGAAATTGTTTAAATACAATTTGGATAATAATGTAAAGATTTTAGATATAAATAGAATTGATGGAAACAATGTTTTTTCAGGATTTGAAATGTATAGACCTTGGAATATTAGGAGGGTAGCAAAATTTACATTTGGTTTTTTAATATACCCCCTTGCTG